>NZ_JAAZTU010000006.1 GCF_012395185.1 Vibrio aestuarianus
TACACTAGGCTAGTCTTCGGCAACGTCAGATTGGGATAAGTGAAAGATATGAAACTAACCAATGATTCTTCAGTTTCATACTTAAGTAGCAGGTATTACAAGATTATCAATGTTATTTTCAGTCGCTGATAAATTTGTTTTCTTATTATATCTTCGTGATATACCTTGCATCGACTTATGAAAATAGTGTCAACACTTGCTTATCAGTGTGATCTGAAATGATCCAATTTAAACTGGATCATCTGTTGCAATGAGTTTGTTGTTAAGTACAATGACAACCACCTAAAGCGAAGTAAGGAATGAATCGTTGTTAAAATGACTTAACAATGGTTTTTTGTACTTTCTTTGACGTAGAGGCGCGATAGGAATGAGTAACTTTTGCTGGGGTGATACCAATGAGCAGAAGTGAAAGGTTTTGTCGCCGAAGTGAGTGTGTATATTAAAACTACTCGCTGGGGTTGTATTCGAATAGGAACAACACTGCCATAGTCTATTATTTTGTTAAACTATGGAGCGCTACTGTAGGGTTGGGTGAAGTGTTCGCTTCCCTTTCGCTTAGTTCAACATTAATTGCGTTGAAATGATTTCTCGTAATTTGTCTGCAGTAGATCTCTGACCATTTACTTACTGGTTTTTGAAGATCATGAATTTAATCGATTTTGCATCATCTCCCTTATCGCTATTACCGCCATTAGTGGCGTTGAGTTTAGCCGTTATTACCCGCCGTGTTCTGGTGTCGCTTGGTGTCGGCATTTTGCTAGGCGCGTTACTACTCACCAATTACTCGGTAGTCGATGGTAGCAGCTACGTTGTAACTAAAGTAGCTAGTGTGTTTGTGGAAGATGGTGGTCTCAATACTTGGAATATGAGTATTGTCGGATTTTTACTCTTATTAGGCATGATGACAGCGTTGTTGACATTGTCTGGTGGTACCCGTGCCTTCGCTGGATGGGCGCAGGTACGAGTCAAAAGCAAACGCGGTTCAAAATTGCTTGCTGCATTTTTGGGTGTGTTTATTTTCGTTGACGACTATTTTAATAGCTTGGCAGTAGGCTCAATTTCTCGCCCTGTTACTGACCGTTTTTATGTTTCTCGTGCCAAGCTTGCTTATATTCTAGATTCAACTGCAGCACCGATGTGCGTTGTGATGCCAGCTTCGAGTTGGGGTGCTTATATCATGACTATCATTGGTGGCATTCTTGTTTCTCATGGTATCACTGAATATTCAGCGCTGGGTGCATACATTCGTCTAGTGCCAATGAATTTTTACGCTATTTTCGCTTTGCTGATGGTGTTTGCTGTGGTTTGGTTCCAGTTGGATGTTGGCCAAATGCGCAAACACGAAATGGAAGCTTCTCAAGGTCGTGGCTTTGATGATGATAATGATAGCCAACAAGCTCATGATTTAAATGAAGAGCTAGACATCAAAGAAAGCGAACACGGCAAAGTATCTGACCTTATTTTGCCAATTGTACTTCTTATTATTGCCACTATTTCAGCGATGTTATACACAGGTGGTCAATCATTGGCTGCCGATGGCAAAGCCTTTGACTTGTTTGGTGCATTTGAAAATACAGATGTAGGCACTTCGCTTATTTATGGCGGTCTAGTCGGCTTGGCAATGGCACTCTTTACGGTATTTAAGCAACAGTTACCAATGATTGATGTTGTGAAAACATTGTGGATTGGTGCTAAGTCTATGTTTGGTGCCATTCTAATTTTGGTTTTCGCTTGGACGATCGGTTCTGTCATTGGCGATATGAAGACTGGCGCTTACATGTCTTCACTTGTTCAAGGCAACATCAATCCTCACTGGTTGCCTGTTATTTTGTTTTTGCTTTCCGGTCTGATGGCATTCTCTACAGGTACCTCATGGGGTACGTTTGGGATTATGTTACCGATAGCGGGTGACATGGCGGGAGCTACAGACATTGCGCTTATGCTACCTATGCTAAGTGCTGTACTTGCGGGTTCTGTGTTTGGTGACCACTGTTCACCGATTTCTGACACCACAATTTTGTCATCCACAGGTGCTCGTTGTAATCATATTGACCATGTATCCACACAGCTTCCTTACGCTTTAGCAACTGCCTTGGTTTCTTGTGTCGGTTTTGTCGTGTTAGGTATGACGGCGTCGGTACTGATCTCCTTTAGTGCCGCTTCGGTTGCCTTTGTGATTGTATGTTTAGTGCTTGCATCTTTATCTCGTTCAAAAATTACGAATTATGAAAATGCATAGTTTTTAATATGAAAAATTAATATAGGGGAAGGTAAAACTTCCCTTTTTTAATGTGTTAACTAGTATTTTTACGAAAGATGAAAAAAAACTAAATTTTTGGTTGAAAAAACAGACTGGCTTAGTTAGTGTGGATGCAAGACAGTAAGCCAATCAAGGGCTCATAAGTATGCGTAATTTTGTAATGAACATTCATCACCATCATCACCCTAAATAATCTTTCGGGGAGGTGTACGCATACCCGGGAGGCAGGAAACTCTCGGTGGTTAAGTCAAAGCATTTAGATTAAAACCCTCGGGAGACCACAAATCTCCCGAGGGTTTTTTCATTTTCGGCTTAATTAAAATTCAAATAAATTCAATAAATTGTACATAGGGAAATCGTCATGCAAACACAACGCTTAAGAATCGCAATCCAGAAAAAAGGTCGCTTGAGTAAAGAGTGCCAAGACTTACTGAAAAAATGTGGTGTCAAATTTAACATCATGGGTGAGCGTTTAGTGGTTCACTCAATGAATATGCCAATTGATTTGTTACTTGTACGTGATGACGATATTCCAGGATTGGTAATGGACGGTGTCGTTGATCTGGGTTTTATCGGTGAAAACGAATTAGAAGAGGTTCGTTTAGAGCGTCTATCACAAAACAAGCCAAGCGAATTTGTACCACTACGTCGCCTTGATTTTGGTGGTTGTCGTTTATCTATTGCGATTAATAAAGATGAGCAATATAACGGCCCTCAAGATTTAGCCGGCAAACGCATTGCCACGACTTACCCACAACTTCTGAAAGCCTATATGGACAAACAGGGCATTGATTTCAGTACCTGTGTGCTAACAGGCTCAGTTGAAGTCGCTCCTCGCGCTGGCTTAGCTGACGCGATTGCAGACTTGGTTTCAACTGGTGCGACATTAGAAGCTAATGGTCTTAAAGAAGCCGAGGTAATTTTCCAATCCAAAGCGACACTTATTCAACGTCAAGGTGAATTTACGGAAGACAAACAAGCACTGATCGCGCGTTTACTGACGCGTATGCAAGGTGTGATTCAAGCCAAAGAATCGAAATACATCATGCTACATGCTCCTGTTGATCAATTAGAAGCAATCAAAGATCTTCTTCCTGGCGCTGAGGACCCGACGGTTCTTCCTCTGTCTGCTGAGAAAAACCGCGTGGCAGTTCATGTCGTGAGCACTGAGAATTTATTTTGGGAAACGATGGAGCGTCTTAAAGCGCTAGGTGCAAGCTCCATTCTAGTGCTACCTATCGATAAGATGATGGAGTAACCACGATGAGAACAGTTGTTTGGCAATCATTGAGTGAAACTCAACAAGATTCGATTTTGGAGCGTCCAGCCATTGCCGAAGGTGTAAACATTACCGCTGCAGTCAATGAGGTGATCGCTAAAGTGAAAGCCGACGGTGATGCGGCATTATTGGAGCTAACAGAGAAGTTTGACCGTGTAAAACCGAGCTCAATTCGAGTGTCGAGCGAAGAGATAGATGCCGCTTCAGAGCGCTTGTCTGACAAAATGAAGCAAGCATTAGAGCAAGCCTATGCCAATATTGCTAAGTTTCACAAAGCGCAGCGCCCACAGCCAATCAAAGTCGAAACGCAACCAGGTGTCGTCTGCGAGCAAGTAACGCGTCCTATCAATACTGTCGGATTATACATTCCAGGTGGCAGCGCACCACTTCCTTCTACGGTTTTGATGCTGGGCGTTCCTGCTCAAATCGCAGGTTGTCGAAAAGTCGTGCTTTGTTCACCGCCACCGATTGCAGATGAGATCCTCTATGTTGCTAAGTTATGCAATATCGATGAAGTGTATAACGTTGGTGGCGGTCAAGCGATTGCAGCAATGGCATATGGAACAGAGTCGGTCTCTAAAGTAGACAAAATATTCGGCCCCGGTAATGCCTACGTAACAGAAGCAAAGCGCCAAGTGAGTAATGATTTTCGTGGTGCAGCCATTGATATGCCAGCGGGTCCTTCAGAAGTGCTTGTAATTGCTGATGAAACGGCCGATGCCGATTTTATTGCCGCAGACTTACTTAGCCAAGCCGAGCATGGTCCCGACTCTCAAGTGGTACTGGTAACACCATCGCCAGTAATCGCAGACCAAGTCACCGATGCGGTACAAAAGCAACTAAAAGAGTTGTCACGTGCTGCTATCGCAGAAAAGGCGCTTGCTTCAAGTTTGATCATAATTGCCGAATCATTAACTCAAGCGGTTTCTATCTCTAACTATTACGGTCCTGAGCACTTAATTGTTCAAACACGTAACCCGCGTGAGTTGTTGCCATTACTTGATAATGCCGGCTCAATTTTCTTAGGTGATTGGTCGCCAGAATCGGCAGGTGATTACGCCTCAGGTACAAACCATGTGCTGCCAACCTACGGCTATACACGCACTTATTCTAGCCTTGGTCTGGCCGACTTTAGTAAGCGAATGACAGTGCAAGAACTTAGCGCTGATGGGCTTCAACTGCTTGCACCAACGGTTGTAACGATGGCTGAAGCTGAAGGTTTGGATGCCCATAAACGTGCGGTAACCATTCGAGTCGAAAAATTGCAGAAGGTGAAATGATCATGGAAAAACTGGCTCGTAAACAGATTCAGGCATTAAAACCTTACCTGTCAGCTCGCCGTATTGGTGGCACAGGAGATGTTTGGCTTAACGCTAATGAATCTCCATTCAATAATGAATACAAAACAGACTTCGCACGCTTGAATCGTTATAGCGATTGCCAACCTAAAGCAATGATTGACGCTTATGCGGCTTATGCGGGAGTAAAACCTGAACAAGTACTCACTTCACGTGGTGCTGATGAAGGTATCGAGCTGTTGATCCGCGCTTTTTGTGAACCTAACGAAGACGCGATTTTATACTGTCCACCGACTTACGGTATGTATGCGATTAGCGCAGAGACCATTGGCGTCGAGCGTAAAGTTGTCCCTTTGACAGACGAGTGGCAGCTTGACTTGGATGCGATTACTGCCAATTTGGATAATGTGAAGCTCGTTTTTGTTTGTAGTCCAAATAACCCAACTGGTAATTTGGTTGAGCGTAACGACATCATTTCGCTATTGGAGATGACAAAAGATCGCGCCATTGTGGTGATGGATGAAGCATATATTGATTTTTGTCCAGAGGCATCGACCGTTGATTTATTAGCGAAATATCCGAATTTGGCAATTTTGCGCACCTTATCTAAAGCATTTGCACTGGCTGGATTGCGTTGTGGTTTTACCTTAGCCAATAAAGAATTGATCGACGTATTACAAAAAGTGATTGCTCCTTACCCTGTGCCAGTTCCTGTCGCTGAAATAGCGATTCAGGCACTGTCTGAAGCTGGTCTTGCTCGCGCTAAATTCCAAGTATTGGATCTCAATGCGAACCGTGCATATCTACAGGCTGGTTTATATATGGTGCCTAATTTGACCGTCTATGAAGGTTGGGGCAACTATTTACTGGTGAAATTCCCAGATGGTGATGCGCTATTTAAAGCCGCCTGGGGGCACGGGATTATCTTGCGAAATTCGCCGATCCAAGACTGCGTCAGAATCAGTGTGGGTAATCGAGAAGAGTGTGAAAAAACGCTCGCGTTTATTCGTAATTATTACCAATAACCTATTGGGTATAACTAGTCGCCACTTTGTATAAAAACACGTTGCGGCAGAGAAATAATAAACAATAAGCCTATGACGATGAATAAAACGTTATAGGTCAATAGAAAAGGATATTCCCGTGAGCAAGCAGCAAAAAATTCTCTTCATTGATCGAGATGGCACCTTAATTGTTGAGCCGCCGGTCGACTTTCAAGTGGATCGCTTAGACAAACTCAAATTCGAACCTTATGTCATCCCAAGTCTACTGGCTCTGCAAGAGGCAGGGTATAGACTGGTAATGGTGACAAACCAAGACGGGTTAGGTACCGATAGCTACCCGCAGGATGATTTTGATGCACCACATAATATGATGATGGATGTGTTTGAATCACAAGGCGTTAAATTTGATGATGTGTTGATCTGTCCACATTTCGAAAAAGATAACTGCACTTGTCGTAAGCCTAAATTGGGTATGGTGAAAGAATACCTGCAAGCGGGTAAGGTAGATTTTCAACAATCAGTTGTGATTGGCGACCGCACCACGGATCTTCAACTTGCTGAAAATATGGCGATTCGTGGCATTCAATATCACCCGCAAACCATGGGCTGGCGTGAGATTCTAAAAGCGTTAACGGTCAACGCTCGCACTGCGGAAGTAGTACGTACTACCAAGGAAACTGACATTAAGGTCGCGGTGAATTTGGATGAAAGTGGTAACAACAAAATTGAAACCGGATTGGGCTTTTTTGACCATATGCTTGATCAAATAGCAACTCACGGTGGCTTCCAACTTAAGTTGAGTGTTAATGGTGATCTACACATCGATGATCACCACACGGTTGAAGATACCGCTTTGGCGCTAGGACAAGCCTTAAAAGATGCGCTAGGTGACAAACGTGGAATTGGTCGTTTTGGTTTCTCATTACCGATGGATGAATGTTTGGCACAGTGTGCGCTCGATCTGTCAGGGCGTCCTTACCTTAAATTTGATGCAACATTCAGTCGTGAACAAGTCGGGGACCTATCTACAGAAATGGTGTATCACTTTTTCCGCTCACTGACGGACACTTTAGCGTGCACGCTGCATCTCTCTTCAACTGGTGAGAATGATCACCACATTATTGAAAGCTTGTTTAAAGCCTTTGGCCGTACGTTACGCCAAGCGATTAGAGTAGAAGGCAATGAACTTCCTAGCAGTAAAGGGGTGCTTTAATGTCGTTAGCCAGTGAAAAACAAAAAGTTGTTATCATCGATACGGGATGCGCCAATGTCTCTTCGGTTAAGTTTGCTATTGAACGTTTAGGTTACCCTGTCACCACATCAAAGCAACCAAGTGTAGTGCTAGCCGCAGATAAACTCTTTTTGCCAGGGGTGGGAACAGCAAGCGAAGCGATGAAAAACTTGCAAGAGCGAGACTTGATCGCTTTGGTTAAGCAAGTTGAAAAGCCGTTACTCGGCATCTGTTTGGGGATGCAATTATTAGGCAAATTATCCGAAGAAAAAGGCCAAAAAGCCAATGAGATAGTGGAATGCTTAGGCTTGTGTGATGGTGAAGTTCGCTTAATGGATACCGGAGATTTACCGCTGCCGCATATGGGGTGGAATACGGTCAGCGCCAAAGCTGGGCACCCGCTGTTTAAAGGTATCGAAGAGGATGAGTATTTCTACTTCGTACACAGTTTTGCTATGCCAGTTGGTGAGTACACCATTGCAGCATGTGAATACGGCAAACCTTTTACCGCCGCGCTGCAAAGCGGTAACTATTATGGCGTACAATTTCATCCAGAGCGCTCATCAAAAGCAGGTTCAACGTTGATTAAGAACTTCTTGGAATTATAAAGGGAATTACACATGATTATTCCAGCATTAGATTTAATTGAAGGCCAAGTCGTTCGCTTGTTTCAAGGCGATTATGGCCAAGTCACCGAATATAAGGTCGACCCCGCAGAGCAATTTAACCTCTACCACCAAGCCGGAGCCAACTGGCTGCACCTTGTCGATTTGACTGGAGCAAAAGACACGTCAGCACGTCAGCTTGATCTGATTGCCAAACTACTTGCAAGCACTCCTGCCAATATCCAAATTGGTGGCGGAGTAAGAAATGAGCAAGATGTGGTTGATTTATTAGCCGCGGGAGCGCAACGCGTCGTGGTTGGTTCCACTGCAGTAAAACAACCTGAATTGGTCAAAGGTTGGATGGAAAAATATGGCGCAGAAAAAATTGTGCTAGCGCTTGATATCAACATTGATCAAAACGGTACACGTAAAGTGGCCATTTCAGGTTGGCAAGAAGATTCAGGTGTAACGATTGAAGCCCTGATCGATGATTATCTGACGGTGGGTTTGACACACGTATTGTGTACCGATATCTCCCGTGATGGCACGTTAACTGGCTCAAATGTTGAGTTGTATGTAGATTTGTGCAAGCAATACCCACAAGTGCAATTCCAATCATCGGGTGGTATCGGCAGTTTGGCCGATATTGAAGCGCTAAAAGGTAGCGGCGTTGCTGGTGTGATCGTCGGTAGAGCCTTACTCGATGGCAAGTTCACCGCAGAGGAGGCATTCGCATGTTGGCAAAACGCATAATCCCTTGTTTGGATGTTCGTGATGGACAAGTGGTGAAAGGGGTTCAGTTTCGCAACCACGAAATTATTGGTGATATCGTACCGCTAGCTAAACGGTATGCCGAAGAAGGCGCAGACGAGTTGGTGTTTTATGATATTACCGCCTCAAGTGATGGTCGAGTCGTTGATAAAAGTTGGGTTGCACGCGTTGCTGAAGTGATTGATATTCCATTTTGTGTGGCTGGTGGTATTAAGTCGGCTGAAGATGCCGCTCGTATTTTAGAGTTTGGTGCTGATAAGGTTTCCATCAATTCCCCAGCATTAGCTAACCCACAGCTGATCACCGATTTAGCTGATAAATTTGGCGTGCAGTGCATCGTAGTTGGCATCGATTCTTACTTCGATAAAGAAACTGGTAAATACCAAGTTTACCAATTTACTGGCGATGAAGCTCGCACCAAAGCAACAAAGTGGGAAACCCGAGATTGGGTACAAGAAGTACAAAACCGTGGTGCAGGTGAAATCGTGTTGAACATGATGAACCAAGATGGTGTGCGTAATGGCTATGATTTAGAGCAATTACAGATGGTGCGTGAAGTGTGTCGCGTACCTTTGATAGCATCGGGTGGTGCTGGTGCAATGGAGCATTTTGCGCAAGCTTATCAGCAAACCAATGTCGACGGTGCGCTCGCGGCATCAGTATTCCATAAGCAGATCATCAACATTGGTGAATTGAAGCAGTATTTGAAAGCAGAAGGTGTAGAGGTAAGACGATGAGTTTTGAAGTATCGAGTGCAGCAGCACTTTCTGAACGTATTGATTGGGACAAAGTCGAAGGCTTAGTACCGGCTATAGTGCAAGACTTTCAGTCTAGCCAAGTATTGATGATGGGTTACATGAACCAGGAGGCGCTGCAAAAAACCGCACAAACAGGGCAGGTGACCTTCTTCTCACGAACTAAACAGCGCCTTTGGACCAAAGGTGAAACTTCAGGCAATGTATTACAACTGAAGAATATGGCTCTTGATTGCGATAACGATACGCTGCTGGTGAAAGTGGATCCTATTGGGCCAACGTGCCACACCGGTACGACAACCTGCTGGGATGCGGACACACAAGAAGAGTCACAAATGGTGTGGCTTCATCAACTTGAGCAGCTATTGGCTGCCCGCAAGAGTGCCGACCCAGACTCCTCTTATACTGCCAGCCTTTACGCTCGGGGAACCAAGCGTATTTCGCAGAAAGTGGGCGAAGAAGGTGTTGAAGTTGCGCTTGCGGCGACGTCGGGCGATAAGGCGGAATTAGTGTGTGAATCAGCAGATTTGCTCTATCACTTGTTAGTACTGCTGCAAGACCAAGGATTATCGCTCAGTGATGTGATAAATAAGCTTAAAGAACGCCATAAATAACGAATTAAAGCCTCTTATGACAAGAGGCTTCATTTTTTGTTTGAAAAGATTTATAGAGTAATTTCTTTCCATTCGCCGGGCTGTAAATCGCCCAAGGTCATTTCTCCCAATGAATAGCGAATGAGCCGTAAAGTCGGAAAGCCAATATTGGCGGTCATTCGCCTTACTTGACGGTTTCTGCCTTCGATTATGGTGATAGCAAGCCATGTAGTAGGGATATTAGCGCGAAAACGAACTGGAGGATTACGCTCCCAAAGCTGCGGCTGTTCTATGATTTCCACAACGGCGGGGAGGGTCATCCCATCTTTTAGCTCTACACCATTACGCAGTTTATCTAAGTCAGCTTGCAGAGGCTCTCCTTCCACTTGTACCCAGTATGTCTTTGGCGATTTCGATTGCGGCTGGGTTAATTTAGCCTGCAAGATCCCATCATTGGTTAAAACCATTAATCCCTCGCTGTCTCTATCTAATCGCCCTGCGGCATAGACATCTTTAACCGGGATGAAATCAGCGAGTGTTTTGCGACCTTCGCCATCGGTAAACTGGCTCAAGGTATCGTAAGGTTTGTTGAAGATAATGATTTTGCGTTCGGAAATTGAAACACGTTTTTTAGTGTTATCTGAGGGTGCTTTTGCCGCCGCCGGACGCCTTTTTTGCTGGCCACGCTGTTTTAAATTAGAAGAACGAGAAGATCGAGATGAAGAGGAGAAATCACTGCGCAAGCGGGATGACATGTTAACTACCTTGCAAAAATGTAAATGAACTGTGTTTGAAAGTTTTCTGAACTTTGGATTTAGGCTATCATTTGCGCGCCAAAAAAGCGGATTGATGCACAAGATAATAGACTATTATCTCCGTTTTGTTTAATTATACTGAAGTCACTCGATTTTCATTTGGTTATTATTGTCAATGAGTGAAGCGGAGACTTTCACTCAGCGAGCAAAATCGAATCATGCTCAACGAAATTCGATGCAATATTCAAAAGAGTAACACGATCGTGATCTAGCTATGTGGATGCACTACCAGTTAGACGCAGACATTCATACAGCGTTATTTTATCCAGTAACGCTGTGAGTAAAAAATAGGGAAATTTCATGCCTACAGAAAAGCCTACAATTATCTATACCATTACTGACGAAGCACCAGCATTAGCAACGTATTCATTATTGCCGATTATTCAATCTTTTACCGCATCGTCAGGCATCAACGTTGATACTCGAGATATCTCACTGGCAGGGCGTATCATTGCTAGCTTCCCTGAGCATTTAAAAGAAGAACAGCGTATTGGCGATGCATTGGCTGAGCTAGGCGAACTGGCGACCAAGCCAGAAGCAAATATTATTAAGTTGCCAAACATTTCAGCATCAGTACCTCAACTCAAAGCGGCGATTAAAGAACTGCAGGCGAAAGGGTACGCTCTGCCAAATTATCCTGAAGAGCCAAGTACTTACGAAGAAGAAGCCATTAAAGCAACTTACGATAAAATTAAAGGCAGTGCAGTAAACCCAGTGTTGCGTGAAGGCAACTCAGACCGTCGTGCGCCACTTTCAGTAAAAAATTACGCTAAGAAAAACCCACATTCAATGGGAGCTTGGTCTGCGCAATCTAAGTCGCATGTTTCAAGCATGGAAGAAAAAGATTTCTTTGGTACAGAGAAGTCGGTCACCATCAACGGTGATACGCAAGTTAAGATCGAGTTTGTTGGTAATGATGGTACAACTAAAGTTCTAAAGAAAGACTTTGCACTGTTAGATAAAGAAATTATTGATGCTTCAGTGTTAAGCAAAACCGCCTTGGTTGAGTTTTTTGAGAAAGAAATTGCAACAGCTAAACAGCAAGATGTGTTGCTTTCTTTACATATGAAAGCAACCATGATGAAAGTGTCTGATCCGGTTATTTTTGGTCATGCGGTTAAAGTTTACTACCAAGACGTATTTGCAAAATATGGTGATCTTTTTGACAGCTTAGGTGTGGATGTAAACAATGGTTTAGGTGATGTTTACGCGAAAATCCAATCCCTTCCTCAAGCACAGAAAGAAGAAATTGAAGCGGCAATTGAGGCCGTTTACGCAACACAGCCACCGCTTGCGATGGTAGATTCTGATCGTGGTATTACCAACTTGCACGTACCAAGCGATATTATTGTCGATGCTTCTATGCCTGCTATGTTGCGTTCTTCAGGTCAAATGTGGGGACCAGACGGTAAGCAAAAAGATACTAAAGCGATGATTCCAGACCGCTGCTATGCAGGTGTTTATCAAACCGTTATTGATTTTTGTAAGCAGCATGGCGCGTTTGATCCAACGACCATGGGCAGTGTGCCAAACGTTGGTTTGATGGCTCAAAAAGCAGAAGAATACGGTTCTCATGATAAGACCTTTATTCTTGATGCCGCAGGTTCTGTACGCGTAGTGGATACTTCAGGTAAGGTTTTACTTGAACAAAGTGTAGAAGAGGGTGATATCTTCCGCATGTGTCAGGTTAAAGATGCACCGATTCAAGATTGGGTGAAATTGGCAGTGACTCGTGCCCGTGCGACGGGAGTTCCAGCTATTTTCTGGCTTGATGAGCAGCGTGCACACGATCGTGAGCTAATTAAAAAAGTAAAACTTTACCTAGCTGACCACGATACATCAGGCTTAGATATTCAAATTTTGTCACCTGTAGAAGCAACACAGTTTACGCTTGTGCGCCTTAAAGAGGGCAAGGATACCATCTCTGTAACCGGTAATGTGTTGCGCGATTACTTAACGGATCTTTTCCCGATTCTAGAGTTAGGAACATCAGCAAAAATGTTGTCTATCGTTCCTTTAATGAACGGTGGTGGCTTATTTGAAACAGGCGCTGGTGGTTCTGCTCCAAAACACGTACAGCAAGTGGAAAAAGAGAACCATTTACGCTGGGATTCTTTGGGTGAGTTTTTAGCATTAGCGGCTTCTCTAGAGCATTTGAGTATCGTAACTGGTAATGCAAAAGCAAAAGTTCTTGCTGACGCTCTAGATAAAGCGACAGGTAAATTTCTAGATATGAATAAGTCGCCTTCTCGCAGAGTGCGCGAGTTAGATAACCGCGGTAGTCACTATTATTTGGCGACTTACTGGGCGGAGGCTTTGGCTCAGCAAAGCGATGATGCTGAATTAGCAGCAGAATTTGCTCCAGTTGCGGAGAAACTGGTGGCAAACGAACAAGCGATTATTGCTGAGCTAAACGAAGCTCAGGGTATCGCGGGTGACCTTGGTGGTTATTATTTGCCAGTGTTTGAAAAAGCGTCGGCCTTAATGCGTCCAAGTAAAACGTTGAATGACATTATTGGTGCATAACGCGAATCCACAATCAACAAAACCCGCCAGTTGGCGGGTTTTTTAATCAAATACACGTATTGGCAGCGATTATTTTGCGAGTTGACCTTCAATGGGAACAACAGCGCTAGCGTGATATCCTTTAGGGCCTTCTTCAACTTCATAAGAAACTTGTTGCCCCGCTTTAAGCGTGCGATAGCCTTCCATTTGAATTGTTGAGTAATGAGCAAAAATATCGGAATCTTCACCTTCTGGGCAGATAAACCCAAATCCTTTTGCGTTGTTAAACCATTTAACTGTACCTGTAGCCATGCTTTACATCCTTAATTGCATTTTAGTTACTGATGTTATTGACGAGACACCTATCCAAAAAATGTGACTCTATCAGTGAATATCAATTCAGACGCTGCCAAATTTTTAGTCACTAATTGACCAATGTAGCCAATGATTTCGCTCAGTCAATAGGCAAAATGTATAATATTCGACATATTTGCAAACAAATCACTTTTAAGCATTACATTTCCGTAACGAACAAAAGCAGGGTAAGTCCATAAATTTTTAATATAGATGCTGTATTTCTGCTGTAATTTTAGCCAATTACATCTAGGCTCGATCTGAATAGCAATGTTTTATTTGCAGCGATACAATTGCTGCATTAGTCTTTAACTAAGGGTTGTTTTTCAACTGTGTCGAAAACATTTACTGATGTGAACGGCAAAACAGTTACTGAGAGGCACAACAGTTACACTATGCAGAGAACACTCTAAGTAGAGAAACACTCTAAATGCGGTCATCATGAGTAAAAATTTTGAATGGGTGACTCCAGACTCAGATCTTCTGGAGCGTGAGAAGACAGCCATTAAGCCACCGGCAATGTACAACGTAATCCTTAACAATGACGATTACACGCCAATGGACTTTGTGATTGAAATCCTTGAGCGATTCTTCTCACTAGATATTGAAAAAGCAACGCAAGTCATGCTCAAGGTACATTATGAAGGGAAAGCAGTTTGTGGCACATACAGTGCTGAAATTGCAGAGACCAAGGTAGCGCAAGTTACTTTGTACTCAAAGGAAAATGAGCATCCACTACTTTGTACTATGGAGCAAGCTTAATCATTTGCTTGCACGACAAAGTAGATCCTTAAGGAGGTACTTATGCTTAATAAAGAACTAGAGTCGAGTCTAAACGGCGCGTTCGCTCGAGCGCGAGACAAAAGACATGAATTCATGACCGTCGAGCACCTCCTACTCGCATTATTAGAAAATGATGCAGCCAGAGAGGCATTATTAGCCTGTCAAGCGGATTTGGATGCGTTGCGCCAAGAGCTTGATATTTTTATCGATCAAACGACTCCTCTTATTCCCGAAAGCGACGAAAGTCGAGAAACTCAACCAACACTCAGTTTTCAACGTGTTCTTCAGCGAGCTGTGTTTCATGTCCAATCATCTGGTCGCAATGAAGTCACCGGAGCGAATGTATTAGTCGCGATTTTTAGCGAGCAAGAATCTCACGCTGCTTACCTATTGAAGAAAAACGATATCAGCCGGTTAGATATTGTGAATTACATTTCACATGGCATTACAAAAACGTCTGGTGCCAATGGTGAAGATTCGGCATCTTCAGAATCATTTGGCAGTGAAGCTGCTGAAGAGGTTGGTTCTGATGAACGTTTAGAAAGTTTTGCCAGCAATTTAAACCAGCTTGCAAAACAGGGTTTGATTGACCCACTGATTGGTCGTGATAAAGAACTTGAACGTACCATTCAAGTGCTTTGTCGTCGTCGCAAAAATAACCCATTGCTAGTGGGTGAAGCCGGTGTCGGTAAAACGGCGATTGCTGAAGGTCTTGCTTGGAGAATAGTTGAAGGGCAGGTGCCTGAGATTATTCAAAATAGTATTATTTACTCTTTGGATATCGGTTCACTTTTAGCGGGAACAAAATATCGCGGTGATTTTGAAAAGCGTTTCAAAACCATATTAAAACAGCTTGAAAAAGAAGAGGATGCAATACTCTTTATCGATGAAATCCACACGATTATTGGTGCGGGGGCTGCTTCTGGTGGCCAAGTTGATGCGGCTAACTTAATTAAACCATTACTCAGTAGTGGCAAGTTGCGCTGTATTGGTTCAACGACGTATCAGGAGTACAACAATATTTTTGAGAAAGAACGTGCTTTGTCTCGTCGATTCCAAAAAATTGATGTGGTGGAACCATCACTGGACGATACCACTAAAATTTTGATGGGCTTGAAGCCCAAATACGAAGCACACCATGAAGTTCGTTATACCAATAAAGCATTACGCGCAGCGGTAGAGCTCTCGGCTAAATACATTAATGAACGTCATTTACCAGATAAGGCGATTGACGTTATTGATGAAGCGGGTGCACGTTCCAGACTGGCTCCTGCAAGTCGTCGTAAGAAAACGGTCGGTGTCGCAGACATCGAGGCCATGGTGGCGAGAATGGCGCGTATTCCAGAGAAATCCGTATCCTCTTCTGATAAAGATACTCTGCAAAACCTTGATCAAAAAATGAAAATGCTGGTTTTTGGTCAAGATCCTGCTATTGATGTTTTGAGCGAAGCGATCAAGCTATCCCGTGCAGGTCTTGGAGCCGAGAACAAACCGGTTGGTTCGTTTCTGTTTGCAGGCCCGACTGGAGTTGGTAAAACAGAAGTGACGGTTCAGTTGTCTAAATTGTTGGGTATCGAACTACTGCGTTTTGATATGTCTGAATATGGTGAACGCCATTCAGTTAGCCGATTGATTGGCGCACCTCCGGGTTACGTTGGCTATGACCAAGGCGGACTGTTAACGGATGCGGTGATTAAACATCCTCATTCAGTGGTGTTGTTGGATGAGATTGAAAAAGCGCACCCAGATATCTTTAACTTGTTATTACAAGTAATGGATAATGGCACGCTGACAGATAACAATGGACGCAAAGCAGATTTTCGTAATGTTATTTTAGTGATGACGACCAACGCTGGTGTAGCGGAAACGGTGAAAAAATCCATTGGCTTGATTCAGCAAGACAACAGTTTTGATGCCATGGCTGAAATTAAGAAAGTCTTCACCCCAGAATTCCGTAACCGTCTAGATAACATCATCTGGTTTAATAGCTTAGATGAGCGTGTGATTCACCAGGTGGTTGATAAGTTTATTGTTGAGCTGCAAAGCACAACTCGATGCGAGAGGCGTCTCCTTAGAGGTTTCAGAAGATGCTCGTCATTGGTTAGCAACCTTGGGTTACGACAAGGAGATGGGTGCTCGTCCGATGGGGCGTGTGATTCAAGATAAATTGAAAAAACCTCTAGCTAATGAGCTGTTGTTTGGCTCATTGGTTGAAGGTGGTACCGTTAAAGTCGACTTGGAGGGTGATGAACTCAAGTTTAAATACATTGGTTCACGTGAGGAAGCGGTGCACTAATGCGGCATAGTCTTTAGGAAAGTAGCAATGCTTTCCTATTGATAGACAACAAAAAACGGAGCAATTAGCTCCGTTTTTTGTTGTGTTCGAAAATCAGCGATTAACGAGCACGGAAGACGATGCGGCCTTTAGATAGGTCGTATGGAGTCATCTCAACAGTTACTTTGTCACCAGTAAGAATACGAATGTAGTTCTTACGCATTTTACCAGAGATGTGAGCTGTAACTACGTGACCGTTTTCTAGCTCAACACGGAACATTGTGTTTGGAAGAGTATCAAGGACAGTGCCTTGCATCTCAATTACGTCTTCTTTAGCCATTTAATCCTCTTTAGAAACTTGGCGATTTTTAACGGACGCATTCTGCCGTTAAAATATAAATATGTAAAGTTGGGCGGTATTCTACCCTTGCCAACGTTGATTTACTAGCTTTTGATGGCGTTGAAAGCGCACTTTGTAGTTCATCGCCGGACATTCATCAATTTGATAACCCAGATATAACCACTGCTTACCGGTTGATTGACAATATTGAAGTTGAAATAGAACGCCTAGTGTACCTAAGGATATATCCGCGTCTGGGTCGTAAAAGGTATAAAAAGCGCTGGCACTGTGCCTGAGAATATCAGTCACTGCAATAGCTACTAATTTATTTTCTTGGTAGATATGCAGATATTGAGTATTGAGCCACTCACAACTCGAAAACTGTTGAAATTCGGCGTCTTTAGGTGGAAACATGCTGCCATCACGATGCCTTGCTTCAATATAACGAGCATAAAGGTTGAACCAGCCTTCATCCATTTCTGTTTTGAGTTGCCATCGATAAGAGTACGCTTTTTTCAACAGGCGTTTTTGGCTATTTGAAACACTAAATTCGTTAACCGATACACGCAATGCCTGACATGAATTGCAGCTTTCACAATGAGGCTTATAAATGGTATCACCACTGCGACGAAAGCCATTAGCCAATAAAACTTCATAATTATCTGGAGATTGCATACTTGGGTCGAGTGCCACGGCCACTCGTTCTTGTCGATCTTTTAAATAACTACAAGGGTGGTTGTTGGTTAAACCAATACGTATTTGGTGTAGTTCCGAACTCATGGTTATCCCTCACTTGATAAGGTAAGCCATTGGGGAATAAAGCAGCATTTGTCCAAAGACTCATCTCTAAAAGATAGCAAGGATTTAAGAAAGTCGTCGCGTTGTAATTCGACAGCCCCCAAAGAAAGTAAGTGGGGATTCATGACTTGGCAATCTATCAATTGACCACCATGTAACTGAAAATGTTGGCAAAAATACCAAAGTGCAATTTTCGATGCGTTTGTTTTGATACTAAACATCGACTCGCCACAAAATAGTCGCCCCACTTGTATTCCATACAAACCGCCGATTAATTCTGAGTCATCCCATACCTCAACCGAATGACAGAGTCCTAATTTCGACAGCTCAAGATACGATTTTCTCATGTCTGAATTTAACCATGTTTGATCTGCGGGTCTCAGCTTGGCACATTGGGTGATGACGTCTTGCGTTGCGTGATTGATGCTGATTTTATAGTTATGTTTTTTCTGGAATTTTTTTACGCTTCTTGCTGGCGTAAAGGATTTTGGGTCAAACACTGCACGGGGTGAAGGGCTCCACCAAAGAATGGGTTCTCCCGGTCCATACCAAGGGAAAATACCTTGTCGATATGCACTGTATATACGTTGTGGTTGTAAGTCACCACCAAATGCGAGTAGGCCGTTTGGTTCTTGCAAGGCTTCATAAGGTGAGGGAAACGAGAAGTCATCAAGTTCCAGTTGAGGAAGATAAATGGTCATGCTAAATCCGACACCTGTTAAGGGAAGTAAAATGGGGATGTTTAGTCAGAATAGTATTGATTTTTTGATAGTTTGCCAATGGTTGCCGGTGGGGGGAGATTTTGTGATGGTTTTAGCCTCAACGTCAAATTGCCGTTTGGCCAATTAATCATTGGCAGTTAGCTTTAACTGCTGAGCTTATTCATGAGTTTGATTGGTCCACTTATCGTGAGTGATCAGAAGGTCGAAAAGAGCATATTTATGCTGGAGTTCACTTTTATTTTTAGATAGGCTGCAAGTACGAAGAATTTTCATCGTCTCAAAGTGCGCAGGAAGACTTTGGGGGATGCAAGGAAACACAACATTAATGGAAAGCCTTACCTTAAAACCAATTAAAAAAATGAATGGGGAAGTCAACTTACCCGGTTCTAAAAGTGTATCAAACCGAGCGCTCTTGCTAGCCGCTCTTGCCAAAGGCACCACCACGCTAACGAATTTGCTCGATAGTGATGATATTCGACATATGCTAAACGCTTTGACCAAATTAGGGGTGGTTTATCGATTATCTGAGGATAAAACCGTCTGTGAAGTGGAAGGCCTAGGTAAGCCATTTAGCGTTTCTCAGTTAACCGAACTATTTTTAGGCAATGCGGGAACGGCAATGCGTCCTTTAGCGGCCGCACTATGCTTAGGACAAGGTGAGTTTGTTTTAACGGGCGAGCCGCGTATGAAAGAGCGTCCAATTGGTCATTTAGTCGATGCCTTACGGGAAGCCGGCGCACAAATAGAGTATTTAGAGAACGAGCACTTTCCTCCACTTAAAATCACCGCTACTGGTCTAAAGGCGGGTAGCGTGGCTATCGATGGCTCTATTTCTAGCCAGTTTTTGACCGCGTTTTTGATGTCAGCACCACTTGCCGAAGGTGACGTCACCATTAATATCGTAGGTGAGCTAGTATCAAAACCATATATCGATATCACACTGCATATCATGGCGCAATTTGGTGTTAAAGTTGTCAATAATAACTACCAACAGTTTGTCATTCCTGCCGGACAAACGTATCAATCTCCAGGGCAATTTTTGGTGGAAGGTGATGCTTCTTCGGCTTCTTATTTTCTTGCCGCAGCTGCGATTCGAGGCGGTGAAATCAAGGTGACGGGTATTGGTAAAAACAGTATTCAAGGCGATATTCAATTCGCTGATGCCTTAGAAAAAATGGGAGCGGAGATCGAGTGGGGAGACGATTATGTAATTGCGCGTCGCGGCCAATTAAACGCCGTTGATTTGGATTTTAACCATATTCCTGACGCAGCAATGACTATTGCGACAACGGCACTCTTTGCTCAAGGTACAACCGCTATTCGTAATGTGTACAACTGGCGTGTTAAAGAGACGGATCGCCTTGCTGCTATGGCCACTGAATTACGTAAGGTTGGTGCAGAAGTTGAAGAGGGTGAGGACTACATCATTATCACACCACCAACGTTGTTAACGCATGCTGCGATTGATACTTATGATGACCACCGCATGGCAATGTGTTTTTCGTTGGTCGCTCTGAGCGATACGCCAGTGACGATTAACGATCCTAAGTGTACGTCTAAAACCTTCCCTGATTACTTTGATAAATTTTCGGGTTTAAGTCACTAAATGTATTTTCCACAAAGCCTCTTTTGAGGCTTTGTATTTATTTTTTATGGTCTAGCTTATTTAGCCAGTGTAAATTCTTTCGATAGATTCAGCGCTAGGTACTTAAACATATTAAACACCGCCGTTGTATTGGCAGTAGGCAGCCCGTTGTTATCTAAAAAATAATTACCTTTAAATACCAGTACCCCATCTTTCTCTTCTACACTTTCAGCTCTCATTCCCTCAATGTAACTATCATGTTGTTGAATGATCTGATTGGCGATAAGTAGTAAATCAAATTCGGTGATAGATTGTTTGTCGCTCATGTTGAATGCCTTATGAGTGGATTTGCAACGGGATAGTGCCGCAAAAAGCGAGTTAATTTCAATGATCTTAAATAGAAAATCGTGGAAAAATATCAGTATTACTACTTGCTTAAAGCGCTCGCGTAGTAATCGTTTTTTCTCAAAACATGAGAATTTGTGATTTATTGCATATTTCGTCAGTTTAATTTCGCGAACCCGCAGCACTCACTTTAGTATGTGCGCGCAATCTGTAGCATGAAATCTTGAACTAGCTATACCCTTCCTATTTGAAGTTGCAGCGGTGTTGGCTACATTCGCTCACCCCAATCACATAGTTTATCTATGCTCATGGGGATGAACTCACTTGCCGCCTACCTGCAACTTCAAGTTGTTTGGGTATAAACAATGCAATAGCCATGGTAAGTAAGCCTGAATTATTTAGGTTTGTTTCACAGCTTTGCATTTGGATGAGTAGGCGGTAATAGCTCAACGCCAGCACACAAATGGTGAACGCGTTTTGGTGAATTGTCGAACAGTTGAGTTTTATTTTTTCAAAAACATGTTGATCTTCTTGTTAACTGGCTCGATAGTAAAAAAAGAAGCAATATTTTAGAACGTCATGCGATTTACTGGTCGCATAGTGATTAAGGACATTTGAGTCAATTATGGGTAAATCACTCGTTATAGTGGAGTCGCCAGCTAAGGCTAAGACGATCAACAAATATCTTGGTAAAGATTTTGTTGTTAAATCGAGCGTTGGACATGTCCGTGATCTTCCTACTGCCGGTCAAAGTACCGCAAAGAAAGCAGCACCTACCTCTACTAAGAATTTGAGTGCTGAAGAAAAAGCACGTTTAAAAAGCGAAAAAGATCGTAATTCTCTGATTAAGAAGATGGGTATCGATCCCTACAATGGTTGGGAAGCTAATTATCAAATTTTGCCAGGGAAAGAAAAAGTTGTCTCTGAGCTGCAAAAATTAGCCAAAGATGCTGATTACGTTTATCTCGCAACCGATTTGGACCGCGAAGGAGAAGCCATCGCTTGGCACCTTCGTGAGATCATCGGTGGCGATGAACAGCGATATAAACGAGTGGTGTTTAACGAAATCACGAAAAATGCTATCCAGCAAGCATTTGAGACTCCAGGTGAGTTGAATATGGATGGTGTCAACGCACAACAAGCTCGACGATTTTTGGACCGCGTTGTGGGTTTTATGGTGTCTCCGTTGTTGTGGAAAAAGGTCGCTCGTGGTTTGTCGGCAGGTCGAGTTCAGTCCGTTGCAGTAAAACTACTGGTTGAACGTGAACGCGAAATTAATGCTTTTATCCCTGAAGAATTTTGGGATATTCACGCTGACACAAAGACACAAGACAAAACAGATTTTCGCTTAATTGTTGCCCAGAAAGATGGTGTTGCTTTCAAACCTGTTAACGAAGCGGAAACCAAAGCGGCTGTCGCTATCTTAGAAAAAGCGGCTTACGAGGTTTGTAAGCGTGAAGATCGTCCAACAAGCAGTAAACCTTCAGCTCCCTTTATCACTTCGACACTCCAGCAGGCGGCGAGCACGCGCTTAGGTTATGGTGTTAAGAAAACCATGATGCTAGCGCAGCGACTGTATGAAGGGGGTTATATTACCTACATGCGTACCGATTCGACGAATTTGAGTGGTGAAGCGGTAGAGGCTGTGCGTAGTTATATTGGCAATGAATTTGGACAAGCTTATCTGCCAGAAAATCCACTGGTTTACGGAAGCAAACAAGGCGCTCAAGAGGCGCACGAAGCGATTCGCCCGTCCAGTGTGGATGTCAAAACTGATGATCTACAAGGCATGGAAGCGGATGCTCATAAATTATACGCCTTGATTTGGAATCAGTTTGTGGCTTGTCAGATGACGCCAGCACAATATGATTCAACCACGGTCAGTGTTAAGGCTGCTGATTTTACGCTTAAAGCGAAAGGACGCATTCTTAAGTTTGATGGTTGGACGCGTGTTCAACGTCCAATGGGTAAGAATGAAGACCAGATCTTACCACCAGTGAAGGTCGGGGATACACTAGCATTGCAAGTGCTCGATCCAAAACAACATTTCACTAAACCACCGGCACGTTACACGGAAGCTGCGTTGGTTAAAGAACTTGAGAAACGTGGTATTGGTCGACCATCGACTTATGCATCGATCATTTCAACAATTCAAGATCGTGGCTATGTGAAAGTAGAACAGCGCCGTTTCTATGCAGAGAAGATGGGAGAGATTGTCACCGACCGTCTTGATGCCAGCTTTAATGATTTGATGAACTATGATTTTACCGCCCGCATGGAAGAAAAACTTGACCAAGTAGCGGTAGGTTCAGCAAATTGGAAAGATGTACTTGATAACTTCTTTAATGATTTCACCACTGACTTAGAAGCTGCAGAGTTAGATGAAGAGCAAGGTGGTATGCGACCTAACCATATCGTGATGACGGATATTCAGTGTCCAACATGTTCACGACCAATGGGGATTCGTACCGCTTCGACAGGTGTATTCTTGGGTTGCTCAGGTTATGCATTACCACCAAAAGAGCGCTGTAAGACAACCATTAACCTTGGTGACGAAGATGGTGTTATCAACGTTCTGGAAGAAGACGTTGAAACAGCAGCGCTACGTGCTAAGAAACGTTGCCCAATCTGTGAAACGGCGATGGACGCCTACTTAATTGACGATAAGCGGAAAATGCACGTTTGTGGTAATAACCCGAATTGTGAAGGCTATATCGTTGAGTATGGTGAATTCAAAGTAAAAGGTTATGATGGCCCCGTAGTTGAGTGTGACAAGTGTGGCTCTGACATGGTGCTCAAAAATGGTCGTTTCGGTAAGTATATGGATTGTACTAGCGAAGACTGTAAGAATACGCGCAAGATCTTAAAAAGCGGTGAAGTGGCACCACCGAAAGAAGACCCAGTTCATTTCCCTGAGCTTGCTTGTGAAAATTCAGATGCTTATTTTGTATTGCGTGATGGTGCTGCGGGTTTGTTCTTTGCTGCCAGTAATTTCCCTAAATCTCGCGAAACTCGTGCGCCATTAGTTGAAGAGTTAGTTCGATTTAAAGATCGCATAACAGATAAGTATCAATATCTGACCACAGCTCCAACCCATGACCCGGATGGTCTTCCAGCCGTTGTGCGCTTTAGTCGTAAGTCTAAAGAGCACTATGTACGTACTGAGACTGATGGTAAGCCATCGGGTTGGACTGCATTGTATGAAAATGGGCAGTGGGAAGTGACAGATAAGAGAAAAAACTCAAAGAAATAGAGTGATGGTGTCAACCGTTACCAAAATAAGGCAGCTTTCGAGCTGCCTTATTTATTTGCCTTGATTATTTGATCTGTTTCAATTATTAAAAATATTAATTAAAAAATGTAGTCATTTTTTTGACATTCTGATGCCAAATGGTTATTGATAGGTTGAAAATTAATCAGATTGGCCAGAAATGATTATTAGAAGAAAGTTCTTAGTGGTTTTTTCTTTGATTGCATTACTACTTATTGTGGTAGGGTGGAGTTTGGTTAAAACACATTTGCAAGCGTTTTCAATTGGCCTACTGCATCAATACTCCCAAGTCGTTAATCATTACCGTTCAAACAACACGCTAGACCCTATCATTAGAGAGGTCGAACTGGTTCGTCAGGTTTCTTTGCATCCCAATATCATTACATGGGCGGAAAATGCCGAAGATTCAGTCTATATTGACGTAGCTACAGATACATTAGAACAGTTTCGCTGGCAGTTGCTCAGCAAAAATTTTTTCGTTGCTCTGGATTCAAATTTAGCTTACTACTTTAATTCAACGGAGAATATACGCGAGTCAGCGAGTTTGCTGCGTTATCATTTGAATCCAGAGCAAGCTGAAGATCAGTGGTATTTTAAGCATAAACAGCGAGCAGCACCATTTGGTGTCAACATCAATCACGATCATCATTTAGGCATAACTAAATTATGGATCAACCAGTCAATCATTAAAAATGGTCAGTTTCTCGGCATTGTGGGTACCGGTTTGTCATTAGAACCATTTATGGACGGGCTCTTCCGTGAGAATGCGATTGGGGTTGATACATTGTTTGTGGATGAGTTACTAAATGTACAGCTCATCAGAGATGCAAATATTCAATTTTCTGACGATTTCAAAAGCAAAGTTCAAGGTAAACCACTGTCGGCTTTTATCCAAGATCCTAATGATTATGTTCACGTTGTGCAGGCTATCAAAGCCCAAAAAAATGGAGCAGAGCCAAACGCACTACTGGTTGACTACAATGACAGTAATTCCTTGGTTTCAATCAACTACATTAAGCCACTGAATTGGTTTGAGGTTACCTTTATTAATATGGATAGCTTGTTGGCATCGACGAATGTCACGTTACTTTGTTGTGTTTTACTCTTAACGCTTGTTGGATTTTTGCTCACTATTTGGCTGGTCATTGAGCTAACCTTTCTACGTCCTTTCGCTCGCCTTGTTAAGGCAGCACAGCAGTACCGCACTCAAGACTACCCCATTCAATTTACTTATAAACCACATTCTGAAATCGGGGAGGTGATGCGCTTTATCGAAAAACTAACCAAGGGAATCCTTCATGGACAAGCTAATATTGACCGATTAGTGGCAATAAGAACCTCTGCTCTCGATCACCTCTCTACCATTGATCCTTTGACTCAACTACTCAATAAAAAAGGGATGGAAGCTGAGATTAAAAGTGAATTAGCCAGAGTAAAACGAGAAAATAGTCATTTTGGATTACTTTGGATAGATATTGGAAAATATGGCACGACTGCTCAGAATGATAAGTGTGTCATCACTGACTCACAACTCATACAGGTTACCGACAACATAAATTTGGCAATAAGAGAATATGATTCTGCTGGCCGCTGGGCCGATAATGAATTTCTTATCGTAGTCAGAAGTGATAGCTATAACAGTCTGTTAGCACTATCGAAACGTTTAACTGAGCTTTCATCAAATAGCGTGGGCGCAGAAAATTCAACATCAATTGACTTATCGATTGGTGGGGCACTGATAAACGGAGGGTGTTCTATCACAGAGGCTCTGGCTAAAGCTGACACCGCACTTTATATGGCAAAGCAGTCTAAAGAATGCCAAGTCTATATCTGGCAAGAAGGAAGTCATGTGGCTTAGCCAGACATATTGGGATTTGTATCGAACGAAATTTAACCTAAAAAACCTTAAACTGACGCTGTTGTATCAGGTGTCTAGAGGTTTTAACTGGATGTCATAAATGTGTTTTATTATTGATTTTCATAGCGTGTATATGAGATGAAAAAACGATACAAAAAACGGATATTAACGTTTGGTTAATGCATTGTTGTATTTATATTTTATGGGGCATTGAAATGTGAGCTAGGTTAGGAGTTGGCAATCTAACGGATTAATAGTCGACAGAACAGCGTATTTAAAATTGAATTCTTCTAGCAATTCGATAACGTATAGGCATCCGTTTTTGAGTGAAAGGTATTTTACAAAATCTCGGATTTTACAAGAGCGTTATATAAAGGAAAAGCATCCATACTCCCCCTCAATACTAATAAGTATGGAATGCGAATATAAAAATGAAAAAATATGGAGAATTATTATGGCTGGTGTTTTAGGTATGATCCTTGCTGGTGGTGAAGGCTCTCGCTTGATGCCCTTGACTGCATCTCGTAGTAAACCTGCGGTTCCATTTGGTGGTAGCTATCGCTTAATCGACTTTGCACTTAACAACTTTGTTAACGCAGATCTTATGCGTATTTATGTATTGACACAGTTCAAATCACAGTCCCTTTATCTACATATGAAGAAAGGATGGAATTTGACGAGTATCACGGACCGCTTTATTGACTCGATTCCAGCACAGATGCGTGATGGTAAGCGTTGGTACGAGGGGACGGCAGATGCTATCTACCAAAATATTAGTTTTATCGAGCTATCAGCACCTGATCAAGTGTGTATCTTCGGTTCTGACCATATTTATAAAATGGATATACGTCAGATGCTTGACTTCCACAAGCGCGTTGATGCGAAATTGACTGTATCGGCTTTAAGAATGCCACTCTCTGAGGCTTCTCAATTTGGTGTTATTGAAGTTGATGAGCATGGCAAAATGATCGGCTTTGAAGAAAAGCCTAGTAATCCTAAGTCTATCCCTGGACACCCTGATCTTGCTCTTGTTTCTATGGGTAACTATATTTTTGACGCAAACACATTATGCGAAGAGTTACGCTTAGACGCTGAGAATAAAGAATCTAGTCATGATTTCGGTAAAGATATCATTCCTAAACTCTTCCCTGAAGGTGGGGTTTATGTCTATGATTTTTCTACGAATGTTATCAAGGGTGAAAAAGAAGCCACTTATTGGCGCGATGTGGGTACGATTGATGCCTACTGGTCTGCTCATATGGACTTACTTGAGCACGATGCCGATTTCTCACTCTATAACCGTAGTTGGCCATTGCACACTTATTATCCGCCATTACCGCCAGCAACCTTTGTAGATTCACATGATCGTAAAGTACAAATTACAGATAGCTTGATCTCTGGTGGTAGCTATATTCAAGGTGCAAAGATATACAAATCAGTGCTAGGCTATCGCAGTAATATTGCCGCAAATACTTTAATTAGTGAGTCAGTGATTTTAGGTGATGTCAAAATCGGTGAAGGCTGTAGTATTAAACGCACAATTATTGATAAAAATGTTGAGATTGCACCAGGTACCATCATTGGTGAAGATCTAGAGCTTGATAGACAACGCTTCCACGTGTCAGATGAGGGGATCGTTGTTATTGCAAAAGGAACGAAAGTTGGATTCTAAAAGGGAAAAAATCGAGGTTTGGTTTACCGTTTCAGAAGCACAGGGATTGATTAAAAGTGGTGGTTTGGCGGATGTCGCCAAGGCGCTACCGAAAGCACTTCAAGAGTTAGATCATCAGGTAGCCATTGTGCTACCTGCTTATCGCTCTATACCGGGGCTAAATGAAGCTCCAGTTGTGTTAGAGACTGAGCTTACTCATTGGCCTCACACCCAATATCGAGTGCGTGAAATGCAGCTTGATGGTGTACCAGTCTATTTGATCGACTGCCCACATTATTTTGACCGTCCAGAAATGTATGGTGAGAATAACCAAGCCTATTCAGATAACGGTGAACGTTTTGGCTTTTTTTCAGCAGCGAGTCTGGATGTGTTGCCGAAATTAGGCAAAAAACCGCAAGTTATTCACGCTAATGATTGGCATACAGGATTAGTTCCTTTCTTGCTTAGAACTCGTTATCAGCACGACCCATACTTTTCTGAGATGAAGAGTGTCTTGACGGTGCATAATGCTATCTTCAAGGGGATCTTCTCTTATCATCAATTAGAAATTATTCCTGAATTAAATTTATCTGGTATGGAGTTTCTGCAATATGGGCATGATCACGTTAGCATGCTGCGTGCAGGTATTGCCTTTGCCGATAAAATTAATGCAGTCAGTCCTAATTATGCATCTGAATTGCTGACGCCTTTGGGCTCTCATGGACTGGTTGATGATTTTGTACACAGAGCAAGGGATCTTCACGGTATTGTCAATGGCTGTGATTACAGTGAATGGAATCCACAACAGGATGAATATCTTCCTCTTGGCTATTCAGATGAGGCGGAATCGCTGCATGCGGGTAAATTAGCAAGCAAACAGATACTGCAAGAAGAGCTGCAATTACCTAAACGTTCATTACCACTGTTTGGTATGGTTTGTCGTTTAACTCACCAAAAAGGGTTTCATTACATTCTACCCATCCTCGAGCAGTTTTTACGTAATGATGTTCAAGTGATTATTGTTGGGACGGGTGAACCTGAAGTTGCCACTCGTTTGCAGAAAATCGCTTCGTTGTATCCACATAAATTTGCCTTTGTTGAAGCTTATAGCAATCGTTTCGCGCACTTGGTTGAAGCCGGTTCAGATTTCTTTCTTATGCCGTCAGAATTTGAGGCGTGTGGCTTGAACCAGATCTATAGCATGGCTTACGGCACATTGCCTATTGTGCGTGAAGTCGGTGGCCTGAAAGATACGGTTCGTGATTACGATAAGTACCCTGATGAAGCAACGGGTTTTGGTTTCCATGAACCGTCTGCTGAGGCTTTGCTGATTACTATGCAACGGGCGATGCTATTTTATCTTCAGCATCCAGATAAAATGTTAGAAGTACAGCAACGCGCTATGCGCCAAGATTTTAGTTGGCAAGATTCAGCGAAAGAATACATCAAAATGTATCAAGACGCGGTATTTAGTTAATAACAAATGAAAAGGCGCTTCGGCGCCTTTGTCTCATGCTATAGAGCCGATAAACCAAACATAATTTTACATCCTGCTACCAATAGTATTGGTATTTTGTGGTAGTCTTAATACTCATTGATTGCGAACAAATATCTCAATATGTCTCAGAGTTTACTTTTCCATAAAACTTACCATCATCCGACCAGTGATGAATGGGTTGTCTTTGTCCATGGGGCAGGGGGAAGCTCATCTATCTGGTTTAAGCAGATAAAAGCATACAGAGAACATTTTAATTTATTGTTAATTGACCTCCGTGGTCACGGCAAATCCAATCAGTTACTTAAAGAATTAATGGCCAATCGCTATACTTTTAAATCAGTTACACAAGATATTCTCAAAGTGTTGGATCATCTGAAAATCCAATCTGCCCATTTTGTTGGTATGTCACTAGGAACAATTATTGTCAGAAACCTTGCTGAATTAGCGTCTAGTCGTGTTAGAACGATGGTGTTAGGTGGTGCGGTGACGCGTTTTGACGTTCGTTCGCAGGTGCTAGTTAAGGTAGGCAATTTAAGTAAGCATATCATTCCTTATATGTGGCTATATCGATTGTTCGCTTATATTGTTATGCCACAACGTACTCAAAAAGAGTCTCGACATCTGTTCATACGAGAAGCAAGAAAACTGTGCCAAAAAGAGTTTAAACGCTGGTTTATGCTGACTTCGGAAGTTAACCCTTTAATGAAGTACTTTAAAGAGAAAGAACTACCAATCCCGACTCTTTATCTGATGGGCGAGAGAGACTATATGTTCATTAAACCCGTCAAGGACATGGTGGCACACCACAAAAAGAGTATTCTGTTAGAAATACCCAATTGTGGACATGTTTGTAATGTTGAACAGCCGGAGATGTTTAATCGACACTCTATTGAATTCATTCAACAGAATATGTCTCGCTAATTTCGATACGAGTAGACGGTCAATGGGAGCTACTGAACTGAACTGCAATGCCAGCAGGCAGAAAACTGCGGTTCGTTCTCTTCTCCGCATTTTTGGCAGTACCAGTTGGACACATTTTGTTCATGGTTATCGCGGTAAGTTTCTATAACTGCAAGAGCTTCACGTTCTTTATGAGCATCGAGTAGCCATACATAAGGGTTAGTTTCTTCTCCAAAAGGCAATTCACCTTGTAAACCAAACAGGCCTTCTCCCCTGACTTCACACTGAATTTTTTCTTGCTGCAAGAGATGACTGACGATATGTGCTTCTAATAATAAGTTCGAGACGAATATCTTCATGTTGATTGGCTCTAAGTCGTTTTGGTCATATTGTTGAATTTAGATAGACCCCATTTCGCTATCATGGGAAACAATCCAAGCAGTGCAAATGAAAGCAAGACGGACGGTGAAATAATACCAGATAGACTATCTATTTCAGATAACTGTGTGCCTGCATTCAAATAGACAGCAGTGCCTGGCAACATCCCCAACTGGCTAACTAAATAAAAGCGAACAGTGGAAAGTGGTGTTAAGCCCATTAACAAATTGATCAAGAAAAATGGAAAGACAGGTATCAAGCGCAGAGAAAATAGATAGAAAGCGCCATCACTTTCCACACCTTGGTTTATCGCTTTCAGTTTTGAGCCAAATTTGTCTTGCACCCATTCACGCAGTAAAAAGCGGCTGCTTAAAAAAGCTAGTGTTGCCCCGATAGTACTGGCAAAGGAGACTAAAAGTAGGCTAGTCCAAAAGCCGAATAGCGCCGCGCCTAATAAAGTGACCACTGCCGCCCCAGGTATCGAAAATGCCGTGACTAAAATATAGAGCGAGAAATAGAGTGCAGCTGCGCTCACAAAGTTTTGTTCAATATGCTCATTGAGCAGTAATTGCTGTGCTTTGGCGTTTTCTAAGGTTAGATACTGGCCAAAATTCATCGCTAGTAGAATGATGGTAATTAATAGGATTAGACCCAAGACAATTTTTTTATTCATGCTTTTTCTCACCGCGTTTTTACACTAGATATAGTGAATAGGACATGGAAAGTCGAACTTTTATTTCAAAATGGAATAAAAAAGCGCCCGCAATGAAGTGCGAGCGCTTTTTGAAAGGTTGTGGTTAACGTTTATAGATTATTGGCGAGTTCATCACGACGAGATTGCGAAATAACAGACCAGTGTTTTCCTTCAATCGCGCCTTCTAAAGCCCAAAGCAATTCTAAACTGACAGTCGAAGAGTGGGTTTGCTGAATGGCTTTGTACGCTTCTAAAGCACCTTTCGCTTGTAAATCATTAACCGATTCAATACCTGCTTTTTTGAGCATTCTTTCCGTTGCAAGACGCAAATTGGGCAGATCTTTCAAGCGATCTGGCTTTGCCTGAGCTTGAACTTCACGTTCTTGCTTGGCAATTTCAAGTGCGACAGATGCGTCTCTCAAGATTTGTTGCGGGTTGTTCCAGCAATTATCAGGTAATGCAAAATATTTAGTGACGACAGGAAAGCCGCGCTTTTTATATACATAAGGCTCATAGCCCTGCTGTACAAAGCGTTTTGTAGACACATCATCAGCGCGAATGTGAAGTTTATCGTTTACGACCAAAGCAAACATAGTGTCATCGACGAAAATACCGAAACCGCCAAACATTGAACGAGATTTTACTTGTCCAAACTGTTCGAATAGTCGCATTGAATCTTTAAGTACTGGTTTATCCATGTTGTAAATTCTCGGTGTATAGGTAATACGCCACCAAAATCAGGTCCGAGAGGTTAGCAACTCTATGCAGAAAGTGTGTCAGTAAGGAGTAAACTTAATGCTAGTATCATTGCCATCGGCAACCCCGCTACCTACCAATGTTTTGGTTTAGGCCGGAGGCTTTGCGTCCCATTCTTTCAAATGGTTTGCCCTGTGCGTGACTTCTAAGAATTAGAATAAATAAAAAATTGGACAAACATCACATTTGTATCTCTTATATGTGATGCCCATCTCAAAAGTTTCATGATTGAAAGTCAAATGTAATCCTAATTTTAAGAATATGGGCAGTTTTGACTTTCGAACGATTAACGAGCAAAAATTTGATTTATTTTTTTATATTTTTAACTGTTTTACGCTCAACAATCTCTGGGTGCATTTCAAAAATACGTCTTTCATGCTCTTTGTCTTTAATGCGTTCTAACAAAATTTCAAATGCATTTTTTCCCACACGGCGCTTAGGTTGGTGAATGGTGGTTAGCGGTGGTGAAAAGTATTCAGCGAGCTCAATGTTGTCATAGCCAATCACTGACATGTCATCAGGGACACGGATACCTTTTTGTTGTAGGCGACTCATTAAACCTAAAGCCATAGTATCGTTAAAACAGAATACAGCCGTTGGACGTTTATCCATTGCTGCGATTTTATCTGCGGCTAATACGGCAGTGTCACACTCGAAGTTACCTTCCAGTATCCAGTTTTCATTCACAGTTAGGTTCGCTTCTGCAAGTGCGCGTTTGAAGCCTTGAATTCGCTCTTGGCAGGCTGCCTTTTCGAAGTGACCACTTAGACATGCAATTTCAGTGTGACCATGATCGATAAGGTATTTGGTCGCTAGATAACCACCTTCTTCAGAATTATCGATGATTTTATCAGCTTGAGAGCTTTCTGGACCCCAGTCCATTATCACTTTAGGGATATCGGCATGGCGATCGAGCATTTCCAGAAGCTCTTCAGTGAGGTCTGAGCACATGACTAACATACCATCAACGCGTTTTTCCGCTAGCATGCGAATATAATCACGTTGTTTCTCATAGATACCGCCCGTGTTACACAAAATGAGCGTATAGCCTTGGCGATAGCAGTAGCTTTCCACGCCATCAATAACTTCGGAGAAAAACAAGTTAGTGGATTGGGTAACTAACATACCGATCGTACGGGTGGTATTACATTTCAAGCTACGAGCCACAGCACTTGGCGCATAGTTGAGTTCCGCTACTGCTTCCATCACTTTTTCTTGTGTAGCTTCAGCAACAAAGCGAGTTTTGTTAATCACGTGCGATACCGTGGTGGTTGATACGCCAGCGAGGCGAGCAACGTCTTTAATCGTAGCCATAAATTCGTTCCTGTCGATAATTGCAGAACGGTTGAATCAGCTTACCATTCAGCAGAGTTAGGCTTATTACCTTGTTAAGATTGAAGCCTAAAAGTAATAAAAACACAAAAACCGCCGGAAACAGCGGTTTGCATCTTAAAAATAATTTTTTATCGTTTTCAGTCAAGATTTTAGTCTGCAAACGTCAATCAGGCAATGAAAAATCTGCTTAATAAATCAGTCAATTGTCACAGTTGACTGATTTATTGTGTATCTATGTAAAGACGCACTAATCGTTAGACAAATACTTGCAGTCCAATTGAAGAAATGCCACTAGCAGTTCGGTTAATGCGCTATAGAACCCGAACTGATCAATTTGTTGGCATCGAAGGCTAAACTGAGGCACCCATGAGAGGATATGCTGTTGGATAAACTCATACTGTTCGACAAAGGCTTGATCTAAATGTTGTTCCTGTTCTAGCTCATTGGATCGAATGATCAAATTCCCCAGAAAATCTAATTCAATAGCAATGTGATCAGCTAGCTCATTCAGCGATGTGCTTACCGCAATGTTATGTGATGCCATTAATTCGGTCATCGCTTTTGCTGGTTCAGCATTGAGAAGACCGGATTGACCAATATAAATAGAGGCATATGGCAGAGCAGAATCTTTATTTGATTTTAGAAAAACATCACAGAAATCAGCGGCAAGCTCTAGTTGAGCATCTTCCCTATCCATGAGTCGATTTAATGCATCGACTAGTTTGTCAATTGCAGGTTTAAGGGTTTGGTTGTCACCTAAGCCAGTAAGAAACGAGCGAATGGCCTGAGTATGGTATTGTTCTAGTTCCTGCTCAGTTAGCTCTTTGACAAATAAGCTCGAAAGCCACCAGTAAATCTCGGCACGCTTTTCATTAAAGGCTTTAGTTTCTTGCATCGTCTTGCTCCAAAAATAATTACTCTGCTAAGTTTAGCGAATAAAAATGAATAGCTATCACTATATAAATGAAAAAATATGACAGAAATTGTTATTTAATTAATACCGTCTTGGAAGGTTGTTTTGAATCAATAAACCAGCATTTTTCTCTATTTTTAGCCTGCGATTGATAGAATTATGACGATTTATGAATAGAATAAATTTGTACATAGTCTCATACTGAGACTTAGGCATTTCCATATAAATAAGTGGTGTACATGAGCTATCACGTATTAGTTATTGAAGATGACGCAGTAACTCGCAGTAAACTGGCCGGGTACTTTCAAAATGAAGGTTATACCGTTACAGAGGCGGAGAACGGTACTCAAATGCGAGAGGCGCTTCAGAACAACGTTATTGATTTGATTATGTTAGATATCAACCTTCCGGGAGAGGATGGTTTGATGTTAACGCGTGAACTACGTAGTCAATCTGATATTGGAATCATCCTGGTTACAGGTCGCACGGATAGCATCGATAAAATTGTTGGTCTCGAAATGGGGGCTGATGACTATGTCACCAAACCATTTGAATTACGTGAACTGTTAGTTCGTGTAAAAAATCTTTTATGGCGGATATCGACAGCCAATAATCAATCGACTGTTGGCGATACTTCTCAAAATGGTAATCTCGTTCGATTTGGTGAATGGTCATTTGATATTCAACGCCGTGCACTTAGTCGAAGTGGTGAGCCGGTAAAATTGACAAAAGCTGAGTATGAGTTGTTGGTTGCATTATCTTCTTATCCTAACCAAGTACTGAGCCGAGAACGTATTTTGAATATGATCAGCCATCGTGTTGATGCGCCTAATGATCGTACGATTGATGTCTTGATTAGACGGATGAGAGCGAAGATGGAATTTGACCCTAAAAACCCACAAATTTTTGTGACGGTGCATGGGGAAGGGTATATGTTTGCCGGAGATTAGTCGTTTATTTTCGATAAAACACGTATCTCGTTGGGTTATTTGAGATGCCAGAAAATAAAAAACCGAAGTAGAGACTTCGGTTTTTTATGTATCTTACAAATTGCTTTCTTGTTGTGGAGCGTTTTCTAAAGCCGTTTCCTCGTAGCCGGATGCCCAATCACGTAGGTTTTGCCACAATAGCCCCAAGGTCTCATACCAATAGCGCTCCGTTTGTTCTAAGTAGCGAGCTCGAGGTGTGTATTTTTCCCAAGCCTGAGCGATATTGTTTTGTGCTAGATAATTGGTTGGCGCGGGAATAGGGGCGAGTCCTGCCGAGTAAAATTCGTTTAATGCGCGTTGCATATGGCTCGCTGAAGTGACGAGTACTAACTTGCGCTGTTGAACAAAGGCAGCTGCTTGTCTTGCTTCTTCCCATGTATCTTTCGCGGTTTCAAGCAAAATAATATCGGATTTACTCACTCCGAGTGCGAGCGCTACGGTTGCTAACATGCGAGCGTGACTAAATTCGGAGCCGCCAGAGTAACCAGACAAGATTAATTTTGAACCGGGATACATGCGCATCACTCGAATGCCTTCACTAAGGCGCATCAGTGCGGTTCGGCTGAGTTCAGACGTGGGGGGAATTTGATCGTCAACCACATGCCCACTACCAAGTACCATGACATAATCAATCGCTCCTTCGCTAGGAAGGAATGCAGAATACTGTCTTTCTAACGGCATCAGAACGCGAGTAGCGAAAGGTTGGAAAGAGATCAGGAATAGAGTCGTCAAAGATAACAAGACAATCATACAGCCAGTTTTACGTTTGGCTGTGAACATAATAAGCATTAAACCTACAAAACCGAGGATAAGCATCGCCGGGAGAGGCATTAATAATGAGGAAATAATTTTTTTCAGCTCAAACATAAACAAAATAGTCCGAAAAAACACCACTTGAATATAAAAAGGCATAAAGCCTCTTTATTCCTGCCATTCCTATGACAGAATAGCAGCACGATTCGTTATCATACCCCAAGCGACTGTGACTGAAGACCGGAATTTCGACGATATTGCCCACAAATTTGCAAAAAACATATATGGCTCTGACAAAGGTGAGATACGCCAAGTCATTGTTTGGGAAGATATCGAGCAATTACTCGCCATGTTTGGCACCAACCCCCAACCCTTGCACATTTTGGATGCGGGTGGTGGACTGGCACAAATGTCCCAAAAATTGGCCAAGCTAGGGCATCAAATTACATTATGTGATCTATCTTGGGAAATGCTGCTGTTAGCTGAGCAGGATATTGCAAAAAATAGCTTGCTTGAGCAGTATCGGCTGATTCACTCACCTGTGCAATCAATACAAGAGCATTTAACCGCTTCTGTCGATATGGTGATGTTTCATGCTGTGATGGAATGGTTAGCAGAACCGAAAGCGGCATTGCAAAACTTGTTAGAACAAGTCAGGCCGGGTGGAATGGCTTCCGTGATGTTCTACAACCATCATGGTCTGGTATATAAAAATGTGGTGTGCGGTAATATTCCTCATGTGCTGAATGGGATGCCACATCGCAAAAGATTTAAACTCCAACCACAAAAAGGTTTAAGGCCCGAAGACGTCTATCAATGGATCGAAGATGCGGGGTTTGAGATTTGTGGTAAATCGGGAATTCGTTCATTCAGTGACTACATCGGAAACGTAGCAAGTATGGGCGACTACCAATATGAAGACGTACTGGCACTAGAAAAACAATTGTGTAGACAAGAGCCGTACCTCTCACTAGGTCGATACATTCATGTGTGGGCGCAGAAAAAAATAGAGCAGGAATAACAATGAGTGAGATAACTCAAAGCGCTGCAGAGCAACCAATCGATGAATTGGTTAGCTGGGTAAAGCAGCACGATTTCTCATTGAACCTGACGACAGAGCGGCTTGCGTTCCTTATCGCTATCGCAGTACTGAGCAATGAAAGGTTTGATGAAGAATTAGGTGAGGGGGAGTTACATGACGCGTTCTCCATCGTCACTCGTATGTTTGAAGAGACAGGTGAAGCTTCGGCTTTTCGTGCTAATAACGCGATCAATGAACTGGTTAAGCAGCGATTGGTGAGCCGATTTACCAGTGAAGTAACCGAAGGTGTCAGCATCTACCGTTTATCGCCACTGGCGATTGGTATCACCGATTATTATGTTCGCCACCGCGAATTTTCGAAACTGAAACTCTCCATCCAGCTCTCCATGGTGGCGGATGAAATGGCAAAAGCCATAGAGGCGGCGCAAAAAGGCGGCACACCTGGACACTGGAAAAAGAATGTATACGGGGTGTTGAAGTATTCCGTCGGTGAAATATTTGACCGAATCGACCTTAACCAACGAGTAATGGATGAGCAGCAGCAGTCCGTTAAGCAGCAGATAGCCGAGCTCTTGAACAAAGATTGGCGTGAAGCGATCAACAATTGTGAGTCATTACTTTCTGAAACCTCCTCCACATTGCGTGAACTGCAAGATACATTGCAAGCCGCGGGAGACGAGCTTCAAACGCAGATCCTCGATATCCAAGAAATCGTTTATGGTTCTTCTGAACTTGAGTTTATCGAAGAAACCTTATTTGGTTTACAGATGAAGCTTGATCGCATTACAAGTTGGGGTCAACAAGCTATTGACCTGTGGATTGGTTATGACCGTCACGTGCATAAATTTATCCGTACCGCGATAGATATGGATCAAAACCGAGCATTCAGCCAGCGCTTACGTCAATCAGTGAATGACTATTTTGATACGCCTTGGCATCTCACTTATGCTGATGCTGAACGCTTGACGGATCTTCGTGATGAAGCTTTGGTCTTAAGAGACGATGAAGTGATGGGGCAAGTGCCGCTTGAAGTGGAATATGAAGAATTCAAACAGGTCAATGATCAGCTTTCAGAGCGTATCGGCCAGATGCTAAAAGGTCATAAAGACCAAGGCATGCCGATAGACCTAGGATTGGTGTTGAGAGATTACTTAGCCGCTCATCCTCATACTCATCATTTTGATTTAGCAAGAATTGTTGTCGACCAAGCGGTACGACTCGGTTATTCCGAACATGATTACCGAGCGATTCAACCCGACTGGCAAGCGATCAACGATTTTGGCGCAAAGGTACAAGCAAATGTTATCAACAGATATTAATGAATACATGCCAGAAAACTTGGCAAAAGCAATTACGAATCCCCTTTTCCCTGCATTAGATAGCCAGCTTCGTGCCGGTCGCCATGTTTCTAGTGACGATTTAGATAATCACGCATTCCTATCGGACTTTGAGCCTGATTTAGCGTTGTTTTATCAACGTTATAATACTGAATTAGTAAAAGCGCCCGAAGGTTTCTTTTATTTGCGTCCTCGTTCAACGGCATTGATTAACCGAAGTGTGTTATCTGAGTTAGATATGCTCGTCGGAAAAGTACTGTGCTTCCTTTATTTGAGCCCAGAGCGTTTAGCGCATGAAGGCATATTCACCAATCAAGAATTGTATGAAGAGCTGCTATCACTTGCTGATGAGAAAAAGCTAATGAAGCTCGTGACCAACCGAGCAAGCGGCTCTGACTTAGACAAAGAAAAGCTGTTTGAAAAAGTGCGTACATCTCTGCGTCGCTTGCGACGTTTAGGCATGATCATCAATTTAGGTGATACCAATAAATTCCGTATCAGCGAAGCGGTATTTCGCTTTGGTGCTGACGTGCGCGTTGGTGATGACATGCGTGAAGCACAATTGCGTTTGATTCGTGATGGTGAAGCTGTGGTGCACAGCCAGGAACCAAACCAACGCAGCTTATTAGATAATGAACAAGAAATAGAAGAACAAGATGTTAACGAGCAAACAGAGTGGGAAGGTGAAGAATGATTGAACGAGGTAAGTATCAATCACTAACCATGATCAATTGGAACGGCTTCTTTGCTCGTACTTTTGATATTGATGGTTTGGTTACCACATTATCTGGCGGTAACGGTGCGGGTAAATCGACTACCATGGCAGCCTTTATTACTACGTTAATTCCAGACCAAAGTTTGCTCCACTTCAGAAACACAACCGAAGCCGGTAGCTCACAAGCTTCTCGTGACAAAGGTTTATACGGCAAGCTGCAAGCCGGAGCTTGTTATGCGGCGTTAGATGTTGTCAACTCGCGCAAGCAGCGCCTTTTGTTTGCGGTGAAACTGCAACAAGTGGCGGGGCGTGATAAAAAAGTTGATATCAAACCTTTTGTTATTCAAGGTTTACCGAGCCATATCAAACCGACCGATGTGCTAATCGAAAGTGTTTCCGACAACCATGCGCGCGTGCGTCAAATCAACGAAGTTAAAGATATTGTGGCAAAAATTGAGGGGGCGCATTTTAAAGCGTTCAATTCAATTGTTGACTACCATGCACAGATGTTTGAATTCGGTGTTGTGCCGAAAAAACTGCGTAACAGTAGCGACCGTTCAAAATTCTATCGTTTGATTGAAGCGTCATTATACGGTGGTATTTCGAGTGCAATTACGCGTTCATTGCGTGACTACCTATTGCCACAAAACGGCGGCGTTAAAAAAGCATTCCAAGATATGGAATCGGCTTTACGTGAAAACCGCATGACGTTGGAAGCCATCAAAACCACGCAAGCTGATCGTGATCTCTTCAAGCATTTAATTACAGAATCAACCAATTACGTGGCGGCTGATTATATGCGTCACGCTAACGAACGCCACAAGAAACTAGGGCAAACTTTAGCGTTACGCAGTGAACTGTTTGGTTCGCGTCATACTTTGATTGAACAAAACAATCTGCTCAATCGCGTACAGGAAGAGTTAGAGTTATTGGTTGAACAAGAATCCGCGTTAGAGCAAGACTACCAAGCGGCTTCTGATCACTTACAACTGGTGCAAAATGCACTGCGTCAGCAAGAAAAAATTGAGCGCTACCAAGAAGATTTAGAAGAGCTCAGTATTCGTCTTGAAGAACAGATGATGGTGGTAGAGGAAGCGCGGGAGCGCGTTTTAATGGCCGAAGAACAAGCCACCATTTCTGAAGATGAAGTGGATAGCTTGAAAAGCCAGCTTGCTGATTACCAACAAGCGTTGGATGTGCAGCAAACTCGTGCGCTGCAATACCAGCAAGCCGTTCAGGCATTAGATAAAGCTATGCAGCTTTTAGGCGATGACAATTTAACGCCAGACAACGCATCCGCATTGGTGAATGAACTTAAGCAGCAGCAAGATAGCAATACCACGACCTTGCTTGCATTAAAGCATAAGTTGGATATGTCTTCCGCAGCCGTTGAGCAGTTTGATCATGCGTTGAAATTGGTGCAAGGTATTGTTGGTGTTATTCCACGTAGTGATGCTGCTGCACAAGCAAAATTGGTTATCCAGCAAGCACGTGATGCCGAACAGATTTGCCAAAATGAACAGCAATGGTATGCGCAGCAACGAGACTTAGAGCGTCGCTTGAATCAACAGCAAACAGCGCGTGAGCTCGTAGCCGGTTACCAAAAGCAGCACCAAGTTGAATTACTTGATGAGCAAATGCTGGAACAAGAGCACGAACGCCACGCTGCGTTGATCGAGTCATTAGAATATGCTCAAGAAGAACTTCGTGAACAGCGCAGTGAACAGCGCCGTTTAGAGCAAGATAAACAGGCTGAAATTCAACGTTTAGAGTCGATTGCACCAACGTGGATTGCAGCAAACGATGCACTTGAAACATTGCGTGAACAAAGCGGTGCCGAGCTACAAGATAGCCAGTCGGTTATGGCACACATGCAGCAAGTACTTGAGCTCGAAAAAGCGCAGTCCATCGCCAAAGATAAACTGGCCGAGCGTCGAGCTCAATTGGATAGTGAAATTGAAAGGTTAGCATCACCAGGTGGTTCAAACGACCCGCGTTTAAAAGGGTTGGCTGATACTTTAGGTGGGGTCTTACTTTCAGAAATTTATGATGACATCACCCTCAGTGATGCGCCGTATTTCAGCGCCATGTATGGTCCAGCTCGGCACGCGATTGTTGTGTCTGATCTTTCTGGCATCAAAGAGAAGCTGATTGAGTTAGATGATTGCCCAGAAGATCTTTACATCATAGAAGGCGATATCGATGCATTTGATGACAGCTCATTTAATGCCGATGAATTGGAAGGTGCGGTTTGTGTTCAGCTAAATGATCGCCAGATGCGTTATTCTCGCTTCCCTGAAATCCCATTATTTGGTCGAGCAGCGCGAGATCAGCGTTTGGAATTGCTGCGTAACGAGCGCGAAGATGTACTAGAAGCGCATGCAAAAGCAGCGTTTGATTCACAAAAACTGCAACGTCTTTACCAAAGCTTTAATGACTTTGTGGCGAAACATATTCAGGTAGCCTTCAATGCCGACCCTGAGCAAGCACTACAAATCGCGCGTGAACAACGAAATCAAGTAGCCCGTGTTTTGGCTGACTTAGAAGCAAAAGAGCAGCAGCAACGTAGCCAACTGCAGCACAGTAAACAAGCGTTAACTCTGCTTGATAAACTTGCTCCAAGTATGTTGCTGATTGAAGATGACGCCCTGCAAGCGCGTTTTGATGAATTGGAAGAAAAGATCAGCCATTTGTCTGCCGCCAAAGCATTTTTAAGTGCTCACCGCAAAACGATAGCTGAGCTAGAAAACATTGCTTCTTCTTTAGATACTGATCCTGAACAGTTTGAAGAACTGACCGTTCAATATCAACAAGCGGATCAAGCGCTGCAAACGTTAAAAGTGCAGATTTTTGCATTGTCAGATGTGGTTGAGCGTCGTCATTACTTTAGTTACTCCGATTCTGTTGACCTTCTTAGCAAGAGCAGTGAATTGAGTGAGCAGCTTAAAGCTAAGCTGGTTGATGCTGAAAATGCTCGAACTCGTACTCGTGATGAGCTAAAACAATCGCAAAGCCAAATGAACCAATATAATCAAGTATTGGCTTCGTTAAAAAGTTCACATCAAGCCAAGCTTGAAACGGTTCAAGAGTTCAAACAAGAGCTGCAAGAGTTCGGTGTACATGCCGATGAAGGTGCGCAAGAGCGCGCACAACGTCGCCGCGATGAATTACAAGAACGTTTGCATAGTTCTCGTTCACGTAAGAGCGAATACGAACGCACTATTACCTCAACCGATCTTGAGATGAAAGCGTTAGTTAAGCGTTTAAAGAAAGTACAAAAAGAGTACCAAGACCTACGTACTTTTGTAGTCAATGCAAAAGCAGGGTGGTGCAGTGTACTGCGTTTAGCGCGTGAAAATGATGTAGAGCGTCGCTTGCATAAGCGCGAGCTAGCCTATTTATCAGCCGACGAGCTGCGTTCTATGTCTGATAAATCATTAGGTGCACTGCGTTTAGCCGTGGCGAATAATGAAGATTTACGTGATGCCCTTCGCTTGTCTGAAGATAACGCGCACCCAGAGCGTAAAGTCTTGTTCTATATTGCGGTCTACCAACATCTACGTGAACGTATCCGCCAAGATATCATCCGAACGGATGATCCTGTCGAAGCGATTGAAGAGATGGAAGTGGAGCTTGCCCGCTTAACGGAAGAGCTGACTCAGCGTGAAAACCGATTGGCAATCAGCTCTGAATCCGTGGCGAGTATTATTAAGAAAACTATCCAACGTGAACAAAACCGTATTCGCATGTTGAACCAAGGTTTATCGAACATTAACTTTGGTCAAGTGAATGGAGTTCGCCTCAATGTAAAAGTGCGTGAGAGTCATGAAATTTTACTAGCAGGCTTAGCCGAGCAGCAAAATCAGCACAAAGATCTGTTTGAGAGTGCGCGTTATACATTCTCGGAAGCAATGGCTAAATTGTTCCAGCGTGTTAATCCACACATTGATATGGGGCAGCGTTCACCACAAGTATTGGGTGAAGAACTGTTAGATTATCGTAATTACTTAGAACTGAGTGTTGAAGTTAACCGTGGATCTGACGGTTGGTTACAAGCTGAATCAGGTGCACTTTCAACTGGTGAAGCTATTGGTACTGGCCAGTCGATTTTGCTGATGGTTGTCCAAAGTTGGGAAGAAGAATCACGACGTCTACGTAGTAAAGACATTGTGCCTTGTCGTTTATTATTCTTAGATGAAGCAGCCCGTCTGGACACTAAGTCTATTTCGACCTTGTTTGAACTGTGCGACCGCTTAGACATGCAATTGTTGATAGCCGCGCCAGAAAATATCAGCCCAGAAAAAGGCACAACCTACAAATTAGTACGTAAAGTGTTTAAAGATCACGAGCACGTGCATGTGGTTGGTTTACGTGGTTTTGGACAAACGGAAAAGCCTAAGTCAGAAGCGCAACAGATGGCTGAAATGCTGTAACTTACTGCGGTAGAAATTGCTAATCATCAAAACCCAATGTATGTCTATGCATTGGGTTTTTTATTGATGGTTATATCTGGCTTGGTAAGATTTGTGAGAGATTATGACAACATGATTTATTGTGAATCGATGTCACGCTTTTCAATCTTAAGCAATAAAGCTAATCAATTCACTCATTTCTTCACGTATGATCGACGCAATTTTTGATACATCGGGTGGTTGTAATGTTTAAGAAAACCTTATTAGTGACGTCGATAGCGGCGACTTCTTTTATTAGCTCTTTCGCTATAGCGGCAGAAAATGTGGATTTGCTCATTACCAATGCAACGGTATTGACGATGGATAACGATAAGAAAGTTTATCCAAACGGGTTGGTTGCTGTTAAAGAAAATCAAATCGTTGCGGTGAGTGATGGTCGCGATATTGACCAATACAAAGCGCTGCAAACCATTGATGCCGAGGGTGATATCGTAATGCCCGGTCTAATCAATACGCATACTCATGTCTCGATGACGGTGTTCCGCTCTCTTGCAGACGATGTGCCGGATCGTTTGCATCGATATATATTCCCACTCGAAGAAAAACTGGTATCACCGGATATGGTGCGTATTGGCGCTCAGCTCGGCAATGTAGAAATGCTCAAAGGTGGTGTGACTACTTATGCTGATATGTATTACTTTGAAGATGAAGTGGCCAAGACGGTCGATAAAATTGGTATGCGAGCGGTGTTAGGTCAGACGGTCATCCAATTCCCCGTAGCTGATGCGCGTAATGCCGAAGAGGGCATTCAATATGCACTTAACTTTATTGAACAATATAAAGATCACCCGCGAATTACGCCTGCCTTTGCTCCGCATGCACCGTATACCAATACCACTGAAATCTTACAGAAAATCACTCAGTTATCGCTCAAACATCAAGTGCCCGTTCTGATTCATCTTGCTGAGTCTGATCGCGAAGACCAAGTGATTGCTGAGCGTAGTGGTGGCAAAAGCCCTGTGGCTTATATGGCTGATATTGGAGCATTAACCCCTAACTTAGTGGGGGCGCATGTTATTAATGTCTCAGACAGTGATATTGAATTGCTGAAGAAACATGATGTAGGTATTGCCCACAACATGAGTGCCAATATCAAATCTGCGAAAGGGGTATCACCTGCACTAAAAATGTTTGATGATGGATTACGTATCGGGCTAGGGACCGATGGACCAATGTCAGGCAACACATTAAGTACAATGGATGAACTGAACCAAGTGGCGAAAGTGCATAAACTAGCGAATAAAGATCGCGCAGCAATGCCGCCAATTAAAGTGGTTGAGATGGCAACAATTGGTGCGGCGCGAGCTCTACACATGGAAGATAAAATTGGTTCGCTTGAAGTTGGTAAGCAGGCCGATATTATCGTCATTGATACTAAAGCGCCGAACATGGTGCCTGTATATAACCCTTATTCTGCCTTAGTTTATTCTGCGTACGCGACCAATGTTAAGCACTCCATTGTTGATGGTAAGCTATTGATGAAAGATAGAGAAGTATTGACGGTTAACGAAGACGAGATTCGTCAGGAAGCGCTAACGTTTGCCGATAAGGTGCGTAAAACAGTCATCGAAAGTGGCAATGTGGTTCAATAACACTCCACTACTGTGGGCTTATTTATGAAAATGGGTGGTAATGTGAAAGATGCACATTACCACCCATAATTTTTCAGTTAAACAATCAATCCATGAGTGCTTATGTGAATGCCATCATGCACGAAGTGCTTGAGCATTAGTCGACCAACTCTCCAGTACCAAAATGTTTGGCTGCATAAATCACACGTTCTTCGGCACTTGGGTAAATAAGAGGTGAGCCCAAACCTTCAATATGTTGTAAGCGTGGAAGTAGGCCTGCACCATTTGCAATTTGTATCGCAAGACCTGGGCGTGCATTGAGCTCTAGAACCATAGGCCCTTCTTCTTTATCCAACACCATATCTGTACCCATATAGCCAAGGCCTGTCATTTCCCATGCACTGGATGCAAGTGTGAGTAGCTTTCTCCAATGAGGTACTTGCAATGTTGCTAGCTCTTTTCCGGTATCGGGATGTTCAGTAATAGGTAAGTTAAATTGCACTGCGCGCACAGCTTTGCCAGAGGCGATATCGATACCAACCCCAACAGCACCTTGGTGCAAGTTTGCTTTACCATCTGAAGCCGAAGTCGATAGGCGCATCATTGCCATTACGGGATAGCCTTTAAATACGATGATGCGAACATCAGGAACACCTTCGTAGCTAAAGCCGTCAAAGCAGTCATCAAACTTAATCAAGTTTTCGACAACCGCTACATCGTTCTTGCCACCCAAAGAAAACAGACCAGCTAAGGCATTACTAATATGACGCTCAACATCTTCTTCATTGATACTTGTACCCGATGGTTTGGTATAAACGCCATCTTTGTGTGAGGTGATTACTAAAATCCCTTTGCCGCCACTGCCTCGCGCAGGTTTTATAACAAAACCCGGCCAGCCTTTGACCATATTATGGATACGTTTTACATCGGCTTGATTGCTGATCACACCAATCAACTTAGGTACGGTACATCCCGCTCGTTCAGCAATCAATTTGGTTTGCAGTTTATCGTCAACCAGTGGATATTTTGAGCGATCATTGTATCGACCAATATAACTGTGGTTACGTTTATTCATACCCATAATGCCTTTACGGCGTAACTTAAGTGGCGAGGTGTATTCTGATAGTGAAAACATCCTTTAGTCCTCGGCTAGTGGTTTAAAGCGACGAAGTTCACTTAAGCGGTATCCTGTGTAAGTCCCTAGTAACAAAATAGCGGCCAACACGATAAGTTGTAATCCGATAAAGTTAAATGTTAAATGCTGCACGTATGAGTTAGTCATACCGAGGTAGATTAATACCGAAGTGAAAAGGGAGCCTCCGCCTTGTAAAAGAACCTCTTTTGCTCCTTCTTCTTCCCATAGAATCGACATACGTTCGATTGTCCAAGAAAGAATGATCATCGGGAAGAAGGTAATGGATAAACCCTCAGTTAAACCGATCTTAAAGGCCACTACCGTAAAGACGGAAATGATCATAATAACCGTAATGATTACGGCTGAAATCCTGGCCACTAACAGCAAGTTCAATTTCGATAAATAGCTGCGAATGATTAAACCAGTTCCGACAATCAACAAGAAACCGACGATACCGGTTAATAGCTGAGTTTGGACAAAAGAAACGGCGATCAGTACCGGCATAAAGGTACCTGATGTTTTCAAGCCAATAATTACGCGTAAAAAGACAACAATAAGCGCACCAATGGGGATCAGCATGATAGTTTTAAACATCGCTTGCTCTTCAAGGGGCAAGCTGTGAATGGAGAAGTTTAAAAGCTTGTCGGCTTCAATTTTGTTATTGGTTGCCGTTTGTGATGACACTTCTTGCGAGAGCATTGTGAAGTGAACTTGGCTATTTTGACCGCCGATGACATCAAGTAGAGATACGTTCGACTCGTCCCAAACCAATAGGTTTGGATGGGTTGGCTGAGTTCCTGTTTCAGGGTTAAATAACAGCCACTGTTTGCCATTCCATATTTGATTCATGTGTTGAATCATTTGGCGTCGACGACCATCCTCCAAAGTAATAACACCAACGACTTTGTTTGGAATCTGAGCATAAGAAAGCAATTTTTCCGTCGCCTCAACTTTGGTCATTGTATTCAAAAGCAATGATGAGTTTTGGCTATCAGTATCGTTGAGTGCTTTGATTAATTCTCTGGTGAAAGTGATATCGTCTGCCGAACGTCGGTTTGCTTGCTCAATTAAGGCTAGCGCTGCGGCTTCTTCTGGACCATTAAAGGTCGGTTTAACCACCGCTTCATCCGTAGGAGGAATTGAGTCGCTATCAGCTTGCGGATCCACCAAAAATTGAGCTTTGTAATAAATAGTTTGTGGACCTTCAGCTTTACGAATCGACCATTCTGCGCGTCGGCCTGTGTCAGTTGTAATGTAGGATACGCCGTAACCCGGGGATGATGAGGACTCATTAATTAAGGTGTAGCCGTCCTGTGTATGAGGTACAGCTAACGAAACTTTCGCCTCTTTATCCATGGCGGTAAATTCGACTCTAGCTTCAATATCCCAAACTTGGCGAGTTTCTCCGGGTGTCCATGGCACCCCATAGGTCTGATGGCGAAATACACTGAGTGTGATGCCTGCCGCTATCAATAAGAATACTGATAGGTAAAATGGAACTCGTGATGTCATAAGTTACCCTAGTTTTATTTAGTTTCCGAGTGGATGTATTGGCGACTGACATCGACCAACGCGATATCTCGAATAAATTCACGACCTAGCAAGATAGGATGACTCATTTGAGAGCGATCAGCTAAAGTGAATTGTGCCTTTTCGTGAATGCTGCCTAGTTTTACCCATAGCTCCACCACCGCACGACGCTCAGTTTCACTATTAGTTGACTGACGAATTTTCACGAAACGAATAATAGGGGACTCGATCCAATTACTATCATCGGTGGGTTTGACACCGTCTGAAAGGTGAAAGCGAACCCAGTTTTTGCCATTGCGTTCAAATTCTTCAATATCAATAGCATTGAGTGATGAAGTTGCTGCTCCCGTATCGACACGAGCATCGAAAGATTGTTTTATCGAGTCTATGGTGACTTTTTCAACCTCACCCAGCACCACGTCAAAGCGAGACTTTTGAATTGATTGAGTTTTGAGATTCGGTGCTGATTTTTGTGAGACGGATACTGAATCGTTTTGCTGAGTTGACGCGCTGAGCGTTTTTATCTTCGCGATTTTTTGGTCGAGTTTCGAGATTTGTTCCTCGAGGTTCTCGATATAATCGTTCTGGTTACTTAACTGAAGTTCCAGATTGCCCATCGTATTGTTGAGGTTAGATTCAGACGTTTGAATCGCTGCTAGGGTAGCTTGATGGTATTGTTCGCCATTGGTCAGTGCGCAGCCTGACAGTAAAGCAATCGCAGCAACGGGTGCTATTCGCTTAAACATTTGCGACCTTATTTTGTTTGGTGGATAAGTGCTTGTAAACCCAAGTTTAGCCCATAAAAAAGGATGCGTGAAGCACCCTTAGGCAAGGTTAGTGTTATACATACCACAAAGCGTTAAAACTGTGTCAATTATGGCTTTTTAGCGACAAGAATGGCACGTCTTGGCGCAGGGTAACCTTCAACCGTTTTTGTTGGATCGTTAGGGTCAAGATAATCCGGCAGTGAATTATGTGTCATCCACTGCGTGGTTCGCTGCTCACCCACCGAGGTGACATTTTCATCGACGATACGAACATCCTCAAATCCACATTTTTCTAGCCACATTTTAAGCGCTTTAGCGGAAGGGAAGAAGTAGACGTTACGCATCTGTGCATAGCGGTCAACGGGAACTAAAACCGCATTTTCGTCACCTTCAATAACCAAGGTTTCAAGGATCAACTCTCCGCCAGAGACCAATTGGTTTTTTAATTGAATAAGATGATCTAATGGTGAACGTCGATGGTAAAGCACGCCCATGCTAAATACCGTATCGAACGCATTGAGCTCAGGCAATTGCTCTATCCCTAACGGCAGTAAATGTGCTCGTTGATCGTCGCCCAGTAACTTTCGCACCGCCTCAAACTGCACCAAGAAAAGGTGAGATGGGTCAATACCCACGCATAAACGAGCACCTTCGCCAAGCATGCGCCACATGTGATAACCGTTGCCACAGCCGACATCCAAAACGGAGCGATTATTAAGTGGTGAAATGTGCGGCAATACGCGATCCCACTTCCAATCAGAGCGCCACTCTGTATCAATATGGATATCATGCAGAGTGTATGGTCCTTTACGCCATGGGTGAAAAGTCTTAAGTAAGCTTTCCAGTTTTTTTTGCTCACCAATTTCAAGGGGTGAACTATTCGATAGAGTGACTGAATCTTTCAGATCAATATTATCGGGTATTCCCGCAGGGATCTTGTTGAGCGCTCGTACCCAGCGGTCAAAGTCACCATGTTCAGCGTTTTGCCAGTCCGTCAATTGCTGTGGCAAAATGTTCAGCCAAGGTTGAAGACGAGTATCTTGGGCGATCAGTTGATAAAAATTGGCAAAGTTAAACATTGTACAAGGTATTCCTAGCGTTGGGTAAAAGCCCTAAAGACGGCGTAGAGATGGATACTCACACCGTTAGAGAGAATGGGGTAAACATTAAGCTATTTAATGGCGAACATTGAGCCAAAATTGAAGCACTGAAACCAGACTTCGAAGCTTGAAAAACCAATTTGCTCAAAGCGTGTTTTGTGAGCGGTGATAGAGTCAGGACGCATCACATTTTCAATCGCACTGCGTTTTTGACTGATTTCAAGTTCGCTATAACCATTAGCACGCTTAAAATCATGGTGTAAATCTATCAAAAGTTCATGAGCCGTTTCGTCTTCAAACACATATTTCTCAGATAAAATCAGTATGCCACCGGGGCGAAGGCCCGCGTAGATCTTTTCAAGCAGCGCCAAACGATCTTCAGGCGACAAAAATTGCAGAGTGAAATTGAGCACAACAACAGAGGCATCGCTGATTTCAATTTCTCGAATATCGGCTTCGATTACCTCCACTGGCGTGTCAGAACGGTAGGCGTTGATGTGCAGTTTGCAGCGTTCAACCATTGCAGGAGAATTATCAACCGCAATAATTTTGCAACCTTCTTGCTTGATATGGCGACGCATTGAGAGTGTTGCTGCGCCTAGCGAACAACCCAGATCGTAGATCGTCGAATGAGGTTTTACAAAACGTTCAGCTAGCATCCCAATGGCAGAGATTATGTTGCTGTACCCCGGCACAGAGCGTTGGATCATGTCTGGGAATACTTCAGCAACACGTTCATCAAACGTGAAATCACCAATTTTATCGATCGGAGCAGAAAAGATGATGTCTTTATGGCTCATGGGTTTACCTCACGGCGGCTAGCAAAAGGGCAATGGTTATTCTAATACCCCAAAAAAGGCGCGTATTTTATGAGAAAACCATGCGTCTGTCATTAATCTCAAGCAGTAACTTTAAAACATGGTGATTTGGTGGTTATTTTTCTGTGCAGGAAATGAAGCCAGTTTGGGCAGCGTAATCTGCTGTTGAAGTTGTTGGTAGAGCTTTAAGGCAAGCTGCGGAGCTTCGACATTATCTGGCGTATGTATCATTAAGTAAGGCTGCTTACCTTGTGCAATCCATTGTGGCAACTTAGCCATCCAAGGGGTAAAAAAGGGCAGGTTAGCCTCTAATTCAGGGTGGCCAATAAAGCGAACCATTGGTTTATCCGCAGTGCTAATCGCATGGACCGGTATTTTTGGTTTCTTTTTGTGGGCATCAATAATGGCTTCTGTCGTCGGTTTTGCCGCAAAAACAGGGCGACTATCCATAATGATCCGATTGGCGTTGGTTTCCAATAACCATTGATTCAATTGTTTCTCAGCTTCCCCTTTGGCAAAAAATTCAAGGTGTCGTACTTCAATGCCCAAAGGGAAATTGGCAGGGAAATAGGTGCAGAACCTTTTTAAACTAGCGATATGTTGCGGGCCGAAAGCTGCGGGTAATTGAATAGTCCAAAGGCCGACGCGATGATGTAATGGCTCCATTAACGTCATGAACGTTTTGAGTTGATCCTGACAACCATTCAGCATGTATTGGTGAGTAATGGCCTTTGGCAATTTAAAAGTAAAACGAAAGTGATCACTGGTTGCGGCTTTCCAGTTTTGCACCGTATTGGCAGAGGGTGATGCATAGAAGGTGGTATTGCCTTCGACGGTATGAAATACGCTGGCATACTTTTCTAGCCGTTGTGCTGCTTGGGTGCCAGAACCATAGAATCCGCTTTGCCATCTAGGGTGCGACCAAAGAGTGAGCCCCAGTCGTAGTGGTAAATCTGCCATAACTACCTTTTATTCACTTTTAAAAGAATTACTCTACGAGAGTTTTGATGATTTGGATATTTTAACGCTATAATCAGCTCCAATTTTTCGGTTGTATGACTATTTTGGTTGATTATTGGCCTAAAAAGCAGCAACGCTTGATAAAACACAACAAATTGTATTCTGGAAGGTCGATTTTGCGCATCTTTCAGCGTATAAATGGAACTTTGCGCTGCCGAGACATTGAAGCTCAGTAGCTTAGAATTGATAACTAATTAGAGATTGGGAAATTCATTATGCGTAGCCATTATTGTGGTCACCTGAACAAGTCCCTCGCAGGACAAACTGTAGAGTTGTGCGGCTGGGTTAATCGCCGTCGTGATTTAGGCGGTCTTATTTTTGTTGATATGCGAGATCGTGAAGGCATCGTTCAGGTGGTGGTTGATCCGGATATGGCCGATGTATTTGAAGTTGCCAACCAACTGCGTAATGAGTTCTGCATTAAGTTGACTGGTGAGGTTCGCGCTCGTCCTGAAAGCCAAATCAATAAAGATATGGCAACGGGTGAAGTTGAAATTCTAGCAACGGGTCTTGAAATCATTAACCGTTCAGATGTACTGCCTCTCGATTTCAACCAAAAGAACTCTGAAGAGCAGCGTTTAAAATATCGCTATCTTGACCTACGTCGTCCAGAAATGAGTGATCGCATTAAACTGCGTGCTAAAGCATCAAGCTTCGTTCGTCGTTTCTTAGATGAAAATGGCTTCCTTGATATTGAAACACCTGTGCTTACCAAAGCGACACCAGAAGGTGCGCGTGATTACTTAGTGCCAAGTCGTGTTCACAAAGGCAGCTTCTATGCATTGCCACAATCTCCTCAGTTGTTTAAGCAATTGCTGATGATGTCTGGTTTTGACCGTTACTACCAAATCGTAAAATGCTTCCGTGACGAAGATTTACGTGCTGATCGCCAACCAGAATTTACTCAAATCGATATTGAAACGTCATTTATGAGCGCCGATCAAGTGCGTGAAGTGACGGAAAAAATGGTTCGTAACATGTGGCTTGAGCTACTAAATGTAGACTTAGGTGATTTCCCTGTGATGCCGTATAGCGAAGCGATGCGTCGTTTTGGTAGCGACAAACCGGATCTACGTAACCCATTAGAGCTTGTCGATGTTGCAGATCTAGTTAAAGATGTTGATTTTAAAGTATTCTCAGGCCCTGCAAACGATGAAAAAGGCCGCGTAGCGGTTATCCGTGTTCCTGGTGGCGCTGCATTGACTCGTAAGCAAATTGATAGCTATGCTGAGTTTGTTGGTATTTATGGTGCGAAAGGTTTGGCATGGATGAAGGTCAACGACCGCGCTGCAGGTATGGAAGGTGTTCAATCTCCAGTCGCGAAATTCCTTTCTGAGGACGTGGTAAACGGTATTTTAGATCGCACACAAGCAGAGTCTGGCGACATCATTCTATTTGGCGCGGACAAGGCAAACGTTGTTTCTGAAGCATTGGGTGCACTACGTTTGAAGTTGGGTAAAGACCTAGAGATCACCAATGACAAAGCATGGGCACCGTTATGGGTTGTTGATTTCCCAATGTTTGAGGAAGATGACGAAGGCAACCTACATGCTATGCACCACCCGTTCACATCGCCATTGAATTTAACGGCTGAAGAGCTGAAAGCTAACCCTGCGGTTGCTAACTCTAATGCTTATGACATGGTTCTAAACGGTTATGAAGTTGGCGGCGGTTCGGTACGTATTCACAATGCAGAAATGCAATCAACCGTTTTCGATATCCTTGGTATCGATGAAGCTGAGCAAAAACTGAAATTTGGTTTCCTTCTAGACGCACTGAAATTCGGTACGCCACCGCATGCAGGTCTTGCCTTTGGCCTTGACCGTCTTGTGATGTTGTTGTGTGGGACCGAGAATATTCGTGATGTGATCGCCTTCCCTAAAACGACCGCTGCAGCGTGTCTGCTAACAGATGCTCCAAGCCTAGCGAACCCAGCTTCGCTGCAAGAGTTGGCTATCGCTGTTACCGCAGCCAAAGAAAAAGCTGAATAAAAATAGTGAGTAGGGTGGCGAAAGTCACCCTCTTTATTTTTGGTTGGTTATAAAGCAACCTCGTAATTTGAGTGAGCATGTCTCTCTCGCCAATTGACTTAGTGACAGGAACCTTTCTTTTGGCTCAAATGTATTTCTACTACTCTGCGATGAATGCAGGGAAATCCACAACACTTCTGCAATCTTCATTTAATTATCAAGAACGTGGCATGACGCCGGTCATTTTCACGGCGGCGATCGACGATCGTTTTGGTGTTGGAAAAGTAAGCTCACGTATTGGTTTAGAATCTGATGCTCAATTATTTCATGCTGAAAGTAATCTTTATCAAGAAATTGAAGCATTGAATAAACAGCAAAAGCGCCACTGTATCTTGGTCGATGAGTGCCAATTCTTATCCAAAGAGCAGGTGTATCAATTAACTGAAGTGGTCGATAAACTACACATTCCCGTACTTTGCTACGGCTTACGCACGGATTTCCTTGGTGAGTTGTTTGAAGGCAGCAAGTATTTGCTTTCTTGGGCCGATAAGCTGGTGGAATTGAAAACGATTTGTCATTGTGGCCGTAAAGCCAATATGGTGATCCGAACGGACGAGCATGGTGTCGCGATCGCAGAAGGTGATCAAGTGGCTATTGGCGGTAACGATAAATATGTTTCAGTTTGCCGCGAGCACTATAAAGAAGCGTTAGGCAAATAGCCCTCCTCCTTGAAGCTGTAGTATATCCGTTGGCCCCAACCGCAGTCTTATACAAAGGGAGGTTAGCCTCCCTTTGTATATTTTGGTCAAAGGTTTAATCTCAATAAAGCGTGATACGCTTGCTCGACCTCATCTGGAATAATTTGCTTCGTTTGAAAGCCTTGCTCGGGGTAGGTTTTTATCCTCGAAAAATCTTCAAGTAGGGCAGTTAATGCCACATCTAAAGTGAATTCCTCGTTGAGGTAATCGAAAAACGATTCGCCAGTCGAGGTCACAACCAGTGATTGGTAATGCTCAGGCCATTGTTTTTCGAAAGTCGCAAAGGCTCGGCGTTCCATAAATGGTTTTTGAACCAAAATAATACGCTGTGTTTGTATCGATTTTTGCTGAAGTAGCTCGTGAGTTAATAGCACGTTCTCACCTGAATTTGTGGCGTGAGTTTCGAGTAGAATATGTTCACTCGGTACGCCTGCATCTTTAGCAATAGCGGCGAATGTCTCCGCTTCGCTTTTGTCAAAAAGTCCTTCAGTAAAACGACCCTGGCCACCTGAAAACATTAGGTAAGGTGCCAGTTTTTGATGATATAGAGAGGCCGCATATTCAGCAACACGAATATCATTGCTGCAAAAAACAAGGATAATATCAGCCGGACTGAGTTGTTGCCCCATTTGCATGTATTGCCAGAGCGTTTCGATATGTTGGTATAGATGTTTACTCATGGATCGCGAGTGCCTCTAACGTGTTGCCATAGTGGAATTGATAACCTAATTGTTCGATTTTGTTACTCATTATGCGTTTATCTGCAATGTCGACAATGGGAGGGAGAGGTGAGTTTAATTGTGCGGCATTCAGCGCTGCTTGATAAAACTCGGCTTTACTGACAGTTTGTGGTGTCGTGGCATTCACAATTTGATTCGACAATTTTTCCGCAGCAAAAGTCACCACTCCGACAGCATCCTCCAGATGCAACATATTTGCCGGTGCCAATCGACTGACTTGCGGCAGGCGCGCCGCAAAGCGTGAGGGATGACGATTCGGGCCAATTAACCCACTACAGCGCACGATAACGTAATTAAGATCAGAATCGATCACATATTGTTCGGCTTGGAGCATAATTCGTGCACCATCACTGAAGGCTTCATTTTGTTGTGCCAACAATAATGAGGCATCTTGTTCTAGCATTTCCTTTGCTACGTTAGGGTACACCGATGTAGAACTGACCATAATTATTTTTTTCACATTGGCGAGTTTGGCTTGCTCAACCAAATATTGCCACTGCATGGGGTAGTCTTGCCCTTTTCCTTTTCGTAAGCCCGGCGGAAAACAGCCAATAACAATGTCACTGTGTTGCTGAATAAGGTGTTGGGATAAACTGTGATCGCGCTGAGTTAGATCGCAGCGAAAAGCGTGTAACCTTTTGTCTGTCAGCTCGTCAACACCAGAAAGGGTGGTTCGGCTAGCATAAACATTGTGCGCTTTCGTAGACAGAGTTTGCGCTAAGGGAAGACCTAGCCAGCCTGTACCGATAATCGTTATTGTACTCATGAAACAAGTTCTCCCTAAGTTGTTACATCATTAAATAGAGCTTCTACCTTGACCAACGAGTGGTCGTTTTCTTAAGAAAATGCCAATGGACGAAGTGTCCGAAGAAGTTGCCGCGCGGCTTTGTGAATAGGGTCAGAACTCAATTTTTGATGTTGAATCACGTCGATATTCGTAAACCAAGCTAATTGTTCAAACTCCACCGGAACGCGAACCAGTTTACCACGGGCATGTTCACTTTCCGCGAGGTGAGTTGGCAGTAAGCACCAACCAAGACCATCAATCGCCATCTCTAGCAATAAATAATAATTATCGGCATACCAAATGTCGGGGCTGAGTGCTTGATTGACGCTACTGAACTTATGGTTACGTGAGCGAATAATTAATTGTCGATGAAGCCTAAGCATATCAATATGTGCCGCCTTGTTACGAGCCAGTTCATGTCCAGCAGCGACGTAGACATCAAATTTTATCGAGCCAACACTTTCGAAATCTAAATTGCTGGGTAACACAAATTCACTAAATACGATCCCACAGGTGGCTCTTCCTTGTTCCACCATCTCGATGACGTCAGAACTTGAAGCGCTCAGACACTCTATTTCAATCATCGGAAACTGCAAAGATAACTCGCTAAATAGACGCGGAATACCTTGCAGCGGAATACCTTCGTCCATGGCCAATGAAAATTGTTGATTCGGTGTAGAAGCGAGCAACTTGGCATGGTGGGTTAGGCGTCGATGTTGTTGCAAGGTCGCTTCAGCATAAGGTAACAGCTTTTTACCTTCGGTCGTGAGCTGTGGGTATCGACCGGAACGGTTAAATAAAGTGACGCCACAATCAATCTCAAGGTTCATTATGTGTTGGCTAATCACCGATTGTGCCTTGCCGAGTTGCCGAGCAGCACCTGAAAACGACCCTGAAGTGATCGTTGCAACATAAGCTTCTAATTGTTCAATGCTCAACATATCTATTTAACCGATACTATCTAATTTTTAAGTATCTATAATATAGATGAAAATGACGGCATCAAAAATATCTCAATCAAAAATAAGAGAGATTCTATGTCGGCCAAAGAACGAATTTTCCATGCTGTTGTTTTTGAACTTACCGCACTAGCAATTTTAATTCCTCTTTCAACCTTGATTACTGGGCAGGGTAGTGGTGACTTGGCTATGGTGGGGGCAGGATTAAGCTTACTTGCCGTAGTTTGGAACTATCAATACAACATTCTATTTGATCGATTATTTGGCAGTGATAGATCTGGCCGAAGCGCGAAAATACGGCTCTTACATACCACTGGTTTTGAAGGTGGGCTGGTTTTTGTGTCTATCCCTGCTATTGCTTGGATTTTAGAGATCACGCTTTGGCAAGCACTGATATTGGATATTGGATTCCTAGTGTTTTTCTTTATTTATACGATGGTCTTTAACTGGTGCTATGATAAATGGCAACCGTATAAACTTTTGTCTTTAAGATCAGAGGCTCAAAAGAGTGATGAGCTAAAATAGTTAAGTAACTGAGTAGTGAGGAGATTTCAGGGCGTGAAGTTTAGGATATTACTCATATTACTAGTTGCCTTTAATGTGAATGCTGAACGGTAGACGGTTTACCTCACTTCATTGGAGTGGCCGCCTTATTCTGGCGTTAGTTTGATAGAAAATGGTTTTTCTGTGGCAGTTGCACGAGCCGCATTCGATATCATGGGTTATGAGCTCGAGGTCGATTTTAACCCATGGTCACGCACGGTCGCATCGGTCGCTAAGAAAGATCTCTATATTGGTTACTTCCCTGAATATTTTTTTGAAACGGACAGTTTTGTATTTTCTGAGCCAATAGGGACTGGGCCTCTTGGTTTTGTTGAGGCGATAGTAAAACCCATTTTATGGCAGTCTTTACAGGACTTGACCGATTACCGTCTTGGAGTTGTGCAAGGCTATAAAAATACTGCTGAGTTGGATGAGCTAATTGAAAAAGGTGAGGTTGATTGGGAGGCTGAAATTGATGACAGGCATAATATTTACAAAGTGGCCAAAGGGAGGCTTGATCTTGCGGTGATTGATGTCAACGTGTTTGAATATTTAGTTGCTACAGACGCAAGAGCAGATATCCTTAAATCACGAGTCAAAATGAATGAAAGGTTATTGTTGGATGCTGAATTGTTTGTTGCATTTAAGAATACAGAACAAGGTAGGAGATGGAGAGGAGTATTTAATGAAGGGCTAAAGCAAGTGGATATTGATGCTATAGCCCAACGTCTGAATCACAAATAAACGCTATTGGTTAAGAGCATAGCACTCGTAAGACTCGCTCTGCATGTTCAGCCACTTCAATGCCTTCATCGGTCAAGTAGCCACCGTCAGGCAGAGTACATAGATTTTTATTAAACAAGCTTTTCACTGCAGATTGTATCTCTTCAGATGCATCATTGTGCACTTTAATGCCTGTCGCAGCACTGCTTAAGTCAAATTGAAGCAGCAGATTTAGCTCGGCGATATGTTGTTGAGTAAATTTCATCTCGGCACCTATATAGTGAATGATTTTTTCTCACCATAAATTGCTCTTGATGTTGCTGCAATCAGTTGTTGTAAGAAGTGTTAGCTGCAACCAAATTGGGGATATTTCACACAGTATTATCCATTGAGTCAGAAACCCCCGATTCTCATTACAGCGCTGATAACTGTCTAACTTGCATTGAGTGCGCATATTGAGAATGTCGGCATTAATCGAGCTGAAGAGATAAAATCATCAATGTGCAATAAATCGACAATTATTCTGAATTGACATCTGTTTGTATGATTAAATTCCATGCATCAGCTCACGGTAAAAACATTTTCAGTAAACATCAAAAATAGCCCTTGAATTGATCGGGAAATGGAGCGATTATCCGCGTCCTCTATTACTTGTTTCAAAATGTTTCACCATGAACTTAAACCAATTTGATTCCTTAATGCCACCACAAATGGCTGAACGCGCTGCGGAAACTGGTGTTGGAAAAGCAACCAAAGACCCAGTCAAGTCGTTCTTACTTGCTATTTCAGCAGGTTTACACATCGGTATTGCTTTCGTTTTTTATACCACAGTAACGACTGGCACTGGTGACATGGCTTGGGGTTTAAGTCGCTTTATTGGTGGCCTTGCTTTCAGTTTGGGGCTGATCTTGGTGGTGGTGACTGGTGGTGAACTTTTTACTAGCTCGGTGTTAACTCTAGTGGCTCGAGCTAGTGGTAAAATTTCATGGGGAATGCTGATCAAAAACTGGGTCATTGTTTATTTTGGCAATTTAGCTGGGGCGTTGTTGTTGGTTGCCTGTATGCTGGTGTCTAAGCAGTATATGTTTGATGGCGGCCAAGTTGGACTAAACGCCATGGCTATTTCTCAACACAAACTGCATCATGAGTTTTTACAAGCCATTGCGCTTGGCATTATGTGTAATGTTCTGGTCTGTATTGCGGTTTGGATGACTTTTAGCGGTCGTACTTTAACCGATAAAATTATGGTGATGATTTTACCTGTTGCAATGTTTGTCGCAGCCGGTTTTGAGCACTGTATTGCCAACATGTTTCAAGTTCCTATGGCGATTGGTATTAAATATTTTGCTCCAGCTGAATTTTGGCAAATGACAGGAGCCAATATTGCCGATTATGCTGACTTGAATTTGATGGGTTTTTTAATGAATAACCTACTACCAGTGACCATTGGTAATATTATTGGTGGTGGTGTGTTTGTTGGTATGTGGTATTGGCTTATTTACCTGCGGGATGAATCACACTGATAGTTGGGTTTATCAATTACTTTAAAGCGACGTTTAACGTCGCTTTTTTAAACCCCGGAATAAACTCACCGCTAAAGGTTTTTTCAGGGGATAGCTAGCTTATCCACAATTTCTGTGGATAAGCTGTTTTAAAGATCGTGTGTAAGATTAACTTGATGATTTTTAGTACGAAAATCGGATAGCTTTTGTGTACTAATGCACTCTATTAGGGCAAGTATTTCCCTTATTGCCCGTCACGCATCGTTGACTTTCCTATCTTATCCTCTTCCTACTTGAAGTTGCAGCGGTGATGGCTACGTTAGTTCACTTTAATCGCATGGTTTATCTATGCTCATGAGGATGAACTCACTTGCCGCTTACCTACAATTTCAAGTTGTTTGGGTGTAGATTAACTTTCATTACTTTCTCTCCTCGAATTCGTCTTTAGTTTCCCTAATTACGCCTTGTTTAGGTCTAATTTTACAGGGAGAAAATCATGTTTCCCTTGCATTTTCTAGCAACATTTTCTTTACACTGTCGCGTTTTTTTTATCCATTTTGGGGGAGGTTTTTCAGTCATACATTTTTATTGCACTTGATGGATGTATTCATTTTGTTTCCCCATTTAACATATTTAAAACAAAATTAAAATGACACATTTATTCATATATTTACACATGGTTTTTTAATAAAACACAACTCGGTATGAGCTCAAAAAAGTGTGTTATTAAAGGCCTGGTGAGGTGTTAATTTATTGAACCTTACTAAGAGTATGGTCTAACATTTTACATTAGAAATTGTAAAAGTTTGGCTTGTTAGGCCGAGCTACTCAAAATTACTTCATTACAAAATAGGCAAATGTATGAGTGATGTTAATAAAATGAAGAGTGGTGAGAAGCGTTCTCTTGAATGGAAATCTTTCCTCTTAATTACCGTAGTTCTCTTTCCGATCTTAAGCATCGCCTTTGTTGGTGGCTATGGATTTATTGTTTGGATGCTACAAGTATTCTTCTTAGGTCCCCCAGGTGTGCACGGTTAGTTCCGTAGCTTATAACTTCCACTTTTGATCGAAATTTTAAGAGAGCTAATCATGAAATCATTGTTAGTCAAAATCTGGCGAACTATGACCCGCCCAGCGGTTCACATCAGCCTTGGTGTGTTAACCATGGGGGGCTTTATCGCTGGTGTCATTTTCTGGGGTGGTTTCAACACCGCACTGGAAGCAACCAATACTGAAGAATTCTGCATCAGTTGTCACACCATGCGTGACAATGTGTACGTTGAATTACAAGAAACGGTTCACTGGAAAAATCACTCAGGTGTTCGCGCTACATGTCCTGATTGCCATGTTCCACATGAATGGACGGCAAAAATTGCGCGTAAAATGCAAGCTTCTAAAGAAGTGTTTGCACAAATTTTTGGTGACTTAGGTACACCTGAAAAGTTTGAAGAACGCCGTATTGAATTGGCAAAACATGAATGGGATCGTTTTTCTGCTAACAAATCCCTAGAGTGTAAAAATTGCCATAACTACGAATCTATGGATTTCGAGCAAATGTCTCCAACTGCGCGAATTCAAATGAAACAGGCGGCTGAGAAAGATCAAAGTTGTGTTGATTGCCATAAAGGCATTGCGCATAACTTGCCGAAAAATATGGACAGTTCAGGTGGCCTAATTGGTGAGCTTGAAGGTATGGCATCTCGTACCGATTACTCTGTTGGCAAACAGATCGTCAGCGTTCGTTTCCTACCTATTTATGAAGATGCACAAGCCAAAGTTGAAGCCGGTTTACTTAACCCAGCCTCTACTGTGACCGTTCTTGATGAGAAAGGCGAAATGGTGCAGGTTGAAATCGATGGTTGGCGCAAAGCGAAAGGCTTTGGACGTGTTATCCAAGAAGATTTTGGTATGAATATCGCGGTAGGTTCGCTGATGAAAGAAGCGGCTCAAAGTGATGCGATTGTGACTGTTGGTGAGAAAAAAGTGGATGACCTAACGGGGCTTCCATGGGAAAAAGTCAGTGCCAAAGTTTGGATGAAGAAACAAGCGATGCTAAGCGATGTTACTCCTATCTGGGAAAAAGCTGGCGAAGCCTACAAAACTAACTGTTCTGTTTGTCATACTCAACCAGACGAAGCGCACTTTGATGCGAATACTTGGCCAGGTATGTTCAACGGTATGATGGCATTCGTTAACTTTGATACTGACAGTGAAGCTTTAGTATTGAAGTATTTGCAAAAACACTCTTCAGATTTTGCTGAAGGTCACCATTAATCAACGTCACACGGAGTTTTAAAAATGGCTATTACACGAAGAAGTTTTCTTAAAGGTGTAGCAACCACCAGCGCGGCGTCGGTTATTGGTCCTAGTTTACTGGCCTCGACAGCAGCGAATGCGGCAGAAACAACAGGAACGTGGAAGGTATCCGGTTCTCACTGGGGCGCGTTTCGCGCCCATATCTATGCGGGTAAAGTTCAAGAGATCAAACCCTTAGAGTCTGATACTCACCCAACCGATATGCTCAACGGTATTAAGGGTATTATCTATAGCCCATCTCGTGTACGTTACCCAATGGTTCGTCTTGATTGGTTGAAGAAGCATAAGTACAGCGCAGAAACACGCGGTAATAATCGTTTCATTCGAGTGACATGGGATGAGGCGTTGGATCTATTTTATCGTGAACTAGAGCGCGTTCAGAAAGATTACGGTCCATGGGCATTACACGCTGGTCAAACGGGTTGGAATCAGACAGGTTCTTTCCACAACTGTACAGCGATGATGCAACGTGGCGTAGGTATGCACGGCAATTTCATCAGCAAAGTAGGTGATTATTCTACAGGAGCTGGTCAAACCATTTTGCCTTATGTATTGGGTTCAACAGAAGTGTATGCACAAGGTACGTCTTGGTCTGAAATCTTAGAAAATTCAGACAATATTGTGCTGTGGGCAACCGATCCAGTCAAAAACCTCCAAGTCGGTTGGAACTGTGAAACTCACCAATCTTTCCCTTACCTTGATCAGTTAAAAGAAAAGGTAGCAAAAGGAGAGATAAACGTACTGTCGGTCGATCCAGTCAAGAACAAAACACAACGTTTCCTAGAAAACGACCACTTATACATTAACCCACAGACTGATGTGGCGTTTATGTTAGCGGTAGCGCATGTGCTTTATAACGAGGATCTTTACGACAAAGAGTTTATCAAAACCTACTGTCTAGGTTTTGATACCTTCATTCAGTATGTGCAAGGTGAAACGAAAGATAAAGTCGTTAAAACGCCAGAGTGGGCGGCGGAAATCTGTGGTGTTAACGCTGATAAAATACGCGAATTCGCGCGCATGTTAGTTAATGGTCGTACGCAGTTGCTGTTTGGTTGGTGTATCCAACGTCAAGAGCATGGTGAACAGCCATACTGGGCGGGAGCGGTTATTGCGGCGATGGTTGGTCAAATTGGCCTGCCTGGTGGTGGTATCTCCTACGGACACCATTATTCAGGTATTGGCGTGTCATCAACAGGTTTTGCTGCGCCTGGTGGTTTTCCTCGTAACTTGGATACGGGTTCGAAACCGAAATGGGATAACGAGAACTACAACGGCTACAGTAAAACCATCCCAGTTGCGCGTTGGGTCGACTGTTTGTTAGAACCTGGCAAAGAGATCCGTTATAACGGTTCAAAAGTAAAATTGCCGGATTATAAGATGATGGTTATCTCGGGTAATAACCCGTGGCACCATCACCAAGACCGTAACCGCATGAAGAAGGCATTCCGCAAACTTCAGACTGTAGTCACGGTTGATTTTGCTTGGACTGCAACGTGTCGTTTCTCTGATATTGTACTGCCAGCTTGTACGCAGTTTGAGCGCAATGATATTGATGTTTATGGCTCGTACTCAGGTAAGGGGTTGATTGCAATGCACCGTTTGGTGGATCCATTGTTCCAATCTCGTACTGACTTTGAGATTTTCACTGAACTCACTCGTCGTTTTGGTCGCCATGAAGAATTTACTCGTGGAATGGATGAAATGGAGTGGGTACGTTCACTGTATGAAGATTGTAAGAAAGCCAATGCTGGTAAATTTGAACTACCTGAATTTGATGCATTCTGGGAGCAAAGCGTGCTTGATTTTGGTGAAGGCAAACCTTGGGTTCGTCATGCGGATTTCCGTAAAGATCCAGAGATCAACGCGCTAGGTACGCCATCAGGTTTCATTGAAATTACGTCACGTAAAATCGGGCGTTATGGTTATGAACATTGCCAAGATCACCCAATGTGGTTTGAGAAAACCGAACGTTCTCATGGCGGTCCAGGTTCGGAAAAACACCCGTACTGGTTACAGTCTTGTCACCCTGATAAACGCCTGCATTCACAAATGTGTGAATCTGAAGAGTATCGTGCAACTTACGCGGTGCAAGGTCGTGAACCTGTCTATATCAACCCGATTGATGCTAAGGAAAAAGGTATTAAAGACGGCGATTTGGTTCGAGTATATAACGATCGTGGTCAGTTACTTGCTGGGGCTGTGCTATCAGATAGCTACCCTCGTGGCATTATTCGTATCGAAGAAGGTGCATGGTATGGGCCGTTAAGCGAGAAAGATGGTGCTATCTGTACTTATGGTGATCCAAATACCTTAACGTTAGATGTGGGGTCATCTGAGCTAGCGCAGGCGACTTCAGCCAATACGTGTATTGTCGACTTCGAGAAGTTTACCGGTAAAGTGCCGCCAGTAACGTCGTTCGGTGGACCACTAGAAGTCGTCTAACCCTAGCAGAGACTTACATCTTAAGTGATATTGCAATGCCAGCCTTTGAGCTGGCATTATTCTTTCTTATTATTGAACAAATCGGTTGATAAGTAGTTAACCAAGATAAAACGTGACCCAATTAACTAACTGAGTTATTAATTCATTAGACACTGTTAATAACAGTCATTTTGCTGAGGTTACCATGACAACAATACTGCTACCGTGCCATCGAGAAGTGGAACTACTCCAATCGGATTTGAATGCTGAGCTGCAAGGTTGTGAACTTCATTTTTCCTATGCGGGAATTCACAATTCCCCGATTTCTGATCGCTATGCATTATTTCGTCTCTTATTCGACGTAGAATCTGACGCGAAAGTGATCGGCGATGGTTTCCAAATGTTAGCGCAAACGGCAGGCCAGCCACACTACCCGCAAGATGTAGGTCGCTGTCCAGATAACAGCTTAAGCTATCGTATCTATTCCCCCCAAGATACAAAACGGTACTACAACTATTTGGTGGTTGAAGAATCTACAGGCTATCAACTGTTCGGTTTTACTTCATGTCATCGTTTTGCCGGATACTTTGAGATGATTGAAGAGAGAGGACATTCTTACCTCGTTGCTGCTATTGATGGGGAAAATACGCACCCACAAGATTGGGCCGAAAATCAATTAGAATCGGTGGTTATCTTAAGAGGGGAGTCGTTATCTACGCTTTATCACGAGTATGCTCAACATATTATGGTGCATCATCAGCCTCGTTCAGGGGTTACCCAGCAAGCACCTATCGGCTGGTGTTCTTGGTATGCTTATTATGCAGACGTAACAGAGCAGCACGTCATATCAAATGTAGCTTGTATGCAAGGGGAGCTGGCGGAGCTCGAATGGGTATTACTTGATGACGGTTATCAAGCATTTATGGGAGATTGGCTAACCCCGTCGGATAAATTTACTCGTGGTGTAAAATCCGTCATTGAAGATATCAAGCAAGCGGGGAAAAAACCGGCGATCTGGCTGGCTCCATTTATCGCTCAAGCAGAATCTCAGGTATTTAAAGAACACCCCGATTGGTTCGTACAAGGTGCAAATCGCCAGCCAATGAAAGCAGACGAAGTTACCTATGGAGGCTGGCGTTGTACACCTTGGTATATTTTAGATACTTCCAATCCCGAAGTGCAGGAGCACTTAACTTATGTTGTTAAAACCATGCGAGAAGAGTGGGGCGTCGAGTTATTCAAACTAGATGCTAATTATTGGGGGACACTCAAAGGCCGTCGCTACCAAACAGGAGTTACGGGGGTTGAAGCGTATCGACTTGGAATGCAAGCCATTGCCGAGGGGGCGGGAGATGCCTGGTTATTGGGCTGTAATGCACCGATGTGGCCATCATTAGGTTTGGTGGATGCGATGCGGGTATCGGATGATGTCGATCGCTGTGCCCACCGTTTTGAGCAAATAGCAAAAGAGACTTTCTACCGAAGTTGGCAGCATCGTAAGTTATGGCAAATTGATCCTGATTGTGCCACATTCACCTCTTTACCGAATCAATCGACCGAGCGCGCAAACTACGAATTCCACCGTAATGTACTGCTCGCCTGTGGTGGCTTACTGCTTTCAGGTGACCCACTTCCTGATCTAACCAGTTTTGCGAAACAGAGCTTAATTAAACTAATGATTAGGCACAAACATAATCAGGAATCGGCAAAATTAACGTCGTTGGCGCTTAATCATGCTTTCTTGAAACTCACCGATCGTAATGATTTGCACTGTCTGTTTAACTATGGTGGTAAAGCTCAAGATTACACCTTAACGGCCAATTATGCGGTGGATTGGTATGATTACTGGTCTGGAGAAAAATTATCAGTAGAGCCGGTTCAGGTGCTGGAAGTATCACTGGCGAGCGGTTTAACCAGTCGTGCTGTTATTACTTCAGGTTAGGATTTGGTAGTGCTTTACACTTTGTATACCTCTCCTACTTCAAGTCATTTGGGTACAGTGTTTAATATGAAATGTAACCAAACGGCAATCTGTGTTTGGTATTACATTTCAAACCACCAGTAGCATCCATATCCTACGATTAAAGCTGGTATTGAAGTGTACACTGTGGCGAGCATGGCTGCTTTGGGTGCTAATGCAATGGCAGGAAAAAGCGCGTCACCATCGTTAGAGATCGCATTTGAAATTTGGGTTGAGAATGGCACTACACCAGAAAGGTATAAGCTAGTGATTAATATTTGAGGCCCACAACCTGGTAATAAACCCACAACGACGCCTAGTAAAGGCATCCATTCAGCCCATTCAGCTAAATCTTTAATCGGCTCCCAGCCAGAAAAATGACGAATCAATTCAAATGATAGAAAAGCAATGATGACCCACGCACTGACAAAGTGAGTATCTTGTGCAGCTTTTTGAATAGGGTGGGCACTTTGCACTTTTTTATCTTCAGAGACGGTGGATTGATAACTGTCGAGTTCTGTGGTGAGAGACCAAAGTAGCATGCTAATAATGGCAAGTATTGCTCCTATCCATTGCATGGTTTGAGCCTTTAAATTGAAAAATACATTAAGATCAATTTGGAACGATCCGGCGAGCGCAACAAAAGAAGTGGGGATCAACAATAGTTTCCAAAACAGCCCTTGCAAATTCAGCGCTGTTGATTGCACATGTTGTGATGGAGAGTTTGTTGATGGTGATAGCTGAAGCTGACTTTTCTGTGGGCGTAAGAAAGCATCATCATGAAAATAATTGATCACAAATCCGGTCAGACAACCAGTAATAATTCCGATACTAATAACGCCCAATCCTGTGAGTGGTTTACTTGCTAATAGTAAAAATGCTGCGTCCCCCATGGTAGAGGTTAATACCGCAACCAATGCCCCAAAACCAACGCGTCCACTAACAAATTGCGTTGTAACGACAATGGCTCCACCACATCCGGGCAGCGCACCCAGTAAAGAAGCAATAATAACTTGGATGTGCCTTGATTTTTGGTACGCCAAAACCAGCCAGTGAGCAGAGCTCATATAACGAGATAAGTAGTGATAGCAGGTCAAGGTCAACGCGACATAAGTTGATACGGCCCAGAATGCATCAGAAAGAGCGCCTAATGAGAGCGAGCGAGTATGCTCATTAAACAGCAATATGATCAATAACAATGGCAGAGCTAACCGTTGGTAACCACAGTTAAATTGTGAGGGAGCAAAAGCTGAGTTAGACCATTTGATTGAGTTCATAGCACACCTTATAAAATTCATTGCTCATGTTGGTGAAATGAGAATCGTTATCATTATATGCTATTGATAATTATTCGCAATTGAGAGTTGTTAATTTTTGAAAAGAATTTCTTAGTAGCAACTCATGACAAATTCTGAAAATAAGGTAAAGTAACGGCCTTTATGAGCAATTTCGCCTATCAACATAGATAGGCCATCAAATCAAATAGCAATAAATAGGAAGAAAGATGATTCTAGTTGTCGGTCATAAGAACCCAGATAGCGATAGTATTTGTAGTGCACTTGTGGCAACTGAGCTGCTAAAAGCTCGTGGTCAAGAGGCTATGCCGATCCGTCAAGGTGAAATCAATCGCGAAACTCAGCACATCCTAGAAGTCGCTGGCGCAGAGTCTCCAGAATTACGCACTTCTGTTGCTGGTGAAAAAATTTGGTTAGTAGATTACTCAGATCTAGCACAAGCACCTGACGATGTCGCTGAAGCTGAAATCTTAGGTATTGTTGATCACCACCGTCTAGGTGACGTGATGACAGTAAACCCAATGGAAGCTTGGATCTGGCCTGTTGGTTGTACTAACACTGTTCTGTTCAACATGTTCAAGATTGAAGGTCACACGATTTCTCAACAGGTTGCTAAACTAATGATGTCTGCAATTTTGTCTGACACGGTCGGTTTTGCTTCACCAACGTGTACGCAAAAAGACAAAGATGCAGTTGCAGAACTGGCTGAAATTGCTGATGTACAAGACGTTGACGCATTCATTAAAGATCTTCTTATTGCGAAAACAGATATTGAAGGCTTGTCTGCTGCTGAATTGGTAGAAAAAGATCTAAAAGGCTATCCATTTAACGGCCGTGATGTTGTGGTAGGCCAAGTGGAACTAGCAACGCTTGAGCAGGTTGATGGCATGATTGAAGCAATTGAAGCGGATCTTGTTCGTCGTTGTGAAGAAGACAATCTTGCTTTTGCCGCTGTGATGCTAACCGATATCACTACTGCGCAAACCCGTTTGCTTTACACTGGTGAGTGGGCTGAGAAGCTAGCTAAGCACCAGAAAGATGGCATGTTGATGATGGAAAATACGCTAAGCCGTAAGAAGCAAGGCTGGCCTTGGCTTCAAGCTGAATTAGTATAGTAAGCTCATCCCTTAAATTTACGATAAATAAAACGCCCGCAGTGTTACACTGTGGGCGTTTTCTATGAGACAACCGGAGAATGATTATGGCGAAAGCACTTAGCGCAGAACAGATCGAAACCATCAATCGCTACAATGAAGAAGATCGCTTTAAATATTGTGTTAAAGAAATAGTAGTGAATCGTGAAGTTTGGATTCTAAAAGACGAACACGGTTGTGTGATGCTGAACACGGAAGATGATGATTGTGTGCCTGTGTGGCCAAATCAAGAGTTCGCAGCAGCGTGGGCTACCGGTGAATGGGAAGCATGCCAACCTGAATCAATCTCTCTCAATAAGTGGCACAGTCGCTGGACCACAGGCCTAGAAGATGATGAACTTTCTGTGGTTGTATTTCCTAACGAACGTGAAGAAGGCGTGGTACTGTTTCCTGATGAGTTCGATTTTGAATTGAAGAAGCAGCAAGCAAAGCAGCGTTAATCCACAACCTATCAGAGCGCTCAATTTATTAGCAGTCGATGAGTTTGGTGGTTGATTTTTATCGGTGGCTCAATAGCCTATGAGCTGATAAAGAGGTGCGGATTTTGACAGGGTGACAGCATTATTCAGTACACCCTGTTGTTCATACTCTTTAAGTATCGACTGAATAACGTTTTTAACTTCCTTTTCTTTCATCCCCGTTTTTAGTCGTTTGTCATAAAGCATACTCAATAAGATAACATCAAGTGGAGACAATAGTTCTTCCGGTGTTTCATCATTAAATATTGAAGGGTAGGCTTGTTGTGAATCATTAGGCAGGCCAAGTGCTTGCGTTATTTCTTCAACAATACAAGCGAGCAGTTTACCGCGCTCATGGGCTTTATCGACAGGAATAATGACTACCGCTTTTATGATCTCATGAGTGCCAATATCGGTTGTGTAGTTGGCGATACAGATTGAATTATTTAAAACCCCCAAGCTGCTTTTGCCAATATGTGTTGCTACTTCATTTTCCCATTTGGCTTCTTTGGTAAAAATCCACGTTACGTTGGCTTCATCACGGTTAGAGACTCGATAAATAGGGTGATGTGTCACCAACGCTAAGTGCTGAAGATGCAAGTCAACCAGTTCGTCATGCAAGGCTTTATCGGCCACGTCATGCTGTACCCATATTTTTACCGGTTGTGCCCATTTGACTAAGGGGTATTTGCCTGCGTTATATTCGTTACGCAATGCAACTTGGACGAACGCCTTACTGATAAAGCTTTTGTCCTTCCATGTTTCGCTATAGGCCCAAGCGGAAGCGCTAAAAACGAGCAATAAACAGGCCGCTAATCTCACTTTCCCTAGCAAAGTTTTTCCTATTTGAAGTAAGGCGCTTTATTGAAATGGCTTTCAATCATACGCTGAGTGATCGGGTGTTCTGGATTGGCTAATACCGTTTGAGTATCGCCAGATTCGACGACTTCGCCCTCATGCATCACCATAATTTTGTCGGTAATGTGCTTCACAATACCAATGTGTTGAGAAACATAGACAAATGAAACGCCCATTTCTTCTTGTAGCTCTAGAAACAGATTGATGATCTGTGAACGCATTGCCATATCTAAGCCATTGAGTGCTTCATCCGCGACGATGATCGACGGTTGCAGAATAAGGGCGCGAGCTAAGCAGACACGTTGCTTTTGTCCTGTCGCTAACATCTGCGGATAGAAATAAGCATGTTCTGGCAATAAACCAACCCGTAAAAGCGTCTCTTTTACGCGCTTCATGCGAGCCTCGACGGGCATATTAGTATTTCGTTTGAGTGGCCCTTCAAGAATGCGTCCGATCTGAATACGCGGGTTTAATGATGTATTCGGGTCTTGGAAAATCATGCGAATGAGTTTACAACGCGTTGAGTAATCTTTGTGCTCAAGAAGCTCACCATTTACTCGGATTTCTCCAGAAGTAGGTTCAACCATACCGGAGATCATCCGTGCTAGCGTCGATTTACCTGAACCATTTTGACCAATAAAGCCGATCGTTTGTCCTGCATCGAGGGTAAAGCTGACCGGTTTCACCGCGTGCTGTATTTTCTTGCGAAACAGTCCAGATCGAGTGACGAAATCTTTGGATAATCCGTTAACTTCTAGCAGTGAAGTGGTCATGCTCATGATGATTGCTCCATATTTAACGGAAAGTGACAAGAAAACTTATGGTTTTTTATCCGTTGCGGATAAGGTATTTCAACGCATTGACGTTGAGCATATGGGCAACGAGGCCCCAAGCGACAACCAATTGGTAAATGTTGTAGTGGTGGAATAGAACCGGGCAAAGACTGTAGTTTTTCTTTATGGGGAATCCAGTCACTAAAGTCAGGCATCGCTTTAAGCAATGCGACAGTATAGGGGTGCTTGGGCTCACTCAAAATTTTTGGGGTATCGGCTGATTCAACAGATTGCCCGCAATACATGACCGTAATGCGGGTCGCCCATTGTGTGATGGTCGTTAAGTCGTGGCCAATTAGCAAAATAGTGGTGTTATTGACTTGATTCATGCGGCTCAACAAACGCAAAATTTGCGATTGAGTGATCGGGTCTAAATCGTTGGTCGGTTCATCGGCGATCAACAATTTTGGTTTGGTTGCAATCGCCATTGCAATCATGACTTTTTGGCATTCCCCATCGGTCAGTTCATAAGGGTAGCTGTTCATGACGCGAGTATGATCTTTAATGCCGACCTTATGTAGTAAAGCCTTGGCTTGTTTTTTACGCCATTTGAAACGTTGCCACCACTTGCCTTCAAAGGTACGAGATGGAATGGACTCTATCAACTGCTTGCCGACTTCTTCTGATGGGTCCAAACAGGTTGATGGTTCTTGAAAGATCATAGCAATATCGCGGGCAATGACGCGTCTGCGTTCTCGTGCAGTCAGTTGCAACAAATCAATATTGCCCAGACGCATTCGGTCTGCGGTGACCGTCCAGTTATCTTTGCAGATACCAACAATAGCTTTTGCTACGAGACTTTTTCCTGAACCTGACTCACCCACTAGGCCGCGAATTTCACCTTCATTCATGGTCAAACTCATGCGGTCAACCGCTTTAACTAAGCCTTGCGGTGTATCGATTTCAATGGTGAGGTGGCGAATATCTAATAACGGCATTATTCAACCCCTGCATTTAAAGCTTGGCGTACGCCTTCACCGACTAGGTTAATGGTGATAACCGTAAACATAATGGCCAGCCCGGGTAGGGTAACGGTCCAAGGTGCTAAGTAAATCAGCTCTACGGAATCACCCAATATTGCTCCCCATTCAGTACTTGGTGCCTGCGCGCCAAGCCCAAGAAACCCAAGCGCTGAAATATCTAAAATAGCAACCGACAGAGCAAGTGTCATTTCGCTTGCAATGACAGCAAGCACGTTGGGTAAAATGGAGTTCCACAATAAATAAAAATCATTGGCACCATCTAATCGTGCGGCGAGGATATAATCTTTCTCAACTTCGTTATGGACCGCAATATAGACTGAGCGTATAAAACGTGGAATGAGAGCTAAACCAATGGCGAGTAATATATTGAACTCACCAAACCCGAGTAAAGCAACGAAGATAATGGCCAAAAGCAGAGAGGGGATGGACATCACCGTATCGAGTAAGTGGTTCAATGTACTTGATAGAAGCCCCTTGGTCATACCTGCCATGATACCGATAAAGCAGCCTATCAATGCAGCAATTAATGTAATGATAACGGCAGCACCAAAGGTGAACTGAGAGCCATCAATTAAGCGAGAGATAATATCTCGCCCTAAATCATCAGTACCAAGGAAATATTCAACAGTTCCGGCTGGATCCCACGAAGGAGGAATGAGTAACTCTCCGCTTTGGAGTTGCGGATCATGAGGCGTTATCCAAGGTGACGTTACTGTAATTAAAACAATAAGTACTAAGCACCATAGCCCAAACATCGCCAAACTGTTGGCACGATAGCTGCGCCAAAAACGCTCAAACTGCGTTGGGATATGCTCTTCCTGATATACGTTATTTGTTAGCATACCATTCCTTCCTTACTAGCGGGTTGATCATGGCGCCAATCAAATCAGATAGGGTGTTGGCAGCCAGTACTAATACGCCTACCACAATCACGCCGGCTTGAATCGATGCGTAATCTTGATTTGATAGGGCATCTAGCAGCCAACGCCCAATTCCAGGCCAGTTGAAAATAGACTCTGTAATAATAGCCAGAGTAAGCATGCCCGATAATTGCACGCCAAATTTAGGAATAATCGGAGGGATCGCATTTCTAAGCACATGTTGGGTAACAATTTCATGATTGCTTAGACCTTTAATCCTTGCTGCACGAATATAATTTTGCGACATCACATCCGCAACGGAGGCTCTCATTAAACGCACGACTTGCGTCGTGGGAGCTAAAGCGAGAACGAAGCAAGGTAAAGCCATATGTTCAATAACGCTTTGCAATGCATGGGCGCGGTAAACTCCTTCAGCAAAAAAAGCATCAATCAAAGCAAAACCGGTGACATGTTCGACTTGGTAGAGAAGATCATATCGTCCAGCAACGGGGAACATTTCATAGTGTAGTGAGAACACCATAATCATCAGTAGGGCAACCCAAAAAAGTGGCGCGGAATACCCTGACATGGAAGTAAATGAAATGACGGTATCGATCCATTTGCCCTGTTTCATGCCGGCCAATGTACCGAGTGGAATACCAATTAATAGCGACAGTGTGAATGCGATTAAACACAGTTCTAATGTAGCAGGAAAGACGACAGTCAGCTCATCGACAATGGCAACACCATTGTGGTTGACCCCAAAATTTAGCTGCATAAGCTCACTTAAGTAAGTCGACCAGCCGGACCAAAAACCTTGCATTGCCCACGGTGATGTAGGGTCTAATCGTAGTAGATGAAACCCGACCAGTGTTAAAATCAGCAACGTGATGATAAATAAATTGAGCCTACGAACGGTATATAAAAACACTATTTCACCCTCTCAACACGGTTGAATGGTTGAACATTGAATGGACTCAACTTAAAGCCAGTTAAGTTACTGTTATAGGCTTTGAATTGCATTCCGTGTGCCAGAGGGATCACGGGGAATTCTTCGTTCAAAATATTCTGTGCCTGTTTGTATAAATTCAGTCGGTAGCGTGTTTTATCGACTTCTAAGGCTAAATCTAATAGGAAATCAAAATCGTTATTGCACCACATGGCGACATTAAGACCTGCACGGTTTGAGTTACAAGAGAGCAGTGGTCTTAAAAAGTTATCAGGATCTCCGGTATCGCCAATCCAGCCCGTCAAAAATAGGTCAACATTTTCGTTTTGTACCATATCAGACCGATTTAGGCGGTCTTCAGTCAGCAAGTTTAGTTTTATTCCTATGTCGGCGAAGTTTGCTTGAATTAACTCTGCTGTTTTGCGTGGGCTTGGATTGTACGCTCTTGGCTCCGTTGGTACAGACATGGTGAGCTCCAAGTTGCCGTAATATCCTGCTTCTTTAAGCAACGCGATAGCATAGTTGCGGTCATAACGAATTTGAATACTATCTTTTTGATAGGCCCAAGATGATGGCGGCAGAAGATTATAAGCAATACTGCCAGTGCCGTAGTAGACCGAGTCTAAGATATTTTGGCGGTTGATAGCGAAATTCAGCGCTTTACGCACACTGGCATTATGCAGTGCAGGGTGTGAGGTATTAACCGCAATAAATGCAACATTCATTGCTGGCTTCGCTTGAAGTGTGAGCTCAGGTTGTTGCTCAACAATAGGTATCTGACTTGAGATTGGAGAACTTAGCACATCACATTCGTGTCGCAGTAATTTTGCCAATGTACCAGTACCTCTATTTGAAATATCAAATACCACCTGTTCCATTTTTGCAGGGCCATTCCAGTAACGACCATTGCGACGTAGACGAATGAGATCATTGACTTTAAATTCATCAAGATAAAACGGCCCCGTGCCGACAGGCAAGCTATCTATCAAGGCTTTTTCATCATCAATAATCAATTGGTTTGCATATTCGTAAGATAGAATGACCGCATGGCTTGTTGATATGTTGGATAAAAATGAGTTGTCAGGGCGACTAAGGATAAATTTGACCGTTAGATCGTCAATGGCTTGAACATCAATCAACAGATTTTTGAAATCAATACCAGCAAACCATGGATAAGCGCCACCATTTACGTAATGAAAGGGATTGCTTGAATCGATAATGCGCCGAAAGCTGAATGTCACATCATCGGCGTTCAGCTCACGCGTAGGGCTAAACCAAGCGGTGGTTTGAAAGTAAACACCAGATCTAAGATTAAATGTATATTCAGTGCCGGCTTTATTCACGCTCCAACTGGTTGCTAAATTGGGTAGCGGTTGCAAGGTATCAGCGTCTAGCTGCAATAGAGTGTCATACAGTTGTGGGCTCAGTGCTTCTGATGTGATGCCATTATCAACCAGCTGAGGGTTAAACGTTGTAGGGCTGCCGTGACCACAATATACGAATCCGCTTTGGCGAATTTTACTATGGTCAATTTGATCGCCACAGCCTGCGAGTAGGCTAAAGCTGCATATTGCTAGCGTGAATCGTAATAATGTTTTCATAATGAAAAATAACTGTGAGAAGTAAGGCAAACAAAGCTAATCATTATGCCTCAAAATCCTGATAATCTACCATTTTTTGTTGTACTAAACACAGGGTTAATCACTATTCATTCCTACGAGTTGGTATTTTCTTACCATGCCTCGTAATTGGTGGTAGCTCAACCCCAACAATTCTGCCGCTTGTCTTTGGTTAAATTTGCTCTTTTCGAGAGCTTGGGTCAGCAGTATTTTGTCCTGCTCTTCCTGCCATTTTTTGTAATCCATAGGAAAATCAAAGTGGCTATCACTAGTATGGTTGATTGCGTTATTATTGCCATCATCTTGTAGATGCCATTGACTGGTGAATGGGTCAAATATCAAGTTATCAATAGGTTGTTCAGTATCACCGTGTTGATAGACAGCGCGTTCTACAACGTTTTTTAGTTCTCGCACGTTACCGGGCCAAGCATAGTGCTGAAGTTGCTGTATTGCATCAAAGCCAAACCCAACGAATAAACTTAGATTGAGTTCTCGGCACATTTTTATGGCGTAGTACTCGGCGAGTAGAATAATGTCTTCTTTTCTTTCCCTCAGTGGTGGCAGTTGGATCACATCGAACGCTAACCTGTCGAGTAAATCTGCGCGAAACTTCCCTTGCTGTGCCAATTGAGGAAGATTAGCGTTAGTGGCACAAACGACGCGTACGTTGGCATTCAATAATTGACTACCCCCGACACGTTCGTATTGTCCATATTCAATCACTCTGAGTAATTTTTCTTGCACTGAAAATGGGGCTGTGGCGAGTTCATCGAGAAACAAGGTTCCTCCTTCTGCGCGCTCAAAGCGCCCTTGGTGGCGTCCTTTTGAGCCAGTGAAAGCGCCTGATTCATGACCAAACAATTCGGAGTCGATTAACCCTTCACTGAGCGTTGAGCAGTTGAGTGAAATAAGTGGTTGGTCCCAGCGCTTAGACAAATAGTGCAGCCGTTGAGCGATCAACTCTTTACCTGTACCGCGTTCACCAACGATTAAAACGGGTCGATCAATACGAGCCAGCTTTGAGACCTTATCCAATACCGAGAGAAAGCTTGGGGATTCTCCAATTAAGTTTTGTTGCATACTTTATCTCTCCAAATATTTGAAAATGGTCAGGTTAAATTTACCAATAGTTGGTTTTTTTTATCATAGCACAATGTGATTATTATTAATCAATTACTTAACTATTTGATTGATAATGAATTAAATGCTGGCATGAATGTTGTTTATACATTTGCATCATAAGGCTTTGATGTGTTCAAAGTGTATTACCAGTAAGGAGATTCATCATGGGTATTTTTTCTCGTTTTGCAGATATCGTAAATTCAAACATCAGCGCATTATTAGATAAAGCGGAAGATCCAGAAAAAATGATCCGCCTTATCATTCAAGAAATGGAAGATACATTGGTGGAAGTGCGAACCAATTCAGCTAAAGCCATTGCGGATAAAAAAGAATTGGCGCGTAAAGTTGATGCGATGGATGCGCAAATAGTAGATTGGCAACAAAAAGCGACGCTAGCGCTTAGTAAGCAGCGTGAAGAATTAGCGCGAGCGGCGTTGATTGAAAAGAAAAAATTGCAAGAAATAATCAAAGGCTTGCATACTGAACAGACGCTGGTGGAAGAAACGATTGACAAACTAACCGGTGAAATCGGTAAATTAGAAACGAAAATCTCCGAAACCAGAGCCAAACAACAAGCATTGGCCATTCGTAGCCAAACCGCTCATAACCGTCGTGATGTTCAACGTCATCTACATACTAGCCGCACTGACGAAGCGATGGCGAAGTTTGAACAATATTCACGCAAAGTGGATGAACTGGAAGCGGAAGCGGATTTATACGCAAAATCGGGTAATGCAAAGACTTTGGATCAAGAATTTGCTGAACTGCAAGCACAAGACGAAATTGAACAAGAGCTAGCAAAGCTTAAACAGCAAATGGATCAAAATAAATAACGAGGAGTGACATATGTCATCATTTTTCATCGCAGGGCCATTGATTGTTTTCCTCATCTTTGTCGCACCATTGTGGTTATTTCTTCATTATCGCAGTAAGAAAAGTTCAGGTAATGCACTTTCTCAGGAAGATTTTGAACGCTTGAAAGCGCTGTCGCAAAAAGCAGAAGGCTTACAGAGTCGTGTTGAAACCTTAGAGCGTATACTGGACGCAGAGTCCCCGAATTGGAGGCGAAATAATGGCTAGAGAACTGTACCGTGATACCGTGAATGGAAAAATTACTGGTGTTTGCGCAGGGCTTGCAAACTACCTCGGGCTTGAAGTTTGGCTGGTTCGTATTTTGGTGATTTCCGCGTCGTTATTAGGTGGTTTTTTCTTAGTGGTATTGGCTTACATGGCATTAACCTTGATGTTAGAAAAACAGCCTATTCAATATGTAGAAACACTCAAAAGCCAACGCGAGCACAAACTAAAAAATAAGCCGTGGGAGCAAGGACAAACCGCAGAAGCATTATTGGACACGTTAGATCAAGACTTACGTCAAGTAGAGGGGACAGTTCGTCAAATGGAGGCGTACGTTACCTCTGAAGCATTCAAAGTAAACCGAGAGTTTAGTAAGCTTTAGATTACGACGTTAACTTCCCGTTTGAGAACTAGACCTATTTTAGTTCTCAAATGGTTAATTTTTATAGAAATTAACGGAATCTTTCTCGCTATCTCGATAGGATTCATCTATTTTTAGATAAACTGTAAAAATGGATGATATAGCATGTACAAACCTCCTGTTTTCTTGCTGGTGACTCTGGCAATACTGTCAGGGTGTGGTAAGGAATTACCCCCCGTGCCTGAGCCAGATTCACGCCCAGCCAAACTCTTCTCTGTCTCTGTTGGCAATACCCAATTTGAAAGAACTTTTCCAGCTACAACAGAAGCCGGAGATAAGGCTGTTTTAGCATTTCGCGTTCCTGGATTACTTGAATCAATTGATGTGACCGCCGGTCAACAAGTAGCGCAAGGTGATGTCCTTGCCAAGTTAAACCCAGATGAATATTCACTGTTAGAGCAACAAGCTCAAGCTAATTTTAAGTTAGCGGATGTGCAGTACGAGCGATATAAAAAACTTAGAAAAGATAAAGTCGTTTCAGAGCAAGATTTTGACCAAGCGCAGGCAAACCATAATTCGGCAAAAGCGATGTGGGAGCAGGCGAAAGCCAACTTGCGTTATACCCAGTTAGTTGCGCCCTATGCTGGCACTATCTCGCTTATTCCTGCTGAAAATCATGAATTCCTTGCGGCTAAGCAAGGTGTGATGAACATTCAAACCAATCAAATCTTAAAAGTGATTTTCCAACTACCAGACCACTTGCTAAACCGTTTTGCTAATGGGGCCGATTCCGTAGCAACAGTGAGGTTTGACTCTTTCCCTGAACGAGAATTCCAATTGCAGTTTCAAGAAGTGGATACTGAGGCTGATTCAAAAACAGGTTCTTATAAAGTCACGATGGTGATGGATCGTCCGACAGACATAGGCATATTGCCCGGGATGGTCGGTACCGTTCGAATAGTTGCAGCGAAAGCCAGTGCAACACGTATTCCAACTTCAGCACTTTTTGATGAGAATGGACAACAATGCGTTTGGCGAGTCACCGAAGAAGGTGTCGTTGAAAAAGCGTTGGTTGAATTGAACGCTGAAAACCAAGTGCTCTCAGGCCTAAATGATGGTGACCGAATTGTTATTTCTGGCGTCAGTGGTATTTCGCAAGGCATTAAAGTGCGTGAATGGATTAAAGAGCGAGGACTGTAAGATGAAGCAATGGATAATGTTGTGTGTGTTTTCATCTTCAGTGCTACTCACTGGATGTGAAAAGCCAGATACCTCAGCGCGAGACATGGTGACACGGGTGAAAGTTGTTGAGTTGGGTAGTGAAAAACTCAGTGATCGCCTGTATTTCCCTGCGGTTGCTAATGCTGCCGATCGCTCTCATCTGAGCTTTCGTGTGGCGGGAGAAATAAACCAACTGACGATAAAAGAAGGGGATAGAGTTAAGCAAGGAGATGTGCTTGCTACATTAGATCCAACCGATTATCAATTGGATGTTGATAACGCTAAGGCACGCTTTACGGTCATTGATAGTCAATATACACGTTCAAGTCCTTTGGTCGAAAAAGGCTTGCTTGCTAAGTCACAGTTTGACGAAATCGCCGCTCAACGCCAAATTGCTAAAGCCGAGTTAGACCTTGCAAAGTTACGCTTGTCTTTCACCCAGCTTAAGGCTCCCGTTGACGGTATTATTTCGCGAGTCAATGCGGATCAATTTGAGAATGTGCAAGTAGGGCAACAGATAGTCAATATTCACAGCATTGATTCCGTTGAAGTGTTAATTCAGTTGCCTGATCGTCTTTATATCAGCCAACCTAAATCCGTTGGACTAGAAAGAATGGAGGCGCTTGTACGAGTCCCTAGCGGGAATACTTATACTGCTATGGTCAAGGAATTTACGACAGAACCTAACCCCGCTACTGGTACCTTCTCTGTGACGCTTTCCTTACCGATGCCTGATCAAGAATATATTTTGGACGGTATGGCAGTGGAAGTCACCACTCAAGGTGGTCAGGCTGGATTACAGCTAAATGCAGGCGTAAGTGTGCCAATTGAAGCGGTATTTAATGCCGATGGTGATGGTTTAGAACGAGATAACAAATTCGTTTGGATATTAAATGATGATAATACTGTGAGTAAAAAGCATGTGATGCTGGGGAAGGCTTCAATGGCGAGTGTACAAGTACTTGATGGACTTAGTGCTTCAGATACGGTCGTGACGGCTGGTCTATCTAGACTGCGTGAAGGAACGGTAGTGGAAGTGGTTAAGCAGGAGGCAGGTAATGAGTAATCAACAACATACGCCTCAAAGTGATGACGATGTAAAAGGTGTCGCAGCATACTTTATCAGAAACCGTGTCATCAGTTGGATGCTGTCGCTTATATTCCTGATTGGCGGTGTATCTGCATTCTTTGGATTAGGGCGCTTAGAAGACCCTGCTTTCACTATCAAAGATGCCATGGTGGTGACAGCTTATCCTGGTGCAACGCCGCAACAAGTGGAAGAAGAAGTAACGTATCCGATAGAGAAAGCGATTCAACAATTAACTTATGTTGACGAAGTTAACTCGATTTCAAGTCGTGGATTGTCACAAATCACGGTCACCATGAAAAATAACTATGGTCCTGATGATCTTCCACAAATATGGGATGAGTTGCGCCGTAAAGTGAATGATCTTAAAGGTCAATTACCTCCTGGTGTTAATGACCCGCAAGTGATTGATGATTTCGGTGATGTATACGGTATCTTGCTCGCCATTACTGGTGACGGATATAGCTACAAAGAATTGCTCGATTATGTGGATTACTTGCGACGTGAATTGGAACTGGTTGATGGTATCAGTAAGGTTTCTGTGTCTGGTCAGCAGCAAGAAAAAGTGTTTATTGAAATATCGATGAAGCGCATCAGTTCGCTAGGGCTTTCTCCACAAACGGTGTTCAACCTGCTTTCGACACAGAATGCGGTCTCTGATGCTGGTGCTATTCGCATTGGTGAGGAGTACATTCGTATCCAACCGACGGGTGAGTTTAATGATGTTGATAAATTAGGAGACTTAATACTTACCGAAAGCGGTACAAAAGGGCTGATTTACTTACGCGATGTGGCTGAAGTGAAACGTGGTTATGTTGAAGTTCCAAGTAACATCATCAATTTTAATGGTCAATTAGCCTTGAATGTTGGCGTTTCATTTTCTCAAGGTGTCAACGTGGTTGAAGTTGGCAAGCGATTCGACCGTCGACTTGCGGAACTAAAATACCAGCAGCCAGTTGGCATCGATATTTCGGAAATTTATAGTCAACCCAAAGAAGTAGATAAATCCGTTAGCGGTTTTGTGGTGAGTTTAGGCCAAGCCGTTGCTATTGTGATTATTGTTCTACTGTTTTTCATGGGGCTGCGCTCAGGCCTATTAATCGGTTTGATTTTGTTGCTGACGGTGTTTGGCACGTTCATTTTCATGCAGTATTTCAGAATTGATCTACAACGAATTTCTCTCGGAGCATTAGTCATAGCGCTAGGGATGTTAGTGGATAACGCGATTGTGGTAGTCGAGGGCATATTAATAGGGACGCAAAAAGGACGTACCCGAATGCAAGCGGCTACTGATATCGTTACTCAAACCAAATGGCCGCTATTAGGGGCAACGGTGATTGCGGTAACGGCTTTTGCGCCGATAGGTTTATCCGAAGATGCAACGGGTGAGTACTGTGGCACCTTGTTTACGGTACTACTTATTTCACTGATGCTCAGTTGGTTCACCGCTATCTCGCTGACGCCATTTTTTGCTGATCTCTTCTTTAAAGGCCAAAAATTTGCAGAAGGTTCAGAAGACAGTGATCCATACAACGGTATGGTTTTCGTTATCTACAAAAACTTCTTAGAATTTTGTATGAAACGAGCGTGGATGACGATGGGTATCTTAGTTCTTGCTCTTGTCGCCAGTGTTTATGGTTTCACCCATGTAAAGCAAGCTTTCTTTCCATCATCAACGACGCCGATGTTTTTGGTTGATGTTTGGATGCCAGAAGGTACAGATATACGAGCCACTAATACCAAATTAAAAGTATTGGAACGTTGGTTGTCTGAGCAAGATGATGTTGAACATATCACTACAACGGCGGGTAAAGGTTTACAGCGCTTTATGTTGACTTATGCTCCAGAAAAGAGCTATGCCGCCTACGGTGAAATTACAACACGTGTTGCAAGTTATGAAGCTCTTGCCCCGTTAATGGAGCGTTTTAGACAATACGTTGACCAAAATTTCCCAGAAATTAACTACAAGTTAAAGCAAATTGAATTGGGTCCTGGTGGCGGTGCAAAAATTGAAGCTCGAATTGTTGGTTCAGATCCAACTGTATTACGGTCAATTGCCACGCAAGTGATGGACATTATGTACGCCGACAAGGGCGCTTATAATGTTCGTCATGATTGGCGAGAACGCACCAAGGTTATTGAACCACAATTTAATGAAAGCCAAGCAAGACGTTACGGTGTGACAAAAACTGACGTTGATGAGTTTCTTGCGATGTCATTCTCCGGTAAAACGATTGGTGTGTATCGAGATGGTACAACCTTGATGCCGATTGTGGCTCGCTTACCTGAAGATGAACGGGTTGATATTCGTAACATTGAAGGGATGAAATTATGGAGCCCTGTTATTGGCGACTATATTCCTTTACAGCAAGTCACGTTGGGTTATGAAATGCGCTGGGAGGATCCTCTCATCGTACGTAAAAACCGCAAGCGTATGCTGACCGTTATGGCAGACCCAGATCTTCTCGGTGAAGAGACGGCGTCAACATTACAAAAGCGTTTACAGCCTCAAATAGAAGCGATCAAGTTACCAGCAGGCTATTCGCTTGAATGGGGAGGAGAGTATGAGTCATCAAACGATGCTCAAGAATCACTATTTAAAACCATGCCACTGGGTTATTTGTTTATGTTCTTAATTACGGTGTTCTTGTTTAACTCCGTTAAAGAGCCGCTGATTGTTTGGTTAACGGTACCCCTAGCGCTGATAGGGGTGACCACAGGGCTATTAGCTCTTAACACACCATTTGGCTTCATGGCATTGCTTGGTTTTTTGAGCTTGTCAGGCATGTTGCTGAAAAACGGTATTGTGCTATTAGATCAAATTGAAATTGAGATGCACTCGGGGAAGGAGCCTTATCTGGCGGTCGTCGATGCCTCACTAAGTCGTGTTCGCCCGGTTTGTATGGCGGCAATTACAACGATTTTAGGTATGCTGCCACTTCTGCCTGATATTTTCTTCAAGCCAATGGCGGTAACCATTATGTTTGGTTTGGGTTTTGCTACGGTCCTGACATTGATAGTGGTTCCTGTGTTATACCGACTCTTTCATAAGGTAGCGGTACCCAAATAGCTAGTTGATTATTTCAAGTCACAGTGCCTCTGATGAACAGGGGCACTACTTTTGAAAAGCATAACCTTTAAGGATTAACGATGAGCGATCACGATACTACTTGTGCATGGGCAATGAATCATCCACTTGAACGTGAATATCACGACCAAGAGTGGGGAGTTCCGGTTTATGACGATACGGTTTTGTTTGAGTTCATTACCTTGGAAGGTGCGCAAGCTGGCCTAAGTTGGATCACCATCTTAAAAAAACGTGAAGGATATCGTGTCGCGTTTGAAGGGTATGATCTTCAAGTTCTAGCGCAATATGATGAGGCCCGAGTGCCATACATTATTGAGCATTTTGATGTGGTGAAACACAAAGGAAAGATTGCCTCTGTATATTCTAATGCGCGAGCAGCAATAGCGCTTCAGCAAGAATATGGCTCATTATCTAACGCGTTATGGCAGTTTGTCGATGGACGTCCCATTGTCAATCATTGGCATTCGATGGGGGAGGTGCCTGCTGCAACTGAAATTTCAAAAGCAATGAGCCAATTTTTGAAAAAACGTGGTTTCAAATTTGTTGGAGAAACAATTTGCTACGCATTCATGCAGGCAGTTGGTATGGTCAACGACCATCTTGAAGGCTGTCCACAGCGAACTTAACTAACTTCGGTGGTTCTGGTTTAGATTTTGAAATTGCACAACTCGGTAGTGTGAGCGCAGGTTTTACTTAGCAGCTTCCATTTCCTGTAGTCATGAGTGCTAATAATGACCCGCACCCCTATTTACGTGCGTTTTGGGGCATCATGATGGGAGCGATTGCGATTGCATTGATTTCTTTAGGGGAAGGTGGTGTTTCTGCATTACAGTCGTTTATTGTTATTACTGCGGTGCCCGTTTCCTTGATATTGCTGCCAACGCTTTGGACAGCGCCGCGCTACGCAAGACTGATGCTAGAAGAGCAACAATTAAAGCAATCGTAGCGATATTCAATAAAAAAAGCCGCTCGTTTCATAGGGCGGCCTTTTTGTATTTGCTGTGCTATTTCAATGATTACTGATTGTTCAATGATTACTGATTGAGTTGTTGAGTATAGCGCTCTAGCCCCGCGTCTAAATCAGCAATGAGGTCTTCAACATCTTCCAAACCGATATGTAAGCGAATCAAGGTTCCTGAGAAATGCGGATTGGCTACGGTTCTCAACGAATCAAAACTCTTTGGTTCATTAGCAAGAATTAAGCTTTCAAAGCCTCCCCACGAATAACCCATGCTGAAATGCTTCATGCCATCGAGTAAGGCTGTGGTTGCTCGCGGATTGCTCGTTTTCAACACAAAGGAGAACAGGCCATTTCCGCCAGTGAAATCACGTTTATAAAACTCATGACCAGGACAGGACTCCAGCGCTGGGTGGCGAACATGGTCGACTTCTGGGCGATCAGCAAGCCACTTTGCGACTTCCAAGCTGTTTTTTTCATGTTGGCGTAAGCGAACATCAAGGGTTCTTAAACCACGCAAACCTAAGTAAGCATCATCAGGTGAGATACATTGCCCCATTAAGTAGCTCTGTTCTCGTAGTTGATCCCAATGCTTTTCATTGGCGATGGCGGTGCCTAGCATCACATCTGAGTGACCAACTATGTATTTGGTTGCCGCTTGGATCGAGATATCAACCCCATGTTCAAAAGGTGAGAAGTTAACGCCTGCCGCCCAAGTATTATCTAGCATCACGACAATATCTTGTTCATGAGCAATGCGTGAAAGGGTTGGGATATCTTGCACTTCCATGGTGATTGAACCTGGCGATTCAGTAAAGAGTACCTTAGTATTCGGTTGAATTAACTCGCGGATACCTTCGCCAATCGTTGGAGGGTAGTAGGTGGTTTCTATACCCATTTTCTTCATGATTTTTTCGCAAAAATCACGGGTCGGTTCATAACAGGTATCGACCATCAATATATGGTCGCCAGTTGCAACAAAGGAAAGAATGGCATTGGCGATTGCCGCAGCTCCACACGGGAAAAGTGCACAGCCTGCGCCGCCTTCAATTTCGACCATCGCCTCTTGAAAAGCAAAGTGAGTATGTGTGCCACGACGCCCATAGAATAAGGTTTTATTTGCACGGTTTATCGTCGCATGGTTTTTTTCCGCAACGCTATCAAAAACCACTGTCGATGCACGTTGAATTGGCGGATTGACTACCCCATTTGTCCACTTTTTGTCACGCCCCGCTGTCACGAGTTGAGTCTTTTTGCCTTCTGACATCAGAAATCCTTGTCTGGAAAGATAATCGTCTATTTAAAACATGGAGCTGCCTTGGTTGGCAACCCCGAAATGATAAAAACTTATAGTAGAGGATTGAATAAATAGAACAAACGTTCAAAAAAACGATGATGAAGCGGGCGTTGTTCCCATTCGCTGTAGTCAACAGCATGAGATTGCTCAATGTAATGTTGCTGTAACCAATGCATTTCTTTAGTAAATGATTGATCATCAACGGCGAGAGTGACCTCAAAGTTTAGCCATAAGCTGCGCATATCAATATTGACGGTGCCGACTAAACAGAACTGCTCATCGATCACTACCGATTTTGTATGTAATAAGCCACCGTAAAACTCATAGATTTTCACACCAGCTTCAAGCAATTCTCCATAAAAGGCACGTGAAGCCCACTGTACCATCGTAGAGTCATTTTTATGGGGAATGATCAGTTCAACATTAATACCACGTTGCGCCGTCATTTTTAGTGTGGCCAGTAAATCCGCACTTGGCACAAAGTAAGGGGTGGTTATTCTTACTGACTTATTGGCTTGGTTAATGGCCAGTGTCAGCACTTGTAATATCAAGTTTTCAGGCATACCTGGACCTGATGGAACAACCTGAACAGGGTGTTGTGGTTGATCTGGGGTTATTTGGCATTCCGGAGTGTTGGGCAACATGCGAGTCCCCGTTTCCACTTCCCAGTCCCAGCAATGGATGGCAGACAGCACATTAACAGCAGGGCCAGTTACGCGGACCATGATATCCACCCACTGACCAACGCCAGAATTTTGCTTGAAGTAAGCTGGGTCAACGAGGTTCATCGACCCGGTGTAAGCGACTTGATCATCAATGATAATGATTTTTCGATGCTGCCTTAAATCGAGGCGGCGTAAAAAAATCCGTAAAGGGCTGACTTCTAGTGCTTGAACGACTTCAATGCCAGCATCTTTCATCATTTGGTGCCAATGGCTTCTGAAAAATCGCGGACTGCCTGCTGAATCAAGTAACAGTTTAACCTGTACACCGCGCTTGGCTGCTTGGATAAGTGCTGAAGCAACAGAATCAGCCAATCCACCTGGATGCCAGATGTAAAAAACCATTTGAATACTGATTTTTGCAGCTTCTATGTCGTCGATAATAGAATGCAAGATTTCATTGGGAGAGGTTTGAAGCGAAAGTGTGTTGCCACTTAGTGCTGGTATTCCCATTCGGTGATTGCAAAGTTCGTCAATCTTGTAGATATGAGCGCCCATACCTTCTGGAGCATGAGCTTGGCAGTCGTTAAGTTGCCTAAACCAGCCTTCATAAGGCGTGAACATTTCTTTTGCTCGTTCGGCTCGTTTTCGACCTAAATTGAGCTCGCCAATCAGAAAATAGAAAATCACCCCAACAATAGGAATGATATAAATAACCATCAGCCATGCAAGCGAAACGCTTACGGCTCTACGTTTCAATACAACGCGTAATGTAACAGCGGCAACCAGCAACCAATATATTGCAATGCCAGCTAATGTAAGAATGTGGTAAACCTTATCCATGCAGTCAATCTTGTCGCTAGAGTAAGTAAAGATAGTAAAGGGAAAGGAGGAAGTAAGAAAGTTTATTGCTGTAAATAATATGAAAACAGTGACAGATGAATGGTGTTACCAATTTGATAACAGCAGTTTAAAAAATAAGAGCTGAGCACAAAAAAGCAACGATTAAGCTGCGAAATGATGGTGAAACCCATAATTTATGCTGTTCGGGCTTCCAATCCTAATCTTAAACTGATTTACTTGCCATCATCTTGGTGCGACTCAATATTCTTATAAGTGTAACTAAAAGTTTACACTCAATTTTAGCATCGCTTGGCAAACACAATTTTGGTAAATATCTTATGGCAAGTAGTTCAAGAGGTCATTTCTCTTCGAGAATTGGTTTTATCATGGCGGCAGCTGGTTCGGCTGTTGGTTTAGGTAACGTATGGGGCTTCCCAACCAAAGCGGCTAGTAATGGCGGTGCGGCATTTTTAGTCATCTATTTGGCCATGGTGTTTTTGATCGCTTATCCAATGTTGGTCGCAGAGTTAACGATTGGTCGTCATGGTCAGTCAAACCCTATTGCTTCTTTGAAATCAATTTGGACAAAAAATAAGAAAGCGGCGGCTCTATTCGGTGCGATAGCGATGGTTGCGGCTTCAATGATTCTTAGCTTTTATTCTATTCTTGCGGGTTGGTTGATGGGCTTTGCTGCCGCGCCGATTTTAGAAATGGTAGGATTACAATCAGCCGCTGATTGGTTAGTGAATTTTAGTGGTGCTCGTAATGTTGTTCTAGCCTCGCTCTTTTCATTGCTGACGATTTATGTGGTGCAAAAAGGCGTAGCCGACGGTATTGAGAAATGGTCAACCCGTCTGATGCCTGTTCTATTTGTGCTGTTTGCCGTGATGATTGCGTATATTTTCACTCAAGATGGTTCAATGGAAGGCTTGAAAATGTACCTTGTGCCTGATGTATCACACATCAACGCGGGTCTTTTAGTGGATGCAATGGGGCAAGCTTTCTTCTCATTGTCACTCGGTGTGGGTTCGATGATGGTCTACGGTTCATATATCAAAAAAGATGTTAATTTACCGAAGACAGCCGCTCAAGTGGCTGCGATTGATACAGGTGTCGCCTTCGCTGCAGGTCTTTTGATTCTTCCTGCGATGTATGTTGCAAAAAATCACGGGGTTGAAATCTTTGATAGTGCAGGCAATCTATTGAGCTCTGGTGACCTTGTCTTTGCGGTATTACCAGCAATGTTTGACACTATGGGCTCTGGCGGGATGATTATTGGCGTTGGCTTCTTTATCCTGATGGTCATCGCTGCATTAACCTCTTCCATTTCATTATTAGAAGTACCGGTTTCTTGTGCTCAAGACGAACTGAAAATGGATCGTAGTAAAGCAACATGGTTGATTGGTGGTGCCATTCTAATACTTAGCATCGTTATTTCACTTAATTTTGGTGCACTATTTGGCCTGATTGCCGATGTATCAACAGTCTATATGCAGCCATTACTGGGTGTGGTGTGGGCGATTGTAGTGGGTTGGATCTGGCAGCGTAATAAAGTTCTTGAAGAGCTTAAACAAGGCAATCCAGAGATCGAGCAAGGTTTATTTTGGAAGATCTGGCCTTGGTATGTACGAATCGTTTGCCCTGTGGCGATCATGGCGGTATTCCTCTACTCGATTCTTTAAGTTTAATACTTAAACAAAAGCGGTGTATTCACCGCTTTTGTTTTATCAATAAAGCTCACTCTATCCTGCCGATTATTGTTTTTTAAAGGTATAATCCCAGCCTTATCATGAGAGGCTGTATGTTCGATATTCTTTATACACATTCCGATTTTCTGATCATCAATAAATACCCAAATGTTTCTGTTCATAAAGATGATGGCGAGACCATGCTATTGCAGGAAGTTGGTAAAGTTTCCGGTGATCAACAGCTTTATCTTGTTCATCGTCTGGACAAAATGACGTCAGGTATTTTATTGCTCGCACGTACACAGCAAGCGGCGAGTCTTTTGTCGCAAGCGTTTGCTGACCGAGAAGTGGAAAAATACTATCTAGCACTGGGTAGCAACAAGCCTAAGAAAAAACAGGGTTTAATCAGTGGTGATATGGAGCGTTCAAGACGTTCTGCTTGGAAACTGATGAATACTTATAATAACCCTGCTATCACACAATTTTTTTCACTGACAGCAGAACCAGGTGAGCGTCTCTTTTTATGTAAGCCATTGACTGGTAAAACTCATCAGATAAGGGTTGCATTAAAATCGATTGGTTCAGCTATTGTGGGGGACCCCATTTATAATGGTAGTAATGTAGCTGACCGAGGATATTTACACGCCTTTGCTTTAAGGTTCTCGTATCTTAATCATCAGTATCAATTTATATGTGATCCACGTAATCAAGATGATATGGGTCATCAGTGGAACTCAACGATAGTTTGCCAAGGTATTGAATCTTGGTTAGCTCCTTGGAATTTAGCTTGGCCGAAAGTAAAAAAATGACAGAACACAACATGCAATGCTCAGCACTTGCCCTTTTTTTTGAACACATTGAACAGCAACTCGCACAAGGCCCAGATGAAATTCGGCGCTTATTCCATGGTCGTGGTCGCAGGTTTTCAGGTTTAGAGCAGCTAACGTGCGATTGGCTCCAAGGTCAATTGGTCGTCAACCTATTTAAAGCGGTGGACGATGCTTTTTTAGTTGATCTAAAGCAAGGGCTGGTTTGCCTGACAAACAGTCCTCTATGGCAGCAAAAGCAGGGGCGCTGTATTTTACTGCAACACCGTTATGCTGAAGGTGCTCCTTCTGAGGTGTTATGGGGAGAATTAGATGCCTTTCCTGTTGTGATTGAAAATGGCTTGAAATATCAGTTAAGTATTGGCCGTAACCAAAATTTTGGCTTGTTTTTGGATATGCGCTGTGGCCGTGAATGGGTACAAGCTAATGCCAAGCATAAAAACGTTTTGAATTTATTTGCTTACACTTGTGGTTTTTCTGTTGCGGCAATGCAAGGTGGTGCTGATAGCGTAGTAAATGTCGATATGGCAAAAGCCTCGCTATCGAAAGGTCGAGAAAACCACATATTAAATGGCCATAACCTTAGCCAAGTGAAGTTTTTTGGACATGATATTTTCAAGTCATGGGGGAAAATTAAAAAATCAGGTCCTTATGATTTGATTGTGATCGATCCGCCATCATTCCAAAAAGGTAGTTTTGCATTAACCAAAGATTATCAAAAGATTTTACGTCGCCTTCCAGATCTACTTGCTCAAGGAGGTGAAGTACTAGCGTGCGTTAATTCGCCATCGGTAACGTGTGATTTTCTTATTGAAGGTATGAAGGTAGAAGCTCCTTCGCTTACTTTTCAACAGCGTTTAGAAAACCCACCTGAGTTTGAAGATATCGATCCACAAGCAAGTTTAAAAGCGCTAGTTTTCTCGTAATCAGGATGCTCTCGAGCATCATTGAAATAGAGAGCAACAGATAGAAAAATGGCAGCGATTAACGCTGCCATTTTTAAAAGGAGTACATTCGCGTAAATTAGTTTACCCAGTCACGCAGGGTAAATGTCAGCGTGTGTACATCATTCTTCAATGTTAGCCCGTCTTTGGTGACAGTGATGTCGCTCCAATCAGAAAGCGTTTGAGAGAATGCCTGCTCTGTGTCCATCACATCGCCAACACACATCATCATAGTCATGCCCATTTTTTCGATGCGGAACTGGTTGTCTTTCAACTCAGCTTGGCCAAAGAAGTTATTACACCCCGCATTACCACTTGCCATCATTTTTTCACCGATTTCAAGACGTGGTGCCTTTTGTTTATCGGCATTGGTAACTTCTTTGCCATCAATTTGGACAAGTTGCCAGTTGTGGTGCTGCAGATCTTGAGCCGTGATTTGTTTCACGTTATCACCATTACTTGCACAGGCAGTCATGAGTACAGGTAGAGAAATTGCAGCAAGTAACTTTTTTGAACTAAGCTTCATATTATACGACTCCAGAATGTTGAAAACGTGGTAAGTATATTAAATCGAACGGCGTTTTTGTCAGTATAAGGTTATTGTTTTATATTCGTTGTGTCTTGTAACCGCTAAATGACACAGAAATAAGTATATAACACTATTAGAAATACATCAGACTGCTGAGCTAAATATGGAGCAACTTGAATTTTTTAATGTACCAAGCCCCTGTATCGGTGTTTGCACTGTAGACAATAAAGGCTACTGCCACGGATGCATGAGAAAAAGAGAAGAGCGTTTTAACTGGCTTTCGATGACGCCTGCTCAGCAGTTACATGTGATAAAGCTTTGCCGACAACGTTATAAGCGGAAAATGCAACACAAAACGCAAGAAGCAAAAAGTGCAGGGCAGGCCATTAGCCCACAGCAGGATCTATTCTAAGGGGTTACTTTAATCCCCAATGATCGCTCACCCAACCACCAACTCGTTCATCAAAATGATTACCATTGAAGCGTCTATTAATGTCGGGGTGTTCTAGCTCTGGTTTACTATCGAGCAACTGTTGAATGTAGTTCGCCATAGGATCGTTAGAAAGTTGTCGTTGATGCCGCGTTGCGACTTCTTTGATTAACTGTAGTCGATAGGTTGAGCTCGCACGTTTCATTTCTATAACCTCCAGTGTTGTAATAACCAATAGAAAAAATAGATCTGTTCACACAGGCCGTCAACTCAACCTTTGATTAAATTTCACACAAAATTCTCATTAAAAAAGTAAGGTTATGATTTAGCTTAAAATAAATTTTTTAGCTCACTAACAGCCAAATCCCGACGCCAATCATTAACGTTCCGGAGACGCGATTCAGTAAGCGTACGTTTTCAGAATGTCCCAGAACACGTTTTAAACTTCGACCACCCGTCGCGTAAAGGGTCATGCAGATAAATTCTGAAAGTAAAATAATGGAAACCAGCAAAAGTAGCTGTGGGGTGAGTGGGGCATCGCTATCAATAAAAGGTGGCAGTAGCGATATCATAAACGCCCAGCCTTTGGGGTTTGCAATCGCGGTTACAAACCCTTGCACGATGAGATCCCAGTCTTTGCCCACCTTCGTGGGTTGCTGTTCATTGCTGAGTGCAAGCTTTCCCTTTGAACGCCACATTTGAACGCCGAGATAACCTAAATAGAGTGCCCCAACCGTTTTGAAGAGCGTGAACAGCCATGGAAAGCTTAGCATGATAGAAGCTATTCCTAGTACTGCTGCGACCGAAACCACAGCAACACCAACCAGTTCTCCAACCATCATCCATAATGTGCGTCGGTAGCCAATACTCATTCCTAAAGTGAGTGCTAAGGTCATGCACATACCAGGGGTGATGGAAACAAAAAAGAACGTAGGAATAAACGCTAAGAGTAACGTACTGTTCATCAAAAAAATCCGTTTGGAAAGCTAAAGCGTTAGCATACACCATTAAAAATAGTTATCACTATGGGACATAGCGTTTGACGGTGTGCGGTGAGTCAATATTGGATACCGATACAACAAAAAAGCTGCGCAATGCGCAGCTCTCGTATGATTGTTCGAACGCAATTTATTTACTTACGACGAGTTTTTAAGCGGTTCATCATTGATAAACGACGCTCGGCAGAGGCTTGATCGGGTTTGTCTTCGTTAGGATTATTACGGCGACCTTGGCGATTTTTAAATGCATCTTTAGTATTGAGTTTTTCAATATACGCATCACGCTTTTTCGGTTCGTAACCTGGCTGCTCTACTCGGCGAATACGCTGCTGAATCAAGCTTTCTACCTGAACAACAGTTAATTCTTCTTCACGGCTAACAAAAGAAACGGCATGTCCTTGTTTGCCTGCACGGCCGGTACGTCCAATGCGGTGCACATAATCTTCAGCAAGGAAAGGCATATCATAGTTAATAACATGAGGGAGGTCTTCGATATCTAAACCACGCGCAGCCACATCGGTGGCAACCATCACCCGTGCTTTACCTTCTTTGAATTCATCCAAGGCGCGGCGACGAGCACTTTGTGCTTTATCACCATGGCATAGTACGGCTTTAATGCCATCGAGTTTTAGCTCTTTAACCACTTCATTAGCCGTTTCTTTGTAGTTCACAAATACCAGCACTTGTCGCCAGTTTTTACGGCCAATGAGTTCTGAAAGGAGCTCGGTTTTACGTTCTTGATCAACAGGATAAACGACGTGGGCCACAGTGCTTGCAGTTGTGTTCGCACGATCAACACTAATGCGTTTCGGCTTGCGTAAAATATCGCCAGCAAGCTGGTTTAACTGTGTCGATGTGGTAGCGGAAAACATCATAATTTGAGGCGATGTTTCAACTTCCAACATAATTTTACGAACAGGAGTAATGAAACCCATATCCAAAATACGGTCTGCTTCATCAAAAACGAGAAACTCAAGTTGAGAGAGTGAAACATTGCCTTCACTGAGGTGTTCTTCCAAGCGTCCTGGCGTGGCCACTAAAATATCGACACCTAAATCAAGTTGACGAACTTGCGATGACATTTTATTACCGCCATAAACCGCAGCAACGCTTAACGACGTGTATTTCACGTAGTCTTTAATGTTTTGGGCGATTTGTGCCACCAACTCACGAGTCGGAGCTAAAATAAGGGCACGTGCAGTGCAGCGGGATGGGGCTTTACCGCTGTCTAACAGGTGTTGAATAACAGGGAGTGAAAACGCGGCTGTTTTACCCGTACCAGTTTGCGCAGTGGCAAAAATATCATGCCCTTTACGAGCCATGGGAATGGCTTGTTCTTGAATTGGTGTGAGTTTTTCATATCCACACTCAGCAAGAGCTTTAACAAGTTCAGGTGCAAAACCTTGAGATGAAAATGACATTTTACGAGTTCCTTAAGCAGACAGCCTACATTTCTTCATTTTAGCCGCGCACTATATAGGATTTAGAGTGATTTATCTCTCGTTTCTCTTCTTTAGCGATAAATTATCTACACTATTGTGTTGTGTGCGTCGCTCGATGACAGGATTTGGCTTCATGTTTTTACTTCTAAGGCCGATAATAGATGATAAACTGTTGGTTTCCCAAATCGCCATTGCCTGTAAGGCGGCGAGCTGAAATAAAAACTGGGTTAGATTATGGACGATAAAGATTTTATACAAAAACGGCAGTATTACCGTTTAAAGTATCCTAAACGAGCTAGACCTGTCGTCAAAATTGATGATGAGCTTTTTCATGTTAGCGAAATATCAGAACAAGGTATCCGTATCGAAATGCCACGGGCTACGGCCTTATATCAGGGGCTGTCAATGTCTGGAACGGTTCATATGCGCAGTGATAGTTCGATTAAAATATCAGGAAAGGTCTTACGTTTTCAACAAGATGAAGTTGTGGTTCACTTAACTAGCGGGCCGGGTTTCAAGCATATGGTGGAAGAGCAGCGTTATATCCGCCAGAAGTATCCTACCTATTTCTCTTCTTTGCGCTCTGCGTAAGTCGTAATATTACGCAGACATAGTCAGAAATCTTCCGCAGCAAAGCGGGCTGTCCGAGCTTCGGTGACTGAACAATGGGTCAATGCCATTAGCTCGGATAGCGTAACGTTCGGATTTTCTAGTACGAGCCTTGTGAGTTTATTTTCACGTGGCTCAAGCTTCTCTTCCAATGTTCTGATCTTATCATTCACTTTAGTGATTAAAAACAGCATCGCTTGTTGATCCATCTCGCTTAGCTTTGTCACTACACACTTTAGTTGGCTTATTTCACCATTGATTTGCCAGTTTCTGGAGCGTCTTACTCTTTTCAATTCGCAACCGTATTCGAAAGCCACTTGTTTAGCTTTTTTGGCGTTATCTCCACCTATTCGATGAATCAATGAGTGTTACTAAGTGGTCGTGATAAAGGTAATGAACTTATCGACAAGTGATGGATTAAACTGCCCCTTCGATCTTTCATTAAATAGAATACGCAGTGCTTTATCAGCAGGTATGCCTGTACGATAAGCTCTTGTTGATGTCATAGCATCCCACGTGTCGATAAGAGCTAGAGCCTGTCCAATCAGAGGCGTTTCTTCTCCTTTCAATCTTAGAGGGTAACCATTCCCATCCCATCGTTCATGATGCAAAGCACCCAGAATTGAAGCGAGTTCTAACTCAGGAATTTGCTTGGTCATAGTGTACGAGCCTTCAACATGCTTGTTCATTAACTGGCGTTCTATTGGTGTCAATTTCCCATTTTTATGAAGTATGTTGATAGGTGTTTTTAACTTACCTAAGTCGTGAACAAGAGCGGAATCGAAAATTAATTCTAACTGTTCTTCATTAAATTTTAAGTACTCGCCAAATGAATAAGAGAGCAAACACACCCTTAATGTGTGCTCGTAGGTTTCCATTGAATGTTGACGCATTGGCTGTAGCAACCTTAGAGCATCGAGGGAGTATTTGTGTCCAAGCGCGAGTTTATACACGCGGTCAATCTTGGTTTGGTTCATAGCGGTTTGCCGTGTCAATGTGAATGAGTCGGGCAGTATGGAGAGGATGGGTAGAGGAGTTAACTTAATGTGATTGAATGTTTATTAAACAGTCTTTCTCGAAATTCATACCGAGATTTAGAAAAATTTAGAAGTTTGAAAGGTAATGAATTTTGAATTAATAGCTATAATTTTCAATGGTTTAATTTTTAATAATGAATCATAGCTATTTAATGGAGTAGAAGTGAGACAAAGTTCATAATGCAGATCTACTTCATTAATCAGAGTGCTTTTAATGTGTCAATTCAACAGTGATTTTTTGAAACGGAATTCAACACTAAATGTGTTTAGCTCAGTCAGTTTAGCAGTCTTGCTAGTAGGCTGTGGTGGTGAATCTAATTCTGGTGGAGAACAAGTCGTTATTGAATCACCAACTGGAACTGCCTCAATTTCTGCGCAAAATATTCAAGATAACTCACTAGTAGCACAAAGCTTCACTATTGATCTTACTGAGCATGTTCATACGTCGAACAACCAAGATTTTGTTGTAACCAATGCTCGCTCTCTATCTGATGATACGTGCCAAGTTCAAGGTATTAGTGAAGGTAGTTTTAATGTCTATTCGTCTGATGTTAACGACTGCTTGTTCGAGTATGAAGTAACGACTGAAACCGGCACTTCAATGACAACTGCATATGCACGAGTTGCTATGGGGCAGAATTACTCGTCTACCATACTTCCTCGTATTACAGCGTCAACCATTGAATCACAGATGATAGTTATTAATCTGGCGAGTGAGCTAGGTTCATCTTTACCGAGTAATGACTTTGTACTGCAAGACAGTGTTATCAGCCTAGGTTCAGGTATCGCTCGTGTATCTGGCACTCATCAGATTGAATTCACGCCAACGGCCAAAGGTCAAACTGAGGTGTATTACAGCTACCAAAACGGTGAGTCTATTCAACAAGGCTCACTGTCGATTGCGACTTCAGAGGTTACTTATAATACCGCACCCACAGCGGAAGATTTCGCCTTTAGTGAGTTAGTATTATTGGGTGAAAACATTGTGGTGGATGTAACTGATTATATATCAGATGTAGACCTAGACGACGTACAACTTGTTGGGGTGCAGGACTTCAACTCAACAACGTCACTGTATGACCCAACCAATGTAACAAATACCCAATTTGAATTTTCATCTACACAACCTGGACCACACGATGTCGCATACACGGTAAGTGATCACATGGGTGGGTATACAACAGCAGTAGCACGCATAGAAGTCGAGCCGGATTTCTCCTTGATTCAGGATTGGGAAGATATCGTTACTTACGACCCTGTTATTGATTCGGATATTCGTTTCTTTGCGCCAATGACAAAAGTGTATGCAGACTACGTGAATGCTTCTTATACGGGAACATATACAGAGGACGGAACGCAAGGGCTTAAAGATTCAGAAGTAGTGACACAAACTCTCAGCCAAGCACGTCAGTACTGCAAAACACGTGGCGGGCGTCTTCCACTACAGCGAGAATTAGAAACCCTAGTCACCAATGAAACCAGTGCATTCACTAGCCATAATTGGCCAACAAGTATTAAGTATTGGACAGCTGAAAACGTCAGCGAAACCAACGCTGCAACTGTGAACTTGAATGACGGGATTATCGGGAATCAATCAAAAACCGTTGGTATGTACACGACTTGTGTGGATATGAGTAATCCAAGTGTTAAGGATTTTGACGTGGATTTTACGGCTGGTGAGAGAGTTTCTAATCGCTATGAATATGAGATTCACGTGACAGACCCAGACGGAAACCCTGCCGCCTTTGCTGATGTTGTTCTTGAATCAGTTAACCAACGAGGTGTCTTTTTAAATAGAGAATCAGTAACACAATTAATAGCAAATGCTTACGGAGAACTAGACGACGCGTATTTTGATATTTCTTTTGCTAATGAAGTGATTACGACTAGAGTGAGCTCGCAAGATTACTTACAGCCTTTCGCTCCAGAGGATGATCAGATGAAGATTGATGTAACCCAACCATCGCTTTGGAGCAGCGATGAGTACTGGAACAGCGGCGTGTTGTTAGCTGATGCTGATGGACTAATGTTAATGCCTAGCGAAGAGGAAAGTAAGCTATTCCATATCTACAATTCGCCATTTTTTGGGGAAAACTTTATTATCCGTTTTAGGGTTCAGAGCGATAGTGTTGCGGATAAAGGCGATTTTTCTGTATCAATTCAACAGATTGGAACCGATCAATCAACATGGGAGAGCGATGGGACAATGAAAACAGGAAACACCCGTCCATACCTAGAAAATGAACCATCCTCTTTTGGATTGAACGTTAGTTTATATGGCTCTATGCCGGTATCGCTATTCGAAGGAGGAGTGGTTTCTAGCTCTCAAAACATGAACTTGCGAGATACAGATCGTTTTTATTGGTTCGACAAGCGTGATACTACCGTTTATGTGTTCACTTCTTTGACAGAGGAAAGGCCAAATGAACCGTCGGGCAAGTTTGACATTAAAGGAGGTGTCGACTTTTCTGAACCTTATTGGTTGTCAGTTGGTGGTAAAAATGGTTATAGATCAAAGAATTATAGAATAACTGAATTAGATATGGCTGCGTATTAGGAATGACTATGAAAGCAATAAATTTAGGTGTAATAGCCCTTAGTATTTCTGCGCTGACAGCATGCGGTGGAGGTTCTGGTGATACTGGTTCAAGTTCTCAACCTCAACAGCCCTCTTCGCCATTAGAAGTTTCTATTGAAGCTTCAGTGATGAAATCGAAAGCGCTAGTAGACATTGAATCTCAAACCGTTGTTCAAGTAGATTCGGACATTGATTTTCGTTTAACGGCGGTGAACTTGGTCAGTAATGGAACAGCTTGCGAAGTAACTTCTGTTGAGGGTATGACGTTTACAACCTTATCTGATCAGGTGGGGGAGTGCCAATTTGAATATACAGTGGAACCCGTAGATCAAGAAGCTTACATTGGGCAAGCTTCATCATTCGCAAGGGTATCCGTTTCAGAAACCGCGGATGACAATACGTTGCCAAATCTTTCAGCAACAACAGATGTTGAAGCGTCGATTATTATTGATTTGGCTGAAGAACTTTCGAGTGATTTGGATACTTCAACATATACGGTTTCGGAAGAGGTGACTTTATTAGGTACTGGTTCCGCGCAAGTAGACTCAGTAAGTAATACGATCACATATTCACCGGCAGATATTGGTGTGACACGCATTATGTACTCAATGAGTGATGGTTCTTCAGTCAAGTTGGGGAACATTGATGTAGCAGTTTCCGATACTGGTAATACACCACCAATCGCTAATGACTATATTAGAGAAGGCAAGCTAGCCAAAGACATGTCGGTTGAAATTGACCTAACAGACTATGTATCTGACGCTGAAGATAGTGTGATTTTAGATTCTGTACGTGCCTATAACGCAGAAACGGAGATTACGTCAACAACTGAACATACGTTTACGTTTCAGTCATCGGAAGCCGGCCCACATGAGGTTGCTTATACGGTGACAGATGGGCGCGGAGGATATGCTGTTGGGCAAGTTTATATCGAAGTCGAAGCTGATTTTTCGTTGATCCAAGACTGGCAAGACATTGTCACTTATGATCCGATGATCGACTCTGAGATTCGATTTTTTGCACCAATGACCCAAGTGTACGCTGACTATGTTAATGCTTCTTATACGGGAACATATACAGAGGACGGAACACAAGGACTTAAAAATTCAAAAATAGTGACACAAACTCTCAGCCAAGCTCGCCAGTATTGCAAAACACGTGGCGGGCGTCTTCCACTACAGCGAGAATTAGAAACCCTAGTCACCAATGAAACCAGTGCATTCACTAGCCATAATTGGCCAACAAGTATTAAGTATTGGACAGCTGAAAACGTCAGCGAAACCAACGCTGCAACTGTGAACTTGAATGACGGGATTATCGGGAATCAATCAAAAACCGTTGGTATGTACACGACTTGTGTGGATATGAGTAATCCAAGTGTTAAGGATTTTTCTGCGGTCCTCCAATTAACATCAACATTTGGGAACGAATATATATATCAAATTGAAGTGATGAACCCTGATGGCGGTGCTGGCACTTTCCAAGACATCGTTCTGGAAGTTTCGAATGATTATGGTGTGTTTGCTTCAGGCGAATCTTCGGATCAACTGATTGTAGGTGAAAATGGTACCGCTGAAGTTAGTTATTTTGATACCACGTTTCATATAGCGGTTATCGCAATAGAATTTAGTTCAAGAACTGAATTTTATACATTTGTTCCAGATGAAGATGCCTCTGCACTAGAAACGACAGAGCCAGCCAAATGGAATCATGTTGATATTCGGTATGGCTTGCCACTTCCTGAAATCGGTATAAACGGTATCCCAGTTTTGTTTTCATACAGTTCTCCTGAAGGTATGGGAAGTAGCACTGTTTACAAAGATAGTTTTAATGGGGCTGATTTTATTATGTCTTTCCAGATAAAAAATCAGGGAAACTTAGGTCATGGAGCGGCTTCCTTTTTTGTACAACAGCAGGGTAGTTTACCAAATATGAGTTGGTATGACGTGACAAGACAACAGCCTGGGGCCCCGTTGACAAATGACACTTTCAATATAGTCACACAGTTTTTCACGAATGAATTTAACTTTTATCAGGGTTACAACAATTATATAGGGTCGGGGACTGCAGATGTTCGACATGCCGATAGATATCTATGGTTTCAAAAAAAAGGAAATCAGCTTTACCACTATTCATCATCAACAGAAGTAAGACCCGCAGAGCCTGATTTTGTCATTCCTTTTGATTGGGGGGATATTGATCCGACGAAACCTTACTGGGTAGGTGTTGGTGGTTCAACTAATTACAACGATGTTGAAGCATATATTGTAAACGCTCATTTTGCTGCATATTTATAAGGGACTTAAGTTTAGAACTGATTAAAAAACTTTAATTTTGCTCAGCATCACCTTGATATTGTATGGATGTGGGTCTGATGAAAACTCTAAACTCGTTGAGTCATCTTCACCGTCAGAAGCGTTTGTTGAAGCTACAGAGATACATGGTGGTACGTATGAGATTGATAAATGCTCAGCTCGTTAAGTTCCGTCTAGAAACTGAATTAAGCAGAAAAGCCTCAATTGGGTAATGCCGATCAGTTAAGGCATTAATTACAGGATCAATTGAACGATCCTATCAGTATGTAAGAATCCGATATCGGTTATCTGGTATCGGATTTTTTTATGCGTTTTGAAAGTGAGTTAGCGACTGCGTTTAAGTCTTGCAATACATTCTATACATTCGAAAAATATGCAGAATTACTGTCCCCAGAGCTTATTGATAAAGGGTTTAAGCAAGCTAGTGTAGCCACCGTAAGAAAGCGACGCTTACCTCATGAGACTGTTCTGTGGTCAATTATTGGAATGGCGCTCTATCGACAGAAATCTGTCTGGGATATTGCCACGCAAATGGACATTATGTTGCCTGATAAGAAGCCTTTAGTCGCTCCGAGTGCTATCGTTCAAGCAAGGCAGCGCTTAGGGTCTGATGCTGTGAAAGAAGTATTTAAGGTCGTTGCTCAACACGGATACGAAGTGAACTCGTTTGAGCCATGGGCTGGGCTCAATCTATTTGCTGTTGACGGCGTTGTGTGGCGAACCGCTGATACGGCTGAAAATCATAAGGTCTTTCAAACACAAAGTAATCAGCATCGTGAGAATACTTACCCTCAAATTCGTATGGTCTGCCATATGGAGCTCACCACCCACCAACTCATTAACAGTGCATTCTCAGGCTATCGTACAAACGAAATGGTACTTGCAGAGGATCTAATTGAAACAACCCCCGACCATTCATTGACCATGTTCGATAAAGGTTACTACTCCTTAGGGTTGCTGAATCGTTGGCACCAGTCTGGTATAGAAAGGCACTGGTTAATCCCAGCCAAAAAAGACCTGAACTATGAGGTACTCCATCGCTCTGGAAAAAATGACTGTCGTGTTCGCCTGAAAACCACTCCTCAATCTCGTAAGAAGTTCAGTGACTTACCAGAATTTGTTGAAGCAAGGCTCGTCAGTAAAACGATAAAAGGCAAACAATATCGAATACTCACCTCAGTGGTTGATGAGATGCGTTTTCCTGGTGAAGAAATCGCAGAACTCTATCGATACCGCTGGGAAATAGAGTTAGGTTACAGAGAGATGAAACAGTCGCTCTTAAACAGCGAATACACGCTCAGAAGTAAGAAGCCAGAAATGATAGAGCAGGAACTATGGGGAGTATTACTCTGCTACAACCTGATACGATTAGGGATGACTGCGGCAGCTAAAAAGCTAGGTAGTGTCTGGCCGAATCAACTTAGCTTTACCAGTTGCTCAATGGCTATTACACAGTTCTTTGCAACACTCCCTCTGACAAGTCCTGGTAATATCCCCAAGCACTATGAAGCTCTGTTGGAGCAAATGGGGTATTTTAAACTTCCACCCAGACGTGAAGATAGGTCATATCCAAGATGGGTGAAGTCAAAGCCCCAAAAGTATCCTCGAAATAAGAAAAATGCCAGTCAGATTAACTGACTGGCATTACTCAATTGGGGATTTTTTGATGTCTATAACTTTGAAACTATCAATCGATCGTTGGGTAGTTTCCACTAATTTTTGCCCGCTGAGTTTGAACACCTTCAAATTCGAGTTCTTCATCATAGGTAATCAATATTTCATTATTGGCTTGTTTACTTAAACGAGTATCAAAGAAACGATTATTTACATTGATGAGATCACGCTTTAGTTCTGGTGTTAAGTTGTCTCTGACATGAAGGAATTCAGAATTCAGAGTAAGAAAAAAGAACGAATTATTTGTAAAGCCTATTATCCCTGAGCTTTTACGCGTTGTACCATCAGATAAAGTAGAAACAAAGGTAAATAGACCGTAATTAGCGTATACATGTAATGAACGCTCTGGATTAAATAATCGACTTTCGATTGTAAATTCTGAACCCAATAAGCGTATCCAAGGGCCAAGGATAATAAGCAAACAAAAGGCGAGAGATATCTTCCAAAGTGAGAATTTACCAGAAGCCCAACTTACCTTTAAATTGAATATTTTCGATTTTTTCATGTTTTAACCGTTTTCGCATGTGAATAGTGTTTTTATCAGAGTTTAACTGCGCGACGTTGAGCCTTGATAGATGGTGAATCGAATCGAGCTTAAGCACTTCACTGTCGTCTAGATGGCGATTAATAAACTGATAATCCCTGTCGAGAGAGAGCATGAACACGGTGTCGTTGAATACCCCATAGATGCCATACCCATTTCTCACCACTTCATTAGGTAGAAACTGTACTGATGAGTAAAAGCCATGTGAGAATTGCAAGTGAATCTCGGCGCGTTGTTTAGTGTAGTCGCTGTATATAGAGAACTCACCGCCAGTTGCATTGATGTAAGGCACTGCTAAAACCGCAAGAATGATGATAAGTGGTCGCTTTAAATTCATGATGCAGAACCTCAGTTGTAAATTGAGTGATAGAGTGCAACAGTATATGCCCAGATACAGACTGTGAGTATTAGGTCACCCCAACGAATATGCCGTTTGTTGTGTTCACAAGTCGAATGGCTTGGTTGGGTCTGTTTTCTTTTAACTTTGGTGCGTTTAGACGGGGAGCCAATTTCATTAATATATGAAACCTTTCGTTGTTTGGGGCTTTCTCTTAAATTCATGTTGGGCCGTTGGTCTTCACCAACTAACTGAATCGATGTCGGGATTTGCAACTTGTATCCATGAGAGGGCACAACCCTTATTTCTGACTCAGGAACGAGAGACTTGAGCTTCTTTCGAAGATGCATGATATAGACATTTAGTGAATTCGGACCAACGACACGATTTGGCCATCCCGCTAGATTCAATTGTTGACGAGTACATGGATCATAACTGTTATCATATAGGACTTTCAGAACATTAAATTCAATAGAAGTGAGAGACACTGAGTCCAGAAGAATCAGTGGTTCATCATCATAGAGTTCTAGCGCGTCTTGTTTTGAGTTTAGATATAGCAACATGATTTATTCACACTGTGTTTTAGGAAGAAACACAACATCGCCGGGGTAGATCAAATTGATATCTGCCAGATCGGCAAAGTTACCGTTGATCTGCTTTAACGCCTCTAAGGTGCTCTGATGTTGGTGAGCAATTTTAATTAGCCAGTCATCTTGTTTTACGACGTAGCGAATAGGCTGGCAAACTTGTGGTTCAGCTTTAACCTTGACGATAATTTCAGGCTCATAGACCTTCACTTCGGAAGTAGAATGAACAGAAAGGTCTTCATAAACAACGAGGTCTGGCTCGTATTTGTTTTGTGATGGGAAGTGGTAACGCATTCCAATACTTAACACTTGCAGATCTTTTTCTGGGTCATCGCTAAAGATAAACTTATAGCCGAACTTTATTGCGAGTTGCTCATTGAACTCGTACTCCACGCCAAGTTGACTAATGGGTGACCATGCATTCCCTTCTAATAACATACCTGCACCAGCGTAAAGGTTATAGTGGCGTGACAGCGGCATCGTAGCGAGTAACGAAATATCAGTGCTATTGAATCTTTCTTCGCCAACTTCTGAATACAGGGAGTCCGGTTCTTTCATGGTTTTAATATGCCCGTAATAACCAGTACTAGCCTCGACTGACCATGTTTTTGTTAGGTCGTAACCTAATAGAAACTGACCACCAAATCCAGAGTCAGATACTTCAGAATTTGTTTTACCAGCGTTAGTCACGTCAGCACCAATGTAAAACGGCGAAGCATCGGCCAAGCATAGGTTAGGTAGCATTAATAAGCTCGCGATAAAACTTTTAGTTGTTAAAGCATTATCGAAAGAAAAAGTCGATAGTTTCATTAGTACAGTTCCTCAAACATAACAGTGAAGCTTCCTGAATAGGCGCCAGTTTCCACATCTGTTGAAGGAATATTCTGGTAGCTAACATTGAGATCGAAATTTATCACAGAGCTAGGCGACTGAATCTCGTAGCTTGTTTGGTTATTGTCGAGTTGATTGACGCCATTTTTAACCCAATCTGTATCCTTACAGTTCGCTTCATTGCACTGAATCGTGTAGGGGATGGATGTTTTTCCTGACGCTGATTTCAGCTCAAAGTTATTTGTCAGCAGTGTCATCGATAAGCCTGTACTGAACTGGCCTATTGCGGTTATGTTAAATGTCGTTTGAGCTGAAACTGTCTGGTTTGTTGTGTCGTACACAGGGTTCAAAACCCCGTCGCCTGTAACGTCAATACTCTCCAAACTGTTTGGCGTGTAATCGATATTCACCGTAAAAACGTCTGGAAGAATACGGTAGGTCAACGCCCCACCTGCGGAGCGATAATAGTATTTGATGTCAGCTGGAATTGTCGCCGTGTACATACCTTTTTCCTGACCCTGAAGCGCGTTCAATAGAGAGGTTGTATCTATGTCGAACGTTGGACGATAGAAATAAAACGGGGTAATGGATTGCGGATATTCAAGTGAGAAGTCCGCACTACAGTTCTGTGTGTCGTTGTCATAAAGTGTCACAATGTTGCCTGACAAGTGAGAGCTGCTGCATGTCGGTGCTGCTAATGTACTATCGTCCACAATATAAAAGTTTGAAGACACATTGTATTGCAAACCTTTTAGGGCGATTTGAATGTCGACACTCTGTCCGGCATTGTTGGTCAATGCCATTGTGTCGGGTTTATCCGTAACAAAAGCGCTTGGCAAGAATTGACTCGTTGGAGTAAGGCCATTCGCGATAGACCAGTCACTCAGGGTGTACTGGTTTCCACCGAGAGTGATGGCGTTTTCAAAACGTACTTGTTGCCCCTCAATATTGATATTGAGAGTGGCAGCGTAGTTAGGCATAGCCGCGAATAATAGCGACCCAAAAACGAGTCGTTTCATTATTTGCTCTCACTTAGAGTCACGTCTTGACGGTAGCTTTCATCGTGGTTAACAATCGTTAATTTTAAGTTCGAAGGATCAATGTTTTTTGGTAGGGGGTAACTACGCTCTCGACCCGCAAGAGACATGATCGTTACTTCACAATCTTCCGTAACTTTTTCATTGCATTGATCGACATAAGCACGCACAAAACTGTTGCCTGTGTTGTTGATGTGCAGTTGACCGTTATCCAAAGAGAGCGAGTAATCAATATTTTGAGCTTGTGCCGGGATAACAAACAGAGGGCGGTAGCCAAAGTTAACGGTAACGGCTGAGTTAAGTTTTCCTTCTGGATCGTACGGAGACGGTTCGAAGCTGATCAGAAAGTATTGGTCCTTAGTGAAATCACACTTGTTGCCACACAAAGAGCGAACACCAATTTGTTTTTGACGATGAGGCTCTAAGATGGTTTTGTTATGCGTCAGTGTGACGTGCCAATCTTCAAAGTTGTTTTCTGAGTACGGCACTCGCGTGATCTCGCCATCCTCAACCACCAATTGAGTAATGTTGGATTGGATGAATTCAGTGATCTTATTACTGTTAGTCAAAGTGAATACGCCGTTTCCATATTCGTCTCCAACCAATAACATGGTATCGACGTTCATCGCGTTAACAGAGGTTGTGAGAGCGGCAGTCAGTAAAATAGGAAGTTTTTTCATAATCAGTTACCTTCAGGTCGGTTAAGTACAAAGTTGTGCTCTCGTAGCGCTTCCGAATTGGCGTAGCGAGCAACATTTTCTATGTGTTGACGTTGTTGATGACTGAGTTGAAGATCCTTATTTACAGTCAGGTAAACAAAAGAAGTACGGCCTAAGCGAGTAGTTATAAACTCCATCCCGCTGTCAGTCAGTGCATGCAATTGTTCGTTCAGTATGTTGATGTCATCGAATTCACCTATGTACATCACGTTAATTTCTTCGTTGTTGCGCACCAACATCATTGATTCCATTGGATTCAAGTTTGGTTGGCAGAAGTTGGTACCAAAGTTCAGCTGTTTCGCATCATCGACAGACGGCAGATAACATTGTTGGCCGTTACTGGTTAGCGCGAACTGTTGACCTTCCTGTACATCCACTTTATGAATGCCAGACGCAATGCTTGATACGCTCAAACAAGCCGGGCCTTCACATTCAATGTCGTGTACATCGTTGCCGAAAATATCTTTGAATTTGCTAATAAAGCTAATTACACGGCTCACGTTTGAGTTCAGTTCAATTACCGAACCTGGGTGCGTGTAGCCCGTCACGGATTGTTGACCAGTGTTGTGTAAAGCAACGCTCTCGACATCAAGCTCGATGGTTGCGGCTTGGTAGTCGTCTAGTGTGATTACTGCTCGGTCATCGTAGATGTATTGTTTTTTCATTACTTGGTTATCGGTTCTTACCACCACCAACCCTTTGGTTTTGCGTTCATCGTCATCAAAGCGGATGTTATTTTGGGTATCGACTACTACATAAGCATCACTTTGTGCGGTAGTGAAACTCACGCTTTCACCACCAATAATTTGGGTGCTACGCAACGTAGCGTTAATCGCTTTTTCTCCGTTGTTTGCGGCGTAGACAAAGCCATCTGCTTGGTAATGCTCGTCGCGTTTTGCTGCGTATGCTGTTACGTTTGTCACTGCTGCGTTCGGAGAGTTGACGTAGTAACTGTTGCTTGCTGTTAGTCGTAAATCTGTATCTTGGTCTTCAACTAAATCTCGCGTCTCTAAGCTATTGGTATACTGGCTAAAACCATTCTCTGTAACGCTAAATCCCGTATTACCCGTTAACTTAGACGATAAGGGAACAGACCAATTTAAAGAGATAGATAGTTCGCCGTCGTCCCAGTTTGATGTCAGTTGCTCATTGTTGAACGTGACGTTCAAATCGAGTGTCGAATCGACGATAAACGGGGCGCTCAGACCTGAAGAAACAGACCAATTACTCAGTTCACGGTTGTATAAGCTGCTTTGTTCGATGTAATTAACCGAGCTATAACCTCGTACCATGTCGCCAATGTTGTAGCTGGTAGAAACGCCTAGTTGTTCTCTGTCACTGGCACCGTATAGATACTCTGCAAACGAGTTTCGCTCTGGGTTGTTTAGGCGCTCATAAGTAAAGCCCAAGCTGCCAAGGTTCCAATATCCAGACAAATACCAAGCCTCACTATCGATGTTCGAAAAGAAAAGTTCATAACGACTGTCGAAGGGAAGGTAGCCTTTAAATCCCAGCTGTCCCATCGCATGTTCGTTGGTCAACGTGCTGCCAATTGCGACCGTCTGTGTTTCCGACCATTTATAAGCCAACCCACCTTGAAGGAATGCCACGCCTTCGAATTCGTTAGTTGAAGACACCCCTGATGGTTGGTCTTCGTCACTCTGATAAGTGTCGTTGTCTTGAAATTGGCCCGCTGCGAGCGAGTAGTCAAATTCGCCTGTGTTCAGAGTGTCTGTATTCGCGTTGTAAATTCGTACCGATTCAGAAGAAACTACTTGCGTACCCACAGAGATCTCAACGGTTACGTCATAAACTCCGTTGGGTAGCTCTGAATAACTGATGCTTCCTTGACCTTCTTGTACCGACTGCTGCACGATGATTTGGTCATCGCGGAAGATCTTGAGTACGCCTTGTGCCTGCGCGTAGAAGTACAATGATTGCTCTTCATTTTTAGCGGTACGGCTTAGGTTCTTACTCGAAGACAAATTCACGTTTACGTCATGATATTGAGTACTGTTGAGCAAGAAAGAGGTGCTGTTTAGCGCCAAGCGATCTTGGTGGTAGCCTGCCGTTAAGCGCAGGTTTTGGTACTCAAGGTTGTAGTAGCCGTAATTGAGTTCAGAGGCGTCTTCTTGGTTGCTAAGATAGGTATCGACGTGAACTGAACCATAAGGTAGTCCCAGAATAAACTGGTCACTTAAGTTCACGTTCAGGTCGTTCGCAAAATCACTTGAGGTGTACAAGCTTGCGTTGTTGATCAAACCTGGATTTGCATTGTAAGTTGACGCGTAATGCTTCTTGAGTGCTTTCGGTTTGCTCTCCTCAAGCAGCTCTTTGTTCACATAGAGGTACAACTTGTTTGAATGGTAGTCATAAAAGGTGTCGTAGCTTTTGGGTGTGAGGCTACATAAATTAAGGTCACCTTGACAGTCTATGGTATTCGACTGGCCAACAGTAAAGCCAGCAACTATCTGTTTTGCCACACGTTCACTTAACCCTGATGACATAAGCCTACTTGCGACTGCTGATGCGTCTTCTGGGTTGCTGAATTTCACCGAATCATAGGTTACTGACATAGGAATCGTCAGGTAACTGCCATCAATGTTCTTGAATTCAACATCACGTTCTTGTCGCTGATAGAAATCTTCAAATCCAGCTGGAATATTGAGACCTGATTCTGCAAAAGTGAAGTGTGACAAAGTCACCGAACCTAAAATCATTGGTGTAATGAACATGCTATTTTTCACAATGAAAGCTCCGCTAAAACAGATAACTGGCCTTGGCACAGATTTGTGCCTGTCGGTAAAGCCCCAAAGGATAAGATGACGTCGTATTCGCCACTCTTTAGCTCGTCTGATGTTGTGTTGAAATCCATCAGCACTGGGTTTGATGAAGTTAGAGGCTGGTTGGCGACAGTAACGCCGACAAAGTCACTAGGTGTTGCTAACGCCTGTTTATCGATATCAAAACACTGCGCAGTGTTGCCAGTCATGAATAACTGAAATCGAGTTGATTGGTCGGAACTAGGGATATCCGTTTCGACCAGTAACTGGGTCTGCGCATCACGAAAAGTGCCGGTTTTTGCATCGACCGTTAGCGTTAATGAAGATGGGGAAAACGTGACCTCTGTGATCTGATAAGAAAAGAAATGTTTCTTATCGATATCACTTGTTAACTGAAACGTATGAGTTTCTGCATTGGCATAAAAGCTCATAGCTCCTGCATTCAAAAGAACGACAAGTAGGCGAGTTAAGCAATTCACAGTTTTCCCCAAATCTCTTAAAGTGAAGCTACGTAGCTAGCCGCCATTTGAACGATAACTTGTGCTTCGCCTTCCACCGCCACGTCCGTCACGGGATTTGTATTCTTAACGTTAAGTTGAACGTAGCCGCCAGTAGCTGATCCTACAGAACCTTGGTCAAGTTTTTGCTGGTCGTTGTAAACTTCAACGTTTGCATCTTGAGTTACTTGGCTACCCATCAGAACTTGAGAGGTTACATAAGTCCATGTTGCTTCTGGTTGGCGATCGCCCACGGTTTGATCTTCTGGCGTGAAGTCACGCGCTTCTAGAACCACGTTAGAAGAAGTGAATGTGCCATCGGTATTTACATATAAGCTACCTGGTTGAATATCGCCACCAGACTCACCCGTGATGATTAAATTTGAGCTTGGCACTGAACCACCAATTACACCGCTCCAAATAGCATCTGCAAGTGCTTCATCGGCTGCATATACCGAACCAGAAGTCATTGCGAATGCTGTTGCGCTCATCACGAAAAATTTATTAAGTTTCATATTTCTTACCTATTATTGATTAATGTATGTATAAAAATAAAAGTTGAACAAAGATTGAAATCATATGCATAATTCGACGTGGTTGATTTAACGCTAATGGCGTATGAATTGGAAATAAAAGCCCATTAACAGTGCTTTATGCACATAGTTAATAACATTTAATTTGTTAGGTTTATGACTAGCAAGTGGCTGAAAAGTAGTGTTTTATGTTTTTTTAGGCTACTTTTAATAGGTAGAGGCAATACAGGTAAAAGAATGTTTAAAAAACTTTCTATAGATACAATAAGAAGAACCATCACTTTGATAAACAGCGATTCGGGGCAAGAAAATCAACCCTTGGAACTGAATCGAAGTGAATATAATTTACTGTTGGCTTTTTGTGAGTCACACGGTGAAGTGATCGATAAACAGGTTCTGATAGAGAAAGGTTGGCCAGGTAGAGTTGTTGGGGACAACTCTTTGGCTGTGGCGATCATGAAGTTAAGGAAAAAATTAGACAGTCTAGAGCTTGGGTTTGAAGTGAATAATTTACCCGGAGAAGGGTATGTATTCATCAATGCAATGAACATCGAGATTGTACATGATGAATCTGGCGCTAATAATGATAATGTCGTTGAGGCTAACGAATCAGGCTATGGGAAAGAATTAAACCAAGCACCCATTTTACAAGCTGATGAAGACTATACAGATACGTCTATTAATTCTATTCAAGAAGAGTCGTCTGCAACATCTAACGTATTTCGTCGTTGGAGTAAGAAACCTGTGGTATGGGAGATCACCATCGCATTGTTTATTGGATTAATCATGTTTTACTTCATCTATCGTGAGGCTTTCGAGTGCTTTGAGTGTTTTGGTGGAGGTGTCGGTGGTTAGTCTTAAGTCCCTTAGTCGTCGGGTTGGGTTGTTCATTGTCATACTGTTTTTAATGCCGTGGTTTTTTTCTTTAGGCACTTACTTTTCTGGCTATGCCCATTTTGAAAACGATGAACACGATATTATCTTGAGCGCTAAATCGGGCCTCTATAAAACTATTCATAGTTACGAAGGGCAGGTATATAGAGTTCATCGAGGAATCTACGCATCTTTGGGTGACTCATTATATTTCTTCTCATTGGGTGGCGATTATGAAGAAAATCTAGATCCCGAATTTGTCGCTAAGGTCGTGGCGAGAGATCTGGAAAATTACTTCAGAGGTTTGACTCATATTAGAGTTAAGCAACAAGGCGAACATATGATTGGATTAATGCAGAGAGATGATGTCGAAGAGAAATTCGACCTTGTCATCGTTCAAGGAAGGTTCAAGGTATGGGATTAACTACAACGAAAAAGAAACTTTTGATCTGTGTGCTTTTATTGGCTCCTTTAAGTCTCCCTTGGATTAACGCTTTGTTCAGTGATTTTGTATTAACAAGTCAATTTTCTGATCGCGAAATCAAAATGGTAGGATCTCATGGCCGCTTTAAACTTCAGACTGAGTACGAAGATAGAACACAATCAGTGGTGACAGGTTACTACGGCTCGTTATTTGATACTTTATATATGTTAAGTGTTAGACAAAACAAAGTGGTTGAAGGAAACCCTAATAACCTAAATGTATTCTTAAAATCTCATCAAGTGCTGGTGGTATTTAAGATAAAGCACAGTGAAGGTCGAAATTATACACTCAAAAGAGTTGAAGAGGATCCAAGGTTAGGCATGCGTGAAAATAAAATGGAAGCGACAGGTTATTTTGGCCCGCTATCCTCGATTTAATAGTGTTAGGACATTTTCAGATATCACTACTGGGGGCTTTCGCACAGTTGAATTTGTTCAACAGTACAACCTAGCATTTTAATCAAGAAAAACTACTGTATAAGTCCCCCTTTCGTTCACACTTAATCCACCCTAAAAAGATAGGGTGACTAGTTTCAGTGTATTGAGCGAGATTTTTGGCGTTTTTGAGGGTTCAAAAACGGTGAAACCCCGATGTTGGTAGCATCGGGGTTTCGAATTTTTAGATTTTCGGATGGTAAGGCCGATAGTCTTTATGCAAAAGGTTGGATTTAATCCAAACTAATTCCTTGGTAGGAAATTAGATGCGGATGAAGTCCATGTGCTCAACTTTTGGCTTGAACGCGTGACGTTGAACATCTTGTGGCTTAACCTTAACTTCTGCGCCATCAATTACTAGAGTAATTGCTTCGTAGAATTCAGGTTTGTCCATTTGGTTGATCACTAGAGCGTGATCCAGTGCGATAGCAACAGGTGCTGCTTCACCACCGTAAACAACTGCTGGGAATTGACCAGCGTGACGTAGGCGGCGGCTCGCACCTTTACCTAGTTCAGTACGTAATACTGCTTCGAATTTCATAGTTTTTACACTCAAATTAGTAAAAATAAACTTCATATCGGCAATGCGACCTTGCTGATATGGTATAGCTTTGGCTGTTGATCAATGATTACAACCAAAACGAGCGCGGATACTAGCATTCTATCGCTGTTCGAGCAATAAAAAATGCGGTTCAATAAGCAGTTTTAGTGTGATCTGGCTTACGGTGAAATATTAGACTTTGCGTAAGGTTAACAGTGCTTGTAAACCTCCCATCGGACTGCGCGATAAAGTCAGCGAGCCACGGTAACTGTGTGCCATTTCACTGACGATATTTAAGCCAAGCCCAGTGCCAGCTGTCGTCTCATCGAGCCTAATACCTCTTTGCACTGCTTTGGATAAATCTTGTTCCGCTATACCTGGTCCATCGTCTTCTATATAAATATCAACCCAACCTTTTTGGGCCACTTTTGAATGGACACGTACTAACGAACGTGCCCATTTATAGCTGTTTTCGAGTAGGTTACCGAGCATTTCATCGAGGTCTGTGGGGTCAACCGCCACATCAAGCTCAGAATCGAGCTCGTTGACAAGCACAATGTCTCGTTTTGCATAGACCTTATCAAACGCCATAGAAATTGCATCAACACGTTCACAAGGGTTCGCTTTGACTGCCAGAATATTGGTCGACCCTGCCATGCGAGCTCGTCCTAAGTGGTAGTCGATCTGTTTTTGTAATTGCTCAACGGGTGTACGCAGTTTTTCTTGTTGAGAGGGCTCTAGGTGATCAATTTCATTTCTGAGGACTGAAATCGGTGTTTTTAATGCATGCGATAAATTGCCGGCATGCTGTCGTGCGCGTTGTAACAGTTCTTGATAGTGGAAGAGTAGGGCATTTAAGTCACTAACTAGTGGGAAGACTTCCTTTGGATATTCGTCACTGAGTGCTGATTTTTCACCTTTGCGCAATACGGCGAGTTCACGCTGCATTTTGTTTAATGGACGAAGAGACCAGCTTACCTGAGCACCAATTAACAGTAACACTCCACTAAATAGCAAACCTAAAATCATCCAAAGTTGGCTAATGACACTATTGAGCGTTTCTTGCAAGGGTGCTTCATCCAATCCAATTGTGATGCTAATCGGGCCAGAAAAATCGGGTAAGTAAACGGTGCGTTCAATCGTGGTAAGTTTTTCGTCTTTTGCGCCCTTAACGATATTTTGTAACCCATGCTTTTCTAGAATTAAACGTTTGTCCCACAGCGAACGAGAGCGGAGCGATTGACCGTCTACTGATGCCATCCAGTACAAACCACTGTATGGCTGATTAAAGCGAGGGTCGGAGAGGCGAGTCGAAAGGATGAGGTTGCCTTTGGCGTCGGCTTCTAAGTTGGCGGTGATTTCATCCATCGCCAAGCTAAGTTGACCGCGTACGTCATCTATCAAATAGTCTTTGACCAGAGTCGGAATACCAATGCCAGCAGCTAAGATCATCGCACTAAGCCAAAAGGTTGCAGCCAATAATAAGCGACTCTTTAAGCTGAGTCGTTTGAATGTCACGTTTTTATTTGGCATTCAGCTGGTACCCCAGGCCTCTTACCGTTTTGATGATGTTGTTATTAATTTTCTTGCGAATACGCCCAATGAACACCTCAATCGTATTTGAGTCACGATCAAAATCTTGTTTGTAGATATGTTCAACCAGTTCGGTGCGTGAGATGACCTTATCTTGGTTGTGCATGAAATAGGCAACCACTTTGTATTCTAAGGCGGTCAGGCTAACTGCTTGTCCTTGCCACATGACTTTGGAACTGCGGGTATCGAGGCTTAAATCTCCAATCTGCATGATAGGTGAAGCGTTACCGGATGCTCGGCGCAGTTGTGCGCGTATGCGAGCGGTCAATTCAACCATCTCAAACGGTTTGGTGAGATAGTCATCGGCACCGGCATTTAAACCCTCAACTCGTTGGGTTAAGGTGTCGCGCGCGCTGAGAATCACAATTGGCGTATTGATGTTTTCATCTCGAATGCCTTTCAAGACCGTCAAGCCATCGATTTTGGGTAAACCCAGGTCGAGGACTATGACGTCCCACTCTTCAGAGGTAGCACGATAAAGAGCATCAATACCATCTTGCGATAATTCAGGCACCCAGCCTGTTTGTTCAAGGGATTCTATGATCTGTTCACCAAGGCGCGCGTCGTCTTCAACCACCAGTATTTTCATTTTTATTCTCTATTTTTTGATAATGCCACGTATATTTCGACCACGAATTTCCATCAATTCAAGTGTAGTGGCATTATATTCTACGCGAATAACATTATTTTCGTGTACCAACTTCAACTCATATATCCATTCGTCATCATCTTCATCTAATTCGACTTTAATAACGCGACCATTCAGTTCTTTATCAATAGTGGCGTACAGTTCAGAAAAGGGGCGAATAAGGCCATTTTGAACCGCAGCATAGACTTCATCTTGATCTTCATCGATTTCGACTTTTGTACCAGCTTTGTATGTGTCTTGAACTAAATGGTTAACATCATTATCGCTTGCAAACACAGGCGATGATAACGATGAGAATAGCAATAAGCTTGTTATGGCTTTCATCGGTTTAATTTGCATGTTGTGAGCCCTTCAAACAAGGAGATCTAAATATAAATAACGCAATATGAATAGAATCTGAATCAGCGATTTTGTAATTCATCTTCAAAGATCTTGTCACGCATTTTCCAAAAACGTCCTACTTTCCTAGCAATCACAAATTGCGGGGGACGAAATCGGTGCTGATGTGCCACTACCTTTGATGGCGATGCCGCTTCAAATGGCCGATGACGATCTGCAAGGTGTGGTCGCACAAATTGGTTGAGAAAGGCCTGTTTTTGCTTTTTGGTTGTTAGCGACCAAAATTCATGGACTTGCGCTTGGTTGTCCCCTCGGTATGTGACTTTCAATTGTGATTGACCTACGTCGCTTTTGTGTACGTTAAGATCCATTTCCAAACATTCGAAAACGAGTGCGTCCTTTAGGTTGAGTGCTTCTTTCAGTTTTTTATCAGGGTCAACTAATGTGGCGTCACATTCGTGACAGATTCGCGCGGCAATATCATTGTCTGCACCGCACTCACCGCAATATTTGGCTCTAAAACGATAACCACAATGTTCGCGCTCGCCGGTTTCTTCATCAGTCAAGTAACCTTGGCAGCGTCGGCCATAATGCTCAATCAAAAAACCAGCAGCGTCCAGTTTACCCCAGAAGTTATTATTGAAACCGCAAGCAGGGCAGGGAATAGTGATAATTTCACTGTTGGGGTCAGGTTTTGGCTCGCCAACTTCAGGCTGATAAAGGTCATAGTTATTACCTGCATAATCTAATATCAGGCATTCCGTTTTTCCGGGAGAAAGACGTAAACCTCGCCCAACAATTTGTTGATAAAGGCTGATGGATTCGGTGGGGCGTAAAATGGCAATCAAGTCAACGTGTGGTGCATCAAACCCTGTGGTGAGAACGGAAACATTGACCAAGAATTTAATTTTCCGTTGTTTGAATTGTTGGATAATGGCGTCCCGCTCTGGTGTCGGGGTGTCTCCGATGACGATGGCGGTTTGTTCTTTTGGCAGCAGTTGAACGATTTCTTGAGCGTGGCGAACAGTAGCAGCAAAAACCATGACACCTTGTTTTTGCTGTGCGAGATGAATGATTTGTTCAACGATCTGTGGCGTGGCACGTTTTGATTGTTCGATCACCATATCTAATTCCGCTTCTTTATAGCGGCCAGTATTGGTTGGTTTTAGTTGTGAAAAGTCATAGCTCAATACTGGCGCGTCAATCATGCGCGCTGGTGTAAGAAATTCCTCATCCAATAGATAACGTATCGGCAGTTCAAAAATACAGTCACGAAAGAAGCGGGGTTCCTCGCTGCGAACTTGGCCGCGGGTATGGTATTGATAAATCCAGCCCATTCCCAAACGATACGGAGTAGCGGTTAACCCTAATACTTTGATGCCAGGGTTGAGTTGCGTCAAATGTGAAATAACTTTTTGATAACTGCTACTTTTCTCGTCTGGTACGCGATGGCATTCATCAATCACCAGCAATGAAAACTGATTTTTGAAAGCGTCTAAATTTCGCACTACTGATTGAACGGATGCAAACACTACTTGCTGTTCGGTTTCTTTACGACCGAGTCCTGCTGAGAAAATACCACCTTGCAAGCCATAGCCTTCATATTTGGCATGGTTTTGCTCAACCAACTCTTTTACGTGTGCCAGCACTAATACGCGCCCTTTGGCAAGTCTGGCTAGTTCTGCAATGACTAAGCTTTTACCAGCGCCGGTGGGTAATACAATGACCGCGGGGGTTGAATGCTTCCTAAAATAATGGATGACGGCTTTTACTGAGTCGGATTGATAAGGGCGAAGCGTATACATAAAACGTTTGTTCTCTGAGTGAGCCACAATAAAACAGTGAAATAGATCAACTATTTCATTTTCGCCGAGTATAATACCCGACTTGATTTAGATGAGGTAATCATGCGTTTAGATAAATTTTTGTGTGATGCATTGGGTGCAACACGTAAAGAAGCTACCCAAATCATTAAAAGTGGCGATGTTACAGTGAATGGTTTGACCGCGAAAAGTGGTTCATACAAAGTCACTGAAAGTTGTGAAGTGGAATGGCAAGGGCGAGAAATTAAGCCGCAAGGTCCACGCTATATCATGCTTTATAAGCCTGAAGGTTACGTTTGCTCGCATGAAGATGGCTTCAACCATACCGCTTTTGTGCTGCTGGATGAAATCAAAATGCAAGATTTACATTTTGCAGGACGCTTAGATGTGGATACCACCGGATTAGTTTTAATTACTGATGACGGGCAGTGGTCACATCGTATTACCTCGCCGAAACATAAATGCGACAAGACATACCGTGTGTGGCTTGCGGACCCTATTCAACCGACCTATATTGAACAATTTTTAACTGGCATTGAGCTGCGCAATGAACGTGAATTGACCTTGCCTGCACAGCTTGAAATTGTTGACGACAATCAATGTTTGCTAACTATTCATGAAGGTAAATACCACCAAGTGAAGCGCATGTTTGCGGCATTGGGTAATAAAGTCGTGGCATTGCACCGCGAGCGTATTGGTCACATTGAGCTTGATGAAACGCTTGAGCCTGGTGAGTACCGATATCTCACCGAAGCCGAAGTCGCGTCTATTTGGAAATAGTGGTTTGCGACACCGAGTTTTGTGCCGGTAACGCGATTAAAGCTAGGGAAATAATAACGCATACGAAATAGTTTGTTTCCTAATCAGAACTGGTTTTTTTCTGCCGATTCACCGACTATGGGTTACTTCGCGTTTAAACGTCCACTTTTAGCTTTCAGCCATGTAAAAGATTTAGAGATCACAGCAAACTTCGTTACTTGCTGTGTATTTTCTATCAACGAATTTCAATTTTTGGAGAACCATGACTTCATCTCAACCTTCCCAAGCTAACCATACCGCCCATATCAGTTTTGTCCTTTTTCTGGTTTTAGGGGCGATTGGTGCGTTGACACCGTTAGCAATTGATATGTACCTACCCGCCATGCCAGCGATAGCAAAAGACTTGGGTGTGAGCGCGGGATCGGTACAAATTACCTTGACAGCCTATACTGCAGGTTTTGCGATTGGCCAGCTTTTGCATGGTCCATTAGCCGATAGTTTTGGTCGTCGTCCAGTCATACTCATTGGTGTTACATTTTTTGGCGTTGCGGCAGCGGTGAGCGCAACAACTGATGGTATTGATGCGTTGACTTATGTGCGTGCCGCTCAAGGCTTTGCTGGTGCGGCTGCGGCAGTGGTGATTCAGGCTGTCGTTCGCGATATGTTTGATAGAGAAGATTTCGCGCGCGCGATGTCTTTTGTCACTTTAGTAATGACTGTGGCACCCTTAGTGGCACCGATGGTTGGTGGACACCTTGCTATTTGGTTCGGTTGGCGTTCGATCTTTTGGGTTTTGGCGATTTTTGCCGCCGTTGTGATTGTGTTGGTTTTTTGGAAAATCCCCGAAACACTGCGTGTTGAAGACCGTCAGCCCCTGCGTTTTAAAAGTACTATCCGTAACTATGTACAACTGTGTCGTAACCGAGTCGCGATGGGGCTGATATTCTCTGGTGCTTTTTCTTTTGCTGGAATGTTTGCTTTTTTGACCGCAGGTTCATTTGTTTATATTGATATTTACGGCGTTAGTCCAGAGCAGTTTGGCTACTTATTCGGCCTTAATATTGTGGCAATGATTTTGATGACCACCTTAAATGGACGCATTGTGAAAAAAGTCGGTTCACATGCGATGCTTCGCTTTGGTTTGTTTATTCAATTATGCGCAGGTGTTGGCTTGTTTGCAGGCTGGGCTTTGGATCTAGGCTTATGGGGCATTGTGCCATTTGTGGTGCTGTTTATTGGTACACTCTCCACTATTGGTAGTAACTCGATGGGGCTGTTACTTAGCGGCTACCCAAAAATGGCAGGTACAGCTTCTTCATTGGCGGGGACGTTGCGTTTTGGTACAGGTTCGGTCGTAGGTGCGGTGGTTGCTATGATGCCAAGTGATGCTGCATGGCCAATGATTTTAGTCATGGCAGCGTGTGCGTTATTATCATCTTTATTTTATTGGACATTAGGAAAAAAGGCGTAATGTCAGAGTATTACATTGAAATTCAACGTGTGGTTAACACGGCTCTTGAAGAGTTGCAGGCAGAACACCAAGCAGGTAAGTTAGCCGATGCCCCTTTAGCTAATAACCACTTTTTGGTTCACTGGGTGAGTAAGGCGCTTAAAGCGCAGCGTTTTGAACGTTGTGTTGTGGATGACTTAAATCGTTGGCAAAAAGCTGGGCGTTCAAAGGGCAACCAATCGGAACTGTTGTTTACGTTTAAGCGAATTTCTGCGTTCTATGCGCATTTCTTCAATGGTGATTTTGATAATAAAATTACCGATAAACGAATCGAAGCTTTCCTAGATTTTATGGAAGCGGAAGGTTGGGATGTCAATAACTGTGACCCATTAGTGAATGTTGGAAAAGTGCAGATTTTTACTGACGGCCAAAATTCATTTGCGTTGTGCGGTGACCAATGTGATAACTGCTTTGACGGTGAGTTGATGGTTAAACCAATGAATTGGTTTGTACGTGGGCATCATGCTGACTTTGTTGAAAAGGCTTTTCAAGCCGGTTTTATGCTTTATAAGCGCACTGATTATAAATCGAATGTAAAATATCATGGTGAATATTTGGTGTATCCTAACAATCAAGGGCCTCAAGTCGCCGAGATCCCTTTAGGATTTAAAGCTTAAATTTACGATTTAAAAGAGCTAGTTTACCTAGATCTTTTTTGTATTTGCGGGCGTTTTTATTTCCCTTGTGCTTTGTGAACGATAGCTTTAACCATGCCATTAAAAATAAAAAGATGTGCTGGCATCATGGCAAACCAATAAAGTAATCCTAAAAAGCCTTGTGGATGCCACCATGCGGTGACGTTCAATTCTCGTGTTTCACCTAAATCTTTTATAGTGAATTCCAATCGGCCCAGTCCTGGTCCTTTCATACCAAATAAAAGTGATAGAAACTGTTTAGGTTGGCAGCGGATCACCTTCCAAGAGTCAATAAAATCACCGACTTGCAGTTCAGGCCCCGTAGGGGAGCGACGTACGGGTTTGCCTCCACCAAAAAATAGATCTAACCATTCTCTTGTTCGCCATAAAATATTGGCAAAAAAATACCCTTCGCTATGGCTGCCTATGGTGCGGATTACCGCCCAAAGTTGCTCAGTTGTTGCCGTTGTTTCAATCGTTGCGCCAGCACTTTTGGGGTAATAACCAAAACCGGGTTGCCAACGTTTAAGTGCACTAGGGTCAAAGCCCCATACTTGAGTGCGGGCAAAAGTACCTTCATTATCGATGATTTTTGTGACAACGTCACGATATGCGTGCATCTTTTGTGGATAGCGGGCTTCAATATCTTGTGAATTTGCAATGTAATCATGTTCTAGCCCTGCGAGCAAAGCGCGCCCTATACTGGCTGGAACCGACGTCACGAGCGCTAACCAGTACGATGCCATGTTAGGAGTGAGTAATGGTGTGGACCAAAGCCGAAAGGGACGATGAGTAGCTTGGCAAATGATACGAAACTGCTCACGATAGGAAAGCGTGTCAGGCCCACCGACTTCAAATAACTGGTGTGTTGTGGGGTGATCTAACGCTAATTTGAGCAGGTAATGATTTAGGTTCTCTAAAGCGATTGGGTTCGCCTTGGAGTCGACCCATTTGGGGGCGATTAATATCGGCAAGTTGTAGACGAAATCGCGCATGATCTCAAAAGCGGCCGAGCCTGGGCCTAAAATGACACCTGCTCTTAGTTCTGTGATGGGGATTTCACTGGTTCTTAATAGCTCGCCGGTCATTTTTCGTGCTTGCAAATGTTCTGAGTTCCCCGTTTGCGGTTGAATGGCACTTAAATAAATCACATGTTTGACCTGGCTTGATTGTAAAGCTTGTTTGAAATTTTCCGCGAGTGACAATTCATAATCAACGAAATCATGTCCTTGAGCCATGCCGTGCACTAAGAAATAGATCAGATCAAATTGAGGAACGAGGGAAAGTGTGGCCTGTTTGTCGGCTAAATCCAAATATTGTAAGGTCAAGTTCGGATGTGGGGCACAACGTGAGCGTAAATAATCAATATGTCTGGCGGCAGCGGTGACTTGATAATTTTGTTCAAGCAGTAATGGTAGCAATTGAGAGCCTACATAACCTGACGCACCGAGCACTAATATTTTTTTCATGATTATCCCTTCAAATATGATGGTTAGATTATGCACACACAAGTATAATAACGGCTTAGTTTTTTCCTTGCTATCAATGTGTTGTCTTAGAGGTGATCTGTTGTCCGTTTTCTCGCAAATAATGTTACATACACGAGGTGATTTTTTCCGTCGTTTAATGGCTATCGCGATGCCAATCACCTTGCAAAGCATTATGTTTTCGAGTCGAGGCTTGGTGGATGTCTTAATGTTAGGGCAACTGGGTGAGGCTGAAATTGCCGCTGTTGGGGTCGCAGCTCGTGCTACCTTTGTAACGACCATCATGTTGGTTGGTGTCACAACTGGCGGGGCACTGTTAACGGCGCAATATTGGGGGGCTGGCAATCAAAAAGGAGTCAGAGAAAGTACGGCATTGACTTGGTTGGTTGCGAATTTGTTTGCAGCGCTTACTGTTGTGTTATTTCTCCTGTTTCCGAGCCAGATAATGGCGTTAACGACCGATTCAGAAATGGTAAACACGCTAGGTAGTCAATATCTCATTATTACTTCGTTTAGTATGTTTGCGGTTGCATGTGTTAGCAGTATGGCTGTTGGTCTGCGCTCAATGCATAAGCCAGGGCTTAGTACCTTCTTTAGTGGCATCGGTATTATTGCGAATATCTTTTTAAACTGGGTGTTGATATTCGGTAAGTTTGGTATTCCAGCCATGGGGATTCAGGGGGCCGCCATTGCGACACTATTAAGTGGCTTACTTGAAGTCGGCTGTTTATACGGCTACCTTTACAGCAAAAAGCACCTGTTGGCGTTTGGTATTGAAGATATACGCGCCATCATTGATTGGCACAAAATTTCTCGTTTCCTCAAACTTTCTTTGCCGACCACGTTTAACTTCTTTGCATGGGCGGGAGGCTTATTTGTTTACCATGCGATTATGGGACAAAGTGGTGTTCAAGGTTTAGCAGCCTTATCAGTGATGACGCCTGTCGAATCTATTTCTCTCAGTTTGTTGATTGGAATGTCCAGTGCTGCTGCGGTATTAGTTGGTAACCAACTGGGTGCTAAAAACAACGAAGCCGTTTATTTTCAAGCATTAGGGTTGACGATTATCAGCTTGCTGGTTGGGATTGTTGTCGCTGCTTTACTCTTTGTGGTGCAAATCCCTATTCTCAACTCGTTTACCGCGTTAACGGAAGAGACGAGAGCATTGTCTGAGAAATTTATCATGATCCTGAGTGTTGGCATTGTATTACGTTCAATCCCGATGACGGTGATTGTTGGTGTACTCCGTGCTGGTGGTGATGTTAAGTTTTGTTTGTACCAAGATTTAGTGGCGCAATGGGTGATAGGCATTCCATTAGCGGCATTTGCTGCGATTGTTCTTGGGGCATCACCAGAAATGATTTATATGCTGTTTTTAACCGAAGAAGCAGTTAAGTGGGGTGGCTCACTTTACAGAATGAAAAGCAAGAAGTGGATGCGGAATTTGATTGAAAATTAGACATAACACCGTTGGTGTTTGCAATTTTATGCATATCTTGTGATCCAGTATCCAAAATACTTCCTACTCCTTAAGAATTAGTGTAGATTCACATTCCGATTTAGACTGTTTTTGAGTGATTTAATGCTACAACTGACCAATCTTTGCAAAGGCTATGTAGATGGGGATGAATTTCACCCTGTATTGCAGGGAGCAGAATTAACGTTAAATCAAGGCGATCAATTGGCACTAATGGGTGAAAGCGGCTCTGGAAAGAGTACCTTGCTCAACTTGATTGCAGGCTTAGATACCGTCGATTCCGGTGAAATTTGGTTCCCTGGATTTTCGATGCATAAAACTTCTGAACATAAGCGCACCGCTTATCGTCGCAATAATATCGGTCATATTTTCCAACAATTCAATTTATTGCCAACATTGAATGTGGCTGACAACATTCGCTTTTGTCGTCAGCTCAAAGGGTTAAAAGAAGACCAAGGTTTGTTGCGTCAAATTCTGTCATCGCTAGACCTGATGCCATTATTAGGTCGTTATCCTGAAGAAGTGTCTGGTGGCCAACAGCAGCGAGCGGCGATAGCTCGTGCTTTGTATATGGAACCCAAAATATTATTGGCAGATGAACCCACTGGTAGTTTAGATGAGCGCAATGCTGAAGCGGTAATGCGCCTACTAAATTCGTTAACCCGACAGTTAGAGTGCACGCTGTTTTTAGTCACACATAGTGAAAAAGTGGCACAGCATATGGATGGCTGTATTCGCCTGCAAGGAGGACAACTGCATGTTATGGCCCGTAGTTAAGGCACTACTTGGTCATTATCGGCGTTATCCTCTACAAATCATCCTAGTTTGGCTTGGTTTGACACTTGGCGTTTCTTTACTTGTTGGTGTAACCGCTATAAATCAACACGCCCGTCAAAGTTATCAGAATGGTGAAAAGCTTTTCGCCAATCCTTTACCTTATCGTATCCGTCCTAAACATATTGCTAACAAAATCCCGCAAGGCTTTTATATTCAACTGCGACGTGATGGATTTCAGCAATGTGCGCCCTTTGAAAATTACCGCCTCAGTACGGCCAGTGGTTCAGATATTACTTTGATTGGTCTGGACCCTGTAGCAATGTTGCCAATTGATGGCGATCAAACATTGTCCGAAATTGCTACATTGTCTTTAATGCAACCACCATATCCGGTTTTAGTTAGTTCAGATTTAGCGCGGCTACAAGGTTGGCAAAACGGAGATTTTATTCTACTGGATGACGGTTCAAAGCTAGGGCCAATTAGTATCGATCAACAATCCATGCTGAATGGTACGCGAGTCATTGCAGATTTATCTTTAGTGCGGATGCTTAAAAAAAGTACAGGACTATCAGTCATTGCTTGTGGTGATATGCCACCGGAAAAATTACAACGTTTAAAAAATGATTTACCAAATGGTTTAACGTTAGTACGCAGTTCCCGTAGTGAACTTGAGTCGCTTACGCATGCATTTCATCTGAATCTTAGTGCGATGGGGATGTTAGCTTTCCTTGTCGGCTTATTCATTTTTTATCAAGCGATGTCCCTGTCATTCATTCAGAGACAGCCTTTGGTTGGTTTGCTACGCCAAGCGGGCGTGTCTGGCTGGCAGTTAACTCAAGCATTACTGATTGAGTTATTTGGCATGGTGTTGTTTAGCTGGGTGTGTGGTAATGGGCTAGGTCTGTTATTAGCTAACCAGCTTATCCCTGCGGTTTCGGCCAGTTTAGGTGCGCTGTACGATGCAAACGTTGGGTTATCTATTGTTTGGAACTGGCAATGGAGTAGTTACAGTTTATACATGACCATCATCGGTGCTTTGGCGGCCTGTATTTGGCCGTTAACACGTCTGTTGAAATCACAACCAATTCGCCTTTCAGCTCGTTTATCCCTGGTTCGATTTGCTGGTGCCGAATTTAGAATACAGGCTTTGATCGGTTGCGCATTTTGTGTGGCTGCAATCGCTGTATATCAAGTGCCACAAACTCAGCTGTCTGGTTTTGCAATCATCGCATTGATGTTATTAAGTACGGCTTTGTTTACCCCTTATTTGATATGGGCTTTATTCAATAGCCTTTCTTATACGTTGGGATGGGTGAAAGCGCGTTGGTTCTTTGCAGATGCGGCGGCGAGCATGAGTTACCGTGGTGTTGCAACCATGGCATTTATGATCGCAATGGCGGCGAATATTGGCATTGAAACCATGGTGGGTAGTTTTCGTGACACGACCGATAAATGGTTGAGTCAGCGTTTAGCAGCCGATATCTATGTGTATCCCACGAACAGTTCTGCATCTAGAATGAGCAGTTGGTTAACCGTACAACCTGAAGTCAATGCCGTATGGTGGCGATGGGAAAGAGACTTTTCTACTGATAAAGGTACGCTTCAAGCGATCAGCACGGGGGCATCAGAGGGGGAGTTTGATTCACTGACGGTAAAATTAGGCGTCCCTAATTATTGGCATCATCTACATCATTCGAAAAGCATCATGATTAGCGAGTCAATGGCGCTTAAGTTGGGTATTAAACCTGGTGATTATATTGATTTATCTGCTCCATTAGGTCGGCATTGGCAGGTTGTGGGTATTTATTACGATTACGGTAACCCATATCACCAAGTGTTACTGTCTCATCAAAACTGGTTATTCGCTTTTGCGGGTACCGGTAATGTGTCGTTGGGCATCGTCGTAAAAGAAGGCACTAACGCCAACGCTTTGAAGCAGCGCTTAGAGTCTGTTTTCAGGTTGGGGGATGACCGAACTTTTGACAACAACAATATTCATGACCAAGCGATGCGCGTGTTTGACCGAACTTTTGCTATTGCAGATACTTTAGGCCGAATTACCTTATTGATTGCTGTGTGTGGAATTTTCTTTGCAACCCTCGCTGGGGAAGTATCGAGGCAGCGCCATGTATCATTGTTACGCTGTCTTGGTGTTTCGGGGAAAGAGTTGATCGTTATTGGTAGCTTACAGCTGTGCATTTTTGGTGCGATATCATTGATTATCGCCATGCCGTTAGGTGTCGCGTTGGCAAATTTAGTGGTTGATATCGTGATTAAACAGTCGCTAGGTTGGACAATGCAACTTCAATTAATACCTCATGAATATATGACAACAGCGGCTTGGGCAATGATCACGCTAATGTTTGCAGGCGCTTTACCTGTCATTCGTCTGGTAAGAAAAGCGCCAATCAGTTCGCTAAGGGATGCGCTATAAATGATGACTCGAGCTAAGTTAAGTATCCTTCTGATCGGTGTTTTAATTATTGTTGGCGTTTTTGCTGCTTTTTCTTGGTATGAGCATAGACAGACTCAGCACGATGTTAATGATGAGCTTAATGCCTCAAACCTTGAGACCGACAAAATCATTTTTGAACCGGTTTTACCCAATAATTCCGTGGTGCTTCCACGTGATTTTAAATTTCACCCAGAATTTCAGCATGAATGGTGGCACTATTTTGCCAATGTCGCTGATGAAAGGGGTCAACAATACAGTATTCAATGGAGTTATTTCCGCATTGCCAGTGATGATCGCACAACCCAAGGTTGGTTAAATCCTCAGATTTATGTTTCCCATGTAGTGATATCTAATGCAGATAAGGTGTGGCGTGAACAACGTATTTCCCGCGGTGGTATTGGTCAAGCTGGTTTTGAAATCAAGCCATTTAAGCTATGGATAGATAATTGGTCTTGGCGTTCATTAGGTGTTAGCCCTTTGCCTGGTATATTAGACATCACAACGGATACGTTTTCGTTATCATTGCAAAGTACGGCCACGGGGAGTTTTATTTTACCCGGTGAAGGTGGTTACCAAGCTAAACACAATTTACTGCCGATTGCGTCCTATAATTTACAAGCTCCATTTATGATGGTGAAGGGGAAACTCACGTTAGAAGGGCTACCACAAACGTTGAAGGTTTCAGGGTCTGCCTGGCTGAGTAAAGAGTGGGGCAATAACTTACTACCTTCACCAAATCGTAATTGGGATCGGTTTGTTTTCAATGTTGACGGTCAAAACACTTTGGTTATCAATCGCTATCGCCCTTATCAGCAGATGCCCTATGTTATTGGCACATTGATCCAATCATCAGGGGAAATCATAACGTTAAGTGAAGATGACATCGTTGTTTCCCCGGTTGCGACGTCGACATCAAGTGATACTAATAGTGTTCCGCTACAGTGGATAGTGAAGATCCCGAGATACGACATACATTTGGTTATAGAAGCAGTGAATAGCGATATGGGGTCTACTTTTTTTATTCCTTATTGGGAAGGTCCAGTGCGAATTAACGGAAATCCTGGAGTCGCAGGTTTTATGCAACTTACTGGTTATTAAATGTTAACTTATCGATTAGGTATGTTATTTTAGGTCAAGCAACGCTTGGCCTTTTTACTTTTCAGCTACCCTTAACAGTGATTCAGTAAGGTCAGAGTTTCTTGCTCTACTCGGGGTTCATGATTGAAAATTACTGGTTTCAATTTATCTACGGAATATACGTTGTTTAGAGTCATTATTATCGGAAATTCCGATGTTTATCATCTATACAAGCGATTTTTACTGATGGCTGCTATTGTATAGACTCTGTCGAATTCTTTGTTAATCAATTAGTAGGACGCGTTGGTGATTTATCTCGAACAGAATTTAAACTCGGAACGTCAACACGCCCTGACACATATAACTATAAGGACGATATCATGAGTGATGTGATTCGCGACTTTTTCAAAATGGAATCTGCTGGCGGTATCTTGCTAGTGATTGCAGCAGCTATTGCAATGATGGTGGCAAACTCTCCGCTAAATGATGTGTATCAATCCGTTTTACATTCTTATGTATTAGGAATGTCGGTTTCCCATTGGATTAATGATGGCCTAATGGCGGTATTCTTCTTGCTGATTGGTTTAGAAGTGAAACGCGAATTACTTGAAGGTGCGCTAAAGTCAAAAGAAACGGCTATTTTCCCAGCTATTGCTGCTGTCGGAGGTATGCTTGCTCCGGCACTTATTTATGTATTGTTTAATGCTAATGATCCTCAAGCTATTCAAGGTTGGGCGATTCCTGCGGCGACTGATATTGCCTTTGCATTAGGTATTATGGCGTTGTTAGGTAAGCGTGTACCAGTGAGTTTAAAAGTCTTTTTGTTAGCATTAGCGATTATCGATGACCTTGGCGTTGTTGTGATCATTGCACTTTTTTATAGTGGTGACTTATCGACAATTGCATTAACGATTGGTTTCTTAATGACAGGCCTGTTGTTTATGCTCAACAACAAGCATGTTACAAAAATCAGCATTTATTTAATTGTGGGCTTTATTCTATGGTTCGCAGTCTTAAAGTCCGGCGTTCATGCCACTTTGGCGGGTGTCGTACTTGGTTTTGCTATTCCTTTGAAAGGTAATAAAGGTGAGCATTCTCCACTTAAACATTTAGAGCATGCGCTCCATCCATATGTTGCTTTTGTTATTTTGCCTATTTTTGCGTTTGCCAACGCAGGTATATCTTTACAAGGCGTTTCATTGTCTAGTTTGACCTCAATGTTACCGTTAGGCGTTGCTTTGGGTCTATTAGTGGGCAAACCATTAGGTATCTTCACATTCAGCTGGGCTGCGGTGAAGTTGGGTGTGGCTAAGTTGCCGGAAGGTATTAATTTCAAACATATTTTTGCTGTATCAGTGCTATGTGGTATCGGCTTTACTATGTCTATTTTTATCTCATCACTTGCTTTTGGCACGGCGAATATAGAGTTTGATACTTTTGCTCGACTTGGAATTTTAATGGGGTCAACAACAGCAGCTATTATTGGCTATATTCTGCTTCATTTATCATTACCGAAAAAAGCGTAGTTTTACTTAAATAGCCCTCAATTGAGGGCTATTTACTTTATAAAAACTAATTTGTTGATTCATGGAGCCTTGCAGCAAATACATTCATTCACTCTGCCATTAGCACTTAAAAATTTATTGCCAGCGTATTTATTTTTTGATATTTTTCGCCCCAATCTCGGACAGTAGATTCTGGGGGATACGCGTAATGACCATTCAAGCTGATTGTGACATTACGTAGGGTAGGTATCAGCAAGTCCTTTTGTTGATAGACGGGATACTCTTGCAGCGGGAGCTGCATGTGAATGGGAAACCCAACATTGAACTCACTAAATACGCTTACATTAATCAGCTTTGTACTTCCTCTATGCCCTGTGCTCGAAGACAGTTGCATCACAGAACCTTGATTATCTGATTTAGTAATCTTTCATCAACCTCGATGAACCTAATACCGTATCCGCTATTTGGCGAATCCGGATTTATTGCTATGTCTTATTTCTTTATCAACCAATCCTATTAAAGAAAAAGACGAAATTTACCCATTTCAAGGGGAAGGAAAATGAGTACAGCCTTTGAAGTCGATAACACTATCGCAACCATTTTTTCAGCTCAAGTACCTGTTGTAGAAGGGACTTACGATCTTACTCCAGACCAAATATTGCTTGATCAAATCGAGCATGAATCTGAAGTTCGTTCATACCCACGTCGTTTACCAATCGCCATCAAACAAGCCTATGGCGCACTGGTTGAAGACACTCGCGGTCAAATTTTCTTAGATTGTTTGGCTGGCGCAGGAACGTTAGCGCTTGGCTACAACCACCCAGAGATTAACCAAGCACTGAAAGAGCAGTTAGATTCAGGTCTGCCTTATCAAACTTTGGATATGACAACCCAAGCGAAAGATAAATTTATTAAGCAAGTCAAAGCGTTCTTGCCTGAAGATTTCGCGCAAAATTCAGCGATTCAATTCTGTGGTCCTTCTGGTGCCGATGCTGTGGAAGCAGCAATCAAATTGGCAAAACAGACCACAGGTCGCAATACCATGTTTGCTTTCCGCGGTGCATACCATGGCATGACTAACGGTACGATGGGCATGATGGGTAACCTCAATACCAAAGCTCGTCGCACGGGTTTAATGTCAGATGTGCATTTTATGCCTTTCCCATACAACCTACGCTGTCCATTTGGCTTAGGTGGTGATGAAGGGGCAAAAGCAAGCATTCGTTATATCGAACGTCTATTAAATGATGATGAAGCGGGCATTATGAAGCCGGCTGCTATCATTGTTGAGCCAGTTCAAGGTGAGGGCGGTGTGATCCCTGCTCCTGCATTCTGGCTACGTGAGTTGCGTCGTATTTGTGATGATCACGGCATCTTATTGATTTTTGATGAAATTCAATGTGGTGTAGGTAAATCAGGTCACCGTTTTGCTTTTGAAGAATCAGGCATTTCTCCCGATATTCTTTGCCTATCGAAAGCGATTGGTGGTGGTCTTCCAATGTCTATTCTGGTCTTCAAGAAAGAGATCGATACATGGAAACCAGGTGAGCATACGGGTACTTTCCGTGGTAACCAATTGGCCATGGTATCGGGTGCTAAAGCATTAGAAATCATTCTCCGTGACGACTTAGTTGGTCATGCTAATGCTGCTGGTCAATATTTGCGTCAAGGACTTGAAGCAATCCAAAGCCGTGTTAACTGTATTGCTGAAGTACGTGGCAAAGGTCTAATGCTTGGCTTAGAAATTAACAAGCCGAACGGTGAGCGCAATAAATTTGGCGAGCCAATGTCAGATGGGCAATTAACGCTGGCGATCCAACGCGCTGCTCTTGAGCGTGGTTTGATGGTTGAAAAGGGAGGTCGTGATGGCTCAGTTATCCGTTTCTTACCGCCGTTGATTATCTCTTTTGAGCAAATTGATTTTGCGCTTCGTACATTGGAAGCCGCTATTCTTGCCGCTGGTGGTGGTTCTAAAGATCCAGAGCCAGAAAACCAAGGTTGGAAAAAGCACTTTATCCAAACCGGAGAGATGGGCAGTGATGAATTTGCTGCGGTTATGAACCACACCACCTCTGCGATGAAGGCCGTGTTCGAGCAGGCTAAAGCACCTTATTCAGGTTTGGATCCAAAACAGCTTGAAGATGCGATTTATGCCGTTGATTTAGACAACAAAAATGCGCCTTTAAAAGACGTAATTTCGGAAATGGCGGAGCTGGTTGCCAAGAACTCTATCATTGTTCAACATCCAGATTGTATCGCTCACTTACATACTCCACCACTGATGCCATCTATTGTTGCTGAAGCAATGATTGGGGCGTTGAACCAGTCAATGGATTCATGGGATCAATCTTCTTCTGCAACTTACGTTGAGCAGAAAGTTATTGATTGGATGTGTGAGAAATATGAACTTGGCGCAAATGCGGATGGCATTGTCACGAGTGGCGGCACGCAAAGTAACCAAATGGGGCTGATGCTCGCACGTGACTGGATTGCAGACAAATTAAGTGGTCACTCAATCCAGAAGCTAGGTTTGCCTGAATATGCAGATAAACTACGTATTGTATGTTCGAAAAAATCTCACTTTACAGTTCAAAAGTCAGCTTCTTGGATGGGGTTAGGTGAAAAGGCCATTTTAGCCGTTGATGCCAATCCAAATGGCACGATGGATGTCACGCAGTTAGAGGCGGCTATTACGCAAGCTAAAGCTGAAGGTCTGATCCCATTTGCAATCGTAGGTACTGCTGGTACCACCGACCATGGTGCAATTGATGATCTCTCAACTATCGCTGACGTTGCTGAGCAACATGACTTATGGATGCATGTCGACGGGGCCTATGGTGGTGCTTTAATTCTAAGCAGTCATAAAGCTCGTCTGCAAGGGGTTGAGCGTGCACATTCAGTGAGTGTTGATTTCCATAAATTATTCTTTCAAACCATCAGTTGTGGTGCGCTGTTGCTGAAAGATAAGAGCAACTTTAAATATTTACTCCACCATGCTGATTACCTCAACCGAGAGCATGATGAGTTACCAAACTTGGTTGATAAATCTATTGCTACAACCAAACGTTTTGATGCGTTGAAAGTATTCATGACAATGCAAAACGTTGGGCCAAAAGCGTTGGGTGATATGTATGATCACCTGCTAGAACAAACGCTACAAGTCGCTGATTTAGTTCAACATCATGAGGCATTTGAATTGCTTGCTGAACCTGCACTGTCGACAGTGCTATTTCGTTCAGTGAACAAACAAGCTGCGGATTTTGATGAGTTAAATAAAGCGTTGCGTTTAGAAGCATTAACACGCGGTGTGGCGGTACTGGGTGAGACGATTGTGGATGGCAAAACTGCCTTGAAATTCACGATTTTGAACCCGTGCCTTCAATTGTCAGACTTCAAATCACTACTTCATAAAATCGAACAGTTAGCCACTGAGCTAGCAAAATAGAAAGGAATAGAAAAAACATGTCTGTTTTACAAATTGGTGCAGGAGGCGTTGGGTGGGTTGTCGCACATAAGGCGGCCCAAAACAACGACGTACTCGGTGATATTGTTCTTGCTTCTCGTACTGTTGAAAAGTGCGAGAAGATCATTGAATCGATCAAAGGAAAAAATAACCTTAAAGATAAGACTAAGAAGCTGGAAGCTCGCAGCGTTAATGCTGATGATGTCGATTCTCTAGTCGCGTTAATTAAAGAAGTCCAGCCTGATCTGGTGATCAACGCTGGTCCTCCTTGGGTCAATGTGCCAATTATGGAAGCATGTTACCAAGCGAAGGTCTCTTACTTAGATACATCAGTGGCTGTTGACCTTTGTTCAGAAGGCCAACAAGTGCCAGAAGCGTATGACCCACAATGGGCATTTCGTGAAAAATTCAAACAGGCGGGAATTACCGGTATTCTAGGTGCTGGTTTTGATCCTGGCGTTGTCAGTGTATTTGCAGCGTATGCCGTAAAACACTTGTTTGATGAAATTGACACCATTGATGTGATGGATGTGAATGCTGGTGATCACGGCAAGAAATTCGCGACAAACTTTGACCCAGAAACCAATATGTTAGAGATCCAAGGTGACTCTTTCTATTGGGAAAATGAAGAGTGGAAACAAGTACCTTGCCACTCGCGCATGCTTGAATTTGATTTCCCAAATTGTGGTTTGCACAAAGTCTATTCAATGGCGCACGATGAAGTTCGTTCAATGAAAGAATTCATTCCTGCCAAACGCATTGAATTTTGGATGGGCTTTGGTGATCGTTACTTGAACTACTTCAACTGTATGCGTGATATCGGTTTGTTGAGTCCTGAACCATTAACTCTACATGATGGTACGGTTGTACAACCGCTACATGTACTAAAAGCTATGCTGCCAGATCCAACGTCTTTGGCTCCGGGGTATACGGGTTTAACATGTATCGGCACATGGGTTCAAGGCAAGAAAGATGGCAAAGAACGCAGCGTTTTTATCTATAACAATGCGGATCATGAAGTGGCGTACAACGATGTAGAGCATCAAGCCATTGCTTATACGACAGGCGTGCCAGCGATCACGGCTGCGATACAATTTTTCCGTGGTAAATGGGCCGATAAAGGTGTGTTTAATATGGAGCAACTTGATCCCGATCCGTTCCTTGAAACAATGCCTAAGATCGGCCTTGATTGGCACGTTCAAGAGTTAGTTGTTGGCCAGCCAGACATTAAGATTCTTAAATAAGGATCAACTGGAGTTGTTATTTTTGTTTATTGACTTCGGTTGATTTACAGCAGTGGCAATGACTTATTCCAAGCCGATGCGATAAGTGTCGGCTTTGTTCGATTTTAAGAGTGATGAATAGATGCAAAAAAGCGAACTCAAAACCCCATATTTCATGATTGATGAAGCTAAGTTGATTGCAAATTTAGAAATTGCGAAACAGCTTAAAGAAATCTCTGGCGTTAAATTGGTATTGGCTCTGAAATGTTTCTCAACTTGGGGAGTGTTTGACATCATCAAGCCTTATTTAGATGGCACAACCAGTAGTGGCCCATTTGAAGTCAGGTTAGGCTACGAAACGTTTGGTGGCGAGACTCATGCCTACAGCGTTGGTTACAGTGAAGATGACGTAAAAGAAGTCGTCGATATCTGCGATAAGATGATTTTCAACTCGCAATCTCAGTTGGCGGCCTATCGCCATCTTGTGCAAGGAAAAGCATCTATCGGCCTGCGTTTAAACCCTGGAGTTAGCTATGCAGGTCAAGATTTGGCGAACCCTGCTCGTCAGTTTTCTCGTTTAGGGGTTCAAACTGATCATATTGATGCCTCAATTTTTGAAACCATTAACGGTGTAATGTTCCACATGAACTGTGAGAACAAAAACGTTGATGCCTTTATTGGTTTGCTCGATTCAATCTCTGAGCACTTTGGTCAGTATCTAGATAAGTTAGACTGGGTTAGCTTAGGTGGTGGCGTTTTCTTTACCTGGCCTGGTTATGATGTCGAAAAATTAGGCCTTGCATTAAAAGCGTTTTCTGAAAAGCATGGTGTTCAGTTATACCTTGAACCGGGTGAAGCCATCATTACCAAAACAGCAGACTTGGTAGTAACTGTGGTTGATATCGTTGAAAACGGCATGAAAACAGCGATTGTGGATTCCGCAACAGAAGCGCATCGCTTAGATACGTTGATTTATAATGAACCAGCTTCGATTCTTGAGGCCAGTGAAGAGGGTCAGCATCAATACATTATCGGTTCTTGTTCATGTTTAGCCGGTGACCAATTCTGTATTGCGTCTTTTGAGCAACCATTAAAGATTGGTCAAAAGTTGCATATTTTAGATAGTGCAGGTTACACCATGGTGAAACTCAATTGGTTTAATGGATTGAAAATGCCATCAGTTTATTGTGAACGCCTTGATGGTGATATTCAGAAACTGAATGAATTTGGCTATGCTGACTTTAAACGTTCGTTGTCTCAATGGTCAGTAAAATAATGTAAGAAAGCCCTGCAAGTCTATTGCGGGGCTTTTTACTATTGATAAATTGGCACTATTTTACAGTTTGAAACTTTTCATCTTGTCATCTAATTGGCGGGACAGGTCAGCAAGAGTTTCACTTTCTTCAGCAAGGTAATTGGCTGCCTGTGACATTTCTAGCGCAGAATCATTAATTCCACTTACGTTGCGGTTCATCTCTTCTGCGACAGCACTTTGTTGTTCTGCTGCGGTTGCAATTTGCATTGCCTTATCGCTCACATGCTGTATATGAGTAACGATTAAAGATAAATCGCTACCTGCATTTTCAGCGCGCTCAACACTACTGTATGCTAAATCTTGACTTTTTTGCATCGCGTTGGAACTGCTGACAGCCAATTGTTGCAAGCGGTTAATTGTCGTTTGGATTTGGTCGGTTGAATGGTGGGTTCGACTGGCGAGGTTTCTTACCTCATCGGCAACGACAGCAAAGCCTCGCCCTTGTTCACCAGCGCGAGCAGCCTCGATGGCGGCATTCAATGCGAGAAGGTTGGTTTGTTCTGAAATTCCGCTGATAACCGTAGTTACTTCGCTAATTTGCATCACTCCCTCTTTTAATTTATGTACTTGCTCAGTCGCGACTTCTAATTCCTGCGATAGTGCTTTGATACTATCAACGCTGGAATGCACATCTTTATCACCGAGTCCGGCTTCTTTGCTGGCATCTAGTGTATCTTTTGCAGTTTCTTCTGCGTGGCCTGCGACGTCAGCAACCGTCGCGCTCATTTCATTCATAGCAGTCGCTAGCTGACTGAGCTGATCGCGCTGACTTGTGACCGCTTGGCTTGTTTCTTCGGCAGAAGATGCGATGCGAATAGCCGCTTCAGCCAGCAAATTGGCCGAAGTGACAGATTCGGTTAATGCAGTTCGAACAGATTCAACACTATCGTTGATACGAGATGCCACAATGCCAATTTCATCCTTACCCATAACTGGCACTTTGGCTGTCAAGTCACCGTTTGCTACTTTTTTCATCACTTCTTTAATGGCTTCAAGTGGAGTAATAATCGCTCGGCTGATGATTACACCAAGTAATGTCAGTATAGCGAGGACGATAAGTGTCGTTACGCCCATTTTTAGCAACTGCTTATTAACGGCTTGATCTATATCGTCAATCAACATGCCAGAGCCTAGTATCCAGCGCCAAGGTAAGAACCCATGAACAGCTGAAAGTTTGTCGGCGGGTTTGCCAGTATTTGTTTGCCAAGGGTAGGTTAAAAGCCCTTGTTTACCATCTTTGGCTAAATCGACCATTGTAAACCAAAACTGGCCTTCAGTGTCTTTACCTGGGTTGCCCATTTGTTTTCCGACAAGATCGGCCCTAATAGGATGGGCAATAGTATGGCGGGACTCATCAATAGCAAATATATAATTACCGCCATCAAAGCGTGTTGCGTTGATTAGGATCTTGGCTTGCCTTTTGGCCTCTTCCTCGGGAAGAGTTTGTTGAAGGTGTGCTATTTGCGAGAGAGCGGTATCAAGTACGGCATTGAGCCGAGATTCTCGCTCCGTGAGTAAATTATTTTTTAGAGCAGTTGCGGAAATGAGTAGTAGGCTCAATAAACCGATAATTGCAACAGCAATAATAGCGGTCAGCTTATAGCTGACTTTAATGTTTCCAAGCTTCAACATGACGTTACCACCATTTATAGACCCCAATCTTTACCGTTGGATGTCGGTTATAAAGTAAATGGACAGATATAATTATTTTTTTATCCACATGCTATATCGTGGACTAAGATCATCATTTTGCGAATATTGGAAGTGTGTTTTGTGGTGATAATCACATTTCAACTATTGATATATTGAGTCAGTCAATAGATAAATAAAGAGGGAGCCGTATAGCTCACCTCTATGGTAATAGGTTTAAATTTAATAAGTGCTAATTAAGCTTCAAGTATAACCCGAGTATCTTCGCTCAAGGCTTCAAGTTCATCGGCAACATCTTCAATTTGTATTTCAGTCGGTAATTTAATTGCCATATTAGCAGTAAACAAACTGGAGCTTACTCCACCACCGCCAGCAATAAACACTCGTTGGCAGTCCATATCTAAGATGCTAATGCCTTGATTATCAAGAATACTCGTTATTTCGTTGACAATGCCAGCGCGATCACTCGCATCTAACCTAAGCTGATAAATGGTTTCTCCTTGATGACTATGTGGGTCTGATTCAACGATTTGTACAATTAGATCGGGGTGATCCATAAAAGCTTGTTGCACGAGCTGTGTATTTTGAGTTGGAAGTTCCACTTTTATTACAGCAGCGACTTGGCTTTCAATAAAATTCACTTTGCTGATAAGCCATTTACCGCCATTCTCATGTGTGATGGCAGCAAGCTGTTTAATGGTTGTTGGTGTCGCTTTACCGACGAAGTTGACGATAAATGTACTATTCATACTGAGCCTCCTAAAGCCAACAGACGAAATGTAAACCGTTTTAAATGGTCTCTTTCATTCAGTGTAGGAGTCTAAGACAAAGAATATTTGACGAAAGTCAATATTTTCAGCTTGCACCATTAATGGTTGTCAGTATTCAAACTTATCCCACAAAAAAACAGCAACTATGCGCTATTGCTTCTTTTTTAATGGGAAACGTTTGCTGTGAAATCTAATTAAAAGGTGATTTTTAAGTCAATGCCATAAAACTGAGAGTCATAACTGGCTCCGGCGTCTAAAGCGTACTTCGCAGCGTCTTGGTTACCAAACCATGGGCTACTACTGAATTGAAATTGCGCGTCACCATTCCAAGCATTCGATACCCAGCCATGAATATGGCCTACGGGGTTAAGAAAGAATAAAGTCACATTGCCCATGGTGGGTGAGCCCCATACTTCACCGCCAGTAGCCACAATCTCTTGCTCAGCTTCAAACATTAGTTCACCGACAACGGCACCAAAGAATGGTGTCACAAACAAGTCTTGCCAAGAAGGGATTTCCGCGAATGCTTCAACGCCATATTCCCAGAAGAAAGTAGACATCACACCAGAATATAAGAAAGATTCAAATTCATTAAAACCGGCATGTCTTGCTGCCGTGTAGTAAACGCCACCAAAATAGGGATGCATAATATAGTTTAGATAATGTTCATCGCGATCCCATGTAGGACCAGAAGAGACATTATCTTTCCACTTTTTAAACACCTTATTGTCACCGTCTTTTTCCCATTTAGTGACTGATTCTGGTAATAACGTCATTAAACCAACGGTTGCGACACTTAACCCCAGAATTGTATACGTCTGACTTTTTAGGTAATCCCAGTCTTTTGTATCTTGTACGGTGAGATATTTAGGTAGAGCTGGCTCTTCAAGGTTCAACTCTTGAGATTCCACTAAACTGGTTGAAAATGGCGAATTTGGCTGATAAATATTTAAATTATCATTAAAACAAGATGTTTGATTACAGTCGACCGTATAGGAAAACTCAATGTGTTGGTTGAAATCGTAAGTACTCGCGCTGGCGCAAGTTGGAAACGATAACATCATTGCAATGATGCTTTTCTTTGACACGGAAGGCTCCAAGTTTTTGTTTTTAATGATCAGAATCACAATTATCTATTAAACTCTTAGAGATGAAAACAGTATTTTGTCCAATTAGCGAAACTTATGAGAAAAATTGCATTCAAACAGTTATATTTTGCACTTTATACTTTGCAGCACCAATAGCAGTGTGAGTTTACACAAAAGGACACATTATGTTGAAAATAGCGATGTTAAGCACGGGTGAAGAAGTTCTTCATGGCGACATTGTCGATACCAATGCGGCTTGGCTATCCAGCGAGTTTTTCGAACATGGCTTTTCATTAGTGAAACGCGCAACGGTTGGTGATAATCAACAGTCTTTGGTCGAAGAATTACTAATGCTCAGTTTCAATAATGATGTGCTGATTGTGAATGGTGGACTTGGACCAACTTCAGATGATGTCAGTGCGGCAGCAGCGGCTCAAGCGGCTGAGCAGAAGCTGGTGTTATTTCCACAATGGCAAAAAGTACTAGAAGCATTTTTTGTTCAGCGTGGAGTTATCATGCCAGAAAGTAACCTCAAGCAAGCGATGCTACCTGAAAGTGCAGAAATTATTGATAACCCAATCGGTACTGCTTGTGGGTTTAAGGTCTTGATAAATGAATGTCAGTGCTACTTTACTCCTGGCGTGCCAAGTGAATTCAAGCAAATGATCACTCAGCAGGTACTGCCGGATTTAAAAGCTCATTACCCACAGCAGACAGGATTAGAGTGCAGCCGCTTATTTACTTTTGGTTCATCTGAATCGGCTATCTCAGATAAGTTAGACAAAATGGTCTTGCCTGAAGGGTATATGCTTGGCTATCGCTCATATCTGCCGTTTATTGAGGTGAAATTATTTGGCCCTAAAGAAGATATAGAGCGACGCGTACAACTATTGCAAATTATCTACAAGCACTTAGAGCAATATGTGGTGAGTGTTGATGAACCGATGCTTGCGCATATTGGCCATTTAATGCAAGAAAAAGGACAATCACTAGCGATTGCAGAACAAGCAACGAAAGGTTGGCTCGCAAGTTGGTTATTAAGTAATGAGCAAGTTGAAGCATTGAGTGGTCATAGTTGGATTCTGAGCCGCAGTGTAGAATCTGGCCTTGGTGATCAAGATCCGCTAGCCGCATCGTTAGCTCTTGCTGGAGCGACAAAAGAAAAATGTTCCACCTCATTGTCTTTAGTCACTGGCACTTTGATTGACGATCAATTTAGTCTTGCTTTATCTGCTCCGCAGGGAGAGTGGGGGCAAATACTCAAATTTAAACGAAGCTACAGTGCTAGTGAGCAACGTGAATTGATAGCAACTATTGCTGCCGATATGCTACGTCGTTACCTTTCCAACAAACCTGTTTTTACGCAATATGGCTTTGTGGCTCCAATAAAAGAGATGTATTTGCCATCGAGTGTGATTAACAACTGAGTGTGTAGTTAGCAGTTTTTTACTATCATATTGAATATTAAACGATTTTAAATTCGTCACTGCTTATTCATAACTGAATGTTTTTTGTGCTTACAATGGATGTTCTATTGCGTATGCATCTTATGATTATTTGGTCTAAAGGCTAAGTTTATGATTTATAGCAGGAGATAAATTTGTCTCAGATTTGAGTCTTTTTTAAGCAATTTTTCTCTGTACACTGTCAGTCCGCTTGAGAAAATTCGGCAGGAGGCTGACATGTTTCATCAATCCAAAATCTTAGTTTGGTATAAAGTGGCGAGTCAAAAAGTGATCTTAGGAGAGGCTTTAAGCAATGGGATGAGTGATGTGGTTTCACTATGGCTACATGCTCCATCAGACGAAAATAATCCAAGTTATCAAGGATATAGACTATCGTTGTTTGATGACGACGGCAGAGAAATTGCTCATAAATCAGTATCAATGGGTACTGCTGATGAAATACTATCCGGTATTAATAAAGCCAGAGCTTAGCTCTGGCTTTATCGTTTTCTCTATCTTACTGCATTATGTCAGTTCTAAGCTCGTTTCGCTTTCAACCGATAGGTTACATTAGCAAGTTCAATGTGATTCTTCGCCTTACAAATGCAAGGCAAAATTTCATTGTGCTCAGTGTAAGCCATAGCAAAACCAACATATTCCACTTCACCAGAAACTAAAGTGCAACGACAAGCACCACAATGGCCATCACGGCAGTTAAACTCAGGCTCTAGCCCTGCACCTTCCATACTTTCCAATACAGTGTTGGAAGAGTTTGATTCTATGGTGGTGATATTGTTGATTTTTATACGTGCCATTACAGCTCAAAGTCCTCAAAGTCATCAGCGTGAACTTCGTTATCAATTTGACCTACAAGGTATGAGCTAATTTCCGCTTCTTGAGGAGCAACTTGTACGTTATCTGAAGATAGCCACGCATTTATCCAAGGAATAGGGTTGGAGGTTGCTTCAGGGTATGCGGTTGGAAGTCCAACGGCTTGCATACGCACGTTAGTAATGTATTCAACGTATTGACACAGGATATCTTTGTTCAAACCGATCATTGATCCATCTTTGAACAAGTACTCTGCCCACTCTTTTTCTTGTTCCGCTGCGGCCTTAAATAGGTCGAAACATTCTTGTTTACACTCTTCAGCGATTTGTAAAAATGCGAAATCATCTTGCCCGTTTCGTAGCAAGTTGATCATATGCTGAGTTCCTGTCAGGTGAAGCGCTTCATCACGTGCAATTAGCTTGATGATTTTGGCATTACCTTCCATCAATTCACGCTCTGCAAAAGCAAATGAACAGGCAAAACTAACGTAGAAGCGGATGGCTTCTAGCGCATTCACTGACATCAAGCAAAGGTATAGCTTGCGCTTGAGTTTATTTAGACTGACTTCGACAGGCTCTCCGTTGATTTGGTGTGTGCCTTCACCATATCTGTGGTAGTCGTTGGTCAATTGGATCAAATCATCGTAGTAGTGCGCAATGTCTTTGGCACGTTTTAAAATATGCTCATTTTCAACGATGTCATCAAACACAAGACCAGGGTCATTCACAATATTGCGGATGATATGGGTGTAAGAGCGTGAGTGAATCGTTTCAGAGAATGACCAAGTTTCAATCCACGTTTCAACTTCAGGCAAAGACACCAGCGGAAGCAGCGCAACGTTAGGGCTACGACCTTGGATGGAATCAAGCAAGGTTTGATATTTCAAATTCGAGATGAAAATGTGCTTTTCATGATCAGGAAGCTTGTTGTAATCAATACGATCACTTGATACGTCAACTTCTTCAGGCCGCCAGAAAAAGGACAGTTGTTTTTCGATCAGCTTTTCAAAAATCTCGAATTTTTGTTGGTCATAACGTGCAACGTTAACCGATTGACCAAGAAACATCGGTTCTTTTAATTGGTTATTCTTTTTTTGAGAAAAAGTACTGTAAGCCATAAATGCCTCAATCCTTTAAAACTCCCCAAATAGGGGAGCATTATTAAATACGTTTGAATGTGAAATAAGGTTAGATCTTACAACCACCGCCAGCACAATCATCATCTTGAGCCTGCACGGCATCTTTTTGATCATCTTTAGCGCCATCACGAGTGTTGTGATAGTACAGTGTTTTCACGCCAAATTTATAAGCAGTGAGTAGATCTTGCAGCAATTTCTTCATCGGTACTTTGCCCGTTTCGTAAGTGCTTGGGTCGTAGTTTGTATTCGCTGAAATTGCTTGGTCTACAAACTTCTGCATAATACCCACTAAGTGCAAATAACCGTTATTTGAACCGATATTCCATAGCAATTCGTAGTTCTCTTTTAGGTTGATAAAATCAGGAACTACTTGTTTCAAAATGCCGTCTTTAGAGGCTTTCACCGACACATAACCACGTGGTGGTTCGATACCGTTAGTCGCATTAGAAATTTGAGAAGACGTCTCTGAAGGCATTAACGCCGTCAAGGTCGAGTTACGTAGACCAAATTCCATGATTTCCGAACGTAGTGTATCCCAATCATAGTGCAAAGGCTCATCACAGATTAGATCAACATCTTTTTTGTAGGTGTCGATAGGCAGTAGACCTTTTGCATAGTTCGTCTCATGGAACAGCGGACATCTACCTTGCTCTTTTGCTAATGCAACCGATGCTTTCAATAAGTAATACTGCATTGCTTCGAAGGTGCGGTGGGTTAGGCCATTAGCACTACCATCAGAATATTTCACACCATTTTTCGCTAAGTAGTAAGCGTAGTTAATGACACCCACCCCTAATGTACGACGATTCATGGTTGACTTATAGGCCGCTGGAAGTGGGTAATCTTGATAATCTAACAAGGCATCAAGAGCGCGCACAACTAAGTCTGCAAGTTCTTCAAAATCATCAAGCGATGTAATTGAACCCAAGTTAAAGGCTGAAAGTGTGCACAAGGCGATTTCACCTTCGTCATCTTCAACGTTTTTCAATGGCTTGGTTGGTAGAGCGATTTCTAAACATAAGTTAGATTGACGCACTGGAGCGACTGCAGCATCAAATGGGCTATGCGTATTACAGTGGTCAACGTTCTGAATGTAGATACGGCCCGTTGACGCGCGTTCTTGCATCAATAATGAGAATAGCTCAACTGCTTTTACCGACTCTTTCTTAATTGAAGGGTCATTCTCATATTGAACGTATAGACGTTCGAACTCTTGTTGATTTTCAAAGAAAGCGTCATACAACCCTGGAACATCAGAAGGAGAGAATAGTGTGATGTTGCCGCCTTGCACTAAGCGCGAATACATCAGCTTGTTCAATTGAACGCCGTAGTCCATATGACGTACGCGGTTCTCTTCTACACCACGGTTGTTCTTCAATACCAGCAGAGATTGTACTTCACCATGCCATAATGGGTAGAACACCGTCGCAGCACCGCCACGAACACCACCTTGAGAACAGCATTTTACCGCGGTTTGGAAGTATTTATAAAAAGGGATACAGCCTGTATGGAATGCTTCACCACCACGGATCTCAGAGCCTAGTGCTCGGATACGACCTGCATTGATACCAATACCTGCACGTTGAGATACATAACGTACAATTGAGCTTGCAGTTGCATTGATTGAATCAAGGCTATCACCACACTCAATCAATACACATGAGCTGAATTGACGAGTAGGGGTACGTACACCAGACATAATTGGTGTTGGCAGCGAAATTTTGAATGTCGACGTCGCATCGTAAAAACGCTTGATGTACTCAAGACGATTCTCTTTTGGATACTTAGCAAATAGACAAGCCGCAACCAAAATATAAAGAAATTGAGCACTTTCATAGATTTGCTTGGTTACACGGTTTTGAACGAAATATTTACCTTCAAGCTGTTTAACCGCAGCGTAAGAGAAATCTAAGTCACGTTTGTGATCTATGTAAGTGTCGAGTTCTTCAAACTCTGCACGAGTATAGTCTTCAATAAGATGCTTGTCATACTTACCCGTTTCGACCAAATGTGCCACATGCTTGTATAGCGTTGGTGGTTCATATTGGCCGTATGCTTTTTTGCGTAAGTGGAATACAGCAAGACGAGCAGCCAAATATTGGTAATCGGGTGTCTCTTCTGAGATCAAATCCGCGGCGGATTTGATAATGGTTTCATGGATGTCCGAAGTCGTGATGCCATCGTAAAATTGAATGTGAGCTTTCAATTCTACTTGTGATACAGACACGTTGTGAAGGCCTTCAGCTGCCCATGCAATTACACGGTGGATCTTTTCAAGATCAATATTTTCTTTGCGGCCATCACGCTTAGTGACAGTGAGTTGTTGGTTCATTCTGCTTCATTTCCCTAACAAAACTGCTTAAAGCCGCATTTCTATAGAATTGTTGTAAATTTCATTGCGGCTTTGTGATCTGAGTCTATCTATATATTGTAGCGTAAACACTACATATAGGGGTGCTTTGCTTTGCGACTTACAAGATAGTGCTATATGGAGGTCATTTCAAGTTAGAGATCTTGAACAGCTTGTGGATAACTAGCAAATAACAAAAAATCAGTTAGTATCCACTTACCGATGATCAAAGAGCAGGTTTGCTTGTAAGAAATTGCCATTTTGAGATCGGTTTAGATGTAACCGCAATTAAAAAAAAACTTCTTGATCTTTGCATAAAATCGGAGGTGTATTTTAGGTTGGTTAAAATGGAATCTGGAGCACAAAAAATGCACTAAAAAAACGAGTTGAGTTGTGTTAATCAACCCGATTTTTAACGTGAGTTATGCGCTAAATAACACGCCTAAAACAGACGTGTATGAACGATGTAGTTAACGTCGACATTACGACCCAAGCGGTAAGTGTCAGTCAGAGGGTTATATAGCAGACCTGTGATACCTTGTTCTTGCAAATTAGTTTGATCAATCATTTTGATAAGTTCGGATGGGCGAATGAATTTATCGTGGTCATGGGTGCCTTCGGGAACAATTCGCATCAACTTTTCAGCACCGACAATGGCAAATAAATAAGACTTAATATTACGATTGAGAGTTGAGAAAAACACATGACCCTCTGGTTTAACCAAAGTCGCACAAGCACGTACTACCGAAAGCGGGTCTGGAACGTGCTCTAACATTTCCATGCAAGTTACCACATCGTAGTAGTGTGGTTTCTCTTCGGCGTGGTCTTCAATCGTACTTTGGATGTAAGTCAATTTGGTGCCTGTTTCTAATGCATGTAAACGAGCAACTTCCAGTGGTTCTTTGCCCATATCCAAGCCAGTTACGTTTGCCCCTTCGCGCGCCATACTCTCTGCCAGAATACCACCACCACATCCTACATCGAGTACAGTCTTACCAAATAAGCCATTGGCATTGCCGAGCACATAATTCAATCTTAATGGGTTTATCTGGTGAAGAGGTTTAAATTCCCCATCGAGATCCCACCAGCGAGACGCCATTTCTTCAAACTTTTTGATTTCATTAAGATCAACGTTCTGTGCTTTAGTCATGATAGATTCGCTCTTACTGTCAACTTATACATCCTTTATTGAATCACGCATTATAACTTGTTAAGTGAAACAGACCACTGCTTTCCCTATTTCGCGGATTTGTGGCTGAAAAGTAACCACTTATCAGTTGGGTATGGAATGAATGTGCAATTTCTCGGCATTTGATACACAACAAAGGTCACAACCTGATAAAAGGACAGGGAAAGTGATGCCGAAGTAGTGAATTATGTGTTATATTTTCCGGCCTTGTACGTATCAAATATACGATCAAAAGATAGAGGGATAATGGCTCTATGAGCGATTTAGCTAAAGAGATCACGCCCGTCAACATTGAAGATGAGCTAAGAGGTTCATACCTAGACTACGCGATGTCAGTCATTGTGGGTCGTGCTCTTCCAGACGTGCGTGATGGTCTAAAACCAGTACACCGCCGCGTATTATTCGCGATGAATGTGCTTGGTAACGATTGGAATAAACCATATAAAAAATCTGCCCGTGTTGTGGGCGACGTAATCGGTAAATATCACCCACATGGTGATAGCGCGGTATACGATACTATTGTTCGTATGGCGCAGCCTTTCTCATTGCGTTACATGCTTGTTGATGGTCAAGGTAACTTTGGCTCGATCGATGGTGACTCTGCGGCAGCAATGCGTTACACCGAAGTACGTATGGCAAAAATAGCGCATGAGCTATTGGCCGATCTTGACAAAGAAACTGTTGATTACGTACCAAACTATGATGGTACCGAGCAAATTCCAGCGGTTCTGCCAACAAAAATTCCTAACCTATTGGTAAACGGTTCATCCGGTATCGCTGTAGGTATGGCCACCAACATTCCACCACACAACTTAACGGAAGTCGTTGATGGTTGTTTGGCGTATATCAATAACGAAGAGATCACTATTGATGAGTTAATGGACTATATTCCAGGTCCTGACTTCCCAACTGCTGCACTAATCAGTGGCCGCAAGGGCATTATTGATGCTTATAAAACAGGACGCGGTAAAGTTTACATGCGTTCTAAAGCAGACATCGAAGTTGAGAAAAATGGTCGAGAAACCATTATTGTGACTGAGATCCCTTATCAAGTGAACAAAGCTCGTTTGATCGAAAAGATTGCCGAGCTGGTTAAAGATAAGAAAGTGGAAGGCATCAGTGCGCTGCGTGACGAGTCTGATAAAGACGGTATGCGTATCGTTATTGAATGTAAGCGTGATGCGGTAGGTGAAGTGGTTCTAAATAACCTCTACTCACAAACTCAACTGCAGACGACTTTCGGTATCAACATGGTTGCGCTTGATAATGGTCAGCCTAAGCTATTCAACTTGAAAGAAATGTTGAAATGCTTCGTTGATCACCGCCGTGAAGTAGTGACACGCCGTACTATTTTCGAATTACGCAAGGCGCGTGATCGTGCCCATATTCTTGAAGCACTAGCACTGGCACTGGCTAATATCGATGAAATCATCGAGCTGATTCGAAGTGCAGCGACACCTGCTGAAGCAAAAGCAGGATTGATCGCGCGCGGTTGGGACCTTGGCAACGTTGCTTCTATGCTTGAACGTGCTGGTACTGATGCGGCTCGCCCTGAGTGGCTTGAGCCTGAGTATGGTATTCGTGATGGTCAGTACTTTTTAACTGAGCAACAAGCTCAAGCGATTCTCGAGTTACGCCTACACCGATTAACAGGTCTAGAGCATGAGAAGATCCTTGACGAGTACAAAGCACTTCTAGAAGAAATCGCAGAGTTAATGCATATCCTTGCAAGTACTGAGCGTTTGATGGAAGTGATTCGTGAAGAGTTGGAACTTGTACGTGAAAACTTTGGCGATACACGCCGTACTGAGATCACTGCTGCAAGTCACGATATCGACATGGAAGAGCTAATTGCTCGTGAAGATGTTGTGGTAACACTGTCTAATGCTGGTTATGTGAAGTACCAAATTCTGAGCGACTACGAAGCTCAGCGCCGTGGTGGTAAAGGTAAGAGTGCGACGAAGATGAAGGAAGAAGACTATATTGAACGTCTTCTTGTTGCGAATACGCACGATAACATCCTTTGTTTCTCGACTCGTGGTAAAACGTACCGCCTGAAAGTTTACCAATTGCCATTGGCAAGTCGTACTGCGCGCGGTAAGCCAATCGTTAATATTCTTCCTTTGGAAGAAGGTGAGCGTATTACAGCGATCCTACCAGTGACAGAGTTTAGTGATGATAAGTTTATCTTCATGGCAACTGGCGATGGCACGGTTAAGAAAACCTCACTTTCAAGCTTTGCTAACGTACGTTCAAATGGTCTGATTGCTGTTAACCTACGTGATGATGACTCTCTAATTGGTGTTGATATTACCGATGGTGACAGCGATATCATGCTGTTCTCTAAAGAAGGTAAAGTCGTTCGCTTTAATGAGAATCATGTTCGAGCCATGGGACGTACTGCAGCGGGTGTTCGTGGTATGAAACTGGCCGAAGGCGACCAAGTTGTTTCTTTGATTGTTCCTTCCAATGAAGGTGATATCTTAACTGTAACGCAAAATGGTTACGGTAAACGTACAACCTTAGGGGAATACCCAACTAAAGGTCGTGCTACACAAGGTGTGGTTTCAATCAAAGTTTCTGAACGTAACGGTCAAGTTGTCGGCGCAGTGCAAGCTGAAGAAGGCGACGAGTTCATGATGATCACTGATGCTGGTACGCTGGTTCGTACACGTGTGGCTGAAGTAAGTCAAGTCGGTCGTAATACTCAAGGTGTTACTTTGATTCGTACTGCTGATGATGAGAATGTTGTTGGTCTACAGCGTATTGAAGAAATTGAAGAAACTGAGTTACCAGAAGGCGAACAGCTGGAAGGTGAAGAAGCGACAGTGGTGACTGCAGAAGAGAACACTGATTCTCAAGTTAGTGATGATACTACTACCGAGAATGATGACTCTGAAGACGAGTAGATTACTCTTGCGCTTTGAATAACAAGGTTTAAACAATACGAAAAGCCGAGCGATGATAGCTCGGCTTTTTTATTGGTCACATAAAATGTGGTTTCGTCATCCACCAATTTTTGAGTGTTATATTCGACTCACTCGACAAAACTGATGAAAAATTAGACATCAGAAAGTGTTGTGTGTAATTTAATAAGCAGCTAAATGGATTAGCATTTAAAAAAGGAAAGTTTATGACATTAGAAACATGGATTGTTTATGCGTTCGCGATATTAATTTTGACGGCTTCTCCAGGCCCTAGTTCCTTATTGTGTATGACTAAAGGGGTCACTCACGGTATGCGTGGTGCATTGTTCACTGCACTAGGCAGCTTAACGGCCATTACAATTATCTTAAGCTTGTCTTTTACAGGACTTGGTGTATTAATTGCCTCTTCGGAGCTTATTTTTAATGTGGTTAAATGGATAGGTGCCGCTTATCTCATTTATTTAGGCATCAATGCCTTGCTAAGTAAAAGCCAGACTCTCAGTGTGAAGCCAAATGAGAGCAAAGGAGGGACAGCACGAAGTCACTATATTAGTGGTTTTGTTGTCGGAGCGAGTAATCCCAAGGCTATCATCTTCTTTAGTGCTCTATTCCCTCAGTTTATTTCTCCTGACGTTTCATTAATGAGTCAATATTTGATTTTTGCTGCTACCTTTGTTGTTTTCGAGCTTTCTTGGCTGCTGACATACGCGTACTTAGGAACTAAGTCTTCAAATTGGTTATTAGCGGAAAGTCGCGTGAATATCTTTAATAAATTAACTGGAGGAGTATTTATTGGTGCTGGGGCTATTTTATCGTCAACTAGCCGAGTCTAGCTTGGTTTATTAGAGGCTATTTTGGGGAGTAGGATTGTTTTTATAAGTTGTCGATATAACTTTCCTACTTGCCGTATGCCCACTCCTTCAAATAGTTTGAGTATTGAACAAAGTGTGATTGTTATTCCATAACTTTACACGACATAAGAAATATTTATGAAAAATGGTATTATTTTTGAGAATTAATATAAGTTTTATAGGGATGAATCGTGAACTCCGTGAT
>NZ_JAAZTU010000070.1 GCF_012395185.1 Vibrio aestuarianus
TGTCTAACCAGACACGCAGCGGAGCGGTAGTTCAGTTGGTTAGAATACCGGCCTGTCACGCCGGGGGTCGCGGGTTCGAGTCCCGTCCGCTCCGCCACTTTATTAGAAACCTCAGCAGCAATGCTGGTTTTTTTTGCGTCTGGGGCATTAAACTATACTCTTTTCCTACTAGAGCCTCTCTTCTCATTTCTTGATTACTACAGCGACAGATGTGCACAGCACTAAAAAATGAGTATGAAAAAGCCGATACAGTATGTGATCGGCTTTTGCTATCGAGAGTTGGGTATTATAGAATTTGTTTAAGTACTTTATCTGCTTTAACTCTGGTGACTTTTCGTAATAGCTTTTGCACTGAATTAGGGTAATCCTCAATTTTTTCTAATTGCTTGTAAGTACAGACTAATTGAGTGTGCTTAAGGATGTTTTCGATTTCACGATCAAATTTTTCAGTAAGATGATGGTAGTGATCTTGGATAAGAATCGCATTTTCTAGATCTAACTTCCAAGCCCTTGGATTTAAGTTATTGCCTGTAATTAGCATATAGCGTTTATCTACCCATATCCCTTTCAGGTGAAAGCTATTTTCATCATGCTTCCAAAGATGAATAGAAAGGTTTCGGCTAGCGATATTGGCTTCATTGGCTTTGGCAAAACGACGCAGATTTATTTCGTATAAATAAGGCAATCCACCAATAGTTTTAAAATCTTGCTCAGGAGAGATATAGAAGTCGTTGGCTGTTTTATCACCGACCACGATATGAACTTTTACTCCTCTTTTTAATGCTCTTTTGACTTCCTTAGCAACACTTTTGGGGAAATTAAAATATGGAGTACAGATAAAAACTTCATCTTTGGCTTGAGCTATCAAATGATTAATATGGTGATTGAGCTTATTTCTACGTTTGCCAATGCCAACCAATGGCGTTAAAGCAACTTGCTTTGCACTTATCGTTTGTGTTTCAAATTCATAGTTTGCTAAAGCCAAAGTTGCGCGAAATTGACGGATGTCGGCTTTAATATCTTTTGTTTTTGGTTTTGATGTACAGGCTAAGTCATTGACAGCTGGATGGCTGATCATTGTTTGGTGAATGAATTTCACCATTGAGTCTGCCAGTGTTTCATTATCGATAGTATGGTAACGGTCGAATCGATAGCGCTCTTGCTGATGCAGATAAACGTTATTGAGACTAGCACCACTGTAAATTACTTGATCGTCAATGATGAAACCTTTGAGGTGTAAAACACCAAAAACCTCTCTACCTCTGACGGGGATGCCGTAAACTGGGATTGCATGCTCATGCTTTTGGGCCAACTCTTTGTACATTGAAGCATTCCCTTCAGATGCATCAGCGCCAATGAGGCCACGCTGAGCTCTGTGCCAATCAACGCAAATTACAATGTCTAAGCCTGGATTTCTTTGCTTGGCTTGATAAAGTTCGTTGAAAACTTCTCTGCCTGCTTCGTCATCTTCTAAATAAAGAGCCACAAGATAAATCCGCTTACTTGCCTGACGGATCGACTCAATCAAGTGATTCTTAAATTCTTTGGCGGAAAATAAAACCTCAAATTGATCTGGCGATTGTGCAATAGTTGGCAGGTGTTCGAATGGATTTCTATGAGCAATCATATTGGATGATATACCTTACTTATTTGCAAAATTGCGAACTCTAGATAGTATCAAATTAGAGTGATGAATTGCTAGAGAAGCTGATTATTCTCACTAGCTTTTCCCATGTATCGCATAGGAATGAGATCTTTGCCACTACGTAAATAGCGCTCTAGAAGCTGCATGAGGCTTTGTGGTATTTCATTTGGCGCTAAAGTCCTAAAACCGTGCGCACAATAAAAACTTTCTAGATGGCTATAGGCAAAACAATAGTCTTGTGAGGTCAGAATGTGAGATTCACAATAGCCGAGCAACTGTGAGCCAACTCCTTGCCCTCTATGCACAGGAACAACAAGCATGCCAGTTAATAATCGATATTGTTCAATGCTTCTAAATCTGACCACAGTGCAGATGGCGTCGTTGATAGTCCCCACAATACACAGCTCATCTTTCTTTGCTTTTGCTGAAGGATAGTGATCTTTATAGATCCGTTTGATCAAGGGGAGTTTGATTGGGGGAAGGACTTCAAAGTGTAGTTCAGTCATTTCTTTCTGCTTCATATAGCTATCTGTTGTAGAATGAAGCGAGTTTAATTTATTCATAGAATGCCATGCAATTACATCCCAACGCTAATCTCAAAGACCACCATACTTTTGCTATTGAGCAGTCATGCCACTTCCTAGTTGAAATTGAATCAGTACAAGATTTGATTGAAGTTTATCAGAGCCCGCAATGGCAAAATTTACCCAAACTTATGCTTGGTAAGGGAAGTAACGTACTCTTTACCAGTGAGTTTCAAGGCGTGGTATTAAGCAACCAAATGAAAGGTTTGCAGCATACGCAGGATGAAAATTACCACTATTTACATATTTCTGGCGGGGAAGATTGGCCTTCACTTGTCGAGTGGACGGTGAAACAAAATATCGCAGGTCTTGAAAATTTAGCCTTGATTCCCGGGTGTGCTGGTTCTGCCCCGATCCAAAATATCGGAGCTTATGGTGTAGAGTTCCAAGATGTTTGTCATTACGTTGATTATCTATGTTTAGAGTCATTTACCGTTAAACGTCTGACAGCCCAAGAGTGCTTGTTTGGTTATCGAGACTCTATTTTTAAACATCAGCTATATGGCAAAGCTATTGTGGTTGCGATTGGATTAATACTTCAGAAAAATTGGCAACCCACTCTGAATTATGGACCGTTACAGGATCTTAATGCCGAATCTTGCACATTGTTGGATATATATCAGTGTATATGTGCAACGCGCCAAGCTAAATTACCTGATCCCCGAATACTTGGTAATGCTGGCAGCTTTTTTAAGAATCCTATTATTAGTCTAAGTCTATGGGAAGTATTATTACAGCGTTATCCTGATATAGTTTCTTACCCGGTTAATGGCGGTAGAAAAATTGCTGCGGGTTGGTTGATTGATCAGTGTGGGCTAAAAGGTGTTCGTGTTGGAGGGGCTCAAGTGCATCCAAAACAAGCTCTTGTTATTGTCAACAGTGGTGATGCAACCGCGGAAGATGTTATTCAACTTGCTTCGAAAATTTGTAAGACGGTTTACAGTAAATATTCTATCTATTTAGAGCATGAAGTCCGATTTTTAGACAATAAGAAAGAAACAACGCTACAGCAAATTATGGAGAAGCAAGATTGAAAGATCATAGCGTTAAATTATCTTTGTTAAAACATTTAGCCAAGGGTGATTTCTGCTCAGGAGAGTCCTTAGGTGCTGAACTTGGCATCTCTCGTGCTGCTATTAGCAAGCACATGCAGGGCATCCAAGAATGGGGTATTGATGTTTTTCGTGTGCAGGGTAAGGGGTATCAACTTGCTCAACCTCTGAGCTTACTCAACGAAGACGTTATTCAAGAAGCGGTCGATAACCCTGTCAAACTCTTTCCTATCATTGATTCGACTAACCAGTATTTACTCGAAAAAATTGATAGTTTGCCATCGGGGAGCGTGTGCTTAGCCGAGTATCAAGCTAATGGTCGTGGCCGTCGTGGTCGCCAATGGATCTCTCCTTTTGGTAGTAATCTTTATATTTCAATGTATTGGAGGTTAGAGGCTGGAATGGCTGCAGCCATGGGACTTAGTTTGGTGGTTGGGGTTGCCATTGTTGAGGCTTTAGAACGCCTAGGGTTTGACGGAGTTAAGCTGAAATGGCCAAATGATCTCTATTTTCAAGATAGAAAGCTTGCTGGAATTTTGGTTGAATTGACTGGTCAGGCTGGAGCAGCAGCGCATTTAGTTATTGGCATGGGGATGAACATTTTTATGCCGGAAAATGAATCATCAATTGATCAACCTTGGGCTAGCCTGTCACAAGTCACCGATCGTGCCAATATTGATCGGAATCAGCTCACAATTGCGTTTATTCAATCTCTGGACCACGCTCTACGTGATTATGAAATGAACGGTATGAAAGATTTTGTGCCGCGCTGGAATCGTCTTGATAACTTCATCGGTCGTAAAGTTAAGTTGATCATCGGTCCGCGAGAAATCTATGGAACAGTGCATGGAATTAGTGAGCACGGTGCAGTTTTACTTCAAACTGAAAATGGCTTACAAAGCTATATTGGTGGTGAGATCTCATTACGTAAGGCTGAATAGATGTATCTGTAAATCCATTACTTTCGCAACAATATCTCTTCAACGGTATGATTTACCCCTTTGCGTAAAATAAGCTGGGCACGTTCTTTTGTCGGTAGAATATTGCTTTGCAGGTTTTTACCATTGATGGAATGCCAGATACTTTGTGCTTTTTCCCGCGCTTCTTGCTCTGATAGTTTTGTATAGTGACTGAAGTAAGAACCAGATTTTTTGAACGCACCATGACGAAATTTCATAAATCGTTCCACGTACCATTTTTCAATCTGTTCGCTATCAGCATCAACATAAAGAGAAAAGTCTAAGAAATCTGAAATAAACACGCGATGAGGGTCATGGGGATAATCCATACCGCTCTGAAGGACATTCAAGCCTTCAATGATCAGAATGTCAGGCCTATCTACTACTTTTTCTTCACTTGTAATGTCATAAGTAAGATGTGAGTAGACTGGTGCTGAAACATGACGCTTTCCTGCTTTAACATCCGAAACAAACTGCACGAGGCGTTTCATATCATAGGATTCAGGAAAGCCCTTTCGTTGCATTATTCCTTTTTCATTCAATACTTGATTAGGAAATAAAAAGCCATCGGTGGTGATCAATTCAACTTTAGGGTGGTTTTCCCATCGTGAAAGTAGAGCTTTTAATAGGCGAGCTGTCGTACTTTTTCCTACAGCAACGCTGCCAGCAATACCAATCACAAATGGCGGAGCAATGTCCGTGTTACCAATAAACTGGTGAAGAACCGTGTTTCGGCTCTGTCTTGCTACGACATATAGGTTGAGTAAACGAGCCAAAGGTAAGTAGATTTCTTCGGTTTCTTTCATCGTCAGATTTTCATTAATCCCTTGCAGTTCCTTTAGATCGGCTTCAGATAAAGTCATCGGTACAGAGTTGCGTAACTCCGCCCATTGATGGCGATCAAAAGAGATGTAAGGACCCATAGAATACTCGGCAATGAAAATAAGAGAGAAATTAAGAGGATGAAACATACCTCAAGGCGAAAAGAATGCAAACTTCTAAAGTGAGAGAATTGAGCTAGAAAACGCAATTAGTCCGAAAAAGCAACGAATAAGCGAAAATTACAGAAAAATAGATTTTTTTTTAAATTTGGTCTTGCAAGCTAGAACATCATTCAATAGAATGCGCCCCACTTATGCCGACTTAGCTCAGTAGGTAGAGCAACTGACTTGTAATCAGTAGGTCACCAGTTCGATTCCGGTAGTCGGCACCATTCTTCCTTATTTGAGGAGGAGTGGCGAAAAATTTGGAGGGGTTCCCGAGTGGCCAAAGGGAGCAGACTGTAAATCTGCCGGCACTGCCTTCGATGGTTCGAATCCGTCCCCCTCCACCATATTCTTAAGGAAATAGCTCTCAGAGTTACGTGTGCGGGCATCGTATAATGGCTATTACCTCAGCCTTCCAAGCTGATGATGCGGGTTCGATTCCCGCTGCCCGCTCCAACCATTTTGAGTGCTGATATAGCTCAGTCGGTAGAGCGCACCCTTGGTAAGGGTGAGGTCCCCAGTTCAAATCTGGGTATCAGCACCAGCTCTCTAAGCAATAATTTCCTTTTGATATATACTTCTTACCAATAATTTTGGTTGCGTGGTCATCAAAGCCACCTAAATCCGTACCTAGAGGGACAACTCATGTCTAAAGCAAAATTTGAACGTACGAAACCGCACGTAAACGTTGGTACTATCGGCCACGTTGACCACGGTAAAACAACTCTAACTGCTGCTATCTGTACTACACTTGCAAAAGTGTACGGTGGTGT
>NZ_JAAZTU010000071.1 GCF_012395185.1 Vibrio aestuarianus
GGAGAGATGGCTGAGTGGTCGAAAGCACCGGTCTTGAAAACCGGCAAGGGTTTGTAGCCCTTCTAGGGTTCAAATCCCTATCTCTCCGCCACATTCAAGAGATAACCCACTGGAAACAGTGGGTTATCTCTTATCTGGCGTTTATTAAACGTTGAACCTCATCAGCAATATTTAGCTAAAAAATGCAGTTGTTAGCTGTTGTTAGTTTTAGCACTTCCTTGATAACTTCTCAAGAAATTCTCTCTATGCGTTTCTAAGCGTTTTTTTGAAACTGTTTGAGCCATTGGCTTGACAGCTTGATAAAAGTCGTTCAGGGTGGTTCACAGAGACCTGTCTTTTGTCTTTCGCTCTGGGCGAGTTCAATAGAAATTTGATATGACACATTTTGTTATGCATTGGAATGATATAAAATATGTTTCCAATTATCTTAATGTTACAAGGAATTTTCTATGAAAAAAGCTGCATTGGCCCTACCTTTGATTGTCCTACTAGGAGGGTGCTCTCCATCTGCACCAAAGTGTGGTGACTCTGAAACGACAGACCTAGTGAAAGAAATTGCAAATGATGAGATGATAAATCAACTAGGTGCAGAAGCTGCAAAAATATTTTCTTATTCTGTTAATGCTATTAGAACAACAGATGAAAATGATAAAACTGGAGCATTTGAGTGCGCTGCACAACTTGACATTCACGCTAGCACTACTGGTCAATCAAATGAAATACCAATTACTTATACGGTAGAAATGACTGATGATGGTGAACAATTCTACGTAAATGTATATGGACTATAATAAATGAAAGCTAATCTATTAAAAAGTAAAGTAAATACTAAAACATTAAATTTTGTTCTGTTATCAATAGTCACATTAGGTATTTATAATGTGATGTGGTTGTTTAAAAATAATAGTGTAATTGAGGAAACATTAGAAGATAAAATCTTTGATTACCGAATTATAATTGTCTTAGCTGCATTGATTGGTTGGTCTTCTGTGTTTTCCGCTGAACCTGATTTAGCAGCTTTTGGCGGTTTGCTAAGTATTTTATCTGGCATATTCTATATTGTGTGGGCATTTAAAGCCAAAAAGTCGATCCAAAAAATGATGCTAAATGATCACAAGATTGATTATTCGATGAACTCTTTTTACACTTTTTTCTTTAACATTTACTATATAAACTTCTGTATCAATGAACTTGAAGACGAAGTTGAAAAATCAAATGTTCTTTCAGAAAAAGTTGCAGCTTAAAAACTAACTTTTGCATTTCTTTTAAAAGGCTACCGTATTAGGTAGCCTTTTTTTGGTCTTCTCTCGTGAGATTTTGAAAAATCGAGAGCGTAGCGGGTGAGGCTGTGCCGAACGGGTTTGGGGTTTCCCCAATCGTCAGACAGACCACACCAGTTCGTAGAACTGTTTTAGTGTGCTAAAACAGTGTTTCACACAGTTAAAACCTCACAGCTTTTATAGAGTTCCCACAGTTTATTTTCACAGTTAAAAAAAATATCTCACAGATTTTTTTCCACAGTTCTAAACACTGTGAGAGTTATTTTCTTACAGCTTATTGATTAACTTTTTTTATGTGTTTCTTTGTTTATATAACAAGGAGATTTTAAAAATGGATAAAAATTATTGTGCAGTAAATACCAAGTATTATAAAAATAGTAATATTGGAGAAATAGACCATGTTTTAAGAAATATGATTGAAAATGTTAATGCCATAGAATGTTTAACTAAAAATAATTTTGGTTATTCGTTTGGTGATGGAGATATTAAAAATCATTATGAAAATAAGCTGAAAGAGGCACGTTTAGCAAATAAACGATGTTTACAAGACAATTCTAATACTTTCATAGATAGTGTTTTAATATTCCATTCTCAAAAATTCAATGAATGTTTAGAGAATGGAAAACAATCTGAAATTGAACAAGCTACAAAAGATTTTATGTTGGAGTTTAAAGAAAAGTTTGGGTTTGAACCTATCGGATTTGAGTTTCATTTGGACGAAGGAACAATTATTGATAGTGAAAAATTAATAGAATTAGATGAAGAAGAACAAAAAAAATACGTTCCAATTGATAATCCTGATGAAGATTTTACAACCGAATATATTAAACATAATGTTCACGCTCACGCTGTTTTTTTGAATTATGACTTTGAAAACAATAAATCCTGCCTAAGAACTATGACAAAAGATAATTGGAGCGAAAGCCAAGATTTATTGCATAAACACTTTGAAAAGTTTGGGTTTGACCGTGGAGAAAAGAAACAAACCAATAAAAGAGATCATAAAACCAAGGCTGATTATGTAAGAGAATTAGAATTAAAAACGGTTGAACTGGTTGAAAATCACGCTAAAAATTTGCAGGACCAAGATCAGCTCTTGGATCAGATACTCGATCACCAAAACGACATAGAAAGATTTGAAAACCTTGGTGGATATGCTGAAAAAATCAAAGATTTTGTTATAGATTTTGCTGATAAACACACGAAAATCACTAAACAACTATTAGCTTTGCCAGGGGCGGATAAAGTTAAGTCTATGGCTATTGAGATTTATGAAGCTCTAACCAAACGACCAGAAGCACCAGAACAAGAAAATGTATTAGAGCAAGCCGTAGAAGTAGAGAAAAAAGAAGAAGTTAAAAAGGATGTTGAGACTCAAAAAGTTGAGAATGTGAAAAAGGAAAAAGAGATTGAAGCTAAGAAAAACAAGGTTAAAAACATTAAGAACCGTAGAAAACACGGAAGAAAATCACAATCAACACTTCGACCAGCTCCACCTAAACCACCAGAATATTAATCAGCTCGATTTTTTTGATAGAACAGCTCTATCGTTCTATTGAAAAAATGAGTATCGCAGCGTAGCGGAGAAGCTTTTGTTTAACTCGAACTTGAACAAAAGATAAAGAATTTTTAAACAAAAAAGAGTTATCATTATTGATAACTTTCTTTTTTTAACTGTCTTTTATATTCAATATATTCACTAACAAGTTCAGAATCAGAAATCGGTGTTTTTTTGTTTTTCTCTCTCAACTCTTTTTCAAGAATATTTTCATCGTAAAGATTTTGTTCATAACAGTTATAATTAAGATCAAGTTTTGAACTTGAATTATGAGTTAAAAAATATCTTGTAGCACCAATAGAAATTGCTGTTTCAGTGTTAATAATATTTATTCCTAATTCTTTTTCTAACGCTTTTATATCCCTCATTATTTATTCTCCTGTTTATTTTTTTGTTTTTGTTCAACTGTTATTTCTTGAATATAATTTTCATTATCTTCATTAACCAATCTTATTATTTCAGCTAATGCTATATCTCTACTTTCTTTAATATAATCAAGCATTATTTATCTTCCTTTTTTTGTTGCTATTGTTTTCGAGTATTCCCTCTTTATTTTTTCTGTTTGCTCATCATAGTCTAAATACATCGTAGCGGTAAACTTGGCCTTCCAAAGATTGGCGTCTCCTTTAGTCCAAACAATAAATGCATTTATTGCATAAACATTCATATTTCCGTTTTTAAAAATTTCAATGAACTTTCTTTCAACTAAGACTTTAATATGTCTTGATAGAGTTCTTCTATTTAAATTAAATAATTTTTCTAGAGTGGCCATTGAAATACATAGTGCATTTGTTCCGTCCATTTCAGATATGAAAAACTCTAGGATTGAATTAGCAACTGGTTCTTCACGAGCTAATAGAACTTTCGTTTTGTAATTCTCTTTATTAAATGCATAAAATGCAGCACTTTTTTGTTTTGCCTCAACCTCATCTGTTTTTTCGTTAATACTTAACTCTACGGGACTTTTCTGACCGTCTCCACGCTCGGTACTATATTTTGTTGTTCCCTCGACTTCTAATATATCTGTCATTTCATTTCTCCTATATTTATTAAATTGACATAACTTAATAAATCATAAAATAAAACTCTGTCAAGGGTTGAGACATAATTATCTTTAATCAAGACATACACCTCACATTAATGTGATTTTTAATATTTGATACTCTAAAATTAAAAAAACCTTATAAATAGGCAAAAAACATACAGTTGAAATAAAAATCTGCCCCCTTTTTTTTCCTTAGATTTAGGGAAAAAAGAAGTGTTTTTTAACAAAGTGCGCCCATTAATGGGACACCAGGGATCCCATAGGTCAAAAAAAAATCCCTAAAATTAGGGATTTTTAATAAGCCTCTTTCTTATATCTATATTATACTAAGAACTATAAGTATTTTACTGATTTTGAAGAATGAAAAATTAGCATTGTTTTTTTAATGCAGGGGGAGGTCAGTCCCCCTGATACCCCCTAAAAATTTTTCTGATGGGGATTGGTTGAATCTTGATTGTCGAGTAAATCAAATAACTCAAGTTTTTGTTTTTGAATTTCTTCTGCCGAAAGAGCTTTTTGTTTCTTTTTCTTCTCATCCTCTAAAATCAATTTATGAGTAAGTAGATGTTTTCTTGAGGATTTAGACATTGTTTCAATGTGTGAATAATGATCTTCAATCATCTTTAAACTTGTGCCGCAAACTTCTGCTATGAGTGATAATGGAATATTATTTTCAATACATCTTGTGATGTAGCTATGTCTGAAGCTATATAGCGTAAAGTTCTTTGATGTAGTAAGTAAGTATCTACTTCGAAGATCTTCAATTAATTCATTGAAAATTTTGTTATAGGTTGGTCTATCTGAATATTTGGTTGAAAAAACAAAATCTGTGGATTTTATTCTTGATAATAATTCAATTATTTCATATTCATCTAATCCTTTTACCAGATCTTTATATTTTTCATTAGCTAAAATTACAAGGGAATTAACAGCCATTGTATCAAGCACCACTTTTCTTTTATTCTTCTTGTAATTAGCCGTTTTACCACCATTTACAATACAATATAGATCCCCATTATTGTTTAATTCAAAATCTTTCCATTGCAATTCATAACATTCATCGCCTGTTCTCATACCAGTGAAGTTTAACCAATTAATATAAGTAAAAAATATTATATCTGTATGTTTTGATTTGCCTACTTTTTTTCTTAGCATTAATTCATTAACTATTATTGAGATTTCGTTTTCGGTTAAAGCATTTCTCGGTTCACAAGTAGCAATTTCAACATTGATTTTATTTATATCGAATGTTTGATCTATTGTTATAACCTTTTTATCTAAAGCTCTTTCAAACAATTTCTTAAAACAAAATTTATACTTACCGAAAGTATTTTTTGAAAATGAAGTTTCAAGGCTTAAAAAGTAGCTTTGCACCTCATCGAAACCAAGATCTGAGATGAGAAAATTATCTGGGTAATACTCAATAAACCTTTTCCAGTAGCGGATCTGCGTGGCGTATTTCTCTTTCCCCTTAACGACTTTCTTAGTTGTTCTTACTTCTACAGTATTTTGGAGTTGTTCAAACTCATTGATCAATTCATTACATAACTTATGAACTGTTAGACGTTGTTTTGGCTGCTGTATCGGTAAGCCACGCTCTAACATCATTTTGTTGAATTGATACTCTGCTTTAGCTTTTGCTATAGCTTCATCGAGATCGGACGTTTTAAGTGAAAATTGACGTTTTTTATGTCCATCGAACTTGATATAGACACTGTAATTTTTGCTTTGCGGTAGTTTTCGGATCGACAATCCATCGTGGATTTTGATGCTTTTCGTAGTCATTTCAGAACTCTCAAAGTTGTTAGTTTGGTTGTTAGGCACTAACTACCACATTTAAATTATTGAAAGTTATACTAAATATTGAATGGTTAATCAAACTTGAAAACCGGCAACCGTTAATAGCGGTTCTAGGGTTCAAATCCCTATCTCTCCGCCAC
>NZ_JAAZTU010000072.1 GCF_012395185.1 Vibrio aestuarianus
ACATAACAAGGCATTCAAGAGTGACTCACAACGCTTGGCGACTTCAGTTTAAATTTGGCTTTAGTGTTTAAGGTGGAGTGGTTTGGGTTTGGAGATTTAGCGTTGTTCGCACCTTAATGCAGCGTTAGCTGGGGTTAAGAAAAGCTGTGAATTTAAGGTGGAAAGGCTTTTGGTTTTCTAGCTACACACCGGATAAATCTCGAATCTCAACTATCTCGCCAGTGGCACTTTTCGGGAAGTGTTTGAACTTAACGAAGTCTGCTTACGGGAAGTGTTGTGTTTGTTAAGTTCGTTAGCGCGGTTTTTTTGATGTTGAAATTGATGAATGCACAAATTTATTTCGAGTGCTCTATGGTTGGCATTTTCGATAGAATTCTTTGCAAATTATCATGCTCAGGAATGGTGATTTTCTCGGTCATTTCTTCTTTGCCAAAAGCATCTCGTGGATTAGGTTTTAATTTCACAGCTGTCCGTTTTACTTTGTCGTTTGAAAGCAATAATGTGTTTCAAATTAGGCATTTTGGCGTAAGTTGCTAGCAAAAGTGCAGCAGCTAACTAGGCATTTAAGACGGATTCGCAACGCTTGGCGGTTTTAGTGTAAATTCAGTTTTTTGCGTTTTAAGTGGTTTGTCGAGGCATTGGTGTTTAGCGTCGCTCACCACTTAATGCGGCGTTATAGCTCTGGTCAGATCCGCACTTCAAAATTTAATTACTACGCAAGTAACGTATAGCTTGCTATCCATACGTTACTTGCGTACACTTTGCTTATGAAAAGTGTATTTGTTGAATCAACCATATTTGAAAAGTACCGAAATGATTACCTCAGTGACGAGGAGTTTCGATTGTTCCAAGCTGAACTTATGTCGAACCCGAAGCAAGGTGACGTAATTCAAGGTACTGGTGGTTTGCGGAAGATTCGAGTAGCAAGTAAAGGTAAGGGAAAGCGTGGTGGTTCACGTGTTATCTATTATTTCCTCGATGAAAAGCGTCGCTTCTATTTGCTGACTATTTACGGCAAAAATGAAATGGCAGACTTAACCGCAGATCAAAAGAAACAGTTAAAAGCTTTTATGGAGGCGTGGCGCAATGAGCAATCGTGATCTATTTGCAGAGCTAAATTCTGCACTTGTTGAAGCTAAGGAGCATTCAGAGGGCAAAGTGACTCTGAAAACTCATCAAGTTAATGACATCAGTGAGCTAGATATCTCACCTGATGAAATTGTTAGTATTCGTGAGCAGTTTAATATGTCTCGTGGTGTATTTGCTCGTTTACTGCATACATCATCACGTACATTGGAAAACTGGGAGCAGGGGCGGAGCGCACCAAATGGGCAAGCTGTTACTCTTCTAAAGCTGGTACAGCGCCACCCAGAAACTCTGTCGCACATCGCAGAGCTATAACAAGCAATTCAAGTGGATTCTCAACGCGTGGCAGTTTTACTATGCGTCAGGTAAAGTGTTTTACGGTGCAATGCAGCGACTTGGCCTGTGCGTTGTTCACCACTTAATTGGGCGTTATAGGGCTCGAATAAGTCAAGATTTATACAAGGAGAAGACCAGTAAATGAATTTATCTATAGTCGACGTATTTCACCAGCCATATGAGCTATGGTCAAAAAGGAAGTTAACAACAGAGGAAGCTATTGAAAACTATAAGTTAACGAATGTTATGGCGCTAGAGACGAATGATAAGCTTCTTTATACTGTCTCTGATGCTTTTACTGCTGCAGAGTACGCCGTTATTTATTATGGTGACAATGGATTCACTAATCATATTGATAGCGCTTTGAGTGCTTGTTCAAACTACAGTGCTTGGAAGCGCGGGATGCCTTCATCTACGCCACTAGCTTTGTCCAACTATCAAAGAAAGTACCCTAACTTCGACTCCGTTGCGGTTGATACTGAAATCAACAACCTAAATATTAAAGTAGGTCATGGTCAGTACTTATTTCATGGTGGCTTGTGGACACATGGAATGAATAACAAAATTGTTACAACACGACAATTATCAACTAGCTTATGCCCAAGTATTGCCCTAAATAATGCCATTCATCTTGGCAAGGCTCATGATGCAGGTCGGATAGACTTAATGGTTATTAAAGTTGATAATCCAACAACAAATGCTTTTGTTTTTAAAAACAAAGGTACAAACCTTGGTCATGAAAAAGAAGTTCTATTCTCGAGCGGTGCAACTTTGCATGAAGTAAGTAGGAAGTTAATATCTAGTAGCTTTGTAGTAGGTAAAGCTGGACACATGAACAAGAATGTATCTGCTTACCTTGTTGAGATGCATCTTAGTTAACACCCTATAACAAAGCATTTAAGAGTGATTCGCAACGCTTGGCAGTTTCGCTTCGCTCAAGTATAGCCAAGCGTCGCTCACACCTTAATGCGGCGTTAGCTGGGGTTAAGAAAAACGGTGAATTTAGGGTGGAAAGGCTTTCGGTTTTCTAGCTACACACCGGATAAATCTCAGCTTCTCAACTATCTCGCCAGTGGCACTTTTCGGGAAGTGTTTGAACTTAACGAAGTCTGCTTACGGGGAGTGTTGTGTTTGTTAAGTTCGTTGACGCGGCTTCTTTGCTGTTGAAATTCATGAATGCCTAAATTCATTTCGTGTGCTCTGTCGTTGGCTTTTTCGATAGAATTCTTTGCAAATTACCGAGCTCAGGAAGGGTGATTTTCTCGGTCATTTCTTCTTTGCCAAGCACATTTCGTGGATTAGGTTTTAATTTCACAGCTGTCCGTTTTACTTTGCCGCTTGAAAGCAATAATGTTTTTCAAATTAGGCATTTTGGCGTAATTTGCTAGCGAAAGTGCAGCAGCTAACTAGGCGTTTAAGACGGATTCCCAACGCTTGGGAGTTTCGGTTCTAGGTTGAGTTTTGTGTTTAAGGCACAATGGTTTAGGATTGTGGTCGCGTTGCTCACCACTTAACGCAGCGTTAACTGCACAGGAGGAAATCGTGCAAGAAGAATATATGGAGTACTACGCAAATTTTGATGAGGAGAAGCGTCTTCTTTCACAAAATATTACGCGTATTGAGTTTGATACGACATTGAGTGTGTTGGAGCCTTATATCGAGCAAGCAAGTCATTTAACTGAGCTTGGTGCTGCAACTGGACGTTATTCTCTTCATTACGCACAACAAGGCGTTAATGTAACAGCGGTTGAGCTAGTCCCTGAACTAGTCGAACAACTCAATAGTAATGCAAAACGACAGTCTTTGAGCTTATCTGTCTACGAAGCAAACGCAACAGACGTCAGCTTCATAGAGAATGACAGTCAAGATATCGTATTAATATTGGGACCGCTTTATCACATACAATCAAAGTCAGACCGAGAAGCAGTGCTGAAAGAAGCTCATCGAGTTTTAAAACCAAATGGGATTGCTGCGATAGCATATATCAGCAGTTTCTTTGTTGCAGGTTTGCTAGCAAAAATGTCTAACGATTTAGTTTCGCCAACTGTGTTAAGTGAGTTAAATGAAAGTGGCTTAGTTACTTCACCTGACGTAGACCCATTTTTTAGAACTGGTTACTTTGCTAAACCTTCCGAAATTGAATCTCTAGCAGTTCACACGGGCTTTAGTGTCGAAAATCACATTGCAACAGATGGTTATGTTCGTTTTATAGGTCAAGCGGTGAACCAACTTAACGAGCAGCAGTATCAAGCTTGGTTGAAATATCACCTTGCTACATGTGCAGAGCCATCTTTGCTTGGTAGTAGTAACCATGGTTTAGTAATTGCGAAAAAGTGCAGTTAACAAAGCATTTAAGAGTGATTCGCAACGCTTGGCAGTTTCGCTTCGCTCAAGTATAGCCAAGCGTCGCTCACACCTTAATGCGGCGTTATGTGTTTGATGAGTTTTTATGGTTAATTCTACGATTTCATTGAGAACTCGTTCCGTGTTTTCGGCAAGTTGGCATGTCGAAATGGATTCTTGGACAACCAGAGATTGATCGTTTTCAAGGTTCTTGGGTTGCCTCCACTTGAGTTTTGGATCTGGTTTGTGTTGAATTTCGTCAGTTTCAAATCGCTTCAATTGAAATGTCTTTTTGACTGATTCATTTGCTGACATTCAGCTTTGAAAGTCTGGTGAAGCAAAATGTTTTGTTGTGGCTGAAAGGGCGCTTTCTTTGTTGTTGATTCTGCAAGTGGCTCTCTTTGGCTCAGATCGCTGTGAAATTTAGGTTTTGTCAGCATCGTTTTTGTACGTAACTTATTCAAATCTCTTCATTTCTACGGTGGCTTACTTTGAATTCACGGTAAAATTCACATAACAAGCAATTCAAGTGGATTCTCAACGCGTGGCAGTTTTACTATGCGTTGAGTAAAGTGTTTTATGGTGCAATGCAGCGGCTTGGCCAGTGCGTTGTTCACCACTTAATTGGGCGTTATACACAAAGAGGTAATATGAGCGATATCTGGGTAACAATAATTACGGGAGGCTTTTCTGGGGCTGCGGTAGTTGCTTTTCTGAGTAAAGCTCTGGTGAATAATGCGTTTAAGAAATCCTTGGCGCATCATCAACATGAGTTAGATTTACGAAAACAGTCTTTACAGACTGAGTTAAGCATCAATGCGGAGCATCTAAAGCTAAAGTTTTCACAATATGAAGAATCCAAAAAAACAGCTTTAGAAAAAATATATGCCGCAGTTGCGAAAACTAGTATCCCTAGGGCTAAGCTGAAAAATAACTATAATTTTGAGGCAGCAGATAACTTTCAAGCAGCGTATTTTGACGCATTTAAAGAAACATTTGATGCTTTTGACTTATCTTTCAAGAAAATATCATCAGCTTATGAGTGCTTAGAAGATAATGCTATATATGTTGATGATAAAACTGAGCTTTTGGTATCTGAGTGTTTGTCGAAAATATTGGCAAGTTATTTAAAAAGCCACGCTACACTGAAATCTCACCATGTTGTGGCTCAAAGTCTGTTTAAGTCAGGTCAACTGACTATCGACTCCGCCCCAATCGACTTTTCAAATTTTAGTGAACAAGTTCAAGCAAATTGGCAAGGGTTAGCTGCCGAGCCTAAGAGAGTACTAAAAAATACAATCCGGGATCTTCTCACTCCGAACAATTGTGCTTAGTATCAAGTTTGAAGTGCGACACTTTCTACAGATGCGCATGAATATACTCCGTTGGTGTTCTATACCCAAGTCTTTTGCGTGGGCGCGTATTTAATTTGTGTGCAATTTCATTGCAGATCTTC
>NZ_JAAZTU010000073.1 GCF_012395185.1 Vibrio aestuarianus
AAGGGAAGATAAATAAATATACATAAATGAAAGGATGAGATAGGATTGTGATATTGTGCGAATAGACTAGAGTAATGTGATGATGGAGTAGACAACGATATAACAGCTAATAAGTGAAAGTGCAACTAAGTAATGATAGATAGTTTTTTTTTTCAATGAAGACAAAACATCCGAGATCTACACTGGTCAAATGGTCAGCAGCGTCAAATGTGTATAAAAGACAGCTACAAAACCGGAAAAACACTCAATAATGTGGAAAAACGGAAAATCGACTATCGTATGTTTGTAGCCGACGTAATGGAGCGTCATATATAAGAATCATCCATATACCAGTACACACATATGAACTCTCACCATCTGTTTAATCTTAGTTGTAAGTAACCTGCATATCGAACCATATGTACTGTAATTATTTTGCTATCGTACTCATTAATGACTTGGTCTACTTTAAGTTTACTGAGACAATCCAGCTCAATTATTTATTATCAACTGGTTCATTATGAAACTTTTAGTTCGTAACCTTGCTCGCTCTACCACAGAACATGAAATTCGTGTTTTATTCTCTGCTCATGGTACTGTCGCAGACTGTAATTTAGTATTAGACCAAACGACAGGCCAATCAAAAGGCTTTGCTTTTGTAGAAATGCCCGATGCCAGTGAAGCTAAATCAGCGATTTCAAAACTAAACCTTTCTGAAGTTGCCAACAGCAAAATTAGGGTAAAAATAGCTGAATAATTGTTACAAAACTTGAGTCAATGCTTAAGCCATATCGAGCGTCGTATGCTGGCTTTTTGTGAAGAAAATTCAAGCATCACAATCAAATTTATCTATCTGATTAAGTAAAACGAGCTAGGTGCACCTAGCTCGAAAAATATTATTTATTCTCATAATCGGTGTATTAAACAAGAGTTTCTAGCATTCCTGCATCATACTCGATCAATTCTTTATCCTCTTGAATACGGTGGATATAATCAGGGTTTGCAATGAATGGACGCCCTATGGCCACCAAATCGAATTGATTCGCTTTAATCGCTTCGGCTCCAGTTTGTGCGCTATAACCGCCAACACCAATCAACGTTTTTGAATAATTGTTGCGTAGATACTGCGATACCCTACCACCAAGAAAATCAAATTCCATGCTGTCATCAAACATACCTTCGTGAAGATAAGCTAATTCACGCTTTTCTAGTTCAGCAAGAAAATAATCAAACACCTGACGATCACGAGCATCGGCATCCATATGGGCATATCCGCCAGGTGAAACCCGTAAACCTGTAAGTTCAGCACCAATTCTTGCAATGACTGCATCAACAACCATTAATGGGAATCGAGCCATATTTTCTGGTGTTTCTCCATATTCATCACTACGACGGTTTGTGTCAAAATGAAGAAATTGATCAATGAGATACCCATTAGCACCGTGAATCTCCACACCATCAAATCCAGCTTCAATCGCATTTTCCGCTGCTTGTGCATAGTCTATAACAAGCTGTGAAATTTCCTCATGACTCGCCTCTTTCGGCACGGTATAAGCTAATTCACGCAGACGTGGAACCGTGCCATCAAATGCCACAGCTGAAGGTGCTAATACATATTCTCCACCAAAAAAATGTGGATGTGCAACTCGCCCAGTATGCCAAAGCTGAGCAAAAATCTTACCGCCATTCTCATGAACGGCTTCTGTTACTTTTTTCCATCCGGCTAGTTGAGCATCGCTATAAATTCCCGGTGTATTTGGGTAACCTTGGCCATCTGGGCGGATAATGGTCGCTTCTGAGATGATTAGGCCCGCATCCGCACGTTTTGCATAGTATTTAACCATTGCGTCAGTAGGTACGAGCTCGTCATCTGCCATACAGCGAGTTAGTGGTGCCATCACAATACGATTTTGCAATGTAATTTTATCGTTGAGCTTATAGCCTTGGAATAAGGTTTCTATCATTGGATTATGTTCCTAATGTCGACTGTTTAAACACATGCTACCTCATTTTTGAATGTTCATTCAACAACTATTTGAACGATTATTCAACAAACTTGTTAAATCAAGATTCACTAAGTAAACTAACCCCATCAACTTAAGTGAGGTTTCCGTGTGAGAAGTGCAGAGTTCGATCGTGAACATGTATTACGTGCTGCTATGAATGAATTCATAGCAAAAGGCTATAACAAGACTAGTATGCAAGATTTAAAACGGGTTACTGGACTTCATCCCGGATCGATTTATTGCGCATTTGAAAATAAGCGAGGGCTATTACTCGCCGCACTTGATCATTATGCGAAAACAAAAGCAGACGATTTTGAGCAATTCTTTACCAACTCAGATCAGATTTTAAACGGCTTTAAGGCCTACCTGAGTGATATTATTAACCACACTAACTGCTCTAAAAGTAATGGTTGTTTACTACAAAACTCTCTAACTGAGCTTGAACAGCATGATGATGAAATAGAAACCATCATTTACAGTATGTCTGGGCAATGGAAACAACGAATAAAGTCGAAACTTGAACAGGCCAAACTAAACCACGAGATTACACCTGAAGCAAATTGTGAATTTTTAAGTGATTATCTGATGATGGGCATTTACGGTTTGCGCTCTTTTTCGAACACCAAGCCGCCGCAGGAATGCCTGCAGCAACTTGTTGATCATTTAATATATAACTTAAAAATTTAGGAAAAATAATTTCTTAGAAGTATCGTTTGTTTTAGTTCAATCACCCGAATTATTTGTATCTGATAGATATCTAATTAAGTTTGGTTGACGAGAAGATCTCAATGGGGTGTCCATCTGATTTTAGTATGAATCCCCCTTTTGTTGCTGTCAGTACCTTTTTCAGTTCTATCCCTGCCCAGCCGGGGTTTCCACCGATGTAGGCATTATTGGTGCCATACACTACATCTCCACCATTAACAGAAATCATAGCGTGAACTAATCGGTCATCTCTAACAAAAGCAACTCTGCTGCCTTTAGGTAAGTCATCTAGATCTGATAATACTTTGATTTTTTGAGGATTCTTACCTAAAAAGACTTTACTTCCGCCAATAGAGCGAGTACTGCTACTGAGCTGAGAAAGAGCTTCCTTTGATATTTTTCCTGAAAGATATTCTAAGCGATATACTGCATCCCAGCACACCCCCTTTCGGATCAACTCTACTCTAGCAAGTTTTTGATCACTGACGTAACGCGCTGATAATTTGGCCATGTCAACCGTTGGTGAGCGGTATTGCTGCGTTATCCTTTTAGGGTATGGCATGATCATATCAACAAAAGCGCTAAACTCTTGCCTCTGTTGTAACGATTTCACTATATTTCGCGTACTAGCCTTAGAAAAATCTGATTCAGTAAAGCGCTTTGCCGCCTTTATACCTGACTTTCCAGTTTGCCAAATTTTCGCGACAAGATTCCCAACAGCAACTCCCTCGAACTCCACAACTATCGCAGTCAATCCATTGATTGTATGATCCATGGCCTGTTTATCTGTATCGGCTTGTTGAGCATTGACAAAATGTGGTAATGAAGAGGCCAATCCTAGTAATAAAGAAACACGACCGAACAATGGTGCGGCCGCAATACTCGCGACTTGTAGTGAAGTGCTTACCCACTTCATTGCAAGTTCAGATTGAATCTCAGTATCCGATTTTACTAATACATCAAGCTGATTAGATCCAGACTGCAATACATCTTCAGACTCCCAATATACGTAATTTCGTATATCTCCATTCTTATTAATATTCAATGGGATAAACCAATGTCTATCAGGATTAAACCAATTTATACATTTCGGTTTAATTCTTGAGTTATGAAATAATAATCCAAAGTACGATTTACCCGTTTCAAATTCGTTATCTACATACTCTAGTTTTTTATTAAATTCCTCTTCACTATTAAATGTCCAATCCAGAGGATTTTCATTAATTGGGCTGGGTAATACAGAAACTATTCTAAATCTACCATTATCACTCCCTATTTTAAATACCCCAACGGCTCGGTACCAACTTAAAGAATCCATGAAGACTACCGCTTGTACATCATCTATTGATTGTGCTCCTTTATTTACCAGTGAACTTTTGATGAACCGCCATGTTTCTTGATGTGCCTTAGGGTGTCGCCGCCACCACTCTTCACAGTCTGCGCTAAGAAGATCTGAGATTAATTCGCTGGAGTATTTATTAGTACCGATGACATCTTCACGCCATGTCTGGTGCATATTACTGTGTATAATACTTTCTGCAACATCTCGCGGCTCATTGTTATTAACTAAAAGATCGTAAATACTGAATTTTGTGAAAATTCTCTTACGCCCTGCAGATTGGTTAAATACAGTTTTTGTTACAGGCCCGCGGTAAAATGCAGATTTCTCATCAAGTATTCGAATCACTGTATCATCAAGACCTGTCTCTTATACCCATCTCAAAAAAAAAAAAAAAGACAAGTAGAATCCAGGGTGAATCCAAAAGGACCGCGACCAAAGTGGCAAAAACCACGATGTGAACACACATGCGCCACATATATATGCGACGACATTCTGCGATTAATCC
>NZ_JAAZTU010000074.1 GCF_012395185.1 Vibrio aestuarianus
GAAGATCTGCAATGAAATTGCACACAAATTAAATACGCGCCCACGCAAAAGACTTGGGTATAGAACACCAACGGAGTATATTCATGCGCATCTGTAGAAAGTGTCGCACTTCAAACTTGATACTAAGATAATAACTCTCAAAATCGGGTAATGTGAGACCCAGGCTTTAGCTGCAACTAAAGCTTTCCATGTAGTAGTTCGATTGAACGCTGGCTCCTCTATCGAGAGACCGATAACAAACGAGAACACTACATAGGACTCCAAGCATGAACCTCGAATAGTCGACTGGGTCTCGAACCCGCATTACGCAAGCATGAGTTAGCTTATTATGAATACGAAAATGAAGCAAAGTATCAACGTCGGAGTTGATACAGGGAAAACACAATTAGATATCCACATCAGACCGTTAGACATCTTGTTCTCGGTTGAAAATACCGACAAAGGCATCAAAGAAGCACTGAGAGTCATAAAACAACACAAACCTGAACGCATCGTAATTGAAGCCACTGGTCGTTTAGAAATGCCATTTGTACTCGCTTGTGCTGAGGCCAATTTACCCATTGTCCGTGCCAACCCTGTACATGTTAAACGCTTTGCTGGAGCGATTGGGCGCAGAGCCAAGAATGACCGTTTAGACGCAGAGTTGATTGCTCATTATGGCGAAGCCATCAAGCCAACCCTGACTGTCATCAAGGCAAAAAACATACGCTTAATGAGTGACTTAGTAATCCGACGCAATCAGTTATTATCCATGCAGACGATGGAAAAAAACCGAATTCAGATACTCCCAAAATCTCTTCACTCGACCATCAAGCCGATACTAACGGCAATGAAAAATCAAATCACAAAGCTCGAAGAAAAACTCGTTAAACTAATTGAAGATAGCCCTGAATACCAAGCCAAAAACACTATCTTGCAGAGTATTCCTGGAATAGGAAACATTGCAGCGGCCTCAATTATAAGTAATGTCCCTGAACTCGGTTATATCACCAATAAACAAGCCGCTTCTTTAATTGGTGTCGCACCAATCACACGAGAAAGTGGACGCTACAAAGGCAAAAGAGTCATCCAAGGTGGGCGAGCTCAAGTGCGGACGGTTTTATACATGGCAATGATGTCAGCCATGCAATGCAACCCTGTTTTTAAGGCGACTTACACGCGACTTGTTGACGCAGGAAAACCCAAAAAAGTAGCCATTATCGCGTGTGTTAGAAAGATGGTAGTTATCCTAAATTCGATGCTACGAGATGGCGTCATATGGGATGAAAATACAGCTAAAAAATAGTTATTGACACCATAGTCGTTTGTTAGGCAAATTGCTCCATTATTTTCGAATCAACTTTACGTGTTTGTTCAGCAACATGAGCATACAACTCACTAATTAAACTAAATAGCTCCTCGAAACTATGTGACCATGGCGCTGAGTACTTGCTAGTTGGCACAAACACTTCTGAGAGGCTTTCGTGTTTGACAAAGTAAACCTCTGCCTGCTCACAAGCCGAGTTATCTGCATGAGCGATATAAGTATTTCTCATTTTGTACACATGGTCATGAAGCATCAGCAGTTCAGGAGCATATTTGTATACTCGCTTTGCATCTAAAGATAACCCTCGTACAGCACCACTAGCAAAACATTTACTGTAGGTAATCACAAAGGCTTTGTATAAATGACTAGACAAGTCTTCATGATTTCTCATTGAATTAAGTATTTCGTGACATTCTCTTATATCAGCAAGTATTAGTTGAAGTGATGCTCGTCGTTTCGCGATATGACCTGAAACTTCAGATAGTTAACAAGCTCTCCCGTCAAAATATGCTTTGTAAGCTATCTCTGTTGAACCCTCTAGAGCAATAATTTCGTACTTAAATTCTGACATAGTTCATCCATTTGCCTAACGCCCAATTAAGGGGTGAGCAACGCTACCACCTTACCTAACGCATTGTACCGTAAACACTAAATTTGAAGTAGATACAAAAATGACAAGCGTTGGGAATCCCTCTTAAATTGTTTGTTATGTGAATTTAGCTATGAATTCAAAGTAAACCACCGTAGAAATGAAGAGATTTTAATAAGTTACGTGAAAAACCAATCCTTACCAAAACCTAAATTTCACAGCGATCTTAGCCGAAGAAAGCCACTTACAGAATCAACAACAAAGAAAGCACCCTTTCAGCCACAACAAAACCTTTTGCTTCACCTGGCTTTCAGAGCTGAACTTCAGCAAGTGAATCAGTCAAAAAAGCATTTCAATTTAAGCGATTTGAAACTGACGAAACTCAACACAAACCAGATCCAAAACTTAATTGAGGCAACCCAAGAACCTTGAAAATGATCAATCTCAGATTGTTCAAGAATCCATTTCGACCAAGCCAACTTGCCGAAAACACGGAACGAATTCTCAATGAAATAGTAGAATTCACCTCAAAAATTCATCCAACACATAACGCCCAATTAAGTGGTGAACAACGCACTGGCCAAGCCGCTGCATTGCACCGTAAAACACTTTACCTGACGCATAGTAAAACTGCTACGCGTTGAGAATCCACTTGAATTGTTTGTTATATTCGTAGCCTATTGATTAAAAAGCTGTTCTACCGTTTTCATTGGTAAGAACATACGAATACGCCCATTATGTTCGCACAACACTTCAAAACCGAACTTCGTATAGAACGCTTGAGCGGAGTCTGTCAGACAGTCCACAACAATTGCGTATACCCTCATGTGATGATTCACTTCCCACAAGTACTTCAGTGCGCGAATTAGACTAATTTTTCCGAGCCCTGAGCCATGAAACTCTTTGTGCACAGCTAATTGAGCCAAAAGAAAAACAGGGATTGGATACCTAGGAAGTTTCTTTGCTAGTTGTGCCGGCAATGTTTCTCGACTGATTGAACTCGGTGCAACACTATAAAATGCACAAATAGCGAATTTTTGATTTAACAATGGTTGAGCACTAGGTAAAACCATTGTTCGGCTAATACCTGCTTGCATGTGCTTTGCAGCTTGAGTTTTGATAAATGTGTTTAGCTCTTGCTCACCACAGTCAAATGAGTCGCGATCATGCTTTGATTTACTAAGTTCTACAAACTCTTTACCCCAACTCACTTGATACCACTCTTATCTGTAAATTTAACCGCTTCGAGCAAAGCTTGATTCGGTGTTTTTACTTTATTACACGCAGCCATAAACTCGTCAAAAACACTGTCTTTAACCACAATACTTTCGTGCTCCTCAATAACATGAGTCGCATCTTCGTCCATAAGTCTCACTACATATTCAGTGAGACTTTTTAAACCAAGTAAAGCCGATGCTTTTTCGGCTTTTGCCTTGATCTCTTCATCAAGGCGGATATCTAAACGTGCCGTGGCCATAACCCCTCCTGTGTACGGATACATTCCGTAACCTGAGAGATTATAGTCCAAACTTAAAGTACATTCAATTCGTACGGAAAGTTTACGGGACGATGGAGAATATAACGCCCTGTTAAGGTGTGAGCAACGCAATACCAAAGCTACCGCATACCACCATAAACACAAAACGCAACGCATAGCAAAAATGCCACGCGTTGCGAATCACTCTTAAACAGATTGTTAAGCCTCAGCGTCATGAGCTTCACTGTCTGTGATTTCTGGCTCAGTAACACTTTTAAGTAAATACCGTATAGGCTTACTGACTATAGTTTTTAGTTTCAAAGCTCTAGCTGTAAAAGAGTCCATTTTGTCAATCAACTCCCCCAAACGTGTAAGAACGTCTTGGTTTTCATCAGCAGCATTACGAAGTTCTTCTTGATTGGCTACCACAGCACCAATTGTACCTTGCAGTGCATCTTTTAGACCTTTCGCACCTTTTATCTTGTACATTGATATAGCATTTCGAAGTCGCTCAACTTCCTCTAATAACGCAAGTCGCAACGCGTCTGGTAAATTGGAAGAATACACAGTATCGAACAATGCTTCGATTTTTTCGATTATGTTTTTTAGCTCTTCTTCAGAAAGGCTGTCTTCAGCATAAAAACGAGAAAGTTCTTCTGCGCAAAATTGCAACCTTGTTAATGCTTCGTCAGACAAGTGAACTTTTACATTATTCCAACTCGCTGACAGATTAAGAGGAATCAAAGCCCTTTCGACACGACTAAACGAGCTTAGATATAAATCGTGATTTAAACCCTCTTTCATTTTGATTAAAGACTGAATCTGATGAGTCAAAGAATACAACTCCACAACTGCTTTGGTTACTTCAGCATCATTTGGTTCGACGTTTAGCGCATAAGCCCAAACATCTCTCACTGTTTTTTTGTCAGACTGTTCTTTCGCCGTTGCTAATATTTTATGCAACCTACCTGCTGGATTTGTTTCATCGATCAACTTAATTATCTCCTTTGAGGCTTAACGCCCAATTAAGTGGTGAACAACGCACTGACCAAGCCGCCGCATTGCACCATAACACACTTTACCTAACGCATAGTAAAACTGCCACGCGTTGAGAATCCACTTGAATTGCTTGTTATGTGAAT
>NZ_JAAZTU010000075.1 GCF_012395185.1 Vibrio aestuarianus
ATGTAATAGTTATTAGCACTTGTTTGAATGCCATTTGCAACATTGCTTTTTCCTAAAATATCGCCTAATTGTTCAGATTTTGAAAACATTAAGTTTAAAATGTCATTTGTTTTCTTTTCTAGAACCCAAGTATCAGAATCAAGTGAACTTGTTTGATATGTGCTCGATAGAAGCGATTTATCTTCACGAGTTAACCACTTTTTAAAGTCTTTTACTTCATAAAAAGAAAAATCATCGTGTTCCGATTTATTTAAAAATAATAAACAAGTGTAAGTCGTTTTGTTTTCAAATACTTGATGTGAACCAAAAGAAATGAACTTTGACAAGTATTTGTTGTCTGCTAACAGCTTGCGTAGATTTTTACCTGCACCTACCTTTATGAACTTAGAAGGAAGGATATAACCTAAGTAACCACCATCTTTAAGAACTTGCATTGAACGTTCAACAAATAAAAAGTATTTGTCGAATTGTTTAAAAGCTGATTTATATTTTTTCTTGTAAATGTCTAGTTCTTTAGATGTCAACTGCTTCATATGTTCAGTTGCCATATAAGGCGGATTACCAACAATCACATCGAATTGATAGTTCGATAACTCAAAAGGATTTATCGAACAAATATCATCTTGTTTAACTTTATCACAGCTATCAATTAAACTATTACCAAACAATATGTTTGTTTCGATTGCAGGAAGAATAGGTGTGGTTTTTCCTATAGTTTCTTTTGTTTCACCTTCTAGTAGCTTCAAAAGCAAACCAAAAGCACAAGCTTTTGTTGCGTTATAATCTTTATCTATACCGAAAATACAGTTACAAAGAACTTCTTTTTTTACTTCAAGATTTAGTTTGTATGTATGTTCGGAAAGTTGTTGAAGTTTAGATTTATCATTTTTTAAATAATAATCAACAAGGATATCTTGAAGAGATTGGAACACTTCAATAATAAAAGCACCTGAACCACAAGCTATATCAGCAAATTTCGAGTTTAATATCTCAACGTCTGATTTATCTTTACAGTATTCAACTACCGTATTTCTGATAATTTCTTTTACAATATGGGTTGGAGTAGTAACAACATCTCGATCAATATGTTCTTCTTTCGGTTGAATCTGAACGTTTCCAAGCTCATCAACACGAACTTTCTCACTTAAGAATACTTCATATATGTTCCCTAGAATATCAGAAGAGAAAACAGAGAAAGAATATGTGCTTTGAGGGAAGTAAAGTTGTTCAATAATATTCCAAATGCAAGAGTTGGTGTTATTGATTAGTTCATCAATGTATTCTAATGCGAATAATCCTGAATTATACTTCTTATCTGACGTTTTTAATTTCTTGACTAAAGATTGAAAATCTTTTTCTTGTGCGAAGTGATAAAGAGTTTCGTATTCTTCCAAGTCTCTATCTTCACAAACACGAAGAAAAACAATACTATTTATGTAATTTTGAGCGAGGTCGTTTAATTTTTCTTCTGAAAGTTCATTTTTTATCTGCAAAAATTCACTTGCAAGAAGTAAACGCCAGTCGTTAATTTGTTTAAGAAATAGGTCATCAACACTGAATCTTAGTATCTTACTTTCAATTTCTGACCATTCATTATCAAATTGACCAGTGTAAACACTCTCACGCCCAATCAGATTATTAATTTCATCAAACTTATCGACCAATTCAGTGAAGTGATACAACTTGATTCTAGAGTTTGATACGGAGTCTGTTTCTTTTACTTGATTAGAACAGTCATAGATTGCTGTATATTCAAAGTTCGATAAGACTGAAATTTTTAACTTAGCGGTGAAACCGTATCGTCTAACTTGTAGAGCAGGATTTATAGCGGTTGATACATCGACACTAGGCTTTTTAGCTTCAAGAAAGAATTTACGGTCAGAGAATAGTCTAAAGGTATAATCAGGCTTTTTGGTGTTATCGCCAGCTCTAGCCTTTAATCCTTCTTCCACTAACACTTCACGCTCGTTTGTCAGCTTTCCTGCTGCGTTAGTTATGTCCCAGCCGAGTATTGAGAAGAGCTGATCCAAAAAATCAGTTCTTAGTTGAGTTTCGTTATATTTGGCAGAGCAATAATAATTAATATCGTTTTGATACTTCTCAACCAATGCCTTTAACTGCGTTTGTTTACTCATTAATTATTCCACTAATCAATACACATACTTCTTCATCAGTAATGGAGAATTGTCTAAGAACCTTTGAAGTTATATGGACGTTATTATTATTTAAAACCTTGTTCAGATCAGATAAACGACTACGGAAAGAATCTAAAGAGAATAACTCGCCTCTTTGACTATAAAAAACTTTATTGTTCGGTAGCTCATTTCTAACCTTTTCTAATCTTGAAAATCGTCTATTTGAAAATATATAATTTTTTAAAGCACTTCTTAACTTAATGTTTTGTATAAGCCCTAAGTCATCAATTGATAATGAAATAACATCTTCTATTCTTAAGTTTTTTTCTCTCAGAGTGATTGTAACTATTAATTTGAATTCTATAGAGCATTTATCAATTGCATTCTTTTCAGAAAATAAAATATTGAAATCTAATTCTTGATTAATGTCTTTAATAACAACATTAGAGAATATTTTTCCAAAATTTTGTTTCTTAAGCTGATTATCACTCGTGACCCAAGTGATAAACCTAAAACAAACGTTGTAGTAAGCCTTTGCCGTGTTCGGCTTCAACTCGTTTGTGCTCACCAAATTGAACAGGTAAGTGTTTAAAAATTCATCAATAAACTGTTGGTTTTGTGGCTGATCTGGCACGATAGAAGCAAAGTCGTTAAGACGCTTTAGTGACCTGATGTAAATACCGAGGTCTTTGACTTGGTTCGATACCAACTCATCTAACCACTTTCTTTGGTCATCGTTTAAGTTAAAGGTTGGGTTGAGAGTCATTTCAAGTCGTTATTCGCAGCATACAGTTCACACATACCTAATCTTGAAGTATCTCACACCGGGTTCATATCTCAAGGTATTGTCACTAAAATAACGGTTTTCGTAGGAAAGACTTCGGTTTTAGGTGCGATTGGACAATAAAAAACCACTCCGAAGAGTGGTTTAAAAAGTATTTATTATAGTTTTTATGATTTAAGCTTCTTGCTTCTTCATTTCTATTTCTTTTTCTTCTTCCGCAATTGCATCAATGATCACCGCACAAGCAGCATCACCAGTGATGTTTAGAGCAGTTCGTATCATGTCAAAGATACGGTCAAGAGCGAAAAGAAGCGGTAGACCTTCAATTGGAATACCTGCCGCAAGTAACACTGCTACTACAAGAAACGAAGGTCCAGGGACCCCAGCTTGACCAACCGCACCAAGGGTAGAGGTTAGAATAATTGCAATGTAAGCACCCATTGACAGATCAATGTTGAATAGCTGTGCAAAGAAGATAGCAACAAGACCGTAGTAAATTGCGTTACCACTCATATTGATTGTTGCACCTAGTGGCAGAACAAAAGAAGCAGTAGAATTTTTAACACCTAGCTCGTTTTCAACAGTATCCATTGTAACTGGAAGAGTTGCCATTGAAGATGCAGTAGATAGAGCAACAGCTTGTGGTTTCTTCATTGCGACTAGGAACTTCTTAGCAGAAGTTTTAGTGAAGATTTGAACCATTAATGGATAAGCAACGAAACCGAAGATAAGTATAGCCGCAACATAAACTACGAATAGTTTAAATACGACCATCAATGCACCAAAACCAAACGTTCCAACAGCTTCAGCCATTAGTCCAAAAACGCCTAATGGAGCTATAACCATCACTTTGTTAATCATCCATACGAAACTATCAACGATAGCATTTACACCGTTAAGGATTGGTTCACGTTTTTCTTTAGCTTGTTTTGAAAGAGCAATACCGAAGAATAGGCAAAATACTAAAATTTGTAGGATATTTGCTTCGTTCAAAGATTGAAAAACGTTAGTCGGGATCATTCCTGTAACGGTAGCCCAGAAAGTAGGTAATTCACCTTTCGCAGCATATTCAGAAGAGAACATTCCTTCAACGCCTGAAACGTCAATGCCAAGACCCGGTTCGAATACTTCACCCATAAATAGAGCTAGTGCTACTGCTAGTGCAGAAGTAAGACCGAAATATCCAAGCGTAGCAACACCAACTTTTCCTGCATTTGAGCTATTACCTAGACCCGCAGCACCAGAGATTAATGCAACTGCTACCAGTGGAATCACAAGCATTTTGATCAAGTTGATAAAAATTGCGCCCAATGGAGCAAAAATAGTTGCAGATTGCCCCATCATTGCGCCAACTGCTGTACCTACAATCATTGCAATTACGACTTGAAAGCCGATGTTGCTCATTAAAGATTTACTCTGAGACACGTCCTTACCTCATATAAATTGATGTGTTAAAAGGGGAGATTTTGTACAAATACAAAAATGTAATCACTCTCTACAATGGAAAGTATTTATA
>NZ_JAAZTU010000076.1 GCF_012395185.1 Vibrio aestuarianus
GTGCGTGATCAAATGGAAATTTTTATCAAAGCTGCACAATTGCGCAGTGAAGCATTAGATCACCTACTAATTTTTGGCCCTCCAGGTCTTGGTAAAACTACATTAGCTAATATTGTGGCAAACGAGAGTGGTAATAAAATGGGTAAATTAAACATTGTTAGATTACTACAAACGTCTAAAGGTCGATTAAATTGTTGAATTAGGTCTTTTAAATATTTTTGTGAACCAGTGTCACATTTTTATGGTTCTTCATAAGAGAGGCTTTTAAAACTCAGCAACGCTTTATTTTGTGTTTAACATTTATGCCCACTGAAGAACCGCATAGAGCTGGATATACTTTCTGACCAGTTGCTGGTTTTTGGAATGCTTCAGCGGATGACCGAATTTGATATAGCAAGGGCTGATTTGAAAGCGAGTTTCGAGAGATTGGCTGAGCCAAGAATCACTTTCATAAAGTGTAATTCCCTGCGCGTTATATTGATCAATTTCATCAGGTAGTTGACCTGTCCACCAGTGGAGTAGTTCACGGCTTTTTTGGCTACGACTTATCCAGTGGTCGGTGAGCAGTAATAGTAAATCATTAGGTTGAATGGCGTAAGCGTATTCATACTTCCACTGCGCGATATCTTGCATGAGTTTCTCGCGGCACGTTTTTCCTGCGCTAACTAAATGATGAGTCAATATCCAAACCGTGCCGGCATCGCAACTTACCCGATAGTGATGAGGTTGGTCACGATGAGGGTTTGATTCTATTGGAAAATAGTCGCAAGGGTGTCCAAATTCACTCAGCGTTCTTGCTAACCGGCGCGCAAAGGCCAGGCCTAGGTGATGCTCACTCATTCCTTGATTATGAATCGTTGGGTAGTGCTTTTCACAAAGCTTTAGGCAGTCAGATTGAAATTCATTGACGCTTTGAGTGAGTATATCCAATAGCAACTCGTTGTTCTCCTTTAATAAAGCTAAGCAAGATTACCACAGTTACGATGAACGACGAGCGACAAATAACCAGTTCTTGATCTTTCACACTCTTCTTTCTAAATAATTGGTTTGTCGTGTGTTTATCACCTAAAATTTCAGTTGTCACTTGGGGGAATCAAATGAAAGAACTTGTGCTCGATGAAGAACAAAAAACAGCGCTGACTCAAGCGCTACAACGTTATATGGAAGAGGAACTTGATACGGAAATTGGTCAATTTGATGCCTTATTTTTACTCGATTTCGTGGCAAGCAAAATAGGACCTGCTTTTTATAACAAAGGGTTGTCAGATGCTCATGATGTTATGCAAAGAAGGATGCTTGATGTAGCAGATGATTTATATGCGATAGAGCAACCAATAACTTAGGCTTTTTAAGTTCCTTCAGTTTTTCTGAACAACTCCATCAACTTGGCGATATGTCCACAATGTAAAGAATGGTAAATACTATGTAAAACGTAAGCATTAATGTGTAGCTTTAATCTATCTGATTGGCATTCTCACTTATCTTTAGAGACTTTTATGACTTCAAACGTAAAAAATTACAATCTCGTTTCCCGCTTAGTGCACTGGGTATCGGCTTTGGTCGTATTCGGTATGTTCGCGGTAGGCTTGTGGATGGTCGATCTTACCTACTATAGCCAATGGTATAAGACGGCGCCCCACTGGCATAAATCAATTGGATTATTGCTTGCTGCATTAACACTGTTTCGCCTGCTATGGAAACAAATAAGCTCAACCCCTTCGATTGAAGGAAGTCGTGTTGAGCGTCTAGGCGCTAAGGCTGCCCATGGCTTCATGTATTTATTGTTAATCACGCTATTTGTTTCCGGTTACCTAATTTCAACCGAAGATGGTCGTGGGATTGATGTATTTAACTGGTTGACAGTACCTGGTATGGGCGCTTTGTTTGAAGGACAGGCTGACCTTTCAGGAACTATTCACTTTTACGCCGCTTGGACGTTAATTATTATCGCGGTAATTCATGCCGCAGCAGCGCTTAAGCACCACTTTATCAACAAAGATAATACTCTACGAAAAATGACAGGAGCTTCGAAATGAAGAAAACATTACTTGCTGCAGGACTAGCTTTCGCAACGTTAATGCCATTGAGTGCTAGTGCAGCGGATTACGTTATTGATAGTAAAGGGGCTCATGCTTCTATTAACTTCAAGGTTAGCCACCTTGGTTACAGCTTCATTAAAGGACGTTTTAACAAGTTCGATGGCGAGTTTTCTTATGATGCTAAAGACTTGGCCAGCTCTAAAGTGCAGGTAAATGTGGATACGCGTAGTTTAGATAGTAATCATGCTGAGCGTGATAAACATATCCGTAGTATTGATTTTATTGATGCTTCGAAATTCCCTCAAGCTACTTTTACGAGTACTAAAGTGGTAGATAAAGGAAATGGCCAATTGGAAGTAATGGGCGACTTGACGCTTCATGGGCAAACAAAACCTATTACGATCAATGCTGAATTTATTGGTGCAGGCCAAGACCCATGGGGAGGGCAACGTGCTGGCTTTATGGGCACGACTCGTCTAGAACTGGCCGATTTTAATATCGCGGTAATGGGTTCATCAAGTTATGTTGATATGGAACTGCATATCGAAGGTGTTCAAAAATAAGTTTTATATTGCAGCCCGTTTTGTTGTGTAGCACTAACTAGTGCCTGAAACACCTAAATACTGACGATGAGAAATAAAAGGGACTACATTTTGAGTAGTCCCTTTTTGATACATGATTTTGATACTTATTAGGGTGAGCTTGGGTTCATATCCTATTAGCTAGTTGCTGTTTTTTCAGTTTGGAATTCAGCCACAGCGCTATCCATTTCATGGGCTTGTTTGGATACAATATCAACCTCAGCCAGGCACTGTTTAGCAGAGTGCATGTTGTTGTCTGAAATTGAATTGAGTTCGGTTATTGATTCGCTCACTTGATTCATGACGATCCCTTGCTCTTCAATAGCTGAAGCGATACGTTCAGAATTACTTTGGATCATCTCCATATCAGTAATAATTTGCCGCAAGCTTTGATCAAGCTTACTAGAGGCATCCAAAGTTTCGTGGCCTTGTGTATTACACTGCGCTATATCAGTTACTACCGTGCTCATTTGCGTTTGAATGGCAGAAACAACATTAGTTATCTCTTCTGTTGATTGATGCGTTCTACTTGCTAAGGCTCGAACTTCATCTGCGACCACTGCAAATCCTCGTCCTTGTTCACCCGCGCGCGCTGCCTCGATTGCGGCATTAAGAGCCAGTAGATTGGTCTGCTCTGCAATGGCTTGAATAATGGTTACCGCTCCACCAATCTGTTCTACGTGTTTATTGAGCGAGGAAATAGAGTGCTGACTCTTTTCTAAGGTGCGGGACAACTGATCAACATTTTTGACGGTGGATTCAACAACAGTCCTGCCACTCTGGGCATTTTTGGCTGCTTGGTGCACTCCTTCAACGGCAATGCTGGTGCTTTCTGATATCTCCCCAATGGTTGCTACCATTTCTTGTACAGCGGTTGCCATTGTGGTGGTGTGATCGGCTTGCACATGGAATTGTTCAATGACATCTTCCAGTTCGTTATGCATACTTGATGTACTGCTCGAAAGTTGTTGCGATTTAGTCTGAGAGCCAGCGATGAGCATTTCAAATTTATCGAGTAATGTATTGAAATAATTGCCAATCGAAACTAATTCATTTTTACCTTTTAATTTAACGCGCAAGCTGATGTTGTTGGTGCTTGAAATCATCTGCATCACAGTCAACAACTTGCTGACTTGAATATTAATGGAGCGTGAAATTTGTAATATAAAAGCGAGAATAAAGGCAATGACTAACAATGTAACACCATTTTTAATGTAATTGAGCTCCACCTGTATGCGATCTACTTCGGTACTAAGAGTCTCAGAAAAGCTTGAAAACTGTGTTTCCACTGCATGAGATAAATTACGAGCCTCACCTAACAAACCTTGATTATATTGAAGCCCGACAATTTTTTTCTGTTCAATTAATTGCAGTGCGGTTTGTTTTAAATTTGGAAAGATCGAGTCAATCGATTCCGTTGGAGCATACTCGCCACTTTGCGCCATTTTATCAAAAGCAATTAATGCCACTAATTGCTGATCATCGGAATTCATTTTGGCTGACTCTAAGGCCTGTAAGTAACGTCCTAAAATGCCGGCTTTATCATTGAGGCCGTATTGTTCATAGGCCTGGACGAGTTTTTCAAACCCTTGCTTATAAGCGATGAGGTCTTGACGAAGTTGAGTACTTGATGGCAGGTTACGATCAGATAGAATGGGCGAGAGCTGTTTTTCTAGCGTCAGGAAAAGGTCGCTATTTTTTTTAAAAGTATCAAGATATTTTAAATCTCCTCTTAGTAGAAAATCTTTTTCATTACGCCGCAAATTGAGCAGCCTAATTTC
>NZ_JAAZTU010000077.1 GCF_012395185.1 Vibrio aestuarianus
CCTTTCGTTCTCAGTGAGGTGCGTGTATTTCATGTTTTTTACTTCTTGGCGGGAGCAAACTTCATGATTATCGCATCTCACTGTTTTTATGTTCAGAGGTGTCGCACTTCGTACTTGAATCCAAGGTATATAACAAAGCGTTTAAGACGGATTCCCAACGCTCGGCATTTTTGGTTTGCTTCAGGTTTAGTGTTTACGGCACAATGCTTTAAGTGCAGTGGTCTGCGTTGCTCACCACTTAACGCGGCGTTAGCCCACAGGCGTCAGAACTAGCGAAGGATTATGATGAAAGGTCAAATAGTAGAATGGAATGATGCTAAAGGTTATGGGTTTATTTCGTCTGTTGATGGAAAGCTGAAGGTATTTTTCCATATTTCATCTATCACAAATCGAGGTTATCGCCCTAAAGTAAAAGATAGCGTTACTTTTGATGTCTCAGAAGATAAAAAGGGACGCTTCAATGCTGAAAATGTGGTAGTGCAAGGCGTCAACGGGTTCCCTTATACAGTGTTATTTGGTTTTAGCTTCTTGGTTGCGGCAACAGCATCGATAACAGTTTTTAACGGTGAAATACTCCTAATTCCTTTGTATTTGTTTTTGAGCATATTTACATACTTTATGTTTGCTTGGGATAAGCAAGCGGCACAGAATGGTAGTTGGAGAACGTCAGAAAGTACATTGCATATGCTGTCGTTGGTCGGTGGTTGGCCAGGAGCATTATTAGCTCAGTTTCAATTACGACACAAATCAAGGAAGCAACCTTTTAAGTTCATCCTTTGGGTTACGATTTTTATCAACATTGGTGGTTTTGTCTGGTTGTTGAGTGAATCAGGACGACGTTTAATCCAGAGTGTTTTAGGGGCGTTTTAGTCAATAAAAAACTCGTGAATTAATGTGGGCTAACAAACAATTTAAGAGGGATTCTCAACGCTTAGCATTTTTGCTTTTACTTCAAGTTTAGTGTTTAAAGTACAATGCGTTAGGTTGGGTGGTAGCGTTGTTCACCCCTTAATTGGGCGTTATGTGTTTGATGAGTTTTTGAGGTTAATTCTACGATTTCATTGAAAATTCGTTCCGTGTTTTCGGCAAGTTGGCTTGGTCGAAATGGATTCTTGAACAACCTGAGTTTGATGGTTTTCAAGGTTCTTGGGTTGCCTCAATTGCGTTTTGGATCTGGTTTGTGTTGAGTTTAGTCAGTTTCAAATCGCTTTAATTGAAATGCATTTTTGACTGATTTGCTTGCTGACATTCAGTTCTGAAAATCTGGTGACGCAAAAAATTTAGCGGTTGCTGAAAGGGCGCTTTCTTTGTTGTTGATTCTGCAAGTGGCTCTCTTTGGCTAAGATCGCTGTGAAATTTAGGTTTTGGTCAGCATCATTTTTGTACGTAACTTATTCAAATCTCTTCATTTCTACGGTGGTTTACTTTGAATTCACGGTAAAATTCACATAACAAGCAATTCAAGTGGATTCTCAACGCGTGGCAGTTTTACTATGCGTCAGGTAAAGTGCTTTACGGTGCAATGCAGTGGCTTGGTCAGTGCGTTGTTCACCACTTAATTGGGCGTTAGTGCTTATCTGTAGACGATGAACGGAGTTTGTTATGGCAAGACCGAAGACTAAGGAAGAGTTAATTCATCAAGCTGATGAGAGTTTTACAAAGCTATTTCGGTATATCGACTCAATGCCTGTAAGTGTCTTAAATACTGAGTTTGATTTTTCCAGTGACAAGAGTAAAAAGGAGTTACACTGGGCTCGCGACCGAAACCTTCGAGATGTATTGATACATCTGTACGAATGGCATCAGTTGTTACTGAAATGGGTTAATTCAAACATGGCGGGACAGAAGGTCAGTTTTCTTCCTGAACCATACAATTGGAAAACATACGGCCAAATGAACATTGAATTTTGGCAAAAGCACCAAGAAACAGAGTTGTCGGCAGCAAAGCAATTGGTGCAGGAAAGTCATAAAGCGTCGCTCGAATTAGCTAAAAGTTTTACTGATGAGGCACTTTTCACTAAACAGTATTTCGATTGGACAGGCACAACAACGCTAGGAAGCTACTGTGTATCTGCGATGCCAAGTCACTACGATTGGGCGTTAAAAAAGCTTCGAGCTCACGCAAAAATGCATTCGTAAAAAGTACGCACTAACAAAGCATTTAAGAGTGATTCGCAACGCTTGGCGTTTTCGCTTCGCTCAAGTATAGCCAAGCGCCGCTCACACCTTAATGCGGCGTTATGTGTTGGGTGAGTTTTTGAGGTTAATTCTACGATTTCATTGAGAATTCGTTCTGTGTTTTCGGCAAGTTGGCTTGGTCGAAATGGATTCTTGAACAACCTGAGATTGAGCGTTTTCAAGGTTCTTGGGTTGCCTCAATTGGGTTTTGGATCTGGCTTGTGTTGAGTTCCGACAGTTTTAAATCGCTTTAATTGAAATGTCTTTTTGACTGATTAACTTGCTGACATTCAGCTCTGAAAGTCTGGTGAAGCAAAAGTTTTGTTGTAGCTGAAAGGGCGCTTTCTTTGTTGTTGATTCTGTAAATGGCTCTCTTCGGCTCAGATTGCTGTGAAATTTAGGGTTTGGTCAGCATCGTTTTTGCACGTAACTTACTCAAACTCCTTAATTTCTACGGTGGTTTACTTTGATTTCACGGTTACATTCACATAACAAACAATTCAAGTGGATTCTCAACGCATGGCAGTTTTACTATGCGTCAGGTAAAGTGTTTACGGTGCAATGCAGCGGCTTGGCCAGTGCGTTGTTCACCACTTAATTGGGCGTTAGTTTGCTATTCAGTTGGAGAGGTAATCAGGAATATTTGTGGTAGAAAATATTAGTATCATTGTTTCAGTTTGTAGTTTTTTCGCAGCAGTTGCTAGTGCGATCGCTGCTTTTCGCTCTTACAAATTGGCTGAAAAGTTAGCAAAAATATGTAACTTATTCCCGAGTGTTCATGACAATCGCTTGGTCATTACCTGTACGTCTACAACAGAACGATTAATTGCTCATGAAATCCTTATTGTTGTTCATGAGAACCGTTTTAAACGAAATACTTACCCCCTGACTCGGCTGTATAATCTAAACGCACACTTTCAAAAGGCATCATCATATGATGCTATTTTCCCAACTTTATTTGAAAGAGGCTTAGTATCTGGAGAGTCATACGAATTTCCAATAGCGGAACTTTTTAAAATAGCCACTAACAGAATTATTCTTCAAAAGGAAACTGTGGGCTTAGAGCCTGAAAAGTTATGGGTAGGGCAAAGGGTTACGATCACTTTTATGCTTAATGGTCGCCCATATAAAGTGGCTATTCGCCTTACTCAGCAGTTGATTAATGAAATCCTAAGTGGGAAGACAACGTTCTCTGATTTTAGACTGAGAGTGCGCGCAACTTAGTATCAAGTTTGAAGTGCGACACTTTCTACAGATGCGCATGAATATACTCCGTTGGTGTTCTATACCCAAGTCTTTTGCGTGGGCGCGTATTTAATTTGTGTGCAATTTCATTGCAGATCTT
>NZ_JAAZTU010000078.1 GCF_012395185.1 Vibrio aestuarianus
TACCTTTCGTTCTCAGTGAGGTGCGTGTATTTCATGTTTTTTACTTCTTGGCGGGAGCAAACTTCATGATTATCGCATCTCACTGTTTTTATGTTCAGAGGTGTCGCACTTCGTACTTGAATCCAAGCAGCCTAACAAACAATTTAAGAGGGATTCCCAACGCTTGGCATTTTTGCTTCTACTTCAAATTTAGTGTTTATGGCACAATGCTTTAGGTGTGGGTGGAGGCGTTGTTCACCCCTTAATTGGGCGTTAGCTGGGGTTAAGAAAAATAGTGAATTTAGGGTGGAAAGGCTTTGGGTTTTCTAGCTACACACCGGACAAATCTCAGCTTCTCAACTATCTCGCCAGTGGCACTTTTCGGGAAGTATTTGAACTTAACGAAGTCTGCTTACGGGAAATGTTGTGTTTGTTAAGTTCGTTGGCGCGGCTTCTTTGCTGTTGAAATTCATGAATACCTAAATTCATTTCGTGTGCTCTGTCGTTGGCTTTTTCGATAGAATTCTTTGCAAATTACCGAACTCAGGAATGGTGATTTCCTCGGTCATTTTTTCTTTTCTAAGCGCATTTCGTGGATTAGGCTTTAATTTCACAGCTGTCCGTTTTACTTTGTCATTTGAAAGCAATAATGTGTTTCAAATTAGACATGTTGGCGTAATTTGCTAGCGAAAGTGCAGCAGCTAACTAGGCGTTTAAGACGGATTCCCAACGCTTGGCATTTTCGGTTTGCTTTGAATTTAGTGTTTACGGCACAATGGTTTAGGTAGGGTGGTAGCGTTGCTCACCACTTAACGCGGCGTTATGAGCTTTTACCATCATCAACCTCCCAGTAAATGGAGTGTAGTTTCTCCTCAATAAAATCGATGAATACTTTTACTTTCTCTGGCATGTGTCGCCTTTCTGGATACACAGCAAAAATGCTGTGGTCTGGTAAGTCATAGTTAGCCAATACTTGAACTAACTGACCTGTATTGAGGTATCTCTGCACAATAAATGTTGGCATTTGACAGATTCCTAGTCCTTGTAAAAGCATCTCACATATAGCATCACTATTATTTACTATGAAATTTCCAGTAGGTTCAACCTTGAGCTTTTCATCTGCTTTAAAAAATGTCCATTCAACACCAGCTTGAAACAAGCTGTAATAAATACAATTGTGATCTTTCAAGTCGTGTGGAGTATTGGGAGTACCAGCTTGTTGCAAATACTCAGGGGATGCACATACAACACTGTTGCACTTAGCGAGTTTCCGAGCAATTAGGCTTGAATCTTTTAATTCTCCGATCCGAATTCCGACATCGTAAGCACCAGCGATCATATCAACAACTTGATCATCCATACTTAAAATGACTTTTATGTCAGGGTACAGATCTAGGAACTCTTTTAGGTGAGGGGCTAGGTGTAATCTGGAAAATGTCATTGGGGCATTAATTTTTAATGTGCCTTTAGGGTTGCCTTGATTTAATGTCGCTGCGGTAATCCCTTGCTGAGCTATGTATACAGAATTACGAGCGTAATCTGAAAACTCTTCACCTGACTCCGTTAGTGTCAACTTTCGAGTACTTCGATGGAATAACCTTGTACCAAGGTTATCCTCTAAACTAGATATACGCTTGCTCACGGCTGACTTTGTCATTCCAAGGCGCTCAGCTGCTAATGAGAATGAGCCCGCTTCTACAACTGCTACAAATATTGGGATTGCGGGAAAAATATCTTTCATTGGTGAGTTTTGCTCAACTTAGTTGTGATAATTTAGCTATTATGCATCAATTTGTTGTTAATTATAATGCCCTCATCAGAAGAGGAAAATTTATGTTAAGACAAAGTGGTTTAGTTATAGTAGCTATTTTTAGTGGTCTATTACTTGCGTTAATGATCAGTGTTAACGCCGAATTAGCAGGTACTACCTCTGCATTTCAAGCATCTTGGATTGCTCATGGGGTTGGTGGCATTACAGCGTGGTTTCTTTATTCTGTATTCAAAAAAAATCACGCTCGCGCAAACCGACCGGAAATCAAGAAACAGTATTGGTTTGGAGGTATTCCAGGTGCTTTAACAGTAGTTTTTGCATCAATGACAGTACAGAGTTATATCGGGCTGACAGGAACTTTAGCGTTGGCGCTCATTGGGCAATTTCTTCTCTCATTAATTCTTGAACATTATGGTTTGTTAAACCAACCCAAAACTAAGGTCACTATAGCCAACTTGTTGCCTACATTATTTGTCGCAATCGGGTCAATTTTAATAATTTACGGTAAGGTAGAGATGTAATGGAATTTATATTACTAGGTCTTCTTAACGGATTTTGTATCACTTTAAGTCGAGTTTTGAATGGTCAGCTTAGTGTGCGTAATGGAGCTTTTCATGCTTCATTCGTGAATCATGCTGTAGGATTTGTTTCGTTGTCCTTATTGTTTATATTTGTAACTGAGCCAGTAAACGCATTACCTCAAGACCTAACTTTATATGTTGGGGGAGTTATTGGTGCGCTGTACGTAGCAGTGAATAGTTTTGTTATGGTTAGGCTTGGGTCAACAAATTCAATAGTATTAGTTGTTGCTGGACAGATGCTGTTTGGGTTGTTCATTGAGGTCTATAGTTTCGGCTTTGAACAAGTTGGGGCGCAGTTTCTTGGAGCAGTTTTAATTGTCACTGGAGTTTTCTTCAAAGGGCGTTTAGGCTTTCAAAATAAGTAAGTGCAACTTATCAAGTGCGCTCATAACAAACAATTTAAGAGGGATTCCCAACGCTTGGCATTTTTGTATCTACTTCAAATTTAGTGTTTACGGTACAATACGTTAGGTAAGGTGGTAGCGTTGCTCACCCCTTAATTGGGCGTTATGTAAAGCGGGTAAAATTGACAGTATTCTGTTTTTGCGATCTCTTAAGCCATCGTTCCGTATCGTCGGCAAAATCTACTCTTTCTGTCTCGATTCTTTGCTAATTTAGCCGTAAAACATGCCAAGATTCGTGAGTTGCCTCATTCAGCTGTAAAGTCGGTGCGAGGTTAGTTTTTCAGGTGTAAAGTGTGGAAAGTGCAAGGCAAACGAGAATCAGTGCTTTCTGATGGTTTCTTTCGTTGAATTTCCCTGGTTTAAAAGCATTTTTAGGCGCTGATAATCAGTATTCAGCGTTTGTTGCGGCTTGGTTTGTAACATTGCTGACTTCGCAAATTCGTGAACATGGTTGGGTTCTTTTTTTTTGTCTATTTCTTCAGTAGTACAGGCTTGGTTTTTCGTGGTAACTTTGGTTTATATGGTTGAATTTACATAACAAAGCATTTAAGACGGATTCGCAACGCTTGGTGTTTTTAGCGTAAATTCAGTTTTTGTGTTTTAAGTGGTTTGTCGAGGCATCGGTGTTTAGCGTCGCTCACCACTTAATGCGGCGTTATGCAACTCAGGTAAATTTAGGGGTTTAATCTTTTGGGGTTTCTCCGGCCATTCGTTTTATGTTGTCGGCAAATGAGCATTTTCGGTTTCAAATTCGTGGTCAACTCAACCCG
>NZ_JAAZTU010000079.1 GCF_012395185.1 Vibrio aestuarianus
GGCACTCTATAAGTCGTTACCCAAAGGAAGAAAAAACCAGCGTTCGACGCGAACCAACTGCCATCATCCATCACCGAAAATATACTCTGCCGCGACCAAGGAGCCTTGGGTGCTGGCGACGAATCTTTGTTCAAGTTCACGAATGACTTGCGAGACAGGTTCAACTCCTTTCAAGAATTGTTCGAGTAGTACAGATTGATTATCGGTGAGCTTGGGTAGCAGTTTTATAAGCTTGTGGAACTGTGACTGAAGCATAGGAGTTCCCTCCAATCGTTGCCTACTTTAAGTATAACAACAGTTAAAGAGAACATAGCCATTGGAAAGCCTGACCGAACATTAAACACCCGAGGCTCATCTGACTATTTAACGGCATCACCCGAGCCACTGCCCGTCGCTGTCATTAAGATGTACTTGAAATAGTCTTTAAGAGTCAACGAATCTATCATCTGCTTGTCCGTTTTAGCCAAAAGCTCAGGGGTTGACATATCGATGTTCTGCACTTGAGCCAGCCCAGTGATGCCCGGTAACACATCATAAACACCCAGTACATCGCGCTCTTTAATCAACTCTTCCTGATTAAATAAATTGGGTCGAGGGCCGACTAAACTCATCTCACCTTTAACCACATTAATTAACTGCGGCAATTCATCAATTTTAGTTTTACGAAGAAAGCTACCCAGCTTTGTAATTGAAGCGTTGGTGGCTAAATGACTAGCTACTGACTTCGTGTCCACAGACATCGTACGAAACTTGATTAGCTTAAAAGGTTTCTTGTTACGCCCAACTCGTTCTTGAACGAAAATTGGAGAGCCAGTATCAAACATCCCCAACACGACAACAACCAGAAGAACTGGCCACAGAAACAGCAAACCAAAAAAAGCTGCCAAAAAATCTATTATACGAATCATTTTCGTCCTTTATTTAGTTGCGACATAACTTCTTCCATCGAGTATGGAGGTATCCAGTTCAACTGTTGTTTCAAATTTGAATTATCAACGTGTAGGTTACCAACTAACTGTTCGACTAGCTGTGTTTTACCTGTCAATCGACCAGCAAGTCTAAATAAACCAGCGGGGACTGGAAATTGAATAATTTTTCGATTCAACCCTCGCGCAATTTGGTTAGTAAACTCACCTACCGATACTGTCTGTCCTTCACTTGCTAAAAACACATGACCACTCGCGTTTGAATGCGTAGCACAACGTAAAAGCAGGTCAGCTAGGTTCTGTGCTGAGATAAAATCACGCTTATTTTTAATTGAGCCAAATGGAAGGAACGGAACTCGTGCTATAAGTTTACTCAATAACCCGAAATTACCCGGAGCATCTGCCCCATACACTAGTGTTGGTCTAACTATAACGACTTCAAGCCCAGTCTCTTTTGCAATTGTCTTCAAGCCTTGCTCAGCGGAGAGCTTGGATCGCGTATAATCATTGTCAGGTACAAGTGGGCTAGTTGGTGTAAATGGTTCTTTAAAGGTGTTCGGACCATGCACACCAATCGAGCTAACAAATACAAACCTTTTGACACCAGCCAATGCAGCTTCGCGAGCTAAATGTAATGCACCATCCACGTTTACCTGCTGGTAATCATCACTAGTGAATGTTCGTGAGTGAGCAAGCGCAGCAAGATGGATTATGGCACCTATATCACTAAAAGCACCAGACCAATCTGTTTGTCCATTGAGCGCACTAATCGTATATTGCTCGCACTCCCAATGATCACAATTATCATTTTCGCGTACAACAATGCGCTTTATGCTAGTGTCGCTGCTAAAATGACTTCCTACGAAGCCACTGCTACCAGTCAGTAATATATTCATCAATCGAGACTATTTTGGTTAACATTGTAATTTGACAACAACTTAACTGAGTAATGATCGCGGTACCATGCAACAAACTCAGCAACACCTTTTTCCAAGTTCACCTGAGGCTTATAGCCTGTCGCCTTGAACAAATCAGTTGTATCTGCATAAGTTCGATAAACATCTCCAGGCTGCATCTCTCTGAAGTTTTTCTTAGCTTCAATGCCAATTTCAGCTTCAAGTGCTTTAATGAAGTCGATCAAGCTCACCGGTGAGCCGTGACCAATATTATAAACAGAGTATGGTGCAGAGCTCGATGCAGGTGTACCTGTTTCGACTTTCCACTCATTAGTTCGCTGTGGAACCACATCTGCAATCCGCACAACCCCCTCAACAATGTCTTTAACATGCGTGAAGTCGCGCCACATATCACCATTGTTATTAATGTCGATTGTTTCACCGGCAAATATCTTCTTAGCGAAGATGAAAGGAGCCATATCAGGGCGCCCCCAAGAACCATAAACCGTGAAAAAGCGCAGCCCTGTCGTTGGGATATCATACAGGTGGGAATAACTGTGAGACATCAACTCGTTTGATTTTTTCGTCGCGGCATAAAGTGACACAGGGTGATCGACCGAGTCAGACGTTGAGAATGGGACCTTTTCATTCAAGCCATAAACTGAACTTGAAGAAGCGTAAACCAAATGACCTACTTTATGGTTTCGGCAAGCTTCAAGGATGTTCAAATGACCAACTAAATTGGAGCTTGCATAAGCTTGCGGATTATCGATTGAATAACGAACACCCGCTTGAGCTGCCAAATGAATAACTCGGTCAAACTTGTGCTCTGAAAAGAGAGTTTCCAGCGCAAGACCATCAGCGATGTCCATTTGCACAAACTCAAATGCAGGCGCTTGAATTCTATGCAGTCTTGCATGCTTTAACTCGACATCATAGTAATCATTGATGCTATCGATACCGACAACTTCATATCCAAAAGATAGGAGCTTTTCAGCAACGGCACTGCCAATAAATCCGGCTACGCCGGTAACCAAATATCTCATATTTACTTCCAATTTCAATCTGGGCGATTTGTACTGAGGAATTCCCTGATGATTTTTATAAAAATCATCAAGTTAAGCTGGATGCACATCTTGCCATGTGATCAAATAGTTCTGCTAAAAATCAACTGACCAGACAGCAAGATGTGTGAACTCAATATCCTACACGATTCTCTTTACCAATTCTGCCCTGAACTACACTTAAAGCGACTTA
>NZ_JAAZTU010000007.1 GCF_012395185.1 Vibrio aestuarianus
ATATATTGATTAAAAGAAAAACATTAACCACCATAAATTTAATGTTTTTAGTTGTTTTTTGACCTAAATCAATATTAATATCATGGATATTGGCTATATAATACTGAGCTCAACAAAATTCGAAAGTTAACACCAATAACACCACTAAGGTGGACTAGGAGATAGTAATGATCCAAGGCATTCAAATTACAAAAGCAGCAAACGACAACCTACTTAATTCTATCTGGTTGCTTGATAACGAAAAGAACGAAGCTCGTTGTGTTGCAGCAAACGCAGGCTACGAAGCAAATCAAATTATCGCGGCAAGCGATCTTGGTGAATACGAAAGCCGTGAAGTGGCTATCGAAACTGCACCTCGCATCGAAGGTGGCCAACACCTGAACGTGAACGTTCTTAAGCGTGAAACGCTAGAAGATGCTGTTGCACACCCAGAAAAGTACCCACAGCTAACTATCCGTGTATCGGGTTACGCGGTACGTTTCAACTCATTAACGACTGAACAGCAACGTGATGTGATTGCTCGTACGTTTACTGAGACTCTATAATCAATAAAAAATTGATTCGTTAGATGCAAAAATGGCGCTCTATGAGCGCCATTTTTATTACTTACATCAGAGAAAAAATACAGCTAATGAATGGAACCTGATTTCCTGATTTTTACATCAGAAAATCAAGTATTGCCTTAAGGCTGGACTTTTCGGAGTACCGCTTTCAATGCATCAAAGTCGTTATCTAATTCTTCCGACAACAACTCCATTACAGCATGTTTAGCTAACGGCGCTGGTAGTTCAATATCTGTTGCTAATACCTCATCAACGACTTCTTTGAACTTGGCTGGATGCGCAGTACACAAGAACAGACCAGTTTCACCTTCTTGCAACTGTTGATCTAATAGTCGATAAGCAATTGCACCATGTGGTTCACAAAGGTAATTCAACGCATAAAGTTCGCGCACTGACTCTGCACTTTGCTCATCAGATACCGCACCTTTTCCAAGAGTATCTAACCCCCAGCCTTTGAGTCGACATAGCTCCTCAATACGCGGCCAGTTGTTTGGTTGACTAACATCCATCGCATTTGAAGTCGTTGCCACTGTTGGTTTCGGATCCCACTCGCCTGTTTCTAGGTAGCGAGGGACAGTATCATTAGCATTGGTTGCAGCGATAAAGCGTTTAATTGGCAAGCCTAATGCCTTAGCTAATAAGCCAGCCGTTAAGTTACCAAAGTTGCCACTTGGTACTGAAATAACCAAGTTTTCACGCTCTGACTTACTCATCTGCGCTGCCGCTTCAAAGTAGTAACAAATCTGTGCCATTAAGCGACTGATATTAATTGAATTAGCGGAATTAAGACCTATCTCTTGGCGCAGCTTCGCATCATCAAATGCTTGCTTCACTAGTGCCTGACAGGCATCAAAGTCACCGTTAATGGCAACAGTGTGGATATTGTTACCAAGTGTACAAAACAGTTTTTCTTGTAGCGGGCTGATCTTCCCTTTCGGATAAAGAATAACCACATTAATATCTTCCATGCCATAGAATGCATGTGCCACAGCCGCACCTGTATCGCCAGATGTAGCAGTTAAAATCGTAATTTTTCCGCCGTTAGATACTGCTGCTAAAGATTGCGCCATAAAACGGCCACCAAAATCTTTAAATGCCAGTGTTGGGCCATGGAAAAGCTCTAACGCATAAATACCATCTTTCACTGATTTGATTGGCGCTGGAAATTGGAAAGCAGCATCAACCATTGCATTTACTTGCTCTGCTGGTAACTCATCACCAATCATTGCAGATAAAATTTTAGTGCTACGAGAAACAAAATCTTCCGCTAAAAGCGCATCAATATCATCAAACTTTGGTAATTCCGATGGAAAAAACAGTCCCTGATTACGACCTAAACCTTGGCGAACAGCTTGACCAAAAGAGACTTTTTCATCATTTTCTTTTATGTTGTAGAGCTTCATAGAGAACTTCCTGTAACGGTCGAACCATTTTTGTCTAAACGACAAATATGGACGAATCCTTCTTCATTTTGTACGTAATTTTGTTCCAGCCAGCGAGCGACACGCTGCGCGACATCTTTTTCTTTGCAAATACTAAATAACGTTGGGCCACTACCAGAGATACCCGTAGCCAATGCGCCTGCCGATATCGCATATTTGCGAGCATCAGCAAAACCAGGAAGCAGTTTCTCACGATATGGTTCGGCGATCACGTCTTTGATCATTTTCGCTGCAAGTTCTGGCTGTCCAGAATGACAAGCATGGATAAACCCAGCTAAATGACGACCATGAGCAATAATGTCTTGTCGACGATATTGAGAAGGTAAAATAGCTCGTGCTTCGGCAGTAGATACTTTAATCCCCGGGTAAGCCATGACCCAATACCAATCATCAAAACAAGGCACTTCTTGGCTGATAATACCAAGTTCTTCGAGCATTAATTGCACACCACCAAGATAACACGGCGCAACATTATCATAATGCACACCACCGGAAATTTGGCCTTCCATCTCACCCATCAACGCGAGAAGCTCAGTTTCATTCAAAGGTAAATCATGAAAACGATTGAGTGCATCGAGCGCAGCCACAATTGAACATGCGCTCGATCCTAGCCCTGAACCAATCGGCATGTTTTTTTCTAGCGTCATTTCGAGTGGCTTAAGTGCAATACCTTTCTTTTCAAGCTCTCGAGCAAACACGACCCAACAATCGTACACAATATTTTCTTTTGGGTTTTCTGGCAATTTGGCGACGAAGCTACCCGCAGTTTTCAATACAAAAGGTTCGCTTCCCGCTTTGATCTGAACGCGGTCACCAAGCAAGCTTCCATCAATCGGTGACACAGCAGCACCTAACACATCAAAGCCTACACTGACATTACCGATAGAAGCCGGAGCGTAAACCACCACTCCCATATCACTTGAACTCATTGACTAAACTCCTAATTTCCAACCCAGTGTACGCATCACATCTGAAAAGACGCCTGCTGCTGTCACTTCAGTACCCGCACCATAGCCACGCAGAACGAGTGGAATTGGTTGATAATAACGACTGAAGAAGGCAAGAGCATTTTCACCATCTTTGACTTTGAACATAGGGTCATTTTCATCCACGGCGGCAATACGCACTTTACATTTCCCATCCGCGATTTCACCTAGATAACGTAGAACCTTACCTTCTTCGGCCGCTTTCGAAGATAAATCTTGGAAATACGCATCAGCTTGGGGCAAACGAGCCATGAACTCTTCAACACTTCCTGAAATATCAAAACCTGGTGGTAGAGCAAGATCAACTTGTACGTCATCTAACTCTAAAGGCATTCCCGCTTCACGAGCGAGAATCAACAGTTTGCGCGCAACATCCATACCCGACAAATCATCACGAGGATCTGGCTCTGTAAACCCTTTATCTTTAGCCAGTGTAGTGGCTTGGCTTAGTGTCATCCCTTCATCTAGCTTACCGAAAATGAAAGAAAGCGACCCAGAGAGAATACCGTTGAATTTTTCAAGCTCATCACCTGCAGCAATCAGGTTTTGTAGGTTTTCAATTACGGGTAAACCTGCGCCAACTGTTGTTTCATACATCAATTTACGACGAGAGCTACGGGCCACCTCTCGCAACTGATGGTAATAAGCCATGCTCGCTGTGTTCGCTTTCTTATTCGGAGTAACGACGTGGAAACCCGCCGCTAAAAATTCAGCATATTGATTAGCGATGACTTCACTAGAAGTACAATCGACAAGCACAGGGTTAATAATATGGTTGCGCTGCACAAGAGAAATTAACCTCGCAAGACTAAACTCTTCACTCGCCGCAGACATTCTGTCTCGCCAATGCTCAAGGGGAAGACCATCACTATCAAGTAACAAACCTTTACTATTAGCAAGGCCGCACACACGGATAATGATGCCTTTTTCGGCCAACGTTGCTTGCTGGCGGTTGATCTGGTCGACAAGTTCACCACCAACACCACCAACACCCACCACGAACACATCCAAGAAATGCTTAGAATTGAAGAGATTTTCATGACACGCTTTAATCGCTTCGGCAATTTTGTCTTCAGGGATTACTGCAGAAATGGCTCGTTCAGAAGAGCCTTGAGCAATCGCCACGATATTAACGTGAACTTCGGCTAACGAAGCAAAGAACTGCGAAGCAACACCACGAGAAGTGCGCATACCGTCGCCCACTAGCGTTACAATCGCTACATCATTCATGAACTCTACAGGCTCCAGTAAGCCATCTTTTAGCTCAAGTTCAAAAGCTTCTGACAACGCTTTTTGCGCAAGTGCTTTGTCTTGCGCCTCAATACAGAAGCTGATGCTGTACTCTGAAGAAGATTGAGTGATCAAAACAATCGAAACACCGGCTGCGGACATAGCACCAAAGACTCGGCTAGCCATACCGACCATGCCTTTCATACCTGGGCCTGAAACGTTAACCATCGTCAAATTATTAAGTGTGGTAATACCTTTTATCGCCAGCTTATCTTCGCCTGTATCTTGGCCAATTAGTGTGCCAGCACCTTGCGGATTGAAACTGTTTTTGATCAGACAAGGGATATGGAATTGCGCAATAGGGGCAATGGTTTTTGGATGCAACACGGAAGCACCAAAGTAAGAAAGCTCCATCGCTTCTTGGTAGCTCAACGACTTGAGTAAACGAGCATCATCAACTAGGCGCGGATCACAGTTATACACCCCATCCACATCAGTCCAAATCTCGCAGCAGTCGGCGCGTAAACAAGCAGCCAGCACTGCCGCTGAGTAATCAGAACCATTACGACCTAAACAGACCAATTCACCTTTTTCATTACCAGCGGTAAAACCAGGCATGATATTAACGTGATCATGTGGTAGAGGTTTCTGTTTAAAGTTTTGCGTAGAAATTTCAACATCAACCATCGCCTCAAGGTGATCACCTTGAGCAAAAAGATACTCAACAGGATCAATTAGCGATGCCGCTTGCCCTTTCGCTTCAAGTACAGCCTTCATCAGTTGGATGGAGATTCGCTCACCTTTACTGATAATACGAGCATTAACATTATCGGGGCACATACCCAACAAACTCATCCCATGCACAAACTGGCGCAATTGAGAGAGTGATGTTTTTACTTGGTTATCAAATGCACTGCCATCGACAGTGGGAACTTGTGCTTTAATGGCTGAAAATAACGCTTGAAATGATGATTCAAGCTCTGCAATTTGCAGTTCAGCCTCACCATTACGTAAAGCACTCTCAATAACCGCTACCAATTTATTGGTGGTTTTGCCTGGTGCAGACAAAACCACGGCAACTTCTTCTTGTTGCGCATTGTTAGCAATGATATCTGCTGCCCTTAAAAAACGATCAGCATCAGCTAACGATGAACCTCCAAACTTTAATACTCGCATCCCTTCCTCCAAAACATTCTAAATTGGTATAAAAAAAGGCCTGTATCTGGTGGGATACAGGCCTTTTTTGAAAAAATTTTTCGCTTAGCAGCCCGCCCCAACATGTGTAATGTCGGTAATAATAATGGTGGTGGTCATTACTACTAGGCTGTGCTGTAACATAGGAAAACTTTCTATACTCGTGTATTTGCTTGCCTCTACGTTTACCTTATTTAGCGATCATTAGTCAATTAAAATCTGTTATTTTTTAACTAACGCCACAGCGTAGTGAGTCAAAAACCAAACCCCAGCAATGAAACTTATTACATAACCAATTCGATAGCATATCTAATAAGCAAATAACTAAATGCTATATAACTCTACCTGTCATTGATGATATTTTGTGCTTTAATTAGGGTCAGTGCAGTGGATGCAGTACCCAAAAATAATAAACATAAGGAGAGATGAATGAAGTTGACGATCACACTTGCTTTGTCTTTTTTTATCTCTTTACCTAGTATGGCGAACATCTTGCCGTTACTGCCTTCAGAGCAAGTTAAGTCGCCACATCGACTATTTGTTTCAAGTGAAAATGATAGCCAAAGCTTTGACAGCTGGACAATTGATAGTGGCTATTCTTACAGCATATTTGAAGATTTGGATGTGTATGTTGGAGCAAGGATCAATAATTCCGGGAACAGTGAAAGTGGTGGCTTTCTAAGTGGCATTCGTTATCAATTAACCCCGAAGCTATCGTTAAAAAGCACCTTGCGTTCAGCAAATAGTACACCAGAAAATGATAAACGAGCTGATGCAGTCTCTGCTGAACTTTCCAGCCGACTGCAGCTCTCTGAAAATATCGACTTGCACGCCACTCTCGATTATCAAGAGTGGCAACAGGGTGTTGAGTTTGGGCTCGGATTCCGTTTTTAGTTCCAATCCAAAGCTTGAGTTGATGTTAAAACACCATTCCAATCGGCATAAATGTAATCACCAGGTTGAATCATCTGTTTGAGAATAGTCAGGGTTACATTTACTTCACCTGCTCCTTTTTTCTCAGTCTTAATCGGGCAAGCACCTAGAGCTTTAATCCCAAGGTCCATTTGCGAAAGCATACCCACATCACGCACCGCGCCATACACAATGATTCCTTCCCACTCATGTTCTATGGCCATAATCGCTAGCTGATCACCTAGCAACGCCTTATGGCAAGAACCATTACCATCAACAACCAATACTTTGCCTTTGCCATTTTGACTCAAAACATCACGAACTTTCGAGTTGTCGTGATAACAACGTACAGTAACAATTTCTCCCCAAAATGCACTTTTGAGACCAAACGTTTGTAGAGGTAAGTTTAGTAAAGTCACTTGTGACTCATATTTGTCACAAATATCTGGCGTTATATCTATCATCATTCTTCCTTGGATTATTGTTAATTATTTTGAATTCAAGCGATTGTGGATGAGGTTTGTTAAAGCTAAGAACGGAATTCACTCCCACAATGCATAACACTTTGCTCAAATAATCTAAACACGATGCAAAGCAACACTTGCATAGAATAAGCAACATTTACTACCTAAATGTCAGCAAAATACTCGATTTTCATACTAATGGATTTTATCATAGTACGTATTTCACATCTGTAAACGTTGATTTTTTACGCAATTCTCATTTTTTGACAAGAATCTATCAAGCGGGTTCCACCTTATCACAAAAGCAGGTTAAGACTTGACGTGCTTATTGTTCACACAAAATATCAAATCGAGTGATGTTCAAAACCCGTATCTCGTATTGGGGAAATATTCCGTAAGTTTACAACTGCGCAAGACTATTAATATTTGTTACATTAGAACTATTGATGTAAATCAACAAAGTGATTGGAATTAACATTCAGTCATTGTTAGCATGCTGTTAACATTATAGAATCCGCGTCAGAAACTAATAGAACAGTAGAGGGCACGGAGACCTCGATGCTAAAGATATCTATGGATGGCGGGCGACTGAAGTGAGTGTATTTTTCAAAACTTTGGTTTATGATTTAACAACAGATTACCTGTATGTTACGTTTTTTGCCTAGAATTAATTCTATTAGCACAATTTTTTCACAAGTTTAGGTACCGCCAATGCAAACCCCGCAGATCCTTATCGTTGAAGATGAGCAAGTAACTCGTAACACTCTTAAGAGTATTTTTGAAGCAGAGGGATACGCTGTTTTTGAAGCCAGTAACGGTGAAGAAATGCACCACGCACTGTCTGATAACTCAATAAACTTGGTAATTATGGACATCAACTTACCAGGTAAAAATGGCCTTCTGTTAGCTCGCGAACTTCGTGAACAAGCGAATGTTGCGCTAATGTTTCTGACTGGTCGTGACAACGAAGTCGATAAAATTCTTGGTCTAGAAATTGGCGCGGATGACTACATCACGAAGCCATTTAACCCACGAGAATTGACCATTCGTGCTCGTAACCTTTTAAGTCGATCAATGAATGCCAATACCACGCAAGAAGAAAAGCGTAGTGTTGAGAAGTACGAATTCAATGGTTGGGTTTTAGATATCAACAGCCGCTCTTTGGTTAATCCTGATGGCGAAGGTTACAAGTTACCACGTTCAGAATTCCGTGCACTTTTACACTTCTGTGAGAACCCAGGTAAAATTCAAACTCGTGCTGATCTATTGAAGAAAATGACCGGTCGTGAACTTAAGCCTCATGATCGCACTGTTGATGTGACCATCCGTCGTATCCGTAAGCATTTTGAGTCAGTATCAGGTACTCCTGAAATCATCGCTACGATTCATGGCGAAGGCTACCGCTTTTGTGGTGACCTAGAGGACTAATATCCTCTCATTATGCTGATTAAAAAAGCCCTTTAACTCACGTTAAAGGGCTTTTTGTTATCAACAAGCTTAATAGACTTTATCTATCATTACGCCACGGTCAATCAACCACTGCGCTTTTTCGCCATCACTCAACTGCAACGCGATATCGACAGCTTCATCCGTATTTGCCTCTATTTGACGTTCAAAGACGACTTCCCACTGATTCTCACTGTAAGTACGTAATTCCAGTGAATCACTATCCACAATCCAACTGCGGCTACCTTGCTGAATAACCAATGCATCAACGGTTAAATTAGCAGGTAATACCGCTGATGAATCTAATCTTAAAGTGCCATGTAAAGCTGGTGCTGCCGGCGTCTCTTCATCACTGATTGCTGGCATTTGATTCATCCATAAAGTACTTTTTAGCCCAATGGTGATATTTGATACCACCGCTAGGTTATCTTGTTGCCAATCGATTTGTGGAGAGCTACATCCAGCCAACAAGGCCATAGCGAGTGAAGCCAATGCGATTTTTTTCATAATATTACCTTTGAGCTAACCATTGTTTTAATACTTGGATATCGTGCTGATAACCATTTTTGATTTCATCAACCCAATCACCTATATTTTCCCACCACGCGGGCAAGTCTGGCGATTGCGCTTTTTGAGCTACATTTTGAATATGTTTAAGGCCTATCGAGCCTGCTGCACCTTTAATTTTGTGTGCTTCAGAGACAATTCCAGCCTGATCTTTGGCGACCATATTCGAATCAAGCACTTCGATATAACTGGGCATCATCTCTTCGAACATCTGGATACTTTCCAAAACGGGTTTTGGTCCAACGATATCAACATAGGATTCAAGCATATCAATATCCAGTAAGTGTGTGCTTACTTCACTGCTATCTTCCACCGTTTTGTCTTCAGGTTGCGGTAAGTCAGCCACTAACTCACGGTCTGTAAACTTTGCAATGATCATTTGAACGGCAGAGACAGACAACGGTTTGCTTATCGCATCATCCATGCCTTTTTGTAAGTATTCCGTTTTATTCTTCAGTACATTCGCCGTTAGTGCAACCAATGGCGGCAATTTAGAATATTTGTCTCGATAATAAGCCGCAACATCAAACCCCGTCATATCCGGCAATTGAATATCTAAAAAGACTAGGTCGTACTCTTCGGGCACAAACATTTGTAAGGCCTCTTCACCAGTCATTGCAACGGAGACCGTATGACCCAAACTTTCAAGTAGTGAGCGAGCCACGGTGACATTGAGTTCTATATCTTCAACCATAAAGATATTTAAACTTCTTTGAGGGGCAGAAATTAGTGGCTGAAAATGCGCATCTTGCGATAAAGGAACGCGAATCGACACGGTAAACGTACTTCCGAACCCTTCTTCACTACTTACTGATATATCGCCATCCATTAAATTAATTAACTGACGAGAAACTGCAAGACCGATCCCCGTTCCAACTGCATGTAGGTTGTCCTTACCAGATTTAACTTGGTAATACATTGCAAATATTTTATCAAGTTCAGCTTCAGGAATCCCAATACCGGTATCCTCAACTTCCATTACAATATGGGCAAATTGATCTTCCACATCGGCGCTTACTGTCATCACTACGCCACCTTCTTTGGTGAATTTCATCGCATTACTGATTAAATTCCATAAGACTTGGCGCAGGCGAGTGGCATCAACTTCGATCGCAACAGGTAAGTCACTGAGCCTTTCAAGATCAAACCTTAGCCCTTTCTGCTCTGCCATCAACGCAGAAATGCTTTCAATTTCCGCAACAAACTCTTCAAAATTTAACGGCGCAGGAAGCAACTCAAGTTTGCGGCGATCAAACTTATCCATGTCTATAATGTCATTAAAGATATTGCCCAACGTGATGGCACTGACGTTGATGGTTTGCATGTGCTTACGTTGTTCAGGAGTTAACGTGCTATCAAGTAGCATTCGACTTAGCCCTACAATGCCATTGAGCGGCGTGCGTAACTCATGACTGATGGTCGAAATAAAGGTGGTCTTGTCACGACTCGCCTTTTCTAAAGATTCTTGGTTACGTTTACGCTCAGTAATATCACGGCCAAAACCGACCAAGCCTAAATGACGCCCATCTTTGCTGTAAAAAGGCACTTTACGTAATTCAAAATAGTTCTTACGACCATCTGGGTATTCGAGCCACTGTTCATAAGTCAGAGCTTGGTTGTCTGCAAACACTCTTTCGTCTGTTTCGACTATCTGTTGTGCAACTTCTTTGCTGTAGACATCCCAAGGCGTAAGGCCGACCAATTGATTTTCGCGCTTACCTGTTAGCTCTTCCATAGCGCGGTTACAACCAGAAAATACACCGTTAGCATTGCGGTAATAGATTAAGTCAGGAGAGGCATCAATAAACGAACGTAATAAGGCGGTTCGCTCTGCAAGTTCAAGCTGGGTTTTTTCGCGTTGATAGACTTCATTTTCTAAATCTACCATCGCCTCTTCACGAGCTTCTTCAGCTTTGATTCTTTCCTCAATTTCTTGGTTTAGTTTGACAATATTTTGTTGCAGCTTGTAGTTCAATTCTTGGTCACGCAAACGCATATCTTTCAATTTTGAAACCAATTTGGAAAGACGCTGACGTGACTCTTCCAGTTGATCAACAACGACCGACAAAAAGTAAACCGCCCACGGCGTGATCAACAAGCCAAAGAATACCGAACGTACAATATCGATATCATCCACGTGACCGTTGAGAACTAAAGTGATTCCAACTTGCACCACAACCGCCAATGCAACCAGCGCAAGAGCAAGCAGAATGGAGAAACGAAGAATGCCCAGCTTAACCAACAGGTCGACATAATACTGGGCAAGGTTTTTCATGGGTTTCATTAAACGCTCCATGCGATAACAGTATGGCTAGTCTAACGTGTTTATCGCTAATTCGTCAGCCAAGTTAATCACAGGGATTTGCTAAAACGTCAAATATTTAACTATTTGGAAGGGAATAGATAAACGGTTTATTTAATAATGAACCTTGAGCACCATCTTTATCCAATGCTCGGCCAATTTCGGTCATCGCTAACCAGCGATTTTCACACCAAAGCGGGGCTAGTAATGTCGGCCGACGGGCGGCAGAAGAGACTCTGTGATACACCACTTCAGGCGGGGTCATACGAATCAGTTCACTCGCGATCGAAACGTATTCCTCCAAAGCTGGGGCTTCTAACTTTCCAGCACGCCAAGCTTTGGCCATAGTACTACCTTCTACAATATGTAACCCATGCAACTTAATGCCATCGGTTCCAACCGCTAGCACTCGCTGTAAGGTTTCTACATTGTCATCTCGGGTCTCCTTAGGTAACCCAACGATCAAATGCGTGCAGACTTTAATACCAAGCGCACGAGCCCGCTGAGTAATCTTGGCATAACATTCAAAATCATGACCACGATTGATACGTTTCAGCGTGTCGTTATTAGCCGTTTGTAACCCAAGTTCAAGCCAAATCTCATAGCCTTGTTGCACGTAACCAGAAAGCAGATCCAACACGGCATCTGGTACACAATCAGGACGAGTACCGACGCACAAACCCACAATATCTGCCGCTTTAAGTGCTTGTTGATACATATTTTTCAGCACCTGAACTTCAGCGTAAGTACTAGTGTAAGCCTGAAAATACGCTAAGTATTTTTTGGCGCGCTTAATTTCACCGGCCCGATCGGTCAGTTGTTGTTCAATACTCTGGATTTGAGTTTGTTCATCAACAAAAGAAGAGACGTTACAGAATGTGCACCCTCCTCGACCAATCGTACCGTCCCTATTTGGACAACTAAAGCCACCATGTAAGGTGAGCTTATGAACTTTTTCGCCGTAACGTCGCTGAAGATCTTGGCCAATAGTATTAACCAGTTGGTGCAATTGCATTGATGAAGAACCACTCATAGATAGTAATGAATATCAATTCGATTAATGTAACTAAATTACATCCTTGCAAATTAAATCCACAAAGGTTACCCCTTTCAAACACAATGCCACCTAATAAAAATCAATAAACATGCAGAAAAACAGTGTTATTTGCGTAATGTTGCGACATTGTTAAACAAAATATGCATTTTTAACGAAAAAAATGGGCGACTAAAGCGAGTTTTCGTTGGAATTCCCATAAACAAAATTGTAGGATACTTACACAACCGCCCTATTTTTTGTGATATTTATTACACAAATGAATGCGGAAAAATCGGTGATATTCAGCACTCACCTATATAAACCACTACAAAGTGGCATTAATAAATTGAATATCACTAAGGAATGTTTTTCTCGCAATATTTTTCCTGTGAGAAACGGAAAGGACTCGAACTCGCCAATCACCGGTGGGTTTAAATTGATAACAATTAAAGGACAAGTCGCATCGCTAAGTATGCCTTAGCCAACGTGCGTCTAAATTGAACTGGAAGGATGTATCTATGGTAGATAGAGAGCAGAATTCACGAGGTCTATATACTCCTGAATTGGAGCATGACGCTTGTGGTATCGGTTTTGTTGCTCACTTAAAAAACCGCAAGTCTCACGCGGTTGTGACTCAAGCACTGGACATGCTTGCTCGCATGGAACACCGCGGCGGACAAGGCTGTGACCCATGCTCGGGTGACGGTGCCGGTATTTTGCTACAAAAACCTCATGAATTTTTACTTGAAGAAGCTGTTAAACTAGGTATTAAACTGCCTTCTTTTGAAAAATACGGTGTCGGTGTAGTGCTGTTTCCTAAAGATGAGCACAAACGCGCACAATGTCGTGATATTTTAGAACGCAACGCTAAGCGTCTAGAATTAGAAGTAATTGGCTACCGTGTTCTTCCTACCGACAACTCAATGATCGGTGCCGACCCGCTTAGCACTGAACCGCAATTTGAACATGTGTTTATCTCTGGCGGCCCAAGCACCACACCAGAAGAGCTGGAACGTAAACTTTATGTATTACGCAACTACACCGTTCGTGTTTGCTTAGAAAGTATTTCAAACATTGGGGATGATTTTTACATCAACTCAATGTCATACAAAACCTTGGTTTATAAAGGTCAGCTAACGACAGAGCAAGTACCGCAGTACTTCCTTGACCTACAAAATCCAACCATGGTGACAGCGCTTGCACTAGTACACTCTCGCTTCTCTACCAATACATTCCCGAAATGGCGTTTGGCGCAACCTTTCCGTTATATTGCTCACAATGGTGAGATCAATACCGTTCGCGGAAACTTGAACTGGATGAAAGCGCGTGAAGCGATCCTTGAGTCGGATCTCTTTAGTCAAGCCGAAATTGATATGCTACTTCCTATTTGTCAGGAAGGCAGCTCAGACTCATCAAACTTCGATATGGCACTGGAACTTCTAGTGCTTTCTGGCCGCAGCTTGCCACACGCGTTAATGATGATGATCCCAGAAGCGTGGCAAGAAAATAAAAACATGGATCCAACGCGTCGTGCATTCTATCAATACCACGCAAACCTTATGGAACCATGGGATGGCCCAGCCTCTGTTTGTTTCACCGACGGAGTTCAAGTGGGTGCCACACTAGACCGAAATGGTTTACGTCCTTCTCGCTATACCGTCACTAAAGATGATTTCTTGGTCATGGCATCTGAGTCTGGTGTGGTTGAAATTGCTCCAGAAAACGTTGAATATCGTGGTCGTTTGCAGCCTGGCCGTATCTTTGTTGCCGACCTTGAACAAGGCCGTATCATCTCTGATGAAGAAGTAAAAGATACCATTGCCAGCGCCCAGCCTTATGCAAAGTGGGTTGAAGACAACCTACTGAGCTTGAATAAGTTACCAGAGGCAAGCAACCAATATAGCCAACCAACGCCAGAACGCTTAATGTCTCGTCAACAGTCATTCGGTGTCAGCTCTGAAGAAGTGAATGAAATCATTCTTCCATTGGCCAAAACGGGTTACGAGCCACTTTCTGCCATGGGCGCTGACTGGCCATTGGCGGTGTTATCACATCAATCTCAGCACCTTTCTAACTACTTCAAGCAGTTATTTGCTCAGGTAACCAACCCACCGATCGACCCGATCCGTGAGCGTATGGTGATGTCTCTAAACACCTATTTAGGTAAAGATCAAAATCTACTAACTGAAACGGCCCTTCACTGCCAAAAAGTAGAATTGGAATCTCCTGTTCTTTCTAACTCTGAACTTGAAAAATTACGTGCGATTGATAACGAGCACCTTCAAGCGAAGACATTAGATATCGTATTCCAAGCAAATGAGGATCAGGGCAAGCTAGAACGTGCTCTTAAACGTATTTGCCAATATGCTGAAGATGCTGTCATTGACGGTTATTCAATCATCTTACTGACTGACCGAGCGGTAAACTCCAACCATGCAGCTATCCCTGCTATGTTGGCAGTAGGCGCGGTTCATCACCACTTAATCCGTAAAGGTTTGCGTGCGAAGTGTGCCATTGTGGTTGAAACAGGTGATGCGCGTGAAACGCACCACTTTGCGACCTTAATTGGCTATGGTGCAAACGCGGTTAACCCTTACTTGGTTATTGAAACCATTATTGAACTGCAACGCACCAAAAAACTGGATCCAAATACATCGGCTAAAGAGCTGTTTGCTAATTACCGTAAAGGGATCAATGGCGGTCTGCTGAAAATCTTCTCTAAAATGGGTATCTCAACGCTGCAGTCTTACCACGGTGCACAGATCTTTGAAGCTCTGGGGATCAGCAAATCGGTGGTCGATAAATACTTCACTGGCACGGTTTCTCGTATTCAAGGTTTAACCATTGATGACATCGCAAAAGAAGTATTGGTTCGTCACCGTGTTGGTTACCCAACTCGTGAAGTGCCAGTGCAAGTATTGGATGTGGGTGGTGTTTATCAGTGGAAACAACGAGGTGAAAAACACCTATTTAACCCAGAAACTATCTCGCTACTGCAACAGTCGACTCGCAATAAAGATTACGAGCAGTTCAAGCAATATGCCCAAGCTGTTGATTCTCAAGGTGACAACGCTGCAACGCTGCGTAGCCAACTTGATTTTGTAAAAAATCCAGCTGGCTCTATTCCGCTTGCTGAAGTCGAGCCTGTGGAAAATATCTTAAAGCGTTTTGCAACCGGTGCGATGTCTTTTGGTTCAATCTCTTACGAAGCTCACTCAACCTTAGCGGTTGCGATGAACCGTATCGGTGCGAAATCGAACTCTGGTGAAGGTGGTGAAGACCCAACTCGTTTCGAGCGTAAAGAAAACGGTGACTGGGAACGCTCAGCCATTAAACAGGTTGCTTCTGGTCGCTTTGGTGTGACGTCTTACTACCTTACTAATGCTGATGAGCTACAAATCAAAATGGCTCAAGGTGCTAAACCAGGTGAAGGTGGACAACTTCCAGGTGATAAAGTCGACGATTGGATCGGTGCAACTCGTCACTCTACTCCTGGAGTCGGCCTGATTTCACCACCACCACACCATGATATTTACTCAATCGAAGATTTGGCTCAGCTTATCTACGACTTGAAAAACGCTAACCGTTCGGGCCGTGTCAATGTGAAGCTCGTGTCGGAAGCAGGTGTCGGTACTATTGCTTCAGGCGTAGCAAAAGCAAAAGCAGATGTGGTACTTATCGCTGGTTTTGATGGTGGTACAGGCGCATCGCCAATGTCATCAATCCGCCATACTGGTTTGCCATGGGAACTTGGTCTGGCTGAAACTCACCAGACGTTGCTTAAAAATGGTCTACGCAACCGTATTGTTGTACAAAGCGATGGCCAGATGAAGACACCTCGTGACTTAGCTGTAGCAACCTTGCTTGGTGCAGAAGAGTGGGGAATCGCAACAGCTGCACTTGTCGTTGAAGGCTGTATCATGATGCGTAAGTGTCATAAAAATACCTGTCCTGTCGGCATTGCAACTCAAAACAAAACACTACGTGAACGTTTCGATGGTCGCGTAGAAGATGTCGTTACCTTCTTCCATTATATGGCTGAGGGTCTGCGTGAAGTGATGGCTGAACTTGGCTTCCGCACCATTGATGAAATGGTTGGTCAGTCACATAAATTGAAAGTTCGCGAAGACATCAACCACTGGAAATATAAGAACCTTGACTTGTCACCGGTGCTTTATATTGAACAGCCACGCGCAGAAGATGGTATCTATTGCCAAACCAAGCAAAATCACCAACTTGAAAATGTACTGGACCGTCAGTTGATTCAAGCAGCGATTCCAGCGTTAGAGAAAGGTGAAGCGGTTAATGCGACGTTCCCTATCGTCAATACAGACCGCAGCACTGGAACAATGCTCTCGAATGAAATTTCGAAAGTGTACAAAGACCAAGGCTTACCACAACCGATGAACGTCAAGTTTAACGGCTCTGCGGGTCAATCTTTTGGGGCTTTCTTAGCTAAAGGCGTCAAATTTGAAGTAGAAGGTGATGCGAACGATTACTGGGGTAAAGGTTTATCTGGCGGTACGTTGGTGCTCTACCCTGACGCACGTTCAACAATTATTGCTGAAGATAACATCGTTGTCGGTAACGTTTGTTTCTACGGCGCGACTTCTGGTGAATCCTACATTCGCGGCTTAGCTGGTGAACGTTTCTGTGTTCGTAACTCTGGAGCGAAAGTGGTTGTTGAAGGGGTTGGTGATCACGGCTGTGAATACATGACTGGCGGCGTTGCGGTTGTGTTAGGTTCAACAGGTCGCAACTTTGCGGCTGGTATGAGTGGCGGTGTTGCATACGTTTGGAACAAAGCCGGTGACTTCGAGTCCAAACTCAACCCTGAACTGGTTGATCTGGATCCACTAGAGCAAGAAGATAAAGATCTGCTGCGTGAAATGCTGTCCAAGCATGTTCAATTCACAGGAAGTGAAGTCGCTCAGTCATTCCTCGACAATTTTGAAGCAAGTTTGACTGATATGGTCAAAGTAATGCCGCGTGATTACAAAGCAGTACTTCAAAAGCGTAAGGCTGAAGCTGAGCAAGTACAAACGGAAGAAGTGGAGGCCGTATAATGGGTAAGCCTACTGGATTTTTAGAACATGGTCGCGAGCTTCCACAGAAGCTCGACCCTTCAGTTCGTATTCAAGACAACAAAGAATTTGTTCTCAATGAAGAATTTGGCAGCAAGATTAACACTCAAGCTTCTCGCTGTATGGACTGTGGCGTGCCGTTTTGTCATAACGGCTGCCCGATCGGTAACATTATTCCTGAATTCAATGACGCGGTGTATCGCGACAGTTGGGAAGAAGCTTGGAAAATCTTAAGCTCAACCAATAACTTCCCTGAATTTACAGGACGTGTTTGCCCTGCACCTTGTGAAAGTGCTTGTGTACTTGGGATTAACCAAGATCCAATCACCATCTGTAATATCGAAAAAACCATTGTTGAGACCGCTTACCGTGAAGGCTATGCGAAGCCTAAAACGCCTCGCTCACGCACCGGGAAAACGGTTGCCATTATCGGCTCGGGTCCTGCTGGTCTAGCCGCCGCAGAGCAGCTCAACAGCGCAGGTCACTCCGTAACCGTGTTTGAACGCGATGAAAAAGTGGGAGGGTTACTGCGCTTTGGTATTCCTGATTTCAAACTCGGTATGGATATAATTGATCGCAAAATTAACCTGATGGCAGAAGCTGGGGTTGAGTTTAAAGTCAACCAGCACATTGGTGTCGATGTTAACGCACAGCAGCTACGCCAAGAGTTTGATGTCGTATTGCTCACTGGTGGTTCAACCGTGCCACGCAACCTACCAATCCCAGGTCGTGAACTCAAAGGCGTACACTTCGCCATGGAATTCCTCGGCCAAAACAACCGCCGCGCCAATAACATGGATCTTAAAACTGAAGAGATCCATGCGAAAGGCAAACACGTGGTGGTGATTGGTGGTGGTGATACTGGTTCTGACTGTGTCGGTACATCAAATCGCCATGGCGCAGCGAGCATTACCCAAGTTGAAATCATGCCAATGCCTGCAGATAAACGCCCGGCAAATATGCCTTGGCCTCAGTATCCAATGATCTTGCGTACCTCAACTTCTCATGAAGAAGGTTGTGAACGTCACTGGAACATCTTAACCAAAGAATTCATTGGTAATGAGCAAGGTCAAGTCACGGGTCTACGCCTTGCCGACATCGTTTGGCAAGATGCAGCCCCCGGTGAACGTCCAACGTTTGAAGAAGTTGCAGGCACTGAACGCGTTATTGCTTGTGATATGGCTTTCTTGGCGATGGGCTTTTTGCATCCGGAACCGCATGGAGTGCTTGCTCAGCTCGATATTAAACTTGATAAGCGCGGTAACGTTGCTACGCAAGGTTTTGCAACTAACCAAAAAGGCGTGTTCGCAGCGGGTGATATGCGTACTGGCCAATCTTTGGTTGTCCGCTGCATCAATGAAGGTCGCGAGTGCGCTCGTGAAATTGATGCCTACCTGATGGGTGGTACTAACCTCGAAGCAAAAGCAAGTTCGCTGATGCTTTCAGCCTAACGGCTCAATACTCTCCTGCGTTTATCGACGTAGGAGAGTGTCTGAATCAAACGATTCCTTCCAATTTTTACTTTTTGGCCAGCACTCCCTGCTGGCCTTTTTTGTTGTTTTTCTTATTAGATGAAATTTCAATTGTTAATAAATGGTAACAACAAAAACACTATCACATTGAATCCATTAGTTTAATTCAGACAATTACATGGTAAATCGCATTCCAACGTGATTTTTCACCAAGAACTTGACCTTATCCATAATAAGCTATAGCTTGTGAAGTCAGTGAAAATTAAATTGACCATTTTTGTTAAAATTAAAATCAAAAATGGCACATGAATACGCACTAAAAATAATAAAAATAGAATAGTTAGTCATTTACTGTCTGGATGACAGAGAAGCAAAGGGAGAATTGCAATGGCTCTATATGATCCAAGTTTGGAGAAAGACAACTGTGGATTTGGTTTGATCGCGCATATGGAAGGTCAAACTAGTCATAAATTAGTAAGAACGGCGATTGCAGCATTAGATCGCATGACTCACCGAGGCGGCATCGCAGCCGATGGTAAAACCGGTGATGGCTGTGGCTTATTGCTTCAAAAGCCAGATTCATACCTCAAACTTATCGCCGAAGAAAAAGGGTGGAAGCTCAGTAAGCAATACGCTATCGGCATGATTTTCCTCAGCCAAGACCCAACTAAAGCGCAAGCCGCGCGCGATATTATCAACCAACAATTAGCACAAGAAACGCTCACTGTTACGGGCTGGCGCACTGTGCCAACCAATAAAAGTGTTCTTGGACCTATCGCGGCAGACTCCGTCCCTGATATTCAGCAGGTCTTTATTTCAGCGCCTGCCGGCTGGCGTGAAAGAGATGTTGAACGACGCTTATACATTGCTCGCCGCCGTATTGAAAAGCAGATCACCGATGATCGCGATTTCTATATCTGCTCACTATCAACACAAGTTATTGTTTATAAAGGCTTGTGCATGCCTGCGGATCTACCACGCTTTTATCTCGATCTTGCCGACTTACGCATGGAATCTGCCATTTGCTTGTTCCACCAGCGTTTCTCAACCAATACCCAACCCCGTTGGCCGCTTGCTCAACCGTTCCGCTACTTAGCGCACAATGGTGAAATCAACACTATTGAAGGTAATCGCCAATGGGCAAGAGCCCGTGCTTATAAATTTGCTTCACCGCTATTGCCCGATCTACAAACAGCGGCTCCGTTCGTTAATGAGACAGGTTCGGACTCTTCCAGTCTCGACAATATGCTTGACCTCTTTTTAGCTGGCGGCATGGATATCTTCCGAGCAATGCGTATGTTGGTACCGCCAGCATGGCAAAACCACCCCGATATGGACCCAGATCTTCGTGCTTTCTATGACTTTAACTCAAAACACATGGAACCATGGGATGGTCCAGCTGGCATCGTCTTGTCTGATGGACGTTACGCCGCCTGTAACTTGGATCGCAACGGCCTGCGCCCTGCCCGTTATGTCATAACCAAAGATAAGCTCATTACCCTCGCCTCTGAAGTTGGCATTTGGGATTACGCCCCCGATGAAGTGGCAGAAAAAGGGCGTGTTGGACCTGGTGAACTGTTGGTAATCGATACTCGCCAAGGCAAACTTTGGCAATCCAGTGAAATCGATAATGATCTAAAAAACCGCCACCCTTATGGCGAATGGATGAAAAATAACGTCCATCGATTAACGCCATTTTCTGAACTCAGTGACGATTTGGTGGGCGAACGCAGCTTCGGTAATGACGAGCTAAAAACCTATCAAAAACAGTTTGCGATGAGCAACGAAGAGATCGATCAAGTGCTGCGCGTGCTGGGTGATGTGGGACAAGAAGCCGTAGGTTCGATGGGTGACGATACGCCGATGGCGGTACTTTCATCAAAAGAACGCTTGGTAACCGACTATTTCCGCCAGAAATTTGCACAAGTCACCAACCCACCAATCGATCCACTGCGTGAAAAGCACGTGATGTCTCTTGCCACCAGCGTCGGTCAAGAGATGAACGTCTTTTGCGAAACCGATGGCCATGCGTATCGCGTGACGTTTGACTCCCCTGTTTTACTTTATTCAGATATGCAACAACTGCTCAAGCTAAGTGATAAACACTACCGACATAGCAGATTGGATATCAATTACGATCCTCAGCAAAAAGATCTCCAACAAGCGCTGCTTGATCTCTGTAAACAAGCCGAGCAAGAGGTTCGCCAAGGCTCAGTACTGATCGTATTATCTGATAGAGAATTAACTAAAGAGACGCTACCGATCCCGGCGGCTATGGCAGTAGGCGCAGTACAAACTCGCTTAGTCGAAGCGAACTTGCGCTGTGATGCCAATATTATCGTTGAAACTGCCACCGCACGTGATCCTCATCAGTTTGCCGTCTTGCTAGGCTTTGGTGCCACAGCCGTTTATCCCTACCTCGCTTACGAAACATTAAGCAAGCTGATCGATGACGGTACCTTAGAAAAAAGCTACCGCGAAGTGATGCAAAACTATCGCTACGGTATTGATAAAGGCTTATTGAAGATCATGTCCAAAATGGGCATTTCAACCATAGCCTCTTACCGTTGTTCACAATTATTTGAAGCGGTAGGTTTGCATAGTGACGTCGTCAATTTGTGTTTCAAAGGTGTCACCACTCGCATTCAAGGCGCTCATTTTGAAGATTTTCAACAAGATCTCTACAACCTTGCGCGCAAAGCTTGGACCAAACGTAAAACGCTTGAACATGGCGGATTACTGAAATATGTACACGGTGGTGAATATCATGCTTACAACCCTGATGTGGTCGGCACATTACAACAAGCCGTAAAATCGGGGGAAACGTCCGATTACAACGCTTTTGCTCAGCAAGTCAATGCTCGCCCAGTGGCTATGTTGCGCGACCTTCTCAAGCTAAAAAAATCAGCCTCACCTTTAGCGCTAGAGCAAGTCGAACCTAGTACCGAGCTGTTTAAACGCTTCGATTCTGCCGCAATGTCCATTGGTGCATTAAGCCCAGAAGCACATGAGGCACTTGCGACAGCCATGAACCGTTTAGGTGGCTATTCCAACTCTGGCGAAGGTGGTGAAGATCCGCGTCGCTTTGGCACCGAGCGAAACTCGCGTATCAAGCAGGTTGCTTCAGGTCGCTTTGGTGTGACACCGCATTACTTAACCAATGCCGATGTCTTACAAATAAAAGTTGCCCAAGGTGCAAAACCAGGTGAAGGTGGACAACTTCCGGGGCATAAAGTCACCGCGGAAATTGCCAAACTACGTTACTCAGTGCAAGGGGTAACCCTAATTTCGCCACCACCGCACCACGATATCTATTCAATCGAAGATTTAGCGCAGCTAATTTTCGACCTTAAACAGGTAAACCCTAAAGCGCTTATTTCGGTCAAGCTCGTTTCAGAACCGGGCGTTGGCACCATCGCTACCGGTGTGGCTAAAGCCTACGCTGACCTTATCACTATTTCCGGTTATGACGGTGGCACTGCAGCAAGCCCACTCACCTCGGTTAAGTACGCAGGCAGCCCGTGGGAACTTGGTTTGGCTGAAACCCAACAAGCATTAGTAGCGAATGGCCTGCGTCATAAAATTCGTTTACAAGTGGATGGCGGATTGAAGACCGGACTTGATGTAGTCAAAGGCGCGATTCTCGGCGCAGAGAGCTTTGGGTTTGGTACTGCACCTATGGTCGCAATGGGCTGTAAATTCTTACGCATTTGCCATTTAAACAACTGTGCAACAGGTGTCGCAACGCAAGATGAAACGCTGCGTAAAGAGTATTTTAAAGGCTTACCTGAAATGGTGATGAACTACTTTATCGGCCTTGCTGATGAAGTGCGCGGATACCTAGCAGAGCTTGGCGTTGAAAAACTTACCGACTTGATTGGCCGCACGGACTTATTGGAAGTCGTCGCTGGCATGACCGCCAAACAAAGCAAGCTTGATCTATCTGGCTTGTTAGAAGCACCGGTCTCTCAACATCATCATCCGCTGTATTGGACTGAACCAAACACACCGTTTGATAAAGCTCAACTTAACCAACAGATCGTTGACGATGCGCTAAGCGCGCTCGAATCTCAACAATCGATCAACTTGTATTACAATGTGCGAAATACAGACCGCTCTATCGGGGCACGCTTATCGGGGGAAATCGCTAAACGTTACGGAAACCAAGGTGTGGCGGCTTCACCGATAAAAATTCACCTTGACGGTACCGCTGGCCAATCTTTCGGTGTATGGAATGCTGGTGGCGTTGAACTATATCTGACTGGTGATGCAAACGACTATGTTGGTAAAGGCATGGCCGGGGGCAAGTTAGTGATCAAGCCGCACCTTGGCACAACCTTTAATTGCCACGAAGCTACCATTGTCGGCAACACTTGCTTATATGGCGCAACCGGTGGAAAACTGTTTGCCGCTGGTAAAGCGGGGGAACGCTTTGGCGTGCGTAACTCTGGCACCATCACCGTCATCGAAGGTGCTGGTGATAACGCTTGTGAGTACATGACTGGCGGCATTGTTGCCATTCTTGGTGCGACAGGAGTGAACTTCGGCGCTGGTATGACCGGCGGATTTGCTTACGTGATGGACGAAAACGGTGATTTCCAAGGTCGAGTTAACAGTGAATCTGTCGAAGCCGTTTCATTGCAAGATTTATACATCCACCAAGAGCATTTACGTGGTTTAATCGCTGAGCATTTGGAAGAAACCGGTTCAGTTCATGCCGAACATATTCTCGCAAACTTTGATGAATGGATACCAAAGTTCTATCTCGTTAAACCACAAGCTGCCGATCTCAGCACACTACTAGGCCATCAAAGCCGTAGTGCCGCAGAGCTGCGCGTTCAAGCACAATAATTGGAAGGAGCCAGATTTATGAGCCAGAACGTATACCAATTTATTGATGTGAGTCGAGTTGACCCGGCGAAGAAACCGATCACTATTCGTAAAATTGAATTTGTCGAGATCTACGAACCATTCACTAAGCAGCAAGCAACCGCCCAAGCTGACCGCTGTTTAGATTGTGGTAACCCGTACTGTGAGTGGAAATGCCCAGTACATAACTATATTCCACAGTGGTTAAAACTCGCCAATGAAGGGCGAATTATTGAAGCGGCAGAGCTTTCTCATCAAACCAACAGCTTGCCAGAAGTGTGTGGCCGAGTATGCCCTCAAGATCGTTTATGTGAAGGTTCTTGTACACTCAACAATGACTTTGGCGCAGTAACGATTGGTAATATTGAAAAATACATTACCGATAAAGCCTTTGAAATGGGCTGGAAACCTGACATGTCAAATGTCGAGTGGACAGATAAAAAAGTCGCGATTATTGGTGCAGGACCAGCCGGTTTGGCAGCGGCGGATGTTTTAGTGCGCAATGGAGTCAAACCCGTTGTGTTCGATCGATATCCAGAGATCGGCGGCTTGCTCACCTTCGGTATTCCATCTTTTAAATTGGAAAAAGGCGTAATGGAAAATCGCCGTCGCATCTTTAGTGAAATGGGCGTTGAATTCCAACTCAATGTTGAAGTAGGCAAAGATATTGAGCTGCAAAGCTTAGTTGATGATTACGACGCGGTATTTCTTGGCGTTGGCACTTATCAAAATATGCGCGCAGGCCTTGCCAACGAAGAAGCCGAAGGCGTTTACGATGCTCTCCCCTTTTTAGTGTCTAATACATATAAAGTGATGGGACTGGAATCCGAGCAACCTTTCATTGATATGGCCCATAAAAAAGTCGTCGTTTTAGGCGGTGGTGATACGGCTATGGACTGTGTTCGAACCTCAATTCGCCAAAATGCGGATCAAGTCATTTGTGCTTATCGCCGAGATGAAGAGAACATGCCAGGCTCTCGCCGTGAAGTAAAAAATGCGAAAGAAGAAGGCGTTGAATTTATGTTCAACCTTCAACCGCTGGGCATTGAAACTAATGCCACTGGTCAAGTGACCGGGGTAAAAGTGGTTAAAACAGCTTTAGGAGCAGCTGATGAAGCAGGACGTTGTCGCCCAGAACCAGTAGCAGGTAGTGAACACGTACTCGCTGCCGATGCGGTAATCATGGCTTTTGGCTTCCAACCTCATGCTATGCCTTGGCTTGAACCATTTGGTGTTGATCTTGATCAGTGGGGAAGAATTAAAGCGCCTTCAGTGCAGTCCTTCCAATACCAAACTAGCAATGAAAAAATCTTCGCTGGTGGTGATGCGGTTCGCGGCTCTGATTTAGTCGTCACCGCCATTGATGAAGGCCGTAAAGCTGCTGAAGGAATACTTGATTACTTAGAGCTTTAAGTCTTAACTACTAAAAACCCAATACAAAAAAGCACAATCAACAATTATACCGTTTCAAGTAAATAAAGGATTCACACAAAAGTGAATCCTTTTGCTTAACCTATAAAATAAATACCATAGGGAAAAAGATGCGTTTACTATTTAGTCTATTACTGTTTTCAACATTAACAGCATGCAGTCAAGGAGTTACCACCATGACCGACCGCACAGCAACACCTTGCGGCGATAAACCCAATTGTGTATCCACTCAAGATGATCGCAATGCTTTCTCGGTTTCGCCCTTCATCCTCAAAGCTGGCGTTTCTTTAGATCAAATTGAAGCTGTTGCCCTTTCTATTCCACGTTCTAAAACCGCAAGCAAAGAAGATAACTATCTACGCATTGAATATACTAGCCGTATAATGCGCTTTGTTGATGATCTTGAATTAAAAATTGATAAGCGACGATTAATCGTTCGTTCTGAATCACGCATTGGCTATTCGGATATGGGCGTTAACCGCAAGCGAGTTGAACTACTCAGAGAAAACTTAACCAAAGCCGGACTACTCGAATAAAAAGTACCTTATCGCTCTAGTGGAAAGTTTCATGTTAAACTTCAGCCAATTTTTATTATTAACCGAATAAGAGAATCCTCATGAAAATCGGCATCATTGGCGCGATGGAACAAGAAGTCGCGATTTTAAAAAACGCAATTAACAATGTGCAACAAGTAAGTAAAGCTGGTTGCACTTACTTTATCGGTCAAATCCATGGGGTGGATGTCGTACTTCTTCAATCTGGAATTGGTAAAGTAGCGGCAGCTATTGGCACAACGATTTTACTTGAAGAATACCAACCAGATGTTGTGATTAATACCGGCTCTGCGGGTGGCTTTGATGCGAGCTTAACAATGGGTGATGTGGTTATTTCTAGCGAAGTTCGCCACCACGATGCAGATGTCACTGCTTTTGGCTATGAGATGGGCCAAATGGCTGGGCAACCTGCCGCTTTTAAAGCCGATGAAACGCTGATGAACATTGCTGAAAAAGCACTGACCCAAATGGAAGATAAACACGCGGTGCGTGGTCTTATTTGTACCGGTGATGCTTTTGTCTGTACTGCTGAACGCCAAGCCTTTATCCGCCAGCACTTCCCAAGCGTCATCGCAGTAGAAATGGAAGCATCAGCAGTCGCACAAACCTGTCATCAGTTCAATGTTCCTTTTGTAGTAGTTCGCGCGATTTCTGACGTTGCGGATAAAGAATCACCAATGTCATTTGATGAGTTCTTGCCACTTGCATCGCAAAGCTCCTCTGAAATGGTGATCAAAATGGTTGAGCTTCTTAAGTAAGCCAAGCGACGATCATCATGGAAGAGATGTTGAAGCCGTTTTATGCCAATGGTTCGCTCCTCGTTATGTGGGGAGCGATTGTATTTCATCTCATTTTGCCCATCCCTCGTAACGCGCACCCAGTAACTTTATGGCACAAATTTGCTGAAATACTCGCCGATAAAGTCAATACCAATAACAGTTACTCGCAAAGTGTAATCTCCGGTACGCTAGCCTTGCTGCTGATGTGCTTGCCAGCACTGGCCATTCTGATTGCCCTCAAACCTCTGGTTTGGCAACCTCAACTTTTTGATTTAGCGATTCTTCTGTTGGCTTTTGATTGGCGCAGCCAAGAACAACTTGCGAGCCAACTGATTAACGCTTTAGCCAAAGAAGATAAAAAACTAGCACGACGCTTACTCGCACCTTTTGTTAATAGAACGACAGAAAGTTTATCACCGCTAGGATTAGGAAAAGCGGGGGCAGAGACGATCATCATGGGCTATGGCCGCAATGTTATCGGTGTTCTATTTTGGTATGCATGCTTAGGCGCAACTGGAGCATTAATGTATCGCCTAGTGGCTGAACTCGCGAGAGCATGGTCGCCTTCTCGCCAAAGATTTCACCCATTTGGTTTACCGGTAATACGCTTGCTCGCTATTCTAGATTTCATTCCTTTGCGCTTATTTAGTGTGTTGATCGTCATCGGTGATAAAGCATTGACCACGTTTACGGCCATGATACAGCAAAGTAAAGTCTGGCCTTTGCCGGGTCCAGGATGGCTATTAACCGCCGTCGGCAACAAATTAGAATTGTCACTTGGTGGGCCAGCCATTTACGGTGAGAAAAAAGCTATCCGAGTTAAAATTGGGGGGCGCGTCGCACCTGCTGCTATTCATTTATCTCAATTACAAAAACTGCTCGCGTGGCGAATTTTTGCTTGGCTGGTGCTAGAAAGCGCTCTACTCCTCATGATTAATCAAGGGCTATAAATTGCGCATATTGACCTTCCTTTGTCTTCTATTCGTTGGGATTATCAACCCAGTTCAAGCTCAAGTAGAACGCATTATCAGCTTAGCACCTCACGCGACAGAGCTAGCTTTTGCCGCTGGCCTTGGTGATAAACTGGTTGCTGTTAGTGAATACAGCGACTATCCACCTCAAGCGAAAAAATTAGAAAAAGTAGCAAATTATCAAGGTATTAATTTAGAACGCATTCTAAAACTACAACCAGATTTAGTGATCGTTTGGCCTTCTGGCAACCCCGCTAAAGAGATAGCAAAACTAAAACAGCTAGGGCTAACCATTTACTCAACAGAAACCAAAACCTTAGAAGATATCGCCACTAATATCGAGCAACTCAGTCAATATGCCGATAATCCACAAATCGGGAAAAATGCGGCGCACAACTTTCGACAATCCTTAGCGATATTCAAACAGCGCTACCATTCCGGTACTAAAGTTCGTTATTTTTATCAACTCAGTGAGAAACCGATCATCACACTGGCGCAAGACAGCTGGCCTAGCGAAGTATTTCGTTTCTGCGGTGGTGAGAATATTTTTGCCGATAGTCCATCGCCCTATCCTCAAGTGGGCATTGAACAAGTATTACTCGCTAACCCCGACGCTATATTTACTTCTGAACAGGCGATCAAAAACGGTCATATGTGGTCAAAATGGCAGCAACAATTATTCGCCGTTCAGCATGACTTTGTTTGGTCTTTAACTTCAGATTGGTTAAATAGGCCAACGCCTCGCACATTGAATGCAATTGAAGAAGTATGTGATCACTTCGCACACATCCGGCAAAAACGCTAGCACTAACACGCTAAAATCTCGTACAATTCGAGCCCGAATTCTGTTCCATTAACTATAAAGAGAACCTAGTAAAATGGACTCCGTGTTGCTCTACTTGATTGATTTATTTGGTACGGCTATCTTTGCCATTTCAGGGGTATTACTTGCTGGCCGACTAAAAATGGATCCCTTTGGTGTCGTTGTATTAGCCAGTGTTACCGCCATTGGTGGCGGCACCATCCGTGATATGGCGCTCGGGGCTACTCCCGTTTTTTGGATAAAAGACACCACTTACCTTTGGGTTATTTTTATCACCTGCGTACTCACCATGTTGTTAGTTCGTCGACCCAAGCGAGTTGCTTGGTGGATATTACCTGTCTGTGATGCCATTGGTTTGGCGGTCTTTGTTGGGATCGGTGTAGAAAAAGCAATGCTTTATCAAGATTCAGCCATCGTTGCTGTCATCATGGGAGTCATTACTGGTTGTGGTGGTGGCATTATTCGCGATGTATTAGCTCGCGAAATCCCGATGGTATTACGCAGTGAAGTATACGCCACAGCATGTATTATTGGCGGCCTATTTCATACGACCGCACTAGCAATGGGCTATGATAATTCAAGCGCTTTTATCGCTGGAGTGCTTTCAACGCTCATCATTCGATTAGGTGCAATTCGTTGGCATTTGTCACTGCCCACATTTGCACTTAATAAGTAACCTCAGCTCGAAATAATAGTGTAGAGTAGGCTCACCTATTCCCAATGCTCTTTAATTATGCTGCTTGAAGGTATCGAAACCTTGCTTATGTTAAGCAAAGAAAAAACCATGAGCCGAACTGGCAGTTTGCTCTATATTAGCCAATCTGCGGTGAGTAAGCGTATTGCTAATTTAGAAAAGAGACTCGGGAAGAAACTTATTGAGCCTGATGGGCGGCAGATAAAACTGACCACCGACGCACTGGCTCTAGTTGAGAGTATTGGTCCAAGCTTCAATGAGTTATGTGGTTTAATCTTCGATCAGCAAGCACTGACTGATGATACCTTAATCAAACTCGACTGTTCAGAAACCTTGGTCGCTGGTTACCTAAATGTGGCAATGGGCCACTATCTACAGCAAGATAAATTCATAACTATCACGACCAACCACACACCGAGAATTGTGCAACATGTGCAATCAGGAAAAGCAACACTTGGGTTCTGTGCAGGTTACTTACCAGCTAATCATGGATTAATGGCTTTCCACCTAGCCGATGAACCCTTTTATATCGTCAGCCAAACGCCACTAACGAGCTTACCAACACAATTAGTCACTAATGATTTGTCAAACCCTGCAAATACTTATCAGCTTGATATACTAGCCAAATTGTCAATCACGCCCTTGATGGAAATGGACTCATACACGGCTTCAGCACAATTAGCATTAGGGGGAATGACGCCAGCACTAGTCCCCTTGTCCGTAATTAAAACACTCAATATCAAGCCACAATATTGTTTTGATTTCGACCAATTACAGGCGCTTGTCCGCCCCATCCATATTTGTTTGCGTAGCAGTAGTTATCGCTCACCAAGGATTAAAAAATTGATTGAAACCATTGCGGATGCTGTTGCCAAAGAAGTTTCGCTGCCATCAGCATTGACATAACAATAACCAACGGACGAATCCATTTCTGCCCTTTTGTGACGACCACTTTAGCTCCCATTCTCGCACCGATAAAACCACCGACAGCCATCACCAAACCAATTTCCCAAATAGGTAATCCCGCAATCAAGAAGAATAGTAATGCCGCGACGTTAGAGGTGAAGTTAAGTAGCTTAGTTCTTGCCGTTGCTTCAACTAAGGAAAAGTGACCAAGCACAACAAAACAAACCGTGAAAATAGAACCAGTGCCGGGGCCAAAAAAACCATCATAAAAGCCCACACCACCACCGATAAAAAAAGCAAAAAGACCTTCTGATAGTCGGGGATTACCCTGGACCGCTTTCGTTTGTGGAGCCAACAAAAAATACAGCGAAATGCTAATAAGAAGAATAGGAATTAAACTGGTTAGTAAATTGGCATCAATATGCTGAACCAACTCTGCACCACAAGCTGAACCAATAAAAGTGCAAGCTATTGCAAGTTTCATCTCTTTCAGGCTTACCATGCCATTACGCACGAAATACCAAGTCGCTGAAAAACTACCAAAGGAGCTTTGTAGTTTATTGGTTGCAAGAGCTTGAGCTGGAGGCACACCCGCTGCCAATAAAGCAGGTAGCGTTAATAACCCACCACCTCCCGCCATTGCATCAATGAAACCAGCAGCGCTGGCAACCAAAAAAAGTAGTCCTAAAACCTCAATTGAAATATCCATTTAATCCATAATCGCTGCGTTATTTTGCTCACGCTAACACTGAATAATCATTGCTAAAAGAGAAACTCACGCCTTCAATTCATTCCAAATATTCATCAATTAAATTAATACTCACAATGTACTAAACAACCTAACTAAAGTGATATGCCCTTCCTACTTGAAGTTGTTTGGGGGAGTTCTCGTAAACAAAAAAAGCCCGCTTAATTTAGCGGGCAATGAGGTTGTCATGTAGCTCTGAGAACTACTGATTTATTATTTTTTAGCTAGCTTAAGCTAAGTTAGCTTTAACTTGTGCGTGCAACTCTTGAACTGATGTCACTGACGATTTTGCATCTGCCGTATGAGACATACAAGTTGCAAAAGCAGCGTTCAAAGTTGTGGTGTAGTTCACTTTCTCAGCCAATGCGCCACGACGTAGAACTTTAGAGTCTTCAATCGCTTGGCGACCCGCGGCGGTATTGATGATATAGGTGTATTCATTATTCTTGATTCGGTCAAGAATATGAGGGCGACCTTCATGAACCTTGTTGACTAAGCGTGGGTTAATACCAGCTTCGCCCAAAATGACCGCAGTACCATGAGTTGCATCGAGTTGGTAACCCAATTTAACCAGCTTAGAAGCCAAATCAACTACTCGTTGTTTGTCACCTTCACGAACCGATAGCAATGCGCGACCACCTTCAGGGTAAACATTCCCACAACCAAGCTCTGCTTTAGCGTATGCTTCAGCAAACGTTGCACCAACACCCATCACTTCACCTGTTGAGCGCATTTCTGGGCCTAACAGTGGGTCAACACCTGGGAATTTATTAAACGGTAGTACCACTTCTTTTACCGAGTAGTAAGGTGGGATAATCTCTTTGGTGAAGCCTTGCGACTCTAGAGATTGGCCAGCCATTACACGCGCTGCAATTTTTGCCAGTGGAGCGCCCGTTGCTTTTGAAACAAACGGTACAGTACGAGCAGCACGAGGGTTAACTTCAATTAAGTAAACTTCGTTATCTTTAACCGCAAACTGTGTATTCATTAGGCCACGAACACCCAATTCAAACGCCAGTTTTTCAACTTGCTCGCGCATCACATCTTGGATTTCTTGGCTTAACGTGTAAGCCGGAAGAGAACATGCTGAGTCACCAGAGTGAACACCCGCTTGTTCGATGTGCTCCATGATACCGCCAATCACAACGCGCTCACCATCACAGATAGCATCGATATCGACTTCCACTGCATCATCTAGGAAACGGTCAAGCAGTACTGGTGATTCATTCGAAACGCTAACCGCTTCGTTGAAGTAGCGACGTAAATCTTGTTCGTCATAGACGATTTCCATCGCACGACCACCGAGAACATAAGAGGGGCGAACCACGAGAGGGAAACCGATATCTTTCGATTTTTCAATCGCTTGCTCCATAGTCGTTACGGTTGCGTTTTCTGGCTGAAGCAAACCTAAACGGTCAACAGCTTGTTGAAAACGCTCACGGTCTTCTGCGCGGTCAATAGCGTCAGGGCTTGTACCAATGATAGGCACACCAGCAGCTTCAAGTGCGCGAGCCAATTTCAATGGTGTTTGACCACCGTATTGCACAATCACGCCTTTTGGTTTTTCTACGCGTACGATAGAAAGTACATCTTCTAATGTTACTGGTTCAAAGTAGAGACGATCCGATGTGTCGTAATCCGTTGAAACCGTTTCAGGGTTACAGTTAACCATAATGGTTTCATAACCGTCTTCACGCAGTGCAAGAGAAGCATGCACACAGCAGTAGTCAAATTCAATACCTTGGCCGATACGGTTAGGACCACCACCAAGTACCATAATTTTGTCTTTATCTGTTGGCTGCGCTTCACACTCTTCATCATAAGAAGAATACATATAAGCCGTGTCAGAGGAGAATTCTGCCGCACAAGTATCCACACGTTTGTAAACTGGATGAATATCATGTTGGTCACGCATACGACGAATTTCGCTTTCCGAAACACCAAGTAAGGTTGAAAGACGCGCGTCAGAGAAGCCTTTGCGTTTCATTTTGCGCAGAACATCAGCGTTCAAGCCCGCAAAACCACCTGCTTTAACCTCTTGTTCCATCTTGACTAATTCTTCGATTTGCACAAGGAACCAACGGTCGATGTTGGTTAGGTTAAATACACCATCGACTGACAAACCAGCGCGGAATGCATCAGCAATGTACCAAATACGTTCTGCGCCCGCTTCTTTTAGCTCATGACGAATAGTAGTCAGCGCATCTGGTGCGTCTAGATCAACCATTTCATCTAAACCGTTTACACCGATTTCTAAACCACGCAATGCTTTTTGTAATGACTCTTGTTGGTTACGACCAATGGCCATAACCTCACCCACCGACTTCATCTGTGTCGTCAAGCGGTCATTAGCACCAGCGAATTTCTCGAAGTTAAAACGAGGGATCTTGGTAACAACGTAGTCAATCGTTGGTTCAAACGAAGCCGGAGTCGCGCCACCTGTGATGTCGTTCATTAGCTCATCTAAGGTAAAACCAACCGCCAGTTTCGCTGCGACTTTAGCAATAGGGAAACCTGTTGCTTTAGACGCTAGAGCAGAAGAGCGAGATACACGCGGGTTCATTTCGATGATGACCATACGGCCATCTTTCGGATTGATACCAAACTGTACGTTTGAACCGCCCGTTTCAACGCCGATTTCACGCAATACTGCTAGCGATGCATTACGCATCAATTGATATTCTTTGTCGGTTAGCGTTTGCGCCGGTGCCACTGTGATTGAGTCACCCGTATGGATGCCCATTGGGTCAAAGTTTTCAATCGCACAAACAATGATACAGTTGTCCGCTTTATCGCGAACGACTTCCATTTCATATTCTTTCCAACCAATCAAAGACTCATCAATAAGGAGTTCATTGGTTGGAGAAAGATCAAGACCACGACGACAAATTTCTTCGAACTCTTCTTTGTTATACGCAATACCACCACCGGTACCACCCATAGTAAAAGATGGACGAATGATACAAGGGAAGCCGACCATTTCTTGAACGCGATAAGCTTCTTCCATCGTTTTTGCTGTATCGGCACGAGGACAGGCTAAACCGATAGATTTCATTGCCTTATCAAAACGTGAACGGTCTTCTGCTTTATCAATCGCATCAGCCGTTGCGCCAATCATTTCAACACCGAACTCAGCAAGCACACCGTGCTTTTCTAAATCAAGTGCACAGTTAAGCGCCGTTTGACCGCCCATAGTTGGCAATACAGCATCTGGACGTTCTTTTTCAATAATCTTGCGTACCACTTCCCAATGAATTGGCTCGATGTAAGTTGCATCGGCCATCTCTGGGTCAGTCATAATAGTGGCAGGGTTTGAGTTAACCAAAATAACTCGATAACCCTCTTCGCGCAGCGCTTTACAGGCTTGAGCGCCTGAGTAGTCAAATTCACATGCCTGACCGATAACAATCGGGCCAGCACCTAGAATTAGAATACTTTTAATGTCAGTACGTTTTGGCATTGTCTACTACTCCGAAATTAAGCGCTGTGTTTTTTGATTAGTTCGATAAAGTGATCGAAAAGCGGGGCTGCATCATGTGGGCCAGGACTTGCTTCAGGGTGACCTTGAAAGCTAAATGCTGGTTTATCCGTGCGATGAATGCCTTGTAATGAGCCATCAAAGAGTGATTTATGTGTCGCTCGAAGGTTTTCAGGCAACGTCGCTTCGTCCGCAGCAAAACCGTGGTTTTGTGATGTAATCATCACCACATTGCGATCTAAATCTTTGACTGGGTGGTTCGCTCCATGATGGCCGAACTTCATTTTTACTGTTTTTGCACCAGAAGCTAATGCCAAAATTTGGTGTCCTAGACAGATACCAAATACCGGTAATTCTTTATCTAAGAACACTTTGGTTGCTTCAATCGCATAAGTACATGGTTCTGGGTCACCAGGACCATTTGATAAAAAGACACCATCTGGTTTCAGTGCTAGAACTTCTTCAGCCGAAGTTTGAGCTGGTACAACCGTTAAGCGGCAGCCTCGGTCAACCAACATGCGTAAGATGTTGCGCTTTGCTCCGAAATCATAGGCAACAACGTGATATGGCAATTCGCTGTCATCTTTCGCTTCTGGAAGTCCGCCCTCAAGCGTCCACGAACCTTGTTTCCATTGATACGCTTCTTTTGTTGTAACCTCTTTCGCAAGATCCATTCCTTTTAAGCCTGGGAACTCTTTCGCTTTGGTTAGCGCCAATGCCTGATCTAAGCTATCGCCAGCCATAATGCAGCCATTCTGTGCACCTTTCTCACGCAAAATACGAGTTAGCTTACGCGTATCGATATCAGCAATGCCGACAATATTTTGTGATTTGAGGTAATCAGAAAGGGATTTTTCATTACGGAAGTTAGAAGCAATAAGAGGAAGATCGCGAATCACAAGGCCTTGTGCATGAATGGAGGAAGATTCTTCGTCTTCGGAATTGGTTCCGGTATTGCCTATGTGAGGATAAGTGAGAGTAACGATTTGTTGAGAATAAGAAGGATCAGTGAGGATTTCTTGGTACCCCGTCATCGAGGTATTAAAAACAACTTCACCGACAGATGTTCCATCCGCTCCAATGGATACACCGTGGAACACCGTCCCATCTTCTAGGACTAACAGTGCTGATTTACTCAAGACAACCTCCAGGAATAAAAATGCAAAAAAAATAAATTAAACTGCAAATCTGCCTTCCTTTTCGCCATAAGATAGCGCTATAGGGTGATTTAGACAAATTGGCGGTATTCTAAAGATCGCTGTGATTCCTGTCAACATTTGATAACAAATAAAACTTACATTTAAAGCCTTACATCATAAAAGAGCCATCAAACCATTAAAAATGCACATTTAGCTCATCAAAACAGAAAAATGGCTTCAATAAACACCTCAATCTCAATTGTAAACCTAATTTAAAAGCAAGCCATTCAAAACAGATAGACGCAAACGTTACTTAAAGCAACAAATGGCAAGCTTTTGGAGACTTAAGAACAAAAACAACTCAAGACAAGAGAAAATACACATTAAAGTGCAAGTTAAAGAAGATATAGAGGAAGATAATTGAAGAGAAACATTGGCAAGAAAAACAGATGCGCTAGTATTTACTAGCGCATAATTATGTAATTAAAGATCGTTCAAACCTAATACATCAGTCATACTATAAAAGCCGGCCGGTTTATCATTCAGCCAAACGGCAGCTTTAACGGCACCATTGGCAAATGTCATACGATCTGTCGCTTTGTGAGTAATTTCAACACGCTCACCAATATCGGCAAACATTGCTGTATGCTCACCAACAATGTCACCAGCGCGAATTGTGGCGAAGCCAATTTCATCTTTGCTTCGTTCCCCAGTAATGCCTTCACGAGCATACACCGCCACATCATTTAATTTATTCCCCATCGCACCTGCAATTGCTTCCCCCATCCCGATTGCGGTTCCAGAAGGTGCATCCACTTTATGGCGATGGTGAGCTTCGATAATCTCAATATCACAGTAATCACCCATTACTCTGGCAGCCTTTTCAAGCAACTTAAACACGAGGTTTACGCCAACACTGTAGTTGGGAGCCATCACTATTGATATCTCTTGTGCTGCAGACTCGATGATCGCTTTTTCAGCTTCAGAAAAACCCGTCGTACCAATCACCAATTTTTTACCGTGTTTTTTGCACAGTTCAATATTTGCCAATGTACTTACGGGAGCAGTAAAGTCGATAATTACATCAAAGTGATCAATCGCATTTTGTAGATTATCGACTAAAGCGATATCAAATCGGCCTTCACCACATAATTCACCGATATCAACACCGACCAGCGACGATTCCGGACGTTCAGACCCCGCCCCCACTTGAGCATTTGGATTTTGATAAGTGGCTTTAACTAGGTTGCGGCCCATTCTGCCCGCAGCTCCTGCAATCGCAATTCTCACCATTGCGTTTTTCTCCATTGTTACGCTATCAACCTAAACTGATAGCGTTTTATACATTCAGGGTGTTTCTTTAAACTATCAACAATTAATCACGGTGGCTAGGGTGTGTTGACCATTGGATGATAAATTTTGTTCAAGATACTCAAGCAAACTCTTTTACTACTCGCTCCAATATCGGTCGGTTCGCCTCAGGAAAGGCGTAATCAACCAGTTGTGCAACCGGCACCCATTTCCCTTGCTGACCTTCTTTTCCATAGGGTTGATGGTTAAATTGAGTTACACATATAAAATCAAACTTTAGTGCTTTATCTGCATAGTCAAACTCTAAGTATTGATAAGGTGATTGTTCGGTAACATCGATACCGATCTCCTCATTAAGCTCACGAGTGATCGCTTGCTCTACCGTTTCACCGACCTCCAGCTTGCCTCCTGGAAATTCCCAGTAGCCACCTTTGTGTGAATGAGCCGGGCGTTTTGTGATGTAAACTTCTGACTTATCGGCATTAAAAATAATAGCGGCAACAATATGCACACGTTTCATATCAACTCCAATTTAGCGTTAACCTTATATCAATCACAGTAAGTAAGTGATCAGAAATAGCGTAGGAAAAAAGCTTGAGAACAAGGCGAAATTTTCGATAAGTAGTTATTCTACAATCAAAAACTCTAACGCAGTTATCGAGATTTTTAACAAGCTAGGGTGATCCGTTATTTGCTACGATTGGTATTACAGCAGGTTAAAGAATATTTAGTTAAAAAAAGAGCCGCTTAAGCGACTCTTTACTCAATAGATAGTGATTAACCTATTTGCCCATGGCACTGCTTGTATTTTTTACCACTACCACAAGGGCAAGGTTCATTACGGCCTACTTTGCGCTCTTCGCGCACCATAGGTTGGTGAGCATGCTCATCCGTTTCATCACTGCCTTCTGCTAATGGATTCTCAGCATTTTGATGTTGAAACTGTTGGCGACGCGCTGCTTCTTCAGCTTGCGCTTGACGCTGAGCTTCCATACGTTCAACTTCTTCTTGCTGCTGCACACGTACTTTCGACAAAATAGTGATCACATCAATTTTCAAAGAGTCCAACATATCTTCAAACAGTTCAAATGACTCACGCTTGTACTCTTGTTTCGGGTTCTTTTGTGCATAACCGCGTAAATGAATCCCTTGACGCAAGTGATCCATTGCCGCCAAGTGCTCTTTCCACAAGGTATCGAGTGTTTGTAGCATAACGGATTTTTCGAAATTACGAAGAACTGACGCACCAACGGTTTCTTCTTTAGCACGATAAACAATAACGGCTTCTTCAAGAATTCGCTCGCGTAGCGCTTCTTCATACAATTTGTCGTCGGCATCAAGCCAAGCTTGAATTGGAAGCGTTAAGTCAAAATCGTTTTTCAAACGATCTTCTAATCCTGCGATATCCCACATATCTTCTAAAGATTGAGGTGGAATGTATTCACTGATCACTGAAGCAAAGACATCTTGGCGGTTTAACGCAATCATGTCGCTGATATCGTCAGCATCCATCAGTTCATCACGCAGCTCGTAAACCACTTTACGTTGGTCATTGGCAACATCATCGTATTCAAGAAGCTGTTTACGAATATCAAAGTTACGACCTTCAACTTTGCGTTGAGCTTTTTCAATCGAGCGCGATAGCATTTTACTTTCAATCGCTTCACCTTCATCCATACCACTTTGGATGAGGCTTGCCATACGATCTGAAGTAAAAATTCTCAGTAGAGAGTCTTCCATTGAAAGGTAGAAACGCGATGAACCAGCATCCCCTTGTCGACCCGAACGACCACGTAGCTGGTTATCAATACGGCGAGATTCATGACGCTCAGTACCGATGATATGTAAACCACCCGAAGCTAATACTTGATCATGGACGATTTTCCACTCTGCTTTAATAGCATCAATTTGTTCTTGTGTTGGGTTATCCAACTGCTCAATTTGAGCCTGCCAACTACCACCCAGCACAATATCCGTACCACGACCGGCCATGTTTGTGGCAATAGTCACTGCACTTGGCGTACCAGCTTGCGCTACGATTTCCGCTTCTTTCTCGTGGAATTTAGCGTTCAGCACGTTATGTTTAACTTTGGCTTTTTTCAGAGCATTAGAGAGCAGTTCTGATTTTTCAATCGAAACGGTACCCACCAAGGTTGGCTGGCCTTTTTCGACGCGCTCTTTGATGTCTTCAATGATCGCTGCAAATTTCTCAGCTTCAGTACGATAAACCACATCGGGCATATCATTACGAACCATAGGTTTATTGGTCGGGATAACCACCGTTTCTAAACCATAAATCGATTGGAATTCGAATGCTTCAGTATCCGCAGTGCCTGTCATGCCAGACAATTTGTTATACAAACGGAAGAAGTTCTGGAAGGTAATCGAGGCGAGAGTTTGGTTCTCGTTTTGGATTTTAACGCCTTCTTTGGCTTCTACTGCTTGGTGTAAACCTTCAGACCAACGACGGCCCGGCATTGTACGACCAGTATGCTCATCAACAATGACCACTTCACCATCTTCATTGACGATATAGTCGACATTTTTTTCAAATAACACATGGGCACGCAGCGCGGCATTGACGTGATGCAGCAAACTGATATTAGTTGGTGAGTAAAGTGTATCGCCCTCTTCCATCAAACCATTTTTAACCATCAATTCTTCAACGAATTCTTGGCCAGTTTCGGTTAGATGCACCTGTTTAGATTTTTCATCAACGGTGTAGTGACCATCACCACGATATTCTTCGGAATCTTCTTTATCCTGCTTTTGTAGTAACGGGATAAGCGTGTTAATACGGATATAAAGCTCAGAGCTGTCTTCTGCAGGACCTGAAATAATCAGCGGTGTACGAGCTTCATCAATAAGAATCGAGTCCACTTCATCGACAACAGCAAAGAAGCGCTCACGTTGTACACGGTCTTCTTTACGAAATGCCATGTTGTCACGCAGATAATCGAAACCAAATTCATTATTGGTTCCGTAAAGAATATCCGCTTGGTAAGCGACTTTTTTTTCTTGAGGTGGCATGTTCGGCACATTAATGCCAACTGTCATGCCAAGAAATTCAAATAACGGACGGTTGGTTTCTGCATCACGTTTGGCTAAGTAATCATTGACCGTTACGATATGCACACCTTTACTTGGCAATGCATTTAGATAAGCAGGTAAAGTTGCGGTTAATGTTTTACCTTCACCCGTACGCATTTCTGCGATTTGGCCAGCATTCAATACCATGCCACCAATTAACTGAACGTCGAAATGGCGCATACCATATACACGCTTAGAAGCTTCACGTACTGTGGCAAATGCCTCAGGAAGCAATTGGTCTAGGGTTTCACCCTGTTCCAAGCGCTGACGAAACTCAACCGTTTTAGCTTTTAATTCTTCATCGGTCAGTGTTTCAAAAGTCGGTTCGTAGCTGTTGATCTCTTTTACAATTTTTCTAAGGCGGCGCAGTGTTCGGTCATTGCGACTGCCAATTACCTTTGTCAGTAGCTTAGTTATCATGTGTTAGGAATCTCTCTTTCTTAGATCGCTTTCGATCTACTCTTAATGCCGTCAGTCTCTACCAGTTTTGAACTAAGGATACTGAGATAAATCATGTATCACAGACATTGTGGCGGTAAGGTATATTTTCAAGGCATTAAATGATTATGTGGCGCATAGTTTAAGGATTTTTTGTCACAACAACCAATATCAAAACTATTTGTTTGAAGCGCACATAATTTTTATTGAGTTTTGAACAGTACTTGAACAACAAAATGGCGTTGTTGCTATACACTTCCAGCCCATGGCCATAGAATGAAAGAGTTGTATTAAGAGGTAGAGACTATGCGCGATCATCGCCCCACTTTAACAAAAGAGCTGATCAGCGATTCATCACTGCGTAAAATTCAAGAACATGCCAGCGAGATCATTGCCTTAAATAAAGTATTGCAAACTTTATTACCTAAAGGCACTGCAGATCATGTACGTGCGGCAAATGTACGTGGTGGACATCTGATTGTGGAAGTGGCGAGTGCAGCAATTAAAATGAAATTGGAATATGACCGCCTACACTTGCTTAATCAATTACGCTCTCAAGGTTTTGCAAAGTTAGTCAGCATTGAGCTAAAGATTAATCCTGGGTTATATCGTAATCGAGGAAAAAAAGATGAAAAAGAGGTCATTGCCAGACCACCACTTTCTGAAAATGCAGCTCAAGTGTTGTTGATGGTTGCTGACCATGCACCACCAAAAATCAAAAAACGTTTAGAAAATATCGCTAAGTTGGCTAAACAAAAAAATAATAAGTAGAAACAATGGATACAAAAAAGCCAGACATCTGTCTGGCTTTTTATTGATTCGTTCTATTACGCAAGAACCATATTTGGTTCCGCGAAAGCTACTGGAGAGCCAACTTCTTCTTCGAAAGTCGCCCATTCCCATGCTTCTTGGTCAGCCAGAACGGCGCGCAATAATTGGTTATTGAGACCATGACCTGATTTATAGGCACGGAATTCACCAATGATCGCATGACCACACATATAAAGGTCACCGATAGCATCAAGTACTTTATGCGTAACGAATTCATTCGCAAAACGAAGACCTTCTTCATTAAGGATTCGGTACTCATCCAACACGATCGCGCAATCAAAACTACCACCTAAACAAAGGTTTTGTGATTGCAAATATTCGATATCACGCATAAAGCCAAAAGTACGGGCTCTTGAAATCTCTTTCACAAAACCTTGTGAAGAAAAATCAAACACCATGCGTTGTTCATCAGAATCAATCGCTGGGTGTTGGAATTCAATTTCAAAATCCATTCTGAAGCCGTTGTGAGGCACTAACTCTGCCCACTTATCTCCGTCTTCAAATCGCACAGGCTTTTTAATACGAATAAAACGCTTCGGTGCACTTAATGTTTCAATACCAGCTTGCTGCAACAAGTACACAAATGGACTTGCACTGCCATCCATGATCGGAATTTCAGGCGCATCAACTTCGATAATGACGTTATCAATACCCATGCCTGCAAGCGCCGCATTTAGGTGCTCAACAGTAGAAATACGGATACCTTGATCATTAACCAATGCTGTACACAACATAGTGTCACGAACAGACTCGGGATCAGCAGGAAAATCAACAGGAGGATTTACGTCAGTACGGCGGTAAATAATTCCCGTATTTGCAGCGGCAGGTCGAAGCGTTAATGTGACTTTACGACCAGAGTGAAGGCCCACCCCAGTTGTTTTCACTATTTCTTTCAGAGTACGTTGTCTGATCATCTACTTGCCTCTATGTCAGTGCTACAAAACACGGTCAGTTAAGTACCGACCGCGAATGCTACCATAATTTTGAACAGTGTCAAATTATGTCTAATTTTTAATCAGCCTGACGACGTAAAAATGCTGGGATATCTAGGTACCCACTTTCTTTCTCTGCTTTTGGTGCTGTGCTTTGTCCTGCACCAGAAGAAGATGAAACCGTTGACGACGATGCTGATTGCGGTTTTACCTCAACTTTTTCTTGCAAAGGCTGTGCCGCTTTTTCTTCAACTTTGGCCGCTGGTTGCTGAGCCATTTGTTGCGTCTGAACCGTTGGTGCCACTTTCGCTTTACCGCCAGCCACAAGCGTAATATCTGGTTTTTTCTCAGTACCAATACCAGTTGCGACAACGGTCACGCGAATTTCATCCGCCATATCAGGATCTAATGATGTGCCTATAACAACCGTAGCGTTATCAGAAGCGAATGCTTTAACAGTATTACCCACTGTTTCGAATTCATCTAGGCGCATATCCAAACCAGCAGTAATGTTAACAAGCACACCACGAGCACCAGCAAGGTCAATATCTTCCAAAAGAGGGCTAGAAATTGCCATCTCTGCCGCTTCTTCTGCGCGGTCTTCACCTTTTGCCACTCCGCTACCCATCATGGCATGACCCATTTCAGACATCACTGTGCGTACATCAGCAAAGTCGACGTTAATCATACCAGGGCGAGTAATTAGCTCAGCAATACCTTGGACGGCATTTTTAAGTACGTCGTTCGCGCTAGCAAAAGCTTCAAGTAAGGTGATGCCACGACCTAATACTTTAAGTAGCTTTTCATTGGGAATGGTAATCAGAGAATCAACATGCTTAGATAACTCTTCAATTCCTTGCTCAGCAAAAGCTAAGCGTTTTTTCCCTTCAAAGCTAAAAGGTTTAGTCACAACAGCAACCGTAAGAATACCAAGTTCTTTTGCTACTTCTGCAATAACAGGAGCTGCACCAGTACCGGTACCACCGCCCATACCAGCTGCGATAAACACCATATCGGCACCAGTCAGAACTTCTTTAATTCTTTCTCGGTCTTCAAGAGCTGCATCACGTCCAACTTGCGGATTCGCACCAGCACCCAAACCTTTAGTGATATCACCACCAATTTGAATGACACTGCTTACGCTTGTTTTACGAAGTGCTTGCGCATCGGTATTGACACTGATGAATTCCACGCCTTCGATGGACTCACGCACCATGTGTTCAACAGCGTTACCGCCACCACCACCAACTCCAACGACTTTAATTACAGCATCGTCAGACATTTCCATCATCGGTTCAAACATGTGTTATCTCCGTTTTCCCTGCAACTCAGGTTAAAACTCTTTTTGTATCCAGTTACGCAAACGACCAATTAAGCCCGACATTGATTGGCGTTTAGGTTCGCTGTATTCAGTGTCATCATTAATTTGACTATCTTTTGCGTAATGAAGTAAACCAACTGCCGTAGAATGATACGGCTCTTTTACGTAATCAGTGAGGCCACTAACCTCTAGAGGTTTGCCTACTCGAACTTGGTTGCGGAAAACACGTTCCGCACATTCTACCAACCCTTCAATTTGTGCAGCACCACCAGTTAAAACCACACCAGCAGCTAAATGATGTTTTATACCATTTTTACGCAAATTATCTTGGACGGTATCGATAGTTTGGTTAACTAACCCCATTAATTCAGTGTAGCGGGGCTCTATCACTTCCGACAAGGTTTGCCTTTGCAAACTTCTTGACGGTCTGCCACCAACACTCGGGACGTTAACCGTATCATCCTTGCTCACCAGCTCACTCAGCGCACAGCCATATTTAACTTTAATTTCTTCAGCATCACTGACTGGCGTGCCAAAAGCAAAAGCAATATCACTGGTTACTGCGTTTCCTGCGTATGAAAACACTTCAGTATGTCGCAAGGCTCCACCTGTCCAGATGGCAATATCCATAGTCCCTGCGCCAATATCGACCACGCAAACACCAAGTTCTCGTTCATCTTCAGTGATCACAGCATTACTTGCCGCTAAACCGGAATAAACAAGTTGCTCAACTTTCAAGCCACAACGTTCTACCGCTTTAATAATATTTCTCGCCATATCATTGTGGCAAGAAATAAGATGGACGCTCACTTCCATGCGTACACCAGATAAACCAAGCGGGTTTTTAATCCCCTCTTGGTAATCAATCGTAAATTCTTGAGGAATCACGTGCAATATTCTTTGCTCTTCCCCAATTTTTATAGACTTTGCCGTATGAATCGCTCGATCCATGTCTTCTTGAGAAACTTCTTCATCAGAAATAGTTCCCATGCCTTTTTCAATACGGCTCGCAATATGTTTCCCTGATAAAGATAAAAACACAGTGCTAATTTGGCATTCGGCCATTAATTCAGCTTGATCAACCGCTCTTTGGACAGATTTAACCACCGATTCAAGATCGTTAACTCCGCCTTTATCCATCCCGCGAGATGGGCTCGTTCCAGCGCCAATAATATTAATTTGACCGTCAGGCAGTATTTCACCGACTAGAGCTGATACGGTTGCAGTGCCTATATCAAGACCAACAATAATGTTGTCATCAGCGGTCTTAGTCATCTGTACTCTCTTGTGCTAACGCTTGTTCAGGGAACCAGCCTACAGCGGCTCCCGTATCATACCTGAGGTCGATATAGCTGACTTGGTCAGCTTTTCTACCTAAATTCTTATACAGAGAAACAAAACGAGCGATACGCTCATCTAATGACTCTTTACCTAGCTCTAAACGAATACCATTATCTAAAATGATTTGCCAAGCTCGGCGTTCATTAAGAACCAGTGAAGATATATTTAACCCTAATGATTGAAATTTAGGGTTCGTTTTATTCCATACATCCAAGACTTCTTGGTTACTTCCTTCGGGGCCATAAAGCTTAACTCTATCGCCTTTAAGTTGACCAATATCACCATTGAATACAGTGCCCTGCTCGTCTAATAAGGAATTACCATTCCAGATCGCCGTTGCTTGATATTCAGTTAAAAACACCTTAACGGTATCAGGCCATTGCTTGCGGATTGAGGCATGGGCGACCCAAGGGATTGCCTTAACACTCGACTGCAGCACATCAATATCTTGTGACATGAAAGTACCGATATGATCTAACTTAGCAAGAGCACGCTGAACATCTAGTGAAGATACGTATTGCAACTCACCTTGTAAGACAATTTTTGATAGCGGTAATCGCTGGCCATCCCACATCCAACTTAATGTTGAATAGATAAGAGAACCAATCAACAACACCACCACTAGAAAAAAAACACCGCCCAATGCATGTTGTTTCACTAGTGATGAACGGGATACACGCTGGCTTTCATTGAATATACTGATTAACAAAGCCTGATGTTCCTGTTTTCAAATCGCAATCTCATGCCCTATTTAGTTAGCAATAGAGGTAAAAAGCACTGACTTTAACCTTCGGATTATACTGAGGTAGCTAAAAGTATCAAACATTGAAAGCAAGAAATCTGGACTTGATACCATCTTAGTCAATATTGATACACCAATAAGCTGTATAAATTAAAGTTTCTGCATTTTATTGATATTTAGCTCAAGTGTAGCTAGCTGTTTAGCTACTTTGCCGACATCGCCAGCCCCTTGAGTCAATACCAAGTCACCATCTTGCAATACATTAGCGAGAACCGATGGTAAGGTTTTGCTGTCAGGTACAAAAATTGGGTCAATTTTGCCTCGACTACGGATAGTTCGACATAATGAGCGACCATCAGCGCCTGCTATTGGTTTTTCACCTGCAGAGTAAACATCCAACATCAGCAACACATCGACCTGCTCAAGGACATTGGCAAAATCATCGTATAAATCTCGGGTACGACTATAGCGATGCGGTTGGAAGATCATCACTAAGCGCTTATCTTGCCAACCACTGCGCGCAGCCTTAATGGTAACGTCTACTTCCGTTGGGTGATGGCCATAATCATCAACTAACATCGCGCAACCATTACCGGTTTCAAATTCGCCCAAATGATCAAATCGACGACCAGTACCTTCGGTGTTCGCCATGGCGGTTAAAATCGCACCATCACTGATATCATCTTCGGTTGCAACCGCAATAGCTGCAGCCGCATTCAAGGCGTTGTGTCGACCTGGTATATTAAGGGTGATATCAAGATTGGCCTTGCCTTTACGCACTACCGTAAACTTACCTTGTTGACCTTTTTGATGATAGTTTTCAATGCGCACATCTGCATCTTCAGAAAAACCGTACGTAATAACTTGACGACTAATTCTAGGGATAAGTTCACGAACGACCGGATCATCGATACACACAATAGCCTGGCCATAAAACGGTAAGTTGTGTAGAAAATCGATAAAGGTTTGCTTCAGTGTCTCGAAATCACCACCATAAGTGTCCATATGGTCCGCTTCAATGTTAGTAACAATGCTCACCATTGGTTGTAAATGCAAAAATGAAGCATCACTCTCATCAGCCTCAGCAATTAAAATACGGCTAGAGCCTAAACGTGCATTAGTACCTGCACTTTTCACCAACCCACCATTAACAAATGTTGGATCAAGCCCAGCTTCAGAATAAATTTGAGTCACTAATGCTGTGGTCGTGGTTTTACCATGCGTCCCCGCCACGGCAATGCCATGACGAAAACGCATTAGCTCAGCAAGCATTTCAGCTCGACGTACAATCGGAATACGCAATTCTCGAGCGGCTTTAAGCTCCGGATTTTGCTCATTGATCGCTGTTGAAACCACAACAACGCTCGCCTGTTCAATATTACTCGCTTGGTGGCCGAAAAAAATCGTCGCGCCTTTACTCTCTAATCGTTCCGTCACTGGGTTAGACGCCATGTCAGAACCGGTAATTTGATAACCTTCGTTAAGTAGTACTTCAGCAATACCACTCATGCCAGCACCGCCAATACCAACAAAATGGATACACTTAACACGGCGCATCTCTGGCACCATAGCGCGGATTTGAGCTAAATCTTGAGTATGTTTAATGGTCATGAAAAGGTCTCGTTATTGGGTAAGTGCAATGATGGCGTCTGCGACGACTTTATCAGCATTAAGCTGTGCAGCTGCGCGTGCTTGTATCGCCATAGCCAATAATTGGTTGCGATCTAACTCGGCAATTTGAGCAGTAAGGCCATCAATAGTTAGTTGAGGCTGCTCGATCATTTTTGCTGCACCACAAGCCACTAGGTGATCAGCATTGAGTGCTTGTTGTCTATCTTTATGCATGAATGGAATAAAAATAGCGCCAACACCGGCTGCAGATACTTCAGAAACAGTTAATGCCCCAGAACGACAGACTAGCAGGTCAGCCCATTCATAGGCACCAGCAACGTCATCAATAAACTCGGTGACATGAGCATTGTTGACTTGCAGTTCACGATAAACTTGCTCAACGGCTTGTTGATTATTCTTGCCGGCTTGGTGACATATTTGATAGCCATCACCAAGCTTAGCCATTACTTCGGGCATTGAGCGATTGAGTATCTGTGCGCCTTGACTACCACCCATCACTAAAATTCGAATCGGCTCATCTCTATTTAAAAAACGCGTTTCAGGGGCAGGAAGGTTTGCCACATCTTCTCTTACTGGGTTACCGACAACTTCGGCATTAGCAAAAGCACCAGGAAAGGCTTGAAAAACTCGTTTGGCAATTTTAGACAGCCATTGGTTGGTTAAACCGGCCACCGCGTTTTGTTCGTGTAGTACAACAGGAATCCCTAGTGACCATGCAGCAACACCGCCAGGGCCACTGACATATCCACCCATTCCAAGTACTGCATCCGGTTGCCATTTTTTGATGTAACTACGCGCCTGAAAAATCGCATTGATGATTTGAAAAGGTGCTTTTAGTAAACGCAGTACACCTTGCCCACGTAACCCTTTCACTTTGATAAAATCAATTTCAATACCATGCTTAGGTACGAGATCCGCTTCCATACGATCTGCTGTACCTAACCAACGAATTTCCCAACCTTGCTGTTGAAGTTGTTTGGCTACAGCCAGTCCGGGGAATACATGCCCTCCCGTTCCACCAGCCATCACCATTAAACGTTTATTGTTTGTCATTGGATTCTTTATCTGTAGAGACTAAATTGTGATCTTTAAGTCGACATTCGTGATCGATTCTAAGCAAGATTGCGACGGCAACCGACATAATAATTAAACTTGAACCACCATAACTGATCAAAGGTAGAGTTAATCCTTTAGTAGGTACCATACCTGCAGCAGCACCGACATTAACTAGGGTTTGGAAAGCAAACCAAATACCGATACCAAAGGCTAAATAGCCACCAAATTGCTGATCATGCTCAAAAGCTTTCTTACCAATAAGCACCGCTTTTAATACCAAGCTGAAAATCAGTAATAGCACCAAAACGACGCCAACAAAGCCAAGCTCTTCAGCCAGTACCGCAAAAACGAAGTCAGTGTGTGCTTCTGGTAGATACTCAAGTTTTTGAATGGAGTTACCAAGCCCTTGACCAAACCATTCTCCACGGCCGAATGCCATCAAAGATTGCGTTAGCTGATAACCACTGCCGAATGGGTCTTCCCATGGGTCCAAAAAAGAGGTGACGCGACGAATACGGTAAGGCTCTGCGGCAATCAACCCGATCACCGCCATAACCCCCGCCACCATTAACGCAATGAACTGCGATAATTTGGCACCAGCAATAAACAACATACCGAATAAGGTCACCAACATGACGACAACGGTACCTAAATCTGGCTGGCCAAGTAACAAAGCGGCTAACGTACCAAACACCATGATTGGTTTCATAAATCCACCAAAAAAGGTCTGCCTTACCTCATCATGTTTACGAACCAAGTACCCGGACATGAAAATAAACAATGATAATTTGGCGACCTCGGCAGGCTGTAGATTGAATAGCCCAAGTGGTATCCAACGAGATGCTCCGTTAACCGATTTCCCCGCGAGCAACACCACGATAAGCAGCAAAAAAGAGAGGCCAAGCAGGACAGAACTGTATTGCATCCAACGTTTCATCGGTATTTGTAACACAACCGAAGAGGTTAAAAGTGCCAATATGAGGAAAATGGCATGCCGAAACATAAAGTGAAAAGGTTGCTCGGTAAGACGTGAACTAATTGGAAAAGACGCGGACGTGACCATTACAAGGCCAGTTAACATTAAGCCTAAAGCAATCCACACCAACTGACGGTCGAACAAAGCTTCAGGAGAACTGCTCCTGAACCAATGGCGAGTCGTCGTGAACATGGTTGAAAAAGCCAAAATGCAAGTCCTTACTTACGCATAACGCTGAGCAAGAGCAGCAAACGCATCACCTCTTGCCATGAAGTTTTTGAATTGATCAAAGCTTGCGCATGCTGGAGACAGCATCACCATATCACCATGGCATAGCTGAGGTTTAATCGTGGTCACAATATCTTGCATTGAGTCATAAAACTTTGCCGAAGGATGTAGCGGCATAAACTGTTGCCCATCAACTCCAAAGCAACAAAGTTGAACATTTAACGTTTCTAGTATTGGCGCTAACGGTGAAAAATCTGCGCCTTTCCCAACCCCACCCACGAGTAGATACAGGCATCCAGAGCAGTCCAAGCCTGACAAAGCGGCAAGCGTACTGGCCACATTCGTTGCTTTAGAGTCATTGACCCATTTAACGCCGTGATTATCAGCGACCACTTGACAGCGATGTGTCAACCCATTGTAAGATTTCAACGCTGCGAGCGCATTAGCATAATCAACACCCGCCAAATCAAGCAAAGCCATCACCGTCAGCACGTTAGCTATATTATGACGACCAACTAAACTCAGCTCATTACTGGCTAACACAGGCTGCCCATTGGCAATAAGAAACTCTTGCCCATCAATAACCCTAGTGCAGTAATCGGCATTTTGATTCACCGAAAAACGAACGATATTACCCGAGAAATTTTCAGGTTCAGTGGCGCTATCATCCCGATTAACTACTGCTGCTTGCGCATGTTTAAAAATGCGTAGTTTCGCATCACGATACGTCTCCATACCCTCATAGCGATCCATATGATCTTCAGTCAGGTTCAGAAATGCAGCGGACACTAGCTTGAGGTTGGATGTGGTCTCTAGTTGAAAGCTCGACAGTTCCAGCACATAAAGGTCTGCCTCTTCTTGCAGCAGATCTAAAGCCGGTACTCCGATATTACCGCCAACAGCAACTTTAACTCCAGCCGCTTTGGCCAGTACTCCAGTCAAGTCAGTCACGGTACTCTTACCATTTGAACCAGTGATAGCAATGACCGGTTTATCTACCTGCCAAGCGAAAAGTTCAATATCGCCAATCACAGGAATATTGGCTGCGATGGCTTGCTGGATCTCTGGAGTCGCCAAGGCAATCCCTGGGTTTGCAACAATTAAGTCTGCCTCTAGTAACCATGATAGATTCCAACTGCCATGATGTAGAGCAACCTCAGAAGTTAGTTGATCTTGGCTTGGTGGATTATCTCGAGTATCGATCACTTTAATCGATAATGAACGGTCTAAATGACGCAGATAATTAACGACAGAGAGCCCGGTCATACCGAGCCCAACTACCACAACATTTTTAATACCTTGCCAACGATCCATCTTTCCATCCATTTAACGCTGTCGACGAAGAGTTATTAACGCACTTTAAGTGTCGCTAAACCGACTAAAACCAATACGATAGAGATAATCCAAAAACGCACGATCACTCTAGGTTCTGGCCAGCCTTTCAGTTCATAGTGATGGTGGATAGGTGCCATACGGAAAATTCGTTGTCCACGTAATTTGTAAGAACCGACCTGCAAAATCACCGATAATGTTTCTATAACAAAAACACCACCCATGATCACCAACACAAATTCTTGTCGAACTAATACGGCAATTGTTCCAAGCGCACCGCCTAAGGCGAGTGAACCAACATCTCCCATGAACACTTGTGCAGGATAAGTGTTAAACCATAGAAAACCTAAACCGGCGCCGACAATCGCGGTGCAAACCACTACAAGCTCTGACGTGTAAGGGATATAAGGAATATGCAAATAATTGGCAAAGTTAACGTTACCAGTTGCCCAAGCAATAACCCCAAAACCTGCCGCGACCAGTACGGTTGGCATAATAGCCAAACCATCTAAGCCATCGGTTAAGTTAACAGCGTTGCTGGTTCCAACAATCACAAAATAAGTGAGTACAATATAGAGCAAGCCAAGTTGTGGCATTACGTCTTTAAAAAATGGCACCACCAGTTGAGTTGCTGCGGTATCACTGCCATGAGCATACAAGGCAAAGGCAACCACTAAAGCAATCGCAGACTGCCAAAAATACTTCCAACGTGCGATCAATCCATCGGTATTTTTTCGCACTACTTTGCGGTAATCATCGACAAATCCAACCGCGCCATAGCCAAGCAACACCGCTAACACCGCCCAAATATAAGGGTTGGATAGATCGGTCCACAACAGCACGGTAATAACAATGGAGGCAAGGATCATAACACCGCCCATAGTTGGTGTGCCGCGCTTGCTGAAATGGGATTCAGGGCCGTCATTTCGTACCACTTGACCAATTTGCAGCAGTTGCAAACGCTTAATTAAGCGAGGTCCCATCCATAACGACAAACCAAGCGCCGTTAAGATACTGACAATGGCCCGAAACGAGAGATATTCGAACAAACGAAAAAATGAGAAGTATGGCTGGAGCAGCTCCGCAAGCCAAATAATCATGAGTATTTCTCCTTAAGAGCAGCCGCGACTTTACCCATACCAGCACTATTTGCGCCTTTCACTAATAAGATATGAGAGTCTTGATCTGATTGTGATAACTGCTGCTCGATATAAGCAATCATGTCCGCATGGCTTTCAAAATGGCGGCCATGACATACCTCACTGATCACTTTTGTATCGTGACCATAAGTAAGGACATTTTCAAACTGGAATGGGGCAGCATGTTCACCGACTTGACGGTGAAGTGCAAGGCTTTCCTCGCCTAACTCCGCCATATTACCTAAAATTAACCAACGCTTTGCAGAAAAACTGCTAAGTAGGTCAATAGCCGCTTTCATCGCTGGCACGCTAGCGTTATAGCTATCATCAATCAGTTTGATATTCGATGTTAGCTGCGATACATCCACCCGCCCTTGCACTTTGGCTAAATGCGCCAAACCATGCTGCACTTCACTTAACGTAGCACCCAACTCTAAGGCTAAGGCCGCAGCTGAGAGAGCGTTAGATACATTGTGTTGACCCACAATACCCAATTGAATATCAATATGGCCAACGGGCGTAACCATTTCAAAGCAAGCTTCGCTATTTGCATTTAGTCGAATATCTTTCGCCCAGAAGTCCGCTTGCTGATTGGCAACAGAAAAAGTTTTTACTGTTTTATCGGCCAACACAGAATGCCAGAATTCATTCCCTTGGCTATCCAAATTAACAATCGCCGTCGCACCCGGAGCAAGACCTTGATAGATTTCGCCTTTTGCCTGTTTAACGCCATCAATTGAACCAAAACCTTCTAAATGGGCAGCAGCTACATTATTCACCACAGCCGCGAGCGGCTTTACTAATGATGTCGTGTAAGCAATCTCACCAATATGATTGGCGCCTAACTCAATGACGGCATAATCATCTTCTGGCGTTGAACGTAATAAGGTCAGTGGCACACCAATATCATTGTTGAAATTGCCCGCAGTAAAAAGAACCCGCCCTTTGCCTGACATGATGCTCGCCACCATCTCTTTGACGGTGGTCTTGCCGCAACTACCCGTAATTGCAACCGTCGGCGTATTACAACTGTCATGCACCCAAGCAGCAAGTTGGCCTAATGCTAATTTAGTGTCAGCAGCCAACAATTGAGGAATAGCTACGTTCAACTCACGCTGCACCAATAAAGCACCAGCACCGCCATCGACAGCTTGTGTAGCAAAATCGTGTGCATCAAATTTTTCGCCCACTAAAGCGATAAATAACGCACCTTGGTCAATTTTTCTTGTATCGGTAGAAATCGATGAAATCAGCTTATTTTCGCCAATAAGCTGAGCATCTAATACTGAAGTTAACTGTTGTAGGGAAACTTCGATCATGCGCCTATCTCCAGTAAAGTTTGGGCTGATTCTCGATCTGAGTAGTGGATGGTTTCATTGGCCATCACTTGATAATCTTCATGCCCTTTACCTGCTAACAGAATGATATCCTGCTGATTAGCATTCGTAAGAGCAAACCTAACCGCAGCATATCGGCTATGTTCAACGTGCGCGTGTTGTGGATTCTTCAACCCAGCCAACATGTCTTGCACAATTTGCGCAGGATCTTCACTACGAGGGTTATCATCGGTCAAAATAACGCGGTCAGCACAACGCTCAGCGATTTCCGCCATCATTGGTCGCTTGCCTTTATCTCGGTCACCACCACAGCCAAAGATGGCCCAAAGTTGACCTTGGCAATGCACTCGCAATGCACTCAATGCTTTTTCTAACGCATCAGGCGTATGAGCGTAATCGACAACAATTTTAGCTTTTTGAGGCGCTTGGAATAACTCCATTCGTCCAATAACCGGAGTCAACAACGGGGCACTATCTACCAGTGCTTGCTTATCAAAACCTAAACTGAGCAAGGTTGCAAAAGCTAACATCACATTACAAGCGTTGAATTCACCAATTAATGGCACTGAGAATTGACCTTGCCCATACAAACCATCAAACGCCAACTCAATTCCATTGTCGCTGTAATGAATATGCGTTACCCATAACGCTTTGTTGGCACAAGGCGCAGCATGCAAAGAAACCGCAATCGCGTCGCTAAGTGTTTCAAGCCATTGAGCTCCAACAGGATCATCAGCATTAATGATCGCCAGTTGACATTGATGTTGAGTAAAGAGAGACAGCTTCGCTTTAGCGTATTCTTCCATCGTGCCATGGTAATCCAAGTGATCACGGCTAAGGTTTGAAAATACACCGACGGCAAATTTCAGATCTTTTACTCGACCTTGAACCAAGCCATGAGAAGAGACTTCCAACGCGGTGTAATGCGCTCCTTGCTGAGCCAATTGGTAGATTTTCGACTGCACTTCAATGGCATTACCCGTGGTATTGGCCGCAGGTTGTAAGTGTTCAAGAAAACCATTACCCGTGGTGCCCATTACCGCAGCTTTATTGCCGAGCAAGTCAATCCATTGCGCGATCAACTGAGTAATGGTGGTTTTTCCATTAGTGCCCGTCACACCAATCAAGGTATTGCTTGAATGAGTAAATAGACGCCCAGCTAATTGCGATAGATGCTGATTTAAATCAGAAAGGTAAAGAACCGGGACACCGTCAACCACCTCGATAGTCGCGTGCTGGTGTTGCACGCAGGCTTGTGCCAACACGAGATTCGCACCATTGCCAATGGCTTTAGTAATAAACTGACGACCATCACTAGCGTGACCCATAATAGCGACAAAGGTATCACCCGAAACGATTTTGCGACTGTCTAGCTCTAAGTGATTCACCGTCAGCGTTGAAATAGAGTGACCGTTAAGGTCAATCCAAGGCGAAATGAGATCTTGTAAACACATACTCGGCGTCATTGTGCTTCTCTCTTATTATTTTTGGAATCGATTTTCATCAGGAGCAACATTGAGAATTTGCAGTGCTCCTTTCATTATTTCAGCAAATACAGGGCCGGCAACCGAACCACCGTAATATTGATCACCTTGTGGTTCATTCACCATCACCACTAATGACACCCGTGGGTCACTAACCGGCGCAACACCTGCGGTATAGGCGAAATATTCATCGCCATAGCCACCGGAAATGGCTTTACGAGATGTACCCGTTTTGGCTGCAATCCTGTATCCAGGAACGGCTGCTTGTGTCGCGGTTCCACCGGGTTGAGTTACCATTTCCAGCATCGCTAATACTTTTTTAGCATTGTCGTGATCAACCACTTGGTGAGATAAATCTTGCTGGTTATTTTCAATAATGTGGATCGGTTGATATTTGCCGTAATTGCCTAACGTGGCGTAAGCATGAGCAAGCTGAATTGGCGTAATGGATAAGCCGTAACCAAACGCTAAGGTCGCGATTTCAAATTTTGACCAACGACGACGGTTCGGAAATATGCCTGCCGTTTCACCCACTAAATTCAGGCCAGAGACTTCACCTAACCCGACTGAATTATACATGCCAAGCAGTGCTTCTAACGGCATATCCAAAGCCAGTTTAGTGACCCCCACGTTACTCGACTTTTTCAAAATGGTCGCTAAGTTTGCTTTACCCACCTTTGAAGTGTCGCGAACTCGGCTACCACCAATTTGCAAAATACCATCACCAGTATCGATGATGGTATTTTCATCCGCGGTTCCGTTTTCTAATGCGGCTAATACCACGAACGGTTTGACGGTTGAGCCTGGCTCAAAAGCATCGGTAATGACGCGGTTACGCATCTTAAAGCTTTGCAAATCAGAACGATTATTCGGGTTGTAGGAAGGCGCATTAACCATCGCCAATACCGCCCCAGTTTTCACATCCAATAGAACCGCAGATGCAGAAGTCGCACGATAATCCGCTACCGCCTGTTTCACTGCGCGAAAAGCAATCGCTTGTAAACGTTGATCGATTGTCAATTCAAGTGGTTTGCCTTCTTCACGCTCTTCAAGCGAAATATTTTCTACCACGCGACCATAACGGTCTTTACGAATAACTTGCTTGCCCGCTTCGCCGGTTAACCATTTATCATAACTGCGCTCAACGCCTTCTAAGCCATGCCCGTCAATACCGGTTACACCAATTAAATGCGCACTGACTTCACCTGCAGGATAGTAACGACGTGATTCGGCCTTTAAGCCCACTCCTGCCAGCTTTAATTCTCGAATGTATTTCGCCATTGCCGGACTAACTTGACGCTGTAAATAGATAAAACGACGCGACTGATTACTTTCAATTTTTTTCAGTAATTCATCACGCTTAATACCCAACACATCCGCTAGCGCATACCAACGATCACGCTCAACAAGCCCACCAGCTTTAAAAATAGCAACAGGATCTGCCCATACCGCTTCAACTGGTACGCTGACAGCCAATGGCTCACCATTACGATCAGAAATAATGCCACGCGCTGATTGTAACGTTTTAGCACGAACCGAACGCATATCCCCTTCGCGGATCAAATTATCAGGTTCAATCACTTGAATGAATGCCACTCGACCAACAAGCAAAGCAAACGCGCAGAAAACAAAAAATAAAATCAGGTAAAATCGCCATTGGATTAAAATGGGAGAGGCTTGTTTTTCTTGACGTGGTGCAGGTTGAGCCTTGGTTTTACTTTTCTTCATTTGAGCGTAATCACCACTTCTTTATCCGAGTCAGGGCGCTTCATCTCTAGATCTTGTTTAGCTAGGCTTTGTACTCGACTATGCTCAGCCAAGGCCGTTTCCTCAATGATCAAATTACGCCACTCGCTATCAAGTAGCTCCCTTTCGACCAGAGCCTGATCTTTTTCTGAAATCGCTTGTCTCGAATGATGAGTGATAAAAACCACTCCCATCGCACTGCTAAAAATCAGAGCAAGCAAAATAAGCGGCACTCGACCAACCGTTAATAGGTCAAGTGCAATCAATTTTGCTAGGTTGGGATTCGACTTAGGCATGAATTACAATTTTTCTGCGACTCGAAGTACAGAACTACGTGAGCGCGGGTTGAGTTCGACTTCTTCTTTTGTCGGCATGATGGCTTTACCCACATTTTTCAAGTTTGCAGAACCCAATGCCTGAATTTGCACCTCAGTCAATGGAAGCCCATGCGGCACTTCTGGGCCCTTGCTCTCTTTACGAATAAAACGCTTCACCATGCGATCTTCTAATGAATGGAAACTGATCACCGATAAACGACCTTGAGGAGCTAAAATTTTGGCCGCGCCTTTTAATGCCGTATCGATTTCTTCCAATTCGCTATTGATATAGATACGAAAAGCTTGGAATGAACGAGTCGCAGGGTGTTTTTTCTCTTTAAAGCTTTTTGGTGCTGCATCAGAAATTAACTTAGCCAATTGACCAGTTCGTGTCAGCGGCTCTTTTTCTTCATCTTCACGGTGCGCAACAATTGTTTTCGCAATACGACGAGCATGTTTATCTTCACCAAACTCACGAATAACCCACGTAATGTCGTCCAAATCAGCTTGTGCAAGCCATTGAGAGACAGGAATACCTGACGTTGGGTCCATACGCATATCTAATGGGCCATCTTTCATGAAGCTAAAACCACGTTCAGCATCATCAAGTTGTGGTGAGGAAACGCCTAAATCAAGCAATACTCCATCAACTTTACCCACTAAATCATAGCGCTCCGCGTACTCTGCGATACCAGAAAATGGCCCGTGAATAATGGTAAAGCGCGGATCATTAATTTTACCAGCTTCAGCAATGGCTTGTGGATCACGGTCAATACTGTATAGACGACCGTTTTCACCCAATTTAGACAGAATGGTGCGACTGTGACCACCGCGTCCAAAAGTACCATCAATGTATATGCCATCAGGTTTAATGGCGAGGCCATCAATGGATTCGTTAAGTAGTACAGAAATATGTTGGAAAGGTTCAGTCATCGTTGTCTCATCAAGCTAAAGCTGGAATATAGCAATCTACTAACAGGTAAATTCTGCTAACGCGTAATTTTACTCAGCGCAAGTTATTTACGAAAACGCATGATATCAGTGTACTGATTTCACGCGCTATCGCTACCACTTGCGCTAGGAATCACGTGATATTGCGCTAAGTTTATTGCTTACGAAATAATTTTCGTCAATAAAAAGCAAAAAACCCATCATAACCACAAGTGTTATGATGGGTCTCGTATAGGTGGAGTTGACGTATAAGCCGGGTTCTGTTCCGCTTGCGCGGCAGTAGCCATTCGTCTAGGCCAGCAATCGCTCACTGGCTCAAGCAACCTACCCGCTTCCTTACGCGAGCAACGCAACGTGGAAGCCTATTTGGTCTTGCTCCGGGTGGAGTTTACCTTGCTACGAACTGTTGCCAGACGCACGGTGCGCTCTTACCGCACCCTTTCACCCTTACCTGTTCCCATTCCGAAGAAATTGGGCCATCGGCGGTCTTCTCTCTGCTGCACTTGTCGTAGGCTTGCGCCCCCCAGGCGTTACCTGGCACCCTGCTCTATGGAGCCCGGACTTTCCTCCCCTCCATCAGTCTCCCCAGCACAAGGCTAAGGGACATCAATGAAGCAGCGACTACCCAGTCAACTCCGAGGGCGGATTGTATAGAGAAAGGTATGCAGTGTCTAGGCTGAAACGATTTAAGCCATTAATTTGAGTTTAAGTGTTCAAATATTCATCATCGACGTGTAATAAACGTTATGACTGAAAATTCTCAAGCCCCCATTTATACAGAGCGTTCTTTTTCAAGTTATAAATTTCAGCCGTCAAAGCTGCTGCTTTCTTTAAAGGCAACTCTTTGCTCAAAATGGTTAGCGTTCTTAGTGCCTCATCGGGCAATTCGTCGTTCGCATTTTCTCGGTGACCATGGATAAGCAGCACCATTTCACCACGTTTACGGTTTTCATCTTCGTTGATCCACGGGATCAATTCCCCTAACGGTAACCCTTGGATCGTTTCAAATGTTTTGGTTAGCTCTCGCGCTATCACCACTTCACGCTCTGGGCCTAAAATATCCAACATATCTTGTAAAGATTCAGTGATTCGATGCGGTGATTCATAGAAAATACAAGTGCGCTCTGCTTTCGCTATCTCTAAAAACTTGTCTTTACGGCCTTTACTTTTCGGTGGTAAGAAACCTTCAAAACTAAAGCGGTCAGAAGGCAAACCAGAAGCGCTCAATGCTGTTATTACCGCACATGCACCGGGCAATGGCACAACTCTAACACCTGCTTGACGACATTGATTGACAAGATGGTATCCTGGGTCACTGATAAGTGGCGTTCCCGCATCCGAAACCAATGCGATAGATTGCCCCGATAATAATTTATCGACTAACACTTGTGCTTTTTGTTGTTCGTTGTGATCATGCAGGGCAAAGGTTTTAGTTGGGATATTGAAGTGAGCGAGAAGTCTGCCTGTATGGCGTGTGTCTTCCGCAGCGATAACATCAACACTTGAAAGTACCTCGATGGCACGCTGGGTAATATCGCCCAAATTGCCAATTGGCGTAGGAACAATGTAGAGAGTTGGGATCTCTGCTGGCAAGGTTTTGCTATCTGTCATTTGTTTACCATCACTTCAACGATTAATATAGAGACAATTTTACACGGAATAACGAAAGAACTCATGGCTATGAAGAACCATCCGAGACTCAGTGTACCACGCTTACTCACTCCCGTTGCATTAGCAATGGCTTTGGCGGCTTGTTCGTCTAATCCTTCAGCACCGACTTCTGTGGATATCACTCAAGATCCAATGCAGTCAGCGCAAAGCTACTTGATGCAAGCTGATAGCAGCCAAGATTCACTGCAAAATGATTTGTTGATCATGGCACTTAAAGCCACCATCAACGAAAATAATAATGAGCAGGCTCAACTTTTAATCAAGCGTATATCAAAGCAGTCGTTGTCCGAAGCGCAGCAAGCAGAATGGCAATTAGCACGAGCACAACTATTCATTAATGATGAACAATTAGAGCAAGCTCTGTCGCAACTTAATTTCCAAGCATGGTGGAAACTAACACCAGAGACCTGGGCACAATATCACCAAACACGTGCCGATATTTTTACCGCCCTTGGGCGTCCTTTTGATTCCAGCCGCGAACTGGTCGCTCTCGCAGACTATGTTGATAATGCTCAGCAAGAAGCGATAGCCGATCAGATCTGGCTTAATCTCAATCATTACAACACCAATACCATCACAACACTCACTACCGATGTGAGTGAAAATATCCTAGATGGTTGGTTGCAACTTGCTGTATATATGAAAACATTGAACGGCAATATTCCGCAATTAAAGAACACGTTAGAACAATGGTTGGCAGAAAATAGTACGCATCCAGCAGCAATTTACACTCCTAAGGCCATTCAAGATATTTTGTCTTTAGAGATCATAAAACCAACCAACACCGCATTATTACTGCCGCTATCGGGTAAGTTTGCTAAGCAAGCACAACTGATCCGCGATGGCTTTATTATGGCGATGATGAATGACAAAGATCGTGATACCAACGCCACGTTAACTGTGATTGATACCCATGCTGAAGATGCGGCAGATATTGATGCTCAACTGATTGAAAAGAATATCGACTTTGTCGTAGGGCCATTGATTAAAGCCAATATTGAAAATCTGCATAAATTGCAGCAAGCACGTTTAGCATCCATTCCAACACTTGCATTGAATATACCGGATCAAGTGGAAGAAGGCGTAAATACATGCTATCTAGCTCTATCACCAGAACAAGAAGTGGAACAAGCCGCTAAATACCTCTTTAGTCAAGGCTATCAATACCCACTTATTCTGGCGCCTCAAGGTAATTATGGGCAACGCGTAATCGAGGCATTCAATAGCGAGTGGCGCAAATACAGTAAAAACAAAGTAGCGGTCAATCTATTTGGTGATAAGCGACAACTGCAACGTAATATCAATACCGTTTTTGGGTTGCAAGATAGCCAACAAAACATTGCACAAATGGATGCGCTGGTGGGGATTGACCTAGAAAGTCAACCTCGTAGCCGTCGTGACATTGATTCTGTGTATATCGTTGCTAACAGTGCTGAACTTACTTTAATCAAGCCATTTATCGAGGTGGCAATTAACCCAGATGCAACGCCACCGAAGTTATTTTCTAATTCCCGTAGTAACAGTGGCAGCAAACAATATGAAGATCTAAGTGGTGTCACTTACAGTGACATTCCATTACTGATCCATCCAAATCCTCAGCTAGATAGCCAAATGAATCAATTGTGGCCAAAAAATTCTAACACCGAGCGACGCCTACAGGCGCTAGGAATGGACGCTTATCAATTAATGGTAGAATTACCGCAAATGAAAGTGGTCGAAGGATATAGCATTCAAGGAAAGACCGGCACACTGAGCATCAATGACCAATGCATTGTGCAAAGAGAAATCAGTTGGGCTGAGCGTAGTGCTCTTTAGCCGTCGAGCATTAGGCCAACACTATGAAACCACAGCAAAGCAATATTTGCAGCGCTGTGGTTTGAGTTTTATAGAACAAAACTTCACGACCAAAACGGGTGAAATTGACCTTATTATGCGCGAAAAAGAGACGATCATATTCGTCGAAGTGAAGTATCGAAAGAACCAGAACCACGGACATGCCGCTGAAATGGTGACTGCAGCAAAAATGACCAAGTTAGTAAAAACAGCAAACTTATGGTTGCTCAAACATGGGCTCTCGCCTTATGACACAGATTTTCGGTTCGATGTGATAGCGATTCATCATAATGATCAGCATATCGAGTGGATTAAAAACGCAATTACTCAAGGATAATCGATGCTAGACAGCATTAAAGATAGTTTTACAGAAAGCATTCAAATTCAAATTGCGGCAGCGGAAGCACTACCGGATGCCATTACCCATGCAGCGCAAGCAATGGTGGCGACACTGCTCAATGGTCATAAAATTTTATGCTGTGGTAACGGAGGCTCTTCTGCAAACGCGCAACTTTTTGCCTCGTGTTTACTCAACCGTTTTGAAACCGAACGTCCAAGCTTACCTGCTATCGCTTTAACGGCTGATAATACTACGCTGACCGCTGTCGCCAATGACTACCACTACCAAGAAATATTTTCTAAACAGGTTCGCGCATTTGGACAACCTGGTGATATTTTGTTGGCAATATCCACCAGTGGTAACAGCAAAAACATCATCAAGGCGATGGAAGCCGCCGTTACACGAGACATGACTATCATTGCACTAACTGGTAAGGATGGTGGTGAAATGGCAGGACTATTAGGCGAAAATGATGTCGAAATTCGTATTCCATCGCAACGTACAGCTCGCATTCACGAAGTTCATATGGTCACTCTACACTGTTTGTGTGATTTAATTGATCAAGTGCTCTTCCCTGCTCACGAGGAATAGACAATGAAAACATTAAAATTTTCACTCATGCTACTACTGAGCTTTGCTGTATCTGGTTGTGCTGGCGTTATTATTGCTGGCGCAGCAACAACAGCAAATATAGTAACCGACCCACGTACCACTCAAGAAATTTGGAATGATAACAATATCGAATTTGAAGTCGCAGGCATTGCCAATAAAGCGCCATTCAAGGGAAAAACTCGCATCACTGCAAGTTCGTATCAAGGTACGGTTATATTGATGGGGCAATCAGAGACATCTGAGTTACTGAGTGATTTTGAGAAGAAAGCGCGTGAAACAAAAGGCGTTAAAGTCATTCACAACCAAGTTCGGATAAAAGCGCCTTTGTCGCTTGGGGAAATCAGTAACGATAGTTGGATCACCACCAAAGTAAAATCTTCCTTATTGGCAAATTCTGAATTGAACACCATCAAAATTAAAGTAATCACAGAAAACAGAGAAGTATTTTTGCTCGGTTACGTATCGGCAGAACACGCTGAGCTTGCCACAGACATTGCCCGAAATATCTCTGGGGTAAAACAAGTAATAAAGGCTTTTCAATACAGTGAATAACCCGCATTTAAAGCAAATATTAGGATGAAAAAAAGCAGCGAAAATCGCTGCTTTTTTGTATTGATAACCTAGAAATTAGCTTACTTAATAACACGAAGACTAGGCTTGCCTCTTGGACGAGAAGCTTCTTCGGTTGTCATTGATTCACCTGAATCAGAAATAACGTCAAACGTTAACCCTTCATCTTCAGAAACATCTGACATACCAGACTCAATAGCATTTATGTACGCATCTTCTGGTTCAAACATGGTCCCTGCACCGTTTTCACGAGCATAAATTGCTTGTACCGCATACAAAGGAACAATTACCGAATGTGGTCGTCCACCGAAGCGAGCATTAAAGGTAATCGCATCATTACCCAGCTCAAGGTTACCAATCGCTCTTGGTGCTAGATTTAGGATGATTTGTCCATCTTGTACAAATTCCATAGGAACACGTACACCATCAAGGGTTGCATCAACAACCACATGAGGAGTCAGCTCATTTTCTAGCAACCAATCATAGAATGCGCGTAGCATGTATGGTCGGCGAGGGGTCATTTGGGCGATATCCATCAAACTACCTTAACGAACCAAACGCATCTCACGTTCAGCTTCCGTCAACGAAGCCAAGAATGAATCACGTTCAAATACACGATTCATGTAGATTTTCAGCTCTTTAGAACCAGGACCGATCAACTCAATACCTAATTCAGGTAAACGCCACAATAAAGGTGCGAGATAACAGTCAATTAAGCTGAACTCTTCGCTCATGAAGTATTCATATTCAGCAAATACAGGACCAAGAGTTAGTAGATCATTGCGCAACTTATTACGTGCAGCTTCTGACTCTTCAGCATTGCCTTTAACTACTTTCTCAGCAAGTGAGTACCAGTTTCTCTCGATACGGTAGATCATCAAACGGCTATTACCACGAGCAACCGGGTAAACAGGCATCAATGGTGGATGAGGAAAACGCTCATCTAAATATTCCATGATGATCTTTGAGTCATAAAGCGCGAGCTCACGATCAACAAGAGTTGGTACTGTCTTATATGGGTTTAGCTCGATAAGCTCAGCAGGTAAATTAGCTTCATCCACTAATTCAACCTCAACACTGACACCTTTTTCCGCTAGAACAATACGAACCTGATGACTATACATATCAGATGCACTCGAAAATAGCGTCATCACAGAACGTTTATTGGCAGCTACAGCCATGGAGCCCTCCAGCACACTTACAGAAATAAAAACAATGGAGGCTAAGCCTCCATTGATGATTCAATAAAAATCAGAAATTAGCGCCGCATAATAGCACAATTAGTGCACATCGCGCCAATATTCTTTCTTAAGCATTACAACGACAATGGTAAATAGCACTAAGAATGCCATTACCCACCAACCAAGTGATTGACGCTCTAACTTAACGGGCTCCGCTGAATAGTCCAAGAAATTAACCAGATCACGAACCGCCTGATCATACTCGCTTTGGCTCAGTTCACCTGTACCATCAGACTGAGTCCCGACAACCACTTCAACTTCTTCACCATCAACTTGGTGCGTCCCGTAGACTGGCTGAGGTATGCCTTGCAGTTCTTCAAGCACATGTGGCATACCCACGCTTGGGAACACAATATTGTTCACACCAAATGGACGGCTAGGATCAGCATAGAAAGAACGAAGATAAGTGTATAACCAATCTGTTCCACGAACTCGAGCAACCAAGGTCAAATCAGGTGGTGCAGCACCAAACCATTTTGCCGCAGATTTATCAGGTATCGCATTCTCCATCAGTTGGCCAATTTTCGCATTCGGATCAAAGATTAAACTTTCCTTCATCAGATCCGCTGGAATACCCAAATCTGTTGCCACTCGCTCATAACGCTGGTATTGCGTCGAGTGACAACCAAAGCAGTAATTCATAAACAGCTTGGCACCATTTTGCAGCGATGCTTGGTCGGTTAAGTCATTATTTGCTTTATCAAGATGTACGTTAGCTCCTGCAGCCAAAGCTAGAGATGGCAGCATTGCAAACAAAATTACAATCCACTTTTTCATTTAAATGTCACCCTCTCTGGTAATGGTTTCGTTGCTTCATTTTTACTGTAGAAGAACAACAGAACGAAGAACATGAAGTAACCAACGCTAAATATACGTGCAAGCAATGTATAAGTTGCTGTCGCAGGCAACGCACCTAAAACACCTAACGCAATAAAGCAGATAGTGAACTGAATAATGTTGATTAAGTGGATCTTACTACGATAGCGGTAAGAGCGAACTTTACAACGATCAAGCCAAGGCAATAGGAAAAGCACAACAATAGAAGCGCCCATGGCAACCACACCAATTAGCTTATCTGGTACTGCACGCAAAATGGCATAGAACGGGGTGAAGTACCATACAGGGGCAATATGTGCCGGTGTTTTTAGCGGGTTAGCAGCCTCAAAGTTTGGCGGCTCAAGGAAATAACCACCCATTTCTGGGTTAAAGAACAGTACATAGCAGAAAAGGAATAAGAAGCCTGCGACACCAATAAGATCTTTCACCGTGCCGTAAGGATGGAAAGGCACTGAGTCAATGATGTCGTATTTCTTCGTATAGTATTCATGGAATTTAAATTGTGTTTGGTAACCATCGCCCATTTTGCCTTTTGGCAACTTGGTTTCAATACCATCAGGGTTATTTGACCCCACCTCATGAAGAGCAAGAATATGCAAGACAATCAATAGTAGTAGCACGATAGGCAACGCAATAACGTGTAATGCGAAGAAACGGTTCAGCGTTGCACCAGAGATAACATAGTCACCACGGATCCACAATGTTAGGTCATCACCAATAACAGGGATGGCACCAAACAAAGAAATGATGACCTGAGCCCCCCAATACGACATTTGACCCCATGGCAGTAGATACCCCATGAAAGCTTCAGCCATCAGTACAAGGAAAATCAGCATGCCAAAGATCCACAATAATTCACGAGGCTTTTGGTAAGAACCATAAATTAAGCCACGGAACATGTGCAGATAAACCACCACGAAGAATGCAGAAGCACCAGTAGAGTGCATATAACGCAGTAACCAACCGTATTCGACATCACGCATGATGTATTCAACAGAAGCAAAAGCACCTTCACCCGACGGCACATAGTTCATGGTCAACCAAACACCAGTAACCAACTGGTTAACCAGCACCAACATGGCTAATGAACCAAACAAATACCAAAAATTGAAGTTTTTCGGCATTGGGTATTCAGAAAGGTGTTTTTTATACGCGTTCATTGCAGGTAAACGCTTTTCTACCCAATCAAGTAAGACTTGCATTATTAGGCCTCCCCTGTTTCGTCAATACCAATGACAATACGAGTATCGCTGAGGTACATATATTTAGGGATAACGAGGTTTAATGGCGCTGGAACGCCTTGAAAAACCCGGCCAGCCATATCAAATTTAGAACCATGACAAGGACAGAAGAAACCTGATTTCACGCCTTGAACTTGTTCACTAAAAGAGTCAGGTAAATAGCTTGGTGAACAACCAAGGTGGGTACAAATACCAACAGCAACAAAATACTCAGGCTTTATTGAGCGGTAAGCATTTTGAGCATAATCTGGTTGTTGTTGCTCTCCCGATTGAGGATCTCGAAGTTGATTTTCAATCTCTTTCAACCCATCAACAACAGATTGAGATCGACGAACAACCCATACAGGCTTGCCACGCCACTCGACACGGACCATTTGCCCTTCTTCAAGCTTTCCGATTTCAACTTCAACAGGGGCACCCGCGGCTTTTGCTCTTGCACTTGGGTTCCAAGATTTAATAAAAGGAACGGCGACAGCAGCTGCACCTAAACCACCAACAACAGCTGTTGTTGCGGTTAAGAAACGTCTGCGGCCGTTATTTAAAGGCGCATTGCTCATCCAAACATTCTCCCATTTGCTCCTTGTGGATTATTGTTATTCCGCTTATAAGAGCATGGCTAACAAAATACGAATCTAGTTGTATTTATTTGATGGCAAATGATAAATAAAACCCTACTTTTTGACAAGATAAAGCTACTTTTTTGTAACATTCGTGAAGTAAATCGCACGTGACGTCACAAAAGGGGCATTAAAGATTAATAACTAAATGATGTGATTAGAGAAGTGAATTTTTGTTTACGCTAAAAAAACAAAAAAGCTCGGTATAAATACCGAGCTTTTTGAATCGCAATTCCCAGTAAAACTGGAAGCGTATATCTTCTGATATAAAAGATTAACGCTTAGAGAATTGTGGTTTACGACGTGCTTTACGTAGACCAACTTTCTTACGTTCAACGCAACGAGCGTCGCGAGTAACGTAGCCAGCTGCACGTAGAACAGGACGTAGTGATTCATCGTATTCCATTAGAGCGCGAGTGATACCGTGACGGATAGCACCTGCTTGACCAGAAATACCACCACCTTTAACAGTGATGTATAGATCTAGTTTCTCTGTTAGTTCAACTAGCTCAAGAGGTTGTTTAACAACCATACGAGAAGTTGGACGACCAAAGTAAACATCAAGGCTACGCTTGTTGATTACGATGTTGCCGCTGCCTGGTTTAATAAAAACGCGTGCAGCTGAGCTTTTGCGACGGCCAGTGCCGTAGTATTGATTCTCTGCCATTTTCGAAATCCCCAATTAGATGTCTAGTACTTTTGGTTGTTGAGCAGCATGGTTGTGCTCAGCGCCAGCGTAAACTTTCAGCTTACGGTACATAGCACGGCCTAGAGGACCACGTGGTAGCATACCTTTAACCGCTAGCTCAATCGCCATTTCAGGCTTACGAACAATCAACTTATCAAAAGTGATTGATTTTAAGCCGCCTGGAAATTCAGTGTGACGGTAGTAAGTTTTAGCTGCTGCTTTGTTACCAGTTACAGTAACTTTCTCAGCGTTAACAACGATGATGTAATCACCAGTGTCTACGTGAGGAGTGTATTCAGCTTTATGTTTGCCACGTAGGCGAGATGCAATTTCACTTGCTAGACGGCCAAGGGTTTTACCCTCTGCGTCTACGATATACCAGTCGCGTTTTACAGTTTCTGGTTTAGCAACGAAAGTTTTCATGCTAATAATAACCCGTTAAATAAAATTTACACTAAAAGGAGCATATTGCTCCCACTGTCTAAGAGTCCAGTCATCACCCCTTCGAGCGCTTGGTGCTCTCGGTCTTATGTTTCAAAGAAACTGACCTGCAGTAACGGTGGGTCGCAGGATTATAGAGAAGTCAGTTGAAAAAATCACCCCTTTTTGAACAAAATCACGATTTTTATTTCAACTTAAGTGTAAGTGCAAAATCCGCTACGCAAGGTGCGGTTTAGCTAAATACTCATGGCTTTGCATTTCAATAAGACGTGATTGACAACGTTTAAACTCAAATTCGAGTAATCCACCAAGATAAAGGTTTTTTAAGTCAACCTCTGCGGAAATAATCAACTTCACTTGACGCTCATAAAATTCATCAACCAAGGCAATAAATCGTCTTGTAGCATCATCAATGGTGCTATCCATCTGTTTTACATTCGCTAAAAGAACAGTGTGATAAATTTTCGATAGTTCTATATAGTCATTTTGACTGCGAGCACTTTGACAAAGTTGCTCAAAAGTGGCGTGAAGTACGCCATCACTCGCTTTAACTACGGATAAAACACGGTGGTTTATTTCGATTTGATTAATAACAGCCTTCCCCTCACCAGTCAGCTGTGAATAGTAAGTCTGCAAATTGTTATCCGCTTTAGCATCTAAAGGGAAATGGTAGATCTCAGCTTGTTTTAAAGTCCTCAAGCGATAATCGATACCACTATCTACATTAAGCACTAGACAGTTGGATTCAATTAAATGAATCGCAGGTAAAAAGCGAGCTCGCTGTAAACCATTACGATATAAATCATGCGGAGGAATATTGGACGTAGCGACCAAAACCATCCCTCTTTTAAACAGAGCCTGAAAAAGTGTGCCGAGTATCATTGCGTCGGTGATATCAGAAACAAAAAACTCATCAAAACAGATAATTTCAACTTCAGACTTAAATTTGTCAGCCACTTTATCAAGAGGCTCTTCAACACCGTCTAGCAGCTTTAGTTCATCATGAACACGGTGCATGAAACGGTGAAAGTGAACACGCATTTTCTTAGTAGTTGGCAATGACTCAAAAAACGTATCCATCAGATAAGTTTTACCCCTTCCAACACCGCCCCAAAAATACAAACCTTTTGGCGGTATGACTTGAGGTGCTTTACGACCTAACAACTTTTGAAATGCTGAAAATGTCACCACTGGTTGGTTAAGATAATCTTGTAACTGGTGATACAGTAAATCTAAAGCATCGACGGCTTGCGCTTGCGCGTCATCGTGCTGAAAACCAAACTTTTCTATATCTTGTCTGTATTTCTGTTTAGGTGTCATAACCGCCTACTGCATCGAATGAAATGGGTACTGATATTTGGCGTATTTCGCTTTATCGACTAGAAGAGTCATAGTAACATGTCCAAACGACATGTGTAACCAACAGGTAAAAAACATGTTAAATAACAACAATAAGGAGCTGTTATGCCTTGGATATATGCCGTTGTAGGCTTACTGGTAGGGGCGGTGCTAGGAGTGATTATTTCTCGACTCACTACGCCTCAGTATAAGAATCAAAAGTCTCTACAAAAAGAATTAGATAACGCGAAATTTAACCTAGAACAACAAAAGCAAGAGCTGTCTGACCATTTTGCGCAAACAGCAGAAATGTTAGACACGTTAGGCAAGGATTACACAAAACTGTATCAGCATATGGCGAAAACCTCTGCCGATCTTTTACCCAACATGCCAGAACAAGATAATCCGTTTATCAAAAAAATTGCCCAACATAATGAGTCAGACAAAGTTGATAGCAGTATTTTAGAGCAAGCACCTAAAGATTACGCCAATGGCGCAACGGGGCTTTTTAACACCCCTGAAAAAGAAATCATTCGATCTGCAGACGTCGTTAAGGTGAATGCTTCTTAATTGTCTATCATGAACTTTATAAAGGTTTTTGAGTCATAATCCTCACGAAGAGTGTTGAAGTTTAATATTTAGTACAAATATTAAACTTCGAAGGCATTAATCCAAAGGAGCTCATGATGAAAAAACCTTTACTCGTCCTAACAGCACTGTCTTTAAGTTTAAGTTCAATCATCACCCCACTGCCAGCTATTGCTGCACTTCCCTTCTCCGTAGATGGCGAGCAACTCCCTAGCTTGGCACCAATGCTAGAACGTGTGACCCCCGCCGTGGTCAGTATTTCTGTTGAAGGAACGCAGGTATCTCAGCAGCGAATTCCAGAACAGTTCAAATTTTTCTTTGGCCCTGATTTTCCAATCGATCAACTTCAAGAACGACCGTTTAGAGGGTTAGGTTCTGGCGTGGTCACCGATGCCGATAAAGGCTATGTCGTCACTAACTACCACGTAATTAATGGGGCCGATAAAATATTAGTCACTCTTCATGATGGTCGAGAATACGATGCAGAGCTGGTTGGTGGCGACAAAATGTCCGATATCGCTTTGCTTAAATTAGAAAAAGCGAAAAACTTAACGCAAATTAAAATTGCAGATTCCGATCAATTACGTGTTGGAGATTTCACTGTCGCTATCGGCAATCCATTTGGTCTTGGACAAACCGTTACCTCCGGTATTGTGTCAGCACTTGGCCGTAGTGGTTTGAATATTGAAAATTTTGAAAACTTTATCCAAACCGACGCAGCAATTAACAGCGGTAATTCCGGGGGTGCTCTGGTCAACCTCAATGGTGAATTGATTGGTATCAATACTGCTATTTTAGGGCCTAATGGCGGCAACGTCGGGATCGGCTTTGCTATCCCATCAAATATGATGAAAAACCTCACAGAGCAAATTCTAGAATTTGGTGAAGTAAAACGTGGCATGCTTGGTGTCCAAGGTGGAGAAATCACCTCTGAACTTGCTGATGCTTTAGGTTATGAGTCAAGCAAAGGAGCGTTTGTCAGTCAGGTGATTGAAGGTAGCGCCGCAGACAACGCAGGGCTAAGAGCAGGTGATGTCATTACTACCCTTAATGGAAAGAAAATTGACACATTCAGTGAATTAAGAGCAAAAGTGGCAACCTTAGGCGCTGGTAAAGAAATCACTTTAGGCGTGATGCGCGACGGTAAATCTGAGACATTTAAAGTCACATTGGGTGAAAACAACACCAAAACCAAAGCTGAGCAACTGCATGAAGGCTTAACTGGGGCGGAGTTAACCAATACAACAGACGGTGATCCTATCGCTGGAGTGAAAGTCACCAATATAGAAAAGGGATCGGCCGCAGAAGCCTATCAATTACAGAAAGGTGACATCATTATTGGCGTCAATCGTAAGCGAGTAAAAAACCTAGCAGACTTGCGAGCTCTGTTAGAGAAGAAATCAAGTGTGCTTGCACTGAATATTCAACGTGGAGATAGAACAATTTATTTGGTTGTTCGTTAACACATATCATTAGGTACATTTGTTCAGTGGGGCAGCATATTGAATGCTGCCCTTTCCTTATTTAAGCAGGTAGTGCTATTCTTCCCCTTTCAGACTCAGAAAAATATCCTGAGTAAATCATAAGTTTTATTTGGGGAAAGTATGCTTAGTTTTCTAGCCCGTTCCGTTGGAATTGGATTAATTACCGGAGTGATTCTATTACTGGCTATTCCTTCCCTACGCTCAAATATTCTAACCACACCGAATAATGCCGAACCTGCCGATATCGGTTCACTGCAACTATCCTTCAATCAAGCTGTTCGTCGTGCAGCACCGGCCGTGGTCAATATCTACAACCAGAAATATACAGAAAATGGCTCGAAAAAGTTATCAATTCAAGGCTTAGGCTCTGGTGTTATTGTTAGCGAGAAAGGCTATATCATCACCAATTATCACGTGGTGGCGCAGGCCGATCAAATTGTCGCCGCGCTGCAAGACGGTCGAATTGCAGCTGCGCAGTTAGTCGGTAAAGATCGTCGAACAGATATTGCCATTTTACGAATTGAAGGAACAAACTTACCTGTAATTCCGCTTAACTCAGACTATTCAGCTAAGGTTGGTGATATCGTTTTAGCCATCGGTAACCCTTATAATCTAGGGCAAACCACCACTTTTGGCATCATTTCAGCGACTGGACGCTCTTCTATCAGTGCCGATGGTCGACAAGCCTTCATTCAAACGGATGCGGCAATTAATGAAGGGAACTCTGGTGGGGCATTAGTTAATACGCAAGGTGAACTGGTAGGGATTAATACAGCATCGTTCCAACAGGCAACGAATATGGAAACCTATGGGATCTCCTTCGCCATTCCATACAAGCTTGCTAATACCATCATGGAAAAAATCATCGCTGATGGACGTGTTATCCGCGGTTACATCGGTGTTGATGGACAAGACATTACACCAGTCACTTCACGGCTGCTTGGCAGTGAACATATGGGCGGCATTGTCGTACTAGGCATAGATCCTAATGGCCCGGCGGCGGAAGCTGGATTTGCAGAGCGTGATATTATTCTAAAAATTGATGGTAAGAAAATTAATGGCCGGCAAAATGTTATGGATATCGTAACCGATCTGCGACCAGGCAGAACCGTTGAAATATTAATTCTTCGCAAGGGTGAGGAAGTTACCTTGCCAGTGACGATTGCCGAAGATTTACGTGAATAGATTTAATAGTTAAAAACAATCATCACCGCCTAGAGTGGTGATTTATAAATGATTAACAAAAAGCCCCGACATTCGGGGCTTTTTGTTGGTTCAATTACTCTTCTTCAGCTAAGGATGTCGCAGGTTCTGCTTCAATCTCAATACTGGTGACGCGCTGTAAACCTCGTGGTAATAAGCCACCTCTGCGTCCTCGTTCACCACGGAAGTTATCTAAATCGCTCGCTTTCAATCCAAGCTTACGTTTGCCCGCATAAAGTGTAATGGAAACACCTTGTGGTAAAGACATTAAGTGAGAAACAAACTCTTCACGATCTTTCGACTTCGCCGCAGGAATATTGATGATCTTATTCCCTTTACCTTTGCTTAACTGAGGCAAATCTTTGATAGGGAAAAGGAGCATTCGCCCTTGGTTAGTAATCGCTAGAATCTCATCCGCATCAAGGTTACCAATCGCTTGTGGTGGCATGATTTCTGAATTTTCAGGCAAGTTGACCAAAGCTTTACCGCTGCGGTTCTTCGACAGTAACTCACTACCTTTGCATACAAACCCATAACCAGCATCAGAGCCGACTAGCCACAACTGGTCATCTTCACCCATCACAACTTGGCGAATTGACGATCCCTCGGTGATATTTAAGCGCCCAGTAATCGGTTCACCTTGGCTACGTGCAGATGGCAAAGAATGTGACTCTAACGAATAACTTCGCCCATCACTACCTAAGAACACCGCCTGCTGGTTACTCTTACCACAGGCATGAGCAAGGTATTGATCACCCGATTTATAGTTTAAACCTTGGCAATCGACATCATGCCCTTTGGCGTGACGCACCCAGCCTTTTTCTGAAAGCACAACAGTAATCGCTTCACTTGGTACCAGATCACGCTCTGTTAATGCTTTAGCTTCAGCACGCTCAACTAATGGAGAACGACGATCATCACCGTACTTATCAGCGTCTGCTTTAATCTCTTTTTTCAATAGCGTATTCAGACGACGTTCTGAGCCTAATAGTTGCTCTAGTTTTTCACGCTCTTTTTCTAGCTCATCTTGCTCAGCTCGAATTTTGAACTCTTCTAATTTAGCAAGATTACGCAGTTTAATATCCAGAATCGCATCAGCTTGAATTTCTGAAATATTAAAACGACTCATTAAAACAGGTCGTGGTTCATCTTCGGTTCGAATAATTTCGATGACTTCATCGATATTCAAATACGCCGCTAACAAACCTTCTAAAATGTGCAAGCGAGCCATCACTTTATCAAGACGATATTGCAAACGACGACGTACCGTTGTGCGACGAAATTCAATCCATTCCGACAGTACTTGTACTAAGCCTTTCACTTGCGGACGGTTGTCTAAGCCGATCATATTCAAGTTAACGCGAAAGCTTTTCTCTAAATCAGTCGATGCGAATAGATGACTCATTAATAAATCACAATCGACACGATTTGAACGTGGCACGATTACGATACGGGTCGGATTTTCATGATCCGATTCGTCACGTAAATCTTCAACCATCGGCAGCTTTTTCGCACGCATTTGATTGGCAATTTGCTCTAGTAACTTAGCGCCAGATACTTGATGAGGTAGCGCTGTAATGACGATATCAGCACCTTCTTTGTGCCAAACCGCACGCATTTTCACACTACCGCGACCAGAGCGATAAATTTTCTCGAGATCGGCCTTCGGTGAAATGATTTCAGCTTCCGTTGGATAATCTGGACCTTGAACATACTGCATCACATCAGGCAGATCAGCACCAGGGTGATCAATTAAGTGGATAGTGGCCTCGGCAATTTCACGTACGTTATGTGGCGGAATATCCGTTGCCATACCGACTGCAATACCAGTTACCCCATTGAGCAGAATATGAGGCAGGCGTGCTGGTAGCATTTGTGGCTCTTTCATAGTGCCATCAAAGTTAGGCTGCCAATCCACATTACCCTGACCAAGCTCTCCGAGTAATACCTCAGCAAACTTAGACAATTTCGCTTCGGTATAACGCATTGCCGCGAATGATTTCGGGTCATCTGGTGCCCCCCAGTTCCCTTGACCGTCCACTAATGGGTAGCGATAAGAGAAAGGTTGCGCCATCAATACCATAGCTTCATAACATGCTGAGTCGCCATGTGGGTGGTATTTACCCAACACGTCACCAACAGTACGGGCTGATTTCTTATATTTTGCCGCAGCAGAGAGACCAAGCTCTGACATGGCATAAATAATACGTCGTTGAACCGGTTTTAAACCATCACCAATATACGGTAATGCACGGTCCATAATGACGTACATCGAATAGTTAAGATAAGCGTCTTCGGTAAACTTGCGCAGCGGCAGTTGTTCAACGCCATCATAGGTTATTTCTGTTGACATCTATTACACCTCAGCCATATCGCCATAACGTTGCAGCCACGCACGGCGATCATCCGCTCGCTTCTTACCCAGCAACATATCCATCATTTCATCAGTTGCGGCAGCATCATCAATCGTCAATTGAACCAAACGACGCGTATTCGGATCCATCGTCGTTTCGCGTAGCTGAAGCGGGTTCATCTCACCCAGACCTTTGAATCGTTGCACGTTGATTTTTGCTTTTTTCTTACTTAGACGCTCTAAAATGCCATCTTTTTCAGCATCATCTAAGGCATAAAACACTTCTTTACCACAGTCGATACGATACAAAGGTGGCATAGCCACAAAGATATGCCCCGCTTGTACAAGTGCTTTAAAATGCTTGGTGAATAAGGCGCACAATAATGTCGCGATGTGTAGTCCATCAGAATCTGCATCGGCAAGAATACACACTTTGCCGTAACGTAAACCATCTAGGTCATCGTTATCTGGGTCAATTCCTAACGCCACGGATATGTCGTGAACTTCTTGGGAAGCAAGAACTTGATCAGCAGAGACTTCCCATGTGTTCAATATTTTACCGCGCAACGGCATTACCGCTTGGAATTCACGGTCACGAGCTTGCTTGGCAGAACCTCCTGCCGAGTCTCCTTCGACGAAGAATATTTCGGTGCGGCTAAGATCTTGTACTGAACAATCGGTCAATTTACCCGGCAAAGCAGGCCCTGACGCTATTTTCTTACGTACCACTTTCTTACTGGCGCGCATGCGGCGATGAGCATTTGCAATACAGACTTCAGCCAATTGCTCGGCCAATTGAGGTTTTTCATTTAACCATAAGCTGAAAGAGTCTTTAAGCACGCCAGAAACAAATGCAGCGGTTTGACGTGAAGAGAGACGCTCTTTGGTTTGGCCGGCAAACTGCGGGTCTTGCATCTTAACCGACAGCACATAAGAACAGCGGTCAAAGACATCTTCACCCGTTAATTTAACGCCACGTGGCAACAAGTTGCGAAACTCGCAGAATTCGCGCATTGCATCGAGCAAACCTTGACGTAAACCATTAACGTGCGTACCACCTTGAGCGGTTGGGATCAGGTTGACATAGCTTTCGGTGATCATCTCACCGCCTTCTGGTAGCCATATCACCGCCCAGTTTGCCGCTTCAGTATCAGCAACAAACTCACCAGTAAATGGCTCTTCAGGCAATAAGGTGTAACCCTTGACGCCTTCGGCGAGGTAATCTTTTAACCCATCTTCGTAGTACCAACGATATTCGTTGTTGTTCACTTTGTCGCTAAAGGTAATCTCCAGACCAGGACAAAGCACTGCTTTGGCACGCAAGTTGTTGATTAGGCGAGTCACCGAAAAATTGGGGGAATCAAAGTAGCTGGTATCTGGCCAAAAGTGGACGCTAGTCCCTTTATTGCGACGCCCACAAGTACCGGTTACGGTCAACTCTTCAACTTTATTGCCATGTTCGAATGCCATTTCATACACTTGTCCATCACGGCGAACGCTGACTTCGACTCGTTTAGACAAGGCGTTCACGACAGATATGCCAACGCCATGCAGACCACCAGAGAACTGGTAGTTTTTATTGGAAAACTTACCACCTGCATGCAATTTACAGAAAATAAGCTCTACGCCTGAAATTTTCTCTTCAGGGTGAATATCAACAGGCATACCACGCCCATCATCAATCACCTCTAGTGATTGGTCAGCGTGGAGAATAACTTGCACCTTGGAGGCATGTCCGGCTAGCGCTTCATCGACACTGTTATCGATAACTTCTTGGCCCAAATGGTTCGGGCGCGCTGTATCCGTATACATCCCTGGTCGGCGACGTACTGGTTCTAAGCCATTAAGAACCTCAATGGCTCCAGCATTATATTGTTCAGTCATAATACGGAATGCTTTTATAGATAAATGATTCGTTACTTTTTCAGCAGTCTATTAATTGTGTGATTTTGGTTAATTAGTGACAACAACGCTGAATCTTTCAGCGTTACAAACTGCAAAAGTATAGGTGGAACATAGTCTGGAAGAGGCTTGCTTATGTCAAGTGAGATGAGTAAGTAACAGGTAAAATTATGACTCCTCCCTCAATGAAGCTCTCAGAGTTTGAGGAAATCGATGATTTGTTGTGGGTAGCGCTCAAAATTAACAAAGCTATGATCTCCCCCCAATTCAACAGTCTGTTTCGAACCAACCAGTTTATTAACGGCTTGGCGGTAATCCAAAACCTCATCGCCCATTTGCTGTAGCAACCACAATGAGTTGACATTATTAATCGAAACTTCTAGCGCCTTAAGCTCTTCAATGTGCTTAGCTTGCAACACATAACGCTCTTGAGTGTATGGATTAACTTGCTCTCCCAGAAAGTCAGCCAACAACTCATAGGGCTTAATAGCTGGGTTTATCAGCACAGCTCTAAAATCAAATAGGTGGTTCAACCAAATAGACAGATAGCCGCCAAGTGAGCTACCAACTAGGGCAATTTGATAATGCTCTTGATATTGTTCAACGATATCAAGTAGGTGCTCTGCAGCTTGGGCAGGAAAAGAAGGAAGCTTAGGCACAACCACTTTGATGTCTGGGCGATGCTCATTGCAATAATTAAGCATCACTTGTGCTTTATGCGATAACGGTGAACTGTTAAAACCATGGATGTAAAGAAGCATCGGCTGACGTTTTGTCATATTAGTATCCATTGGCATTAAAATCGGGTTGAAATACACCGTTGGCCAAACGCTTTACTTGAGTCTTGATTTGACCATCAGACAGTAGCTCTATTTCTCGCCATCCTGGTGAAGTGCGATCTAAGGCAAAATCATCCGAATTAGGCTTAAATTGAATGCAAGTGGACGGCGTAGCCATGACTCTAACACCGTGGTGCAGTTTATCCATGTTTTGATGAACATGACCACACACAACCGCTTTCACATTGTGATGCTGGGTAACCACATTCCAAAATGCATCACTGTCTTTCAAAGTATGCTGATCAAGCCAAGCACTACCAACCAATAACGGATGATGATGAAGCAAAACTAAGGTATGCCGTTGTGGGTATGCTGATAATTGTTCATCCAGCAGTGCGAGTTGTTGATCACTCAATCGGCCATGGGGGACGCCCACTACCTGAGAGTCAAGCAAGATCATTTGCCAATGCTTACCGAGTAAAACATGTTCTGGCTGCTGGATTTGCGCGCAAGGAAATACGCTTCCCATATTGGGTTTAAAATCGTGATTACCAGGCAACCAAAAACACGTTTTATCTAACGCAGCAATGCCATCAGCAAAACGCAGGTAAGATTCTGCACTGTGGTCTTGAGAAATATCTCCAGTCGCCACAACTGCATCATAAACCACGTTTTGCGCGCAGATCTCCGCAACGACAGCATTAAAGCTATCGACGGTATTGACGCTTAGCAAACTGCCATCTTCCGGAGCAAAAAGATGCGTATCGGTGATTTGTAGCAGTTTTATGCTGTCTGTATTGTCTAAAGTGGGCGACACGTTCAAAATCTATTAATCCAAATTGAATGACTAATGGTTTAGTTTTTACGAATATTGTTAGTCTATGCGAATACTATCAGTTCTTAGGAATACTAATAGGTGCACGGCTGATACCGTGCTTCAAGCAAAAGGTTAGCCAATCTCCCAAGAAACGATTGAGCTGTGCTTTCTCATCTTTTTGAAGCATTTTGCGATTGGGATAATCATAACGCGCTTGCACTTGATTTAACTGCTCACTTGAGCAAACTTCCGACATACGCGCATCATGGTAAAGCCTGACAGACATTGATGGCAATGGAAACACCGAAACGTCATCACTCTGACAAATCTCCACTAAAGTTGTGTACTTTGTGACCTCTAGCACTTGTAATTGATATGTCATTTTCGCAGCTTGATAGCAGCGCAAATCACCGACGCTCGGCTGCTGGGGCAACAAAGCGTTAAGCTTAGCGTAATTGGTTTCGTACACGCGCATTAACTCTGGTAAATCAACGTGATACGTTTTTTTCAATGCTAACTCTGCCATAGTGATTGTAAATGCTGATAATTAAGCTCTAACCATTGCAATGCAATTATTGAGGCACCGTTCTCAATTTGTCCGCTTTTCACCAATTGGTAAGCTTCATCACGGCTCATAACATGCACTTTAATGTCTTCACCTTCATAGTCTAACCCATGCACACCTTGCGCTTTAGTCGTATCCACTTCGCCGACAAACACATCTAACCTTTCAGAACAGCCTCCTGCTGATGGATAATAAGAGGTGATTTTTTCGATTCGGCCAACTTCCACTCCCGCTTCTTCTAGCGACTCTCGGCGCACCACTTGTTCGGCACTTTCATCGGTATCAATAATGCCAGCGACAATCTCTAACTGCCAAGGCTGTGCATGTTCTAGTGCACCGACACGGATCTGCTCAATGATCACCACTTCATCTCGAGTGGGATCATAAGCAAGCATCGCCGCGGCATGGCCTCTTTCGAACATTTCTCTTTCGATAGGTGCACTCCACCCCCCTTCAAACAGCTTGTGCTTAAAACGGTATTTCACCATTCGGAAGAAACCTTGAAATAGTGATTCTTTTGAGAGCACTTCCACATCCGCAGGTGAAAAATTGATGTGCTGCTTATCAGACTGTTGCATTTGAAACCTCACTCGGTGAATCTCATAGTTTAATCATGGAATTCATCGACTACCAAGGATATTGCTCAACTTTTTATATAAAAATTGTATTTTTATTTAAGTTAAACGCAAAATTTATTGCACAAGTGGACAGTTATATGTAAAAAAGTGCAAAGTTTCGAGTGAATTACCACCAATTTAAGTTAAACTCTTGGTAAATAACCTTCTTACATAATTAAGGCAGGGAATAGGACTAATGAAAAAACTGCTTCCTCTATTCATCAGCGCGGCATTAGGCAGCCTGAGTACTTCAGTATGGGCAGACACTCTGGCTGATATCTATAATCAAGCAAAAGAGAATGACCCGCAATTATTGAGTGCAGCAGCTCGTCGTGATGCCGCTTTTGAAGCGATTACTTCTAGCCGCAGTAGCTTATTACCACAAATCAACTTAACTGCGGGTTACAACATTAACCGTAGTAATATTGATCCTCGGGAAAGTGATAAGTTAACCGCTGGCATCAATTTCTCCCAAGAGCTTTACAATCGTTCTAGCTGGATAACCTTGGATACAGCGGAGAAAAGCGCTCGTCAGGCTGACTCAACCTATGCAGCAACACAGCAGAGCCTTATCTTGCGCGTTGCTCAATCTTACTTTGAAGTGCTGCGCGCCCAGGATAACCTTGAGTTTGTCCGTGCTGAAAAAGCCGCTGTCGCTCGCCAGTTAGAACAAACCAAACAACGCTTTGAAGTTGGTCTTTCCGCGATTACTGATGTACATGATGCACAAGCTCAGTACGATGCTGTATTAGCCGACGAAGTTTTAGCTGAAAACAGCTTAGTTAACAGCTATGAAGCATTGCGTGAAATAACAGGGCAAGAGCACACCAATTTAAATGTGTTAGACACAGATCGTTTTTCAGCCAGCAAAACAGCGACTTCAATGAATACGCTGTTGGAAGAAGCACAGCAGAAAAACCTCAACCTCTTAACCGCTCGTATTGCTCAAGACGTTGCTAAAGATAACATTTCACTCGCCAGCTCAGGGCATTTACCATCACTGACATTAGATGCTGGCTATAACTATGGTGATGAAAGTAACGACCATAACGCAAGTTCGAATCTTGATGCTTATAATGACTTCAATATTGGTGTGAACTTGGTTGTCCCTCTGTACACCGGTGGCAATATCAGCTCTCAAACCAAGCAAGCTGAATTTGCATACGTTGCAGCAAGCCAAGATCTTGAGAAAACTTACCGTAGCGTTGTCAAAGATGTTCGTGCTTATAACAACAATATCAGTGCATCGATTGGCGCATTACGTGCTTATGAACAATCAGTCATTTCAGCGAAATCAGCATTAGAAGCAACAGAGGCCGGTTTTGACGTAGGTACTCGCACTATCGTTGATGTACTGGACTCAACGCGTCGACTATACGATGCGAACAAAAGCTTATCTAATGCTCGCTACGACTACCTGCTAAGCGTCCTTCAACTGCGCCAAGCGGTGGGTACTCTTAGTGAACAAGATATCTTAGATATTAACGCTGGCCTAAAAGCCGCTGGTTAATTCAAAGCTTAACTAGGTAAGAAAAGCCGCTGATTTTCAGCGGCTTTTTTGTAGTTTACGTGTTTTTATGGCGCAGTTGAAAACGGAACTATAGCAACAGAGCCACTAAAGATTAGCCTCGGCCACCTTTAATCGCTTCAATAATTTCAGTGGTTGAACAACCATCTTCAAAGTTGAGTACTTTAACACTACCACCTGCTGCGATAACTTCTTTACCACCAGCGATATCTTCAGGTTTGTAATCACCGCCCTTCACCAATAAATCAGGCAAGACTTCAGCAATTAAACGTTGAGGCGTATCTTCGCTAAATGGTACGACCCAATCAACCGCACCTAACGCAGCCAGTACCGCCATGCGGCGATCAGTTGGATTAACAGGACGACCAGGGCCTTTGAGACGTTTCACTGACTCATCAGTGTTGACTGCAACAATCAAGCGATCACCTAATTGCCCCGCATGGTTAAGATAAGAAACATGACCAGCATGCAAAATATCAAAACAGCCATTAGTCATGACGACCTTTTCACCTTTGGCTTGCGCTTTTTTGACCGCTTCAATCAGTGCTTGCTCACCAATTACGCCGTAGTCGGTGTCTTTACTACCATGAACAGCTTCAGCAAGTTCAATGGTTGATACGGTTGAAGTCCCCAATTTGCCGACAACGACACCAGCTGCAGCATTGGCTAACGCACACGCTTCATCCAGTGGTTTACCTGCAGAAACGGAAGCGGCTAAAACAGAAATGACGGTATCACCAGCCCCCGTTACGTCATACACTTCTTTGGCTAAAGTTGGCAGATGGAAAGGCTTTTGACCACGTCTTAGCAGAGTCATGCCATGTTCACTGCGAGTCACCAACAATGCCTCAAGGTCAAACTCTTCGATCAAAGCGAGGCCTTTATCGACCAATTCTTGATCCGATTTTACTTTACCCACGACATGCTCAAATTCAGCCATGTTAGGAGTCAATAAAGTAGCACCACGATAGCGTTCGAAGTCAGCACCTTTAGGGTCAATGAATACTGGTACCTTAGCAGCACGAGCTTTTTGAATCAGTTGCTGTACGTGCTCTAGCGCGCCTTTTGCGTAATCAGACAAAATGACCGCTTTCACGTGCGGTAACGCTTGATCCATACGAGATAAGATCAACTGTGGATCGGTATTTTCAAATTTGTCTTCAAAGTCTAAACGGATCAATTGTTGACCACGGCTTAATACACGCAGCTTGGTAATAGTTGGGTAATTTGGCAACGCAACAAAATCGCATTTCACTTTCAATGCAGTTAGTGTTTCGGTCAATACTCTTGCTGGTTCATCTATTCCTGTCAAACCTACGATATGCGCGTGGCCACCAAGCGAAGCAATATTCATTGCCACGTTCGCCGCTCCACCTGGGCGCTCTTCGTTATTCTCTACTTTTACTACAGGAACCGGAGCTTCTGGTGAAATGCGCCCAGTAGGGCCATACCAGTAGCGATCGAGCATTACATCGCCAATAATAAGTACACCTGCATCGCTGTAGTCAGGTAGGATTGGTTTCATTGTGGATCTCCAATTTTCGTTATTATGCTGAGTGTAACACAGCTAATAGAGCGCCTAAAACTCTCAACCTAACCACTGATTCCAAACCTCAGTGACCAGTTTCCTTTCTTCAGTAAACTTACTTTCGTCCACATCGGCATCTAAGTTGAGTAAATTGCGATGATGGATTTGGTTGCGCATCGATGTATAAGCCTTCGTCAGTGCTACCGCCTGCTGCTCTTCCATTACACCTTGCACCAGTAAAGATTCAAAAATACGCACATTATCCGACCAATAGGTTAATTTTGGCTTGTCATAACTAAAACGTAAAATGAGATATTGAGCTAAAAATTCTATATCGGTAATCCCACCAATGTCTTGCTTAAGCATAAAACGTCCGGCTTTTTTGCCACCCAAATGCTCACGCATTTTAAGTCGCATCTCGACAACGTCTCGTTTAAGCTTAGTTTCTTCTCTTGGTAGGGATAAGATTTCATGACGCGTTTGATTAAAAGCGTGTTGTAAGGGTTCGTCGCCATAAATGACTCTCGCCCGCACCAGAGCCTGATGCTCCCATGTCCAAGCATCATTGCGCTGATACTCATCAAATGCCTGAGCAGGGCTCACCAGTAACCCGGAGACTCCCGAAGGACGTAAACGTGTATCAACCTCATAGAGAATACCTGATGCGGTGCGTATAGAAAAAATATGGATGATGCGTTGTGCTAAGCGTAAGTAAAACTGACGTCCATCGATCTCTTTTTGGCCATCAGTATACGAATCGATAGGGCAATCGTGCATAAATACGATGTCGAGATCTGAGTTATAACCTAGCTCCCATCCCCCCACTTTGCCATAACCAATCACAGCAAACCCTTTTCCATCACGGTCTTTTAAATGCCTAGGTTGTCCATATTTGGCACTGACTTGCAACCAAGCCTGGTGAATGACCGCTTCTACAATGGCTTCGGCAAGATAGGTTAAGTGGTCACTCACTTTCATGACAGGCAAAGCACCTGCAATATCAGCAGCGGCAATACGTAAAATGCAAATCTGTTTAAACTGGCGCAGCGCTTCCATTTGCTGTTCCATATCATCTTCAGGAATACGTGCTAAAAAATCGCGCAATTCGGTTTTGTAAGCCGAAAGTGAAATGGGATTATACAGATGCTGAGGGTCTATCAGCTCATCTAGCAAAATAGGATAACGACTCAATTGTTCAGAGATCATTGGGCTGGCGGTACACAAACGGACCAGTTGGGTCAGAGCGGCGGGATGTTCATCAAGCAACTCTAGATAAGTCGTTCGCGTGACGATTTTATACATCAAATGCAACACGCGTGATAAACCAAACTCGGCATCTGGATGTTGGAAAATAGCCTGAAAAACCTTAGGCATTAAACGATTGAGTACATCACGCCCACGAGGGCCTAGCGTTTTTTTCGCTAAATCGTCTTTAAACTGAATCAATACCTTCGCAATATCAGATGACTGAGCGCAAGCAAGATCTTGCTGAAGAATGCTATCGATAACCTCCGGCTTATGCGCCATATCCCACAGTTCATGGAAATGCTTGGCTATCGTATTCTCTTCTTCCTCTTCATCATCGCCAATCAAGGCTGCAAAAACTTGGTGGACATTAGCCATGTGCTGTTGAGTGTGAGTCAGTAATACCTGCCAACTTGCACACTGCATTGCGGTCGCTAAACGAAGTTGGTCAATATCATTATCGGGCAAAGTTTGAGTCTGTTTATCAGCCATCGCTTGCAATAAATTTTCTAAACGACGCAAGAAATGGTAAGCCTTGCGTAGATGTCCAACCTCTTCTGGCTGTAACAAGGCTAGCTCTTCAATAGCGGTTAACGTTTCGAGTAATCCACGTTGTCGCAGGCTCGGTTCACGACCTCCACGGATCAATTGGAAAACCTGAGCAATAAATTCAATTTCCCGAATACCACCAGCGCCTAATTTAATATTGTTTTGCAACCCACGGCGGCGTACTTCGCTGCTGATCATCGATTTCATACGGCGCAATGATTGGATTGCACTAAAATCAATGTAGCGTCGAAAAACAAATGGGCGCAGCATTTGGCGCAGCTCTTGATACTGCGGGTACATTTCACGCCCCATTACCCGAGCTTTAATCATGGCATAACGCTCCCAGTCACGCCCTTGCTCTTGGTAGTAATCTTCCAGAGCGGCATAGCTCATCACCAGAGGACCACTCTCACCAAACGGACGCAGACGCATATCAACTCGGTAACAGAAGCCATCAAAAGTGTGCTGATCCAGTGCTTTAATGATTCTCTGACCTAAACGAGTAAAGAACTGAGCATTGGCGATGCTACGACGCGCACCTTGAGTTTCACCATTTTCTGGGTAAGTAAAAATGAGGTCGATATCTGAAGAAAAGTTAAGCTCACCGCCACCCAATTTCCCCATACCAATAATCAACATTGGTTGGGCCTCACCATCGGCATTAGTGGGGGTTCCCCATTCTGAGCAGCACACTTGATACTGCCATTGATAAGTTTCAAAGATCAGCGCTTCAGCCAAAGCCGATAGGTGCTCTAAACTCTCTTCTAGCGGCCAAGAGGCGGTAAAATCACGCCATGCAATATAGACCATTTCTCGATTACGGAATTGGCGTAATCTGCGATGAAAACTCATTTCATCGTTACAGGCTGCCAGTTGCTTGGCCAGCTCACTACGGTAGCCATCAAAACGTGACTTATTTTGGTGTGATAATGATTCTGTTTGTGCCGCATCTTCTAGCATATGAGGTAATTGCTGACACAGCACCTCATCACGCTGCAGTGCTTCTCCAATAAATTGACTCAACCCCAGTACGTAAATTAGTTCAGATTTGAGTGATTCAGGCCACTGCTCAATACAAGGTTGTTGTTCTAGAAGCAGCTGATAAGCAGCTTGAGCGGAAGAGTTAAGTACAGAAGGCAATCGCATGAGGCATCCTTGTATTTTGATATCAATGCTTAAGCACTAGCATCAGTTAATATTTTGCGACGAATTTTTGTTGAGACGATATTTATACCAAACTTGCTGCAATAAAAAACGCCCAACAACAAGAATTGTGGGCGTTGATTCAAGGTTATTACAGTATCGGTTTACACTTTGAAGAGGGTAATTTTACGATCAAGCTCTTCAGCATTGCTTTGCATGATTTCCGAGGTTTCGAGCAATTCTCCCACCACGGTTACCGACGCTTCAACCAGCTCACGAACATTGGTCAAGTTTTGGTCCATCTCTTGAGCCACACTCGTTTGCTGACCTGCAGCCGTCGCTATTTGAATATTCATGTCATTAATGCGTCGCACTTGGTTGACAATACCATCTAATTCACTACCGGCATTAGTCACTAGTTCAACCCCTTCAGCGGCTTCTACTACGCTTTTTTCCATCAGATCAACTGCTGAATTTGCGCTACTTTGTAATTGCGAAATCATCTCTTGAATTTCAATGGTTGCCTGTTGAGTACGCTGAGCTAGGTTCCTAACCTCATCCGCAACAACCGCAAAACCACGCCCAGCTTCACCTGCGCGCGCTGCTTCAATCGCGGCATTCAATGCCAATAAGTTGGTTTGCTCTGAAATACTTTGAATGGTTCCAACCACACTGCCAATGGCGACAACACGTTCCTCAACTTGGTTGACCGCTTGCGCTGACGCTGAGATATCTTGCGACAACTCACTCATCTTGGTGATGGTACCTTTAACGAAACGCTGCCCTGTCTGCGCCTGCCCTGATGCCTCTTCGGTTAAAGATGACGCCGTTTGCGCGTGTTCAGCAACCGTTTGTACCGTAGAAGTCATTTCACTCATGGCGGTAGCCAGTTGATCAATTTCGTTAAATTCTTCTTGTGCCGACTCTTTCGTTTCTGACATGCTGATTGTCATAACTTCCGTTAAAGCGGCTAATTCTTGGGAGGATTCAATCTGCACTCTGATCACATCTTGCAGTTGACGACGGGTTTTATCGAGTTCGCGAGCCACATCACCGTATTCATCTTTACACTCCATATTAATCGGAGTGGAAAGATCACGGCTTGCCATCAGTTTGATTGAATCACTCAAATATTGAGTTTGACGCAACATGATCTTGGCTGCCGCTAAAAGCAACACAACAAAAATAATGATGATTAACGCCGTTTGCCAAATAACTTGTGTAATATAAGCATCATAGTGTTGTTGGGCAATATCGAGATTCTGGGTTACGGCTAGTAGTGATTGGTAAAAAGTGTGCGCATCCCAAAGCTGTTTGGCGATAATTAATACTGTACTGAACACCATCAGCATCACCATTTTAGGAACAAGGCGAATATCGGTAATCACTCGCTCCCATGGTTTAAACGCCATCGTAGCCATTGTTAGTTCTCCACTAAGTCTTAGACATTGAAATTGTTTATAATTTTGCTCACTCTGAAAAGAGATGCGCTATTTATTTTGAGCTTCGTATGAAAGAAGATAATACCAAAGATGAAACAAATCCGATGAATTTATTGTCACTGATCTTGTCAGTGATGGCGCTATTTGTGATCTCAGGCTTATTGTTTGTCCCAATTGATCATAACACCCATCAGGTCCTTATCGGCCTAGATTTGTTGATCTGTAGTATTTTTATGCTGCAACTGATTGTTGATTTGATCCGTTCCACAGATCGAGTGCAATATATGAAAGTACATTGGATCGACTTTGTCGCAAGCATTCCAATTATTGAACAGTTACGCTACGCGCGTATTTTCCATATTTTGCGCGTACTGCTCGTTATCCGTTCAGGAAAAAGCATTCTCAAACAATTAATGGCAAATCGAAGAGAAACTACCCTAGCCTCTATTTTATTATTAATGGTAGTACTGCTGACTATTGGGTCAAGTTTTATGCTTTTCCTTGAAGGTAAAGCACCGGATTCCAATATCCACTCAGGAGGAGATGCACTTTGGTGGGCGTTAGTGACGATTTCAACCGTCGGTTATGGTGATCATTATCCCGTGACAGATGGGGGAAAAGTGTTGGCCGCAACGATCATTATGTCTGGCGTTGGACTCTTCGGTATGATTTCAGGTTTGATTACTTCATTAATTACCTCACCAGATAAACATCAAACTCGCCGCTCAGAAAATAAAGAAAAACTGCTGATCCAATTAGTTGAACAACAAAAACAGATCCTAGTTCGGATCGATCAAATTGAAACACAACTGTTAGAACAGAAAACTGAACATGATGAAAACAAAAAAGAGACACCGTAGCATCTCTTTTTAAAGGATTAAAAGTCCAGATTAACGGTGACTACGCCAATAAGGCTCAGCTTCAATACCAATGTTACGGGTTTGCTCCATCGCATGGACAATTGAGTTTTCTTGACGAACCAACCAACGTTTCAATTGATCTTGTTCATCATCTTGCAGTTTATCGACCAGACTTTCTAATGGTTTGAGCATCAATAAATCATCAATACCTTGTAATAAATCCGCCCAAGGCAAACGAAAATTCTGACGCTCTTCGGCATCATACAAACTTGCAAACCCAACACCGGTATATAAATTGCGCATTAAACGATATTGCTGATCAATATACTCTTGAGGGTTCAGTTCAACTTTGGGAGGGAATACCTCCATTAACTCAGCCCACGTTCGATCCAACTGCTTCACTGAAAAGGCTCGTATATTACCCGCCATTTTGTCTCTTGCTTTATCATCCAGAAATGGCTGCCATCCACGGCTAAGAATCCAACGACTAAGATCAAGCAGTAAACCTGTGTAACGCGCCGAATTGAGTAACTTGAGCACATCATCACGGCTTGGCAATGCTTCTTGTTGCTCTTTTAATTCTGCGATTAAAAATTTGCGTGCATCAAGCTTACGTAACGCATGGCCTTTATCCTCAAGTAAGTCAGCTAAATAGTCATACGTTTTTAACCAAGATAACTCTTTCTCTAACCACTTCAATTCTTGACGCAAAATCGCACTAGCTCGACGCGGCACAATCCCACCATAAACAGTGAGTGTTTGACGTAAAAAGCTAATCGCATGTTTAATTTCGTGCAGTGCTGGAACCGAATCTCGTTCAGTATAAATCTGCTCATGATTGTGCCAATGAGACAAACCATGCTCTAAAGAATGGATAAAGCAAGATTCAACACTATCACAGCTGTCAGTGTTAACCAAAGCCAATGGTTTTACTTCATCGCCAAGGTAGGCTGAAAATAGACGATAACCTCTTGCCGCTTTGCTCAAATTACCAAGGCGCATACCACCATGTTCACAAAATTGGCGTGCAAGTGTAAACAGAGCGTCGGTTTGTCCCGACTTGAGCTCAAGCTCCACTTCACAAATCGGTTCTTGCTGATCACCAGCGACAACAAAACCTTGATCGAAAGCAACTTCGACCTGGCTACCATCAGCCATGCCGATCAACCACTGTTCGCGGGTGAAATTCGTTGAGAATAAGGGGATCAATTCTGATTGAAGCGCTTCAACACTTTTACCCGTTGGCCATATATCTTCGGGATGTAGGGCCAGTTTAGGTTCATCACTATTGTGCTCTGCGTTATATTCTGGTCTTTGGTGTAAGCCCGCTACGACTCGCCCGGCTGTTTTCACGGTTTGAACATACACATCATCAAAACGGCGAATACGAAGCCCAGTATCATGCTGACGTAGCCAATTATCAGGCGTATCAAAGTAAATGTTACCCAACTCTCGACAACTGTGCTGAAGTACTTTGAGTTCAGAAATTTTGTATCGTAAAATTTCCGAAAATTGTGGAGAAACAAAAAACTTCAGTTCTATCTCGGTTTCCATAACTAACCCTTTCAAAGCAGATGGTGAAAGAATATTGCCTAATGCACAGTGGGGCAAGTGACAAATATCACCAGAATGATGATCTAAAACAGTTTAAATGAGAGATTGAATGGGTTAACATGCGCGCCTTTATAGCCATCGCTCAACATTTCACCAAGAATGGTGTATGTTCTTTTAAGGTTATATTTTTTAGGTTGAATGACCATGCCAGTAAATACAATTATGGGGTTATTTGCAAAGTCCCCTATAAAGCCTTTGCAACGCCACGTGGTATGTGTGAATGAATGCTGTTCACATCTAGTCAACTTCTTTGAAGTCGCTTCAAAGGGTGATTGGGAAAAAGCAGCTGAAATTCGTGCTCAAATTTCTCATCTAGAGAAAGAAGCAGACGTACTTAAGCGTGAAATTCGTCTTAAACTGCCTCGCGGTTTATTTATGCCTGTTGATCGTACCGACATGTTGGAACTATTAACTCAGCAAGATAAACTCGCAAACCTTGCCAAAGATATTTCAGGCCGTGTTTACGGTCGTCAATTAATCATCCCAGAGCCTCTTCAAGAAAACTTCATTGCTTACGTAAAACGTTGCTTAGACGCAGCGGGCCAAGCACAGAAAGTGATCAATGAGCTCGATGAGTTATTGGAAACTGGATTTAAAGGTCGTGAAGTTACGTTAGTAGCTGAAATGATCAATCAACTGGATGTGATTGAAGATGACACTGACACGATGCAGGTTCAACTACGCCAACAATTGATGGCGATTGAATCAAAAATGAATCCGATCGACGTCATGTTCTTGTATAAAATTCTAGAGTGGGTGGGTGGCATTGCCGATCAAGCACAGCGCGTAGGCGCTCGTCTTGAAGTTATGCTTTCTCGTTCTTAAATCAATAAGTTAACCAAATAACGAAGAGCACTATTTGATACCATCAATTAAGCGTTGATTATTATTCATCGCTGATGGTTTTTTGCGTCATTAAAACGTAAACAATATTGCTCCGCTTGTTATCAAACAACTAGGTATTACGATGGATATCCTTGCGAACTACGGCACTGTCCTGATTATTGTTGCAGCCGCTTTCGGTTTTCTGATGGCTATTGGTATTGGTGCAAATGACGTTGCGAATGCAATGGGCACCTCTGTAGGCTCGAAAGCACTTACCGTAAAACAAGCCATCCTTATTGCGATGATCTTTGAATTTGCGGGCGCATATCTCGCTGGTGGTGAAGTAACCGACACTATCCGTAAAGGTGTTATCGAAACATCTCTATTTGCACACCAACCTGATGTTCTTGTCTATGGCATGATGTCTGCGCTACTTGCCGCAGGCACATGGTTATTGTTGGCTTCTTACATGGGCTGGCCTGTTTCGACTACTCACTCAATTATCGGTGCAATCATCGGTTTTGCGTGCGTATCAGTCGGTACAGAAGCCGTCGATTGGGGCAGTGTACAAGGCATTGTAGGGAGCTGGATTGTGACTCCCGTCATTTCTGGTTTCTTTGCGTACTTGATTTTCGTCAGTGCACAGCGACTGATTTTTGATACTGAAAATCCGTTGATGAATGCGAAACGCTTTGTGCCAATTTATATGTTTATCACCACCATGGTTATCGCTTTAGTAACCATCAAGAAAGGCCTGAAACACGTTGGCTTACATCTAAGTGGCGGTGAAGCTTGGATGTGGTCAGCCATTGTTTCTGGTTTGGTTATGCTAGGCGGCTACCTATACATTAAAAAGAAATTTGCCAACCGCGAAGAAGACCATGGCTTTGCTGGCGTTGAAAGTATCTTCAGTGTGTTGATGGTCATTACCGCATGTGCGATGGCTTTTGCTCACGGCTCAAACGATGTAGCAAACGCAATTGGTCCACTATCTGCCGTTGTTTCCACTATCGAACATATGGGTGAAATTACAACCAAAAGTACAATTGCATGGTGGATTCTTCCACTCGGTGGCTTTGGTATTGTAGTCGGCCTGGCAACATTAGGTCACAAAGTAATGGCAACTGTAGGTACCGGAATTACTGAACTTACACCTAGTCGTGGTTTTGCAGCCCAGCTAGCAACCGCTTCTACGGTGGTATTGGCTTCAGGTACTGGCCTTCCAATCTCCACTACACAGACACTCGTCGGTGCGGTTTTGGGTGTTGGTTTTGCTCGTGGTATCGCAGCGCTTAACTTGGGCGTTGTGCGTAATATTGTTGCTTCTTGGATCGTAACATTACCAGCAGGTGCACTGCTTGCAGTTGTGTTCTTCTATGCAATCCAAGCCGTATTCGGCTAACTAAGCGCGTCAATATATTGTAAATACAATGTCATTATTGACTCAAACGCACAGAAAGGGAGGCTTAGCCTCCCTTCTTTGTTGCACCAACTAACGAAACTTCTTAATATTTGCCAAAAGCATTTTTTGATACCTCATCTGATTGTTAAAGGACTTATCGTGAAAAAACTGATCTGCATGGTTCTATTCACCATGTTGGCTGCGCCAACTTTTGCGCAAGACCGCTATATTGCGGACAAACTCTTTACTTACATGCATTCAGGGCCGAGCAACCAGTTCCGAATTCTTGGCAGCATTGATGCCGGTGATAAAGTAAAATTGCTTGATGTAAACAAAGAGTCAGGTTACAGCCAAATTGTCGATGAGAAAGGTCGTACCGGTTGGGTTGAAAGCCGTTTCGTTACTCGCCAAGAAAGCATGGCAATGCGTCTTCCTAAACTGGAAAGCGAACTTGCAGAAGTCAAAGGTAAATTGGCTAATGCACAAAAAAATGCAGACAGTGAAAAAGCAGGTCTTGTTGATTCACTCGAGGTTCGTAATCAACAAATTGCTGAACTAGAACAAAACTACAGTGACATCAGTAAACAGCTCACTGCTGCTCAAACAGAAACTCGTGAGCTTCGTGCAAGGCTCGATACTCAAAAAGAAGACTTACTGCTTAAATATTTCACTTATGGTGGTGGTGTTGCCGGTATTGGTCTTTTGCTTGGCTTAATTTTGCCACACATTATTCCGCGTCGTAAAAAGCACCCTTCTGGCTGGGCTTAATCGATTCGATGTAAAAATGGTCACTCTTCAGTGACCATTTTTTATCCCTGCCAATCATACAATGCGGGAATTTCAATCCGTTGGTTGCTAAATAGTATGACGGTTGATTGAGGCTCTATCGCAACCAAATTAACATCACTAGTCACCACATCCCCTTCAACCCTCTCGACGCCATTAATCTTGACCCAGCGCTTATCTGCACGGCTAGAATAAACATGTGTCTGAAAGTTCAATGCAGGCAAACGCCCGGCAAACTCATCGGCGTGCTCTGTTAATAACACATTTGCACCAGATGACTTTGATGTGGGTTGCTGCCCCTTGTCTTGTAAGGCAAGTTCAACTCTTTGCACCAACAGTGGTGATAACTGACTGAGATCCACATCCCCAAGACCAAATTCGGATTTTTCACTACTTGAAACTGCTGCCGAACTGTTCTGTGAAACTATGGTTAGATCTACAGCCTTCTGCTCGCTCTGATTAGAAAGCAGAACGCTATCCGACGGTTGTGAGGTCAAACGAGGAATCGCTTTCAGCTCGGCAAAATCAGGATAGTCCAATAACTGGTAGGGCGCACTTTCGGTCACCACACTGGGACCATTTTGAACAAGTTGATCAATTTCATGTAATCGAGCCTGATAACTTTGATACAACAAGTAGCCAAGACAAGCGAGCGTTGGCATACACAATAGCAGCAAGTTTTTCAGCGACACTAATTTATGTGGTCGAGTCGCCATTTTCGGAGAAGTCGAGGTAAACACTACAGGTGCATTTTGCTGATGACTGATTTCTGATTGTTCCAATGCTTTAAGAACTTGCGACACTATATTTTCTCCTCTGTCATCATTAACGTCGGCGCATCTTGCTGAGTCAGTAGTTCAAGCTGCCTTAAAGTACGGCTACCGGCAATGCCATCGACATCCATATTCTGCCAACGTTGGAAAAGCTCTACCTTACGCTTTAATGAACCATTAAACTGAACTGACTCAGAAACTGGCTCACCCAACACCTGAGATAGTTTTTGATTCAGTATTTGCACATCTCTCCCCTGCATACCTAGCTTCAGCGTGCGAGTTAATTGACGCTGCCAAATATAGCGATATTCTCCAGACCACAAATCGAGAAGCTGCGCTCTATCTATTTGAACTCTCTTATCCGCTAAAATGAGCTGCACTTGGTCAGCCACCAGACCGTATAACACCGCATAGCCAGTTGCCTGACCGATATTCAACGTCAGTACAACCGGTAGGCCAATTTTTTCAATATCATCAAGGTTACCGAGCTCTCGTTGACAACGGAAAAGGCTCTCGATTTCGTTACTGCAAAAGCTATCAACTAAAGCAGCTTGGTATCCCCAAACCTTATACAAATCACTAACCGCGTCCTCTAGCTGGCTTGAAGCCCGTACATCACTTTCTAACTGAGGGCTAGTGACCTGCATAGTGATCGGCTTGGGTAATGCAGGCAATGGAATCTGTTGAGCGATAACACGATCAATTAAATGTGGGCTAAACCAGCCGGCTGCGATAGCAATTAACGCTCCAGCAGCAATAACGGTTAAGTTTAGATAGGGTTTCTTGGTCGCAATGCTTTGAGGAGGTTGATAAACCGATGACTGAAATTTCATAATATCTTGGCAAGCAGAACGGACGATATCGAAAGAGATTTCGCGCACTCCCTGCTGGTAAGCCAATTTTAAGCACGCATCACAGACTAAATTGATAAGCCTAGGGATACCGTGAGTTTGCGCGGCAATCCATTTGCTACTCTTGAGATTAAACAGCTCCGGATTACCACCGGCTAATTTCAGGCGAAAATGAATATAGTGCGCGGTTTCTTCTTCATTTAATGGCAGTAAGTGGTAACGCCCAGTGATACGTTGTGCCAACTGGCGTAGTTGCGGTAATTGCAGTTTTTGCTGCAATTCAGGCTGTCCAATCAGCAACACTTTGAGTAATTTTCGACTGTCTGTCTCAAGGTTAGTCAATAGCCGTAGTTGCTCTAGCACATCCGCCGCGAGATGCTGTGCTTCATCAATCACAAGCAGTGTATTCACACCTTGTGCATGGTTGTTTAGCAGAAATTGATAAATAGCCTGGCTTAACTGTTTTAAACTCGCAGGCTGCTGATATTGAATCGCAAACTCATCACATATCGCTTCGAGCAACTCAATATCTGAAAATGTCGGATTTAAAATAAACCCAGCCCGCGTCTTGTCATCTAGAGCCGCCAACATGGCGCGAGCCACCGTCGTTTTTCCCGTGCCCACTTCACCAGTTAATAACGCAAAGCCTCCACCTTCACCCAGCCCTGCCTGTAAATGCTGTATCGCTTCACGATGACGCTGACTCAAAAACAGGTAACGAGAGCTCGGCACAATTGAAAACGGGTGCTCATTGAAAGCAAAATATTCCTTATACATTCTCTCGTCTCTATCATTTCAGTGTTAGGAAAAGTACCATTGCTAACATCAATCGCCAATGGCATTTCTGTATATTCGAGGTAATCCGGTGCAAGTATACTTAGTTGGGGGCGCGCTGCGCGATCAGTTACTCAATATTAATGTCTATGACCAAGATTGGGTCGTGGTTGGCGCTAGCCCAGAGCAAATGTTGGAGGCTGGCTTCACTCCCGTTGGTAAAGATTTTCCTGTATTTCTGCATCCCAAAACCAAACAGGAACATGCTCTGGCACGAACAGAGCGTAAAACCGGCTCTGGATATACTGGTTTTGCCTGCTATTACGCACCAGATGTTAGCCTCGAAGAAGATCTTATGAGGCGTGATTTGACCATCAATGCCATGGCGCAAGATCCACATGGGCACATTATCGACCCTTATGGTGGGCAGCGCGATCTTCAATTACGTATTTTGCGCCATGTATCCGACGCGTTTGTTGAAGATCCTTTGCGGGTTTTACGCGTTGCTCGTTTTGCAGCCAAGTTGAGCCATTTGGGTTTTACCATCGCCGATGAAACCAAGCAATTGATGCAAACCATTTCGCTATCAGGGGAACTGGCACATTTAACTCCAGAGCGCGTCTGGCAAGAATGGCACAAGTCCCTCTCCACACACAATCCCGAAATCTTTCTTTCTGTTTTGCATGAATGTGGGGCATTAAAAGTGATTCTACCAGAGTTAGATCGTCTATTTGGTGTCCCACAGCCGGAAAAATGGCACCCTGAAATTGATAGTGGTATTCACACGCTGTTAGTGGCCGCACAAGCGGCTAGGCTCTCGTCTTCTCTTACAATCCGTTTCGCAGCCCAAGTCCACGACTTAGGTAAAGGTGTAACGCCAGAAAGTGAATGGCCAAGCCATAAAATGCACTGTCATACTGGGGTGAAAATAATTAAAAAACTGTGCGAACGCATACGTGTTCCAAATGAATTCAAAGAATTAGCACTATTAGTGTGTGAGCAGCACTCAAATATACACAGAGCGGCCGAGCTGAAAGCAAGCACCAAGCTCAAAATATTCGATAAACTCGATGTATGGCGTAAACCAGAGCGTTTGAACGACGTATTACTCTGTTGCCAAGCCGATCACGCTGGGCGATTAGGGTGTGAGAATACCCCCTATCCTCAAAAAGCAATCTTTGAGGCGGCATATCAAGCGGCTCAATCAGTCGTGGTGAAAGATATCGTTGCCAGCGGGTTACAAGGAAAAGCGATCAGAGAAGAGATGGAAAAAAGACGTATCGCCGCTATTGCAGCTTTGAATGCAAGCAAAGCTTAGTGTAAACGAAATAGCCCAGCACAAAAAAACGCCCTGCAATGCAGGGCGTTCTCTAAAGTAGTAAAGCTAAGTTAATTTCCACAAGGGGAATTAAGCTTGACCTTTCACTTCTTTAAGACCGTTGAAAGGAGCGCGCTCACCTAGAGCTTCCTCGATACGGATTAGTTGGTTGTACTTAGCAACACGGTCAGAACGGCTCATAGAACCAGTCTTGATTTGACCTGCAGCTGTACCTACCGCTAGGTCAGCGATAGTTGCATCTTCAGTTTCGCCAGAGCGGTGAGAGATTACTGCTGTGTAACCTGCGTCTTTAGCCATCTTGATTGCAGCTAGAGTCTCAGTTAGAGAACCGATTTGGTTGAACTTGATAAGGATAGAGTTAGCTACGCCTTTCTCGATACCTTGAGCAAGAATCTTAGTGTTAGTAACGAATAGATCGTCACCTACTAGTTGAAGTTTGTCACCTAGTAGTTCAGTTTGGTGCTTGAAGCCATCCCAATCTGATTCGTCAAGACCGTCTTCGATAGATACGATTGGGTATTGGTTAGCTAGGTCAGCTAGGTAGTGGTTGAACTCTTCAGAAGTGAAGATTTTACCTTCGCCTTTCATGTTGTAGTTGCCAGCTTCTTTGTCGTAGAACTCAGATGCAGCACAGTCCATCGCTAGAGTAACGTCTTTACCTAGTACGTAACCTGCAGATTCTACCGCTTCTTTGATTGCAGCTAGTGCAGCAGCGTTAGATTCTAGGTTAGGAGCGAAACCACCTTCATCACCAACTGCAGTGCTTAGGCCTTTAGCTTTAAGAACTTTAGCTAGGTTGTGGAATACTTCTGCACCGATACGTAGAGCTTCTTTAAGAGTCTTAGCGCCAACTGGTTGGATCATGAACTCTTGAATATCTACGTTGTTGTCTGCGTGCTCACCACCGTTGATGATGTTCATCATTGGTAGAGGCATAGAGAATTGACCAGCAGTACCGTTTAGCTCAGCAATGTGCTCATATAGAGGCATGCCTTTAGCTGCAGCTGCAGCTTTAGCGTTTGCTAGAGAAACAGCAAGAATTGCGTTAGCACCGAAGTTAGATTTGTTCTCAGTACCATCTAGGTCGATCATCACTTGGTCGATAGCCGCTTGATCTTTAGCATCTTTACCAACTAGAGCGTCAGCGATTGGGCCGTTTACAGCAGCAATAGCTTTAAGAACACCTTTACCTAGGAAACGTGATTTGTCACCGTCACGTAGCTCAAGAGCTTCGCGAGAACCTGTAGATGCGCCAGATGGAGCAGCAGCCATACCTACGAAACCGCCTTCTAGGTGAACTTCAGCTTCTACTGTTGGGTTACCACGTGAGTCGATGATTTCGCGACCTAGAACTTTAACGATCTTAGACATTAATGTTTCCTCTCGTTGAATTTAAATGTCAAAACTATAAAGGGCAGCAGCACAACAATTGCAACTGCCCATATCCTTGTTACTTCTCTGATTCACCGCGTTGGAACTCACCTGCTGCTTTAATAAAGCCTGCAAATAGTGGGTGACCATCACGAGGGGTTGATGTGAATTCTGGGTGGAACTGAGCTGCTACAAACCATGGGTGAGCAGGGTTCTCTATCACTTCAACCAATTTCTTGTCAGCAGACAGACCTGATACTTTTAGGCCAGCTTTCTCGATCTGCGGACGAAGATTATTGTTGACTTCATAACGGTGACGGTGGCGTTCATGAATTGTCGCACTCCCGTAAAGCTCGTACGCTTTGGTGCCTTTTTCTAGGTGGCAAAGCTGCGAACCTAAACGCATAGTACCACCAAGATCAGATTTTTCAGTACGTTCTTCTACGTTACCTTCACCATCTACCCATTCGGTAATTAAGCCTACCACAGGGTATTTTGTTTCTTTGTTAAATTCTGTTGAATGTGCACCTTTTAGGCCCGCAACATTACGCGCGAATTCAATTAGCGCTACTTGCATACCAAGACAAATACCTAAGTAAGGTACTTTATTTTCACGTGCATACTGTGCGGCAAGGATTTTGCCTTCAATACCACGGTCACCGAAACCACCAGGAACTAAAATAGCATCCAAGTCAGCGAGCACTTCCGTACCTTTCGTCTCAACATCTTGCGAATCAATATATTTGATTTTAACACTTAGACGATTCTTCAGGCCTGCATGTTTCAATGCTTCGTTAACTGATTTATAGGCATCTGGTAATTCAATGTACTTACCAACCATACCGATAACGACTTCAGCAGTAGGATTCGCTTCTTCGTAAATCACTTGTTCCCATTCTGCAAGGTTCGCTTCTGGCGCGTTAATACCAAAACGGTTACAAACAATATCATCAAGACCTTGAGCTTTGATCAACTGAGGGATTTTGTAGATTGAATCCACATCCTTCATTGAGATAACTGCTTTTTCTGGCACGTTACAGAACAGGGCAATTTTCTTACGCTCGTTCGCTGGGATCATACGATCGCTACGGCAAACCAGAATATCAGGTTGAATACCAATAGAAAGCAGTTCTTTCACTGAGTGTTGTGTTGGTTTAGTTTTCACTTCACCAGCAGCAGCAAGATAAGGCACTAAAGTAAGGTGCATGAACATTGCGTGTTCGCGGCCAACTTCAATCGCTAGCTGACGAATAGCTTCCATGAACGGTAGTGATTCGATATCACCTACTGTACCGCCAACCTCAACGATAGCCACATCGTGACCTTCGGAGCCTGCGATAACGCGGTCTTTGATAGCGTTAGTAATATGAGGGATAACCTGAATCGTTGCACCTAGGTAATCACCACGGCGCTCTTTACGCAATACATCGGCATAAACACGACCAGCAGTAAAGTTATTGCGCTTAGTCATTTTGGTACGAATGAAACGTTCGTAGTGACCAAGGTCAAGGTCAGTTTCAGCGCCATCTTCCGTGACAAACACTTCACCATGTTGAGTTGGGCTCATTGTGCCCGGGTCAACGTTGATGTAAGGGTCAAGCTTCATCATAGTCACTTTAAGACCACGAGCTTCTAAAATCGCCGCAAGAGATGCTGCCGCAATACCTTTACCTAGAGAGGATACAACCCCGCCAGTAACAAAAATGTAATTTGTCGTCATGTTTAACCTGAAATTGGTTGAATGAGGGAAATGGATTTCTTCTGGACGGGATGAAAATATACCAGAAGCCCTTATCCGCTACAACGTGAAATCTATCACACTGTTGTTTTTTATTTTTTGCTTCAAATCAAAGTGCACCACTCGATATGACTTATTGCACCACGCAAAAGCAGAAAATTAGCCTCAAAAAGCCAACATAGCCTTCAAGATTTATTTTTTGCTGTTTCTAATCTTTTCACTTCATTCCACATCGCATCTAACTCATCCAATGAAAAGTCCGTTAGCTGTTTTTCATTTTCTGCCACCATAGCTTCAATCGCTTGAAATCGGCGAGAAAACTTGCGATTTGCTTTATTCAACGCCACTTCTGGGTCGGTTTTTAAATGCCTAGCCAAATTAACCGTAGCGAATAGCAAATCCCCCATTTCATCTTCCACTCGTGCAAAGTCAGGATTGACTTGCAAAGCTTCTTCCATGACCTCGTCGATTTCCTCATGAACCTTATCAACAACAGGCCCAAGTGAATTCCAATCAAAACCGTATTTGGCACACTTTTTTTGGATTTTTGTAGCACGTAAAAGTGAAGGGAATGATTGTGGTATTGAGTCTAGAATACTTTGTTGTTTTTTGCCTGCTTGTGCTTTCTCTTTGGCTTTTTCTGCTTCCCAGTTGGCGTTTATTTGGGCTTCATTCTCAAACTTAGTATCAGAAAAAACATGCGGATGGCGGCGCGTTAGCTTTTCATTGACCGCAGCAACGACTTCTGAAAAATCAAACAAACCTTGTTCTTTGGCCATTTGGCTATAAAAAATCACTTGGAAAAGTAAGTCACCTAATTCTTCTTTTAGGTTTGGCCAGTCTTGATTATGAATGGCATCGACCACTTCGTAGGTTTCTTCAATAGTATAAGGAACCACGCTTTCAAAAGTTTGCTTATTATCCCAAGGGCAACCATTTTCTGGGTCACGCAATTGCGCCATGATCTGTTCAAGTTGTTCAATTGGATGACTCATTTTTTGTCCTTAACATCAATTTTTAAAGAAAAAGGTGAGCAGCTAAAGCCACTCACCTTTTAATCGCATTTTGTATTCACTAATTAAATCAGCCAAGACGCTTCACTAACATCACATCTTTCAACTGCTCAAGTCGTTGAATCACTCGTGATAATACTTCAATATTATTGAGTTCAAGATCAAAGTCCATGATCAACAATTGGCGCTTGTAATCCACTCGGCTTTTCATACTCGGCACTTTGATTTTTTCGTTGGCTAACAAGGTGGTAATGTCTTTGATTAGTCCACTACGTTCCATTGCCTCAATGCGCAGCGTTAGAATGTACAAACCAACAGAACCCCCGCCCCATACGGTATCAATGATACGCTCTGGAGCATGATGACTAAGTTCTTCGAGCTGCTCACAATCACTGCGATGCACTGAAATACCTCGCCCTTGAGTAATGTAACCCTTGATGAGATCACCAGGAATGGGTTGGCAGCAACGCGCTAAATGGGTCATTAAGTTGTCAACCCCTTCCACTACAACTGCATCTTTATGTGGCCTGCTTTGTTGTGGTGTTCGAGCTTCTGACTCTTGAAGCTTTTCGAGCGCCTGTCGATCTTCTTGTTCAGCCGTTGGCTTATTGACTAAGGCATTAATGTGATTAACGATTTGGTTAATGCGTAAATCACCGCTACCAATACCGACAAATAGCTCATCCGGTGTATTTACGTTAAAGCGTTTTAGAGCGTATTTTTCGGCATCTTTTAATGTCGCGCCAATTTTAGCTAATTCATCGTCGAGAATTTCACGCCCAGCTTCTAGGTTCTTTTCACGACTCTGCTTACGGAACCATGCGTTAATCTTCGCGCGCGCACGACCAGAATGAACAAAACCTGTCGATGGGTTTAGCCAATCACGCGATGGGTTGGGCTCTTTCTGTGTGATAATTTCAACTTGATCACCCATTGATAATTTATGGGTAAAAGGCACGATACGTCCAGCCACTTTAGCCCCGATACAACGGTGCCCAACTTCAGAGTGAATATGGTAAGCAAAGTCGAGTGGTGTCGCGCCCATTGGCAAATCGACGACATCACCACGAGGGGTAAACGCGTATACGCGGTCATCAAATACTTGGCTTCGAAGTTCATCTAACATTTCGCCAGAATCAGACATCTCTTCTTGCCAATCCAGTAGCTTACGTAACCACGTGATTTTCTCGTCATAGCCACTTCGGGCGTTTGATGCACCTTCTTTGTATTTCCAGTGCGCAGCAACCCCAAGTTCAGATTCTTCGTGCATCTGCTTGGTTCGAATTTGGATCTCGATGGTTTTGCCTTCCGGCCCTAAAATCACAGTATGGATGGATTGATAACCGTTGGGTTTAGGGTTAGCGACATAGTCATCAAACTCGCTAGGAAGATGTTTATATTTAGTATGTACAACCCCTAATGCGGCATAGCAGTCTTGCAGTTTATCAGCAATAATCCGTACGGCACGCACATCAAATAGCTCATCAAAAGCGAGGTTTTTCTTCTGCATTTTTCGCCAGATACTGTAGATGTGCTTAGGACGACCACTCACTTCAGCATTGATATTACATACTTTCATTTCAGAGCGTAAATCATCGACAAAATCGCGAATGTAATGTTCCCGGACAATACGCCGTTCTGACAGTTGTTTTGCTATCTGTTTGTAGGTCTCTGACTGCTGATAACGAAACGCGTAATCTTCAATTTCCCATTTAAGTTGACCAATACCTAAACGGTTAGCTAACGGCGCGTAAATATTAGCGCACTCTTTAGCGGCAAGGCGACGCACTTCATCTGGCTCATCTTTCACTTCACGTAAATTACAAATACGTTCAGCCAGTTTAATCACCACGCTGCGAAAATCATCAACCATCGCCAGTAACATACGACGTACATTGTCGACTTGTTCTGATGCTTCACTACCTTGCATCGTCACGTTAAGCTGACCAATCGCGGCCATTTCTTCCACGCCATCAATCAGTTTAACGACCTCTTTGCCGTAGGTTTCTTCTAGCACTTCACGCTCAACAATACCGCTGGTCGCAATAGGAAACAGTTGGGCGGCAACCAAGGTGGCTCGGTCCATAGAAAGCGTGACCAGTATTTCGATCATCTCTCTGCCACGCCAAAGCAATAGGGTCGATTTTGAGTGACCAGCCAATAAGGTTTCGCATTGGCGGTATACTTCCGTCAGTTTAGCGGAGGTATTTTTCTCTTGCTTTAAGCTCGTAATCCATTTTTCTAGCTCAAACTGTTCGTCTGGATTTAAGTGTGCGCTTCGAACCGCAACCATCTAATTCGTCCTAGTTTTATAGTTTGTGTTATTCGACTAACCGTCTAAGGATTAGTTCTCTCTTTATCGATTTTTTACAAATAGCGCCATAGATTCTAAATGACTCGTATGCGGAAACATATCCAACATGCCTAATTTTGCTAATTTATAACCTTGGCTTATCAAGCTTTGACTATCTCGAGCAAGCGTCGCTGGGTTACAAGAGACATAAACGACACTTTTTGCGCCTAAACGAGAAAGTTGATCAACAATACCAACTGCTCCTGCACGTGCTGGGTCGAGCAGTACTTTAGCAAATTTTTCCTTTGCCCACTCTTGGCTCGACAAATCTTGTTCCAAATTTGCTTGGTAGAACGCGATATTGTTTATATTGTTGTGCGTTGCATTCTGTTGTGCTTGTGTGACCATCTCGTCAACGCCTTCGACACCAACCACAAATTGTGCACGCTTAGCTATCGGCAAACTAAAATTACCCAAACCGCAGAATAAATCGAGTACCCGATCCTCTGGAGAAATCTGTAACCAGTCCATCGCTTGCTCAACCATTTTCTGGTTCACGTACCGATTGACCTGAATGAAGTTCGACGGCAAAAATGGAATTATCACCCCCCCCTCACTGTAAGTGGCTTCTTTTCCTGAGAGAATTTCAAGTTGCTCACTTTGCGGGACAACGTACAGCGTTGCCTGATGCTGCGCGGCGAATTCAAGTAAGGCTTGTTTATCTTCTGGAGCTAATGCTTTGAGGTGCCTTAGCACAATAACTGCACCTTGTTCACCTAACACCAGTTCTACATGGCCGAGCTGTTCTTGCTGTTTAAACGTGGTTAATAACGCCTTTAAAGGGGCAAGTAACTGGTTTAACTGCGGCTCTAATACCGAGCAGTCTGTGATGTTAACAATCTGCTTGCTCTGTTTTTTTCGAAAACCAAATAGCAGCTGCTGCTGTTTTTTATCCCACAGTAAACTGATACGTGCCCGACGACGATAACCTTTATCGGGGCCTGAAACCGGCTCAGACAATGTCAACGTTTGGCCTGCAAATTTGGTCATTAATTGACTGAGCGTTTGCTGTTTATGCTCGATTTGAGCCTCATGGGTCAGATGTTGTAGATCGCAGCCGCCACATTGTGAGTAATGCGGACAAAACGCATCAATACGCTGCTCACTTGGCTTTAACACTTTGATCAATTGGCCACGAGAAAATTTACTTTTACTCTCACTAAGCTGTATAAGCACTTGTTCGCCCGGCAGAGCACCATCGATAAAGATCGGTTTCTTTTGCTGATAAGCAATGCCTGCCCCTTGGTGATCAAGCCGCTCAATCAATACCGTTTGATGTTTGGTCTCTAGTTGCGTTTTCTTTTTCGGTTGGAAAAAACGTGCCATGCTTTATGCCTACGTAAGATTTAATCGGTGTTTTTCTGCCCTAGCGTCACTATTTAGTGCGGGGATGATTGTCGAATTTACTCGACTTGATTAAGCTAACCGCTAATTAAACGATTTTCGTACTAGCTTCGCTTGTCAAACTGCGGGCTATTTTCCCATATCCACACCACGATGTTTAGACAATAATGACCAGATATGGCTTACGCGCGCGCGTTATTACCTTAACCCTAGCTCCAACCTTGATTATCGGCTTATTGCTGAGTGCTTTTTTTTCCTTTAATCGCTACCACGATCTTGAAAATCAGGTGATTAATGCAGGGGCGAGCATCATTGAACCCTTAGCGATTGCTAGCGAAGAGGCGTTAAAGAATCAAAGCCGTGAATCAGTACGACGTATTATCAGTTATGCACACCGCAAAAATTCGAAGTTAGTTCGCAGTATTGCTGTATTTGACGCCAACCACGAATTATTTGTAACGTCTAACTTTCACCCCAATTTTGAAAGCCTGACTTACCCAAAAGATAAACCGATACCGATCCTTAGTAGCTCACACCTGACCGAGAATACGCTAATTTTACGTACTCCCATCCTCGAAGAAAGTCGTCTAATTGAAGGTGGGGGCTCTGAAGCCACTACGCCAGCGTTAGGTTATATTGCGATAGAGTTGGATCTTTCATCTTTGCGCTTACAGCAGTATCAAGAAATTTTTTCAGCCTTTTTGGTGCTAGCGCTTGGGTTAGGGTTATCAGGAGCCTTTGCATTTCGACTATTGCACGACGTCACACGTCCTATTACCCATATGAAAAATATGGTGGACAGAATTCGCCGTGGTCATTTGGATGTGCGCATTGAAGGTAAAATGCACGGCGAATTGGATTCGCTCAAAAAAGGCATCAATGCGATGGCAGTTTCGCTATCGGAATATCATGTTGAGATGCAACACAGCATTGATCAAGCGACCTCTGACTTACGTGAAACCTTAGAACAATTAGAGATTCAAAACGTCGAACTCGATATTGCTAAAAAACGCGCCCAAGAAGCAGCACGCGTGAAATCAGAGTTTCTTGCCAATATGTCACATGAACTGCGCACCCCACTTAACGGTGTGATCGGTTTTACCCGTCAAATGCTGAAAACACAGCTCAGCAACAGTCAAATGGATTACCTCCAAACCATCGAAAAATCAGCAAACAACTTATTGAATATCATCAATGACATCTTAGATTTCTCTAAGCTTGAAGCAGGTAAATTGGCATTAGAAAACATTCCATTTGAGTTCCAAGAAAGCCTCGAAGAAGTGGTGAATTTGCAAGCCACCAGCGCTCATGAAAAAGGGCTGGAAATCACGCTTAAAGTTGACCAAAAAATCCCAGCAGGATTAGTTGGCGACCCACTACGAATTCAGCAAGTACTGACCAATCTTGTGGGCAACTCGATTAAATTTACTGAACGCGGCAATATCGATATTAGTGTCGAAATGCGCTCGCAGCGCGATGATGTGGTAGAGCTACAGTTCATGGTTCGCGATACGGGGATCGGCATTTCCGAGCGACAACAAGCCCAACTATTTCAAGCATTTAGTCAAGCCGACGCTAGTATTTCGCGTCGCTATGGTGGCACAGGCTTGGGACTGGTTATTACTCAGAAACTGGTCAGCCAAATGGGGGGAGAAATCAGCTTAACCAGTCGCCTACACCAAGGTTCAACCTTCTGGTTTACTCTGAGGTTGCACATCACCGAAATGCCAATGAGTGATTGGCTGGACCCTCAGATACTCAGCAGTAAACAATTGTTACTAATTGAACCCAATATGCAAGCAGCCTCGATTACACAGCAGATGTTGGTTCAGGCGGGGCTACATGTTACTTATCGTTCAGTGATACCTGAAGAGTCAGAACATTTTGATTATGTGCTACTTAATTTAGCGCCGAGTAAAGAAACTGACATTAAGTTGGTTGAACAATGGGTCAACAACGCCGTTAATATGGCAGATAATGTCATTATTGGTACGCCAAGTACTGAGCTTGCGCTATCCGATCATCTGATGCAGCAATATCCAGTACAGTGCATCACCAAGCCGCTATCGCGGAAAAAACTGCTGCAAATATTGATTGCCCACCAACCCGCCATTCAAGAGGTACCTGAATCACCTAGCGAGTTTGATAAACTACCACTGAAAGTCATGGCGGTTGATGATAACCCAGCCAACCTAAAATTGATCATGGCACTGCTGCAAGAGCGCGTAGAAACCATTGTTTCTTGTACCAATGGCCAAGATGCCATCGAACAGGCGAAAGATCATAAGTTCGATATTATTTTGATGGACATCCAAATGCCGCATATGGATGGCGTTACCGCATGCCAGGAAATCAAAAAGACCCAGCTTAATGCTCAAACCCCCGTTATCGCTGTTACCGCTCATGCCATGGTTGGGGAGCGAGATCGTCTCTTGAAAGCTGGTATGGACGATTACCTAACCAAACCTATCGAAGAACATATTTTGCAGCAGGTATTGGTTCACTGGAATCCGCACACGACTAGCCATGAAGTTGAAAAGCTAGAGCTCACTGAGCACTTGGAACCGATAATAGAGGCTCAAGAAGTCGCACATGCCGACACCATCATCATTGACTGGCAAACGGCCCTCAAACAGTCAGCCAACAAGGAAGACTTAGCAAAAGATCTACTGAAAATGTTGGTAGAGTCGATCCCTGAAATTAATCAAGTCGTTGCAATGGCATTAGAAGATGATGAATATTCAACGCAAGATCTGCTCCATCATGTACACAAACTGCATGGTAGCTGCTCGTACAGTGGCGTTCCGCGCTTGAAAAAAGTGTGTGCCACTATTGAGCAAGCTCTACGAGCAGGACAATTGATCAGTGATATTGAGCCAGAGCTATTTGAGCTGCAAGATGAGATGGAAAAAGTAGTCGTAACGGCAAAACCTTATCTGGTTTAGCCATTAAACCTGAACAATAAGAATAGGTTGGAGTTGCGCCATAGATGCCGCAACTCCAATGAGCATAACTACTAACTACGATTCGAATATCACCGTTGCGACCGCATAGTGACGTTCATCCGATATCGTTAAGTGGATATGTTGCACACCAGCAACTTCAGCCAATTGCGCCGCCTTGCCAGAGAGCGTCAGCAGTGGTTTACCATTTTGATCATTGCTAATTGTGAAGTCTTGAAAACTGACGCCATGTGCGATACCAGTACCCAATGCTTTCGATGCTGCTTCTTTGGCTGCAAAGCGCTTAGCAAGATAGCGGCCCTTTTGCTTCAATGAAGTAAATACAGCGAGCTCTTGCGGTGTCAAAATACGCTCGGCAAAAGCATCACCACTGCGTGATAATGCTTTTTCTATACGTTCGATTTCTGCGATATCACTACCCAGACCAACAATAGCCACTCGTTAACCTTATTTACGCGCCGCTTGCATGATTGCTCTCATGTCAGCAACAGCTTTATCTAAACCGTCAAACACGGCGCGACCAATGATAGAGTGGCCAATATTCAATTCATAGATTTCAGGCAATGCCGCGATAGCCGCTACGTTATGGTAAGTCAAACCATGACCAGCGTTAACGGTGATGCCAAGGTCACTGGCATAACTTGCCGCTGCTGCAATTTTCTTCAACTCATCTTGTTGATCAGTTTCCGTTTCAGCGTCAGCGTAATGACCAGTATGCAGCTCGATAAATGGTGCACCGCATGCTTTAGCGGCGTCAATTTGTTCACGGTCAGCATCAATAAAGAGCGAGACTTTAATCCCTGCCTCCGTCAGCTTTTCGGTTGCAGCTTTGACTTTTTCAAGCTGACCAAGAACGTCCAAACCACCTTCAGTGGTCAGTTCTTCACGCTTTTCAGGCACTAAACAAACAAATTCAGGCTGTGTTTTTAGAGCAATATCGACCATTTCATCAGTCACGGCCATTTCAAGGTTCATACGAGTTTGCAGCGTTTCACGCAAAATACGAACATCGCGATCTTTAATATGGCGTCGGTCTTCACGCAAATGGATTGTGATGCCATCAGCACCCGCGCGTTCAGCGATTTCAGCAGCGTGAACTGGGTCTGGATATTTGGTACCACGTGCATTACGTAAAGTTGCGATATGATCGATATTAACGCCTAAATAAATTGCGCTCATTTTCCTATACTCCGTACTTTGGAAAAACTGGTCATTGGCAGGAAAAGTTCCCTGCTCTTTAAAGGTTTACCGCCAAGATACGGCTTTAAGGCTATACGTGTAAAGCGTTTTGCCGCTTGAAGTTGCTCTTTGGTCACGAAGCGACGTTCACTAATTGCGATCAACTCATTCCCCATAAAGGTTAAGTTATCTCGGCGCACTGACGCAATAAAGCCTTTCTGTTCGCGATAACGATACGTCATCTCTGGGTCAATCGCTTCGCCTGTTCCTGCGCAATGTAAAAAATCGACGCCATAGCCCATTGCTGCGAGCAGGGCGAGTTCAAAACGTCTCAGGGCCGGCTCTGGATTATCACATTGAGCAAGTTCGGTAAGGGCATGCAAGTAGTCATGAAACAGACCGGGAGCAGGCACTTCTTGTGCTAACACTCGCCCAATCAATTCATTCACGTACATCGCAGAGTAGAGAGTAATGCCATAAAGAGGTAACCCTAAACTGATTGGTTCTGCTTGGCGAAGGGTTTTCATCGAGCTATTGCCCGACCATTTGAGTAATAAGGGAGTAAAAGGCTGTAAAGCACCTTTGAGATTCGAACGTTTGCTGCGCGCGCCTTTAGACATCAAAGTAACACGACCATACTCCTCGCTAAAAACATCAAGGATCAAACTCGACTCGCTATAAGGACGTCGATGGAGGACAAAACAACGTTGTAAACCTTCAGACATAAAGTAACTCAGAGATGAGCAGCACTATGACTACTCATCTCTAATATGGGTTATAGATCGTCAATATAACCTAGGCTACGAAGGGCGCGTTCATCATCTGCCCACCCTGACTTCACTTTCACCCAAGTTTCGAGGTAAACCTTGCGACCAAACAGCTCTTCCATATCTAAACGGGCTTCGCGACCGATGGTTTTAATTTTCTCACCACCTTTACCAATCACCATTTTCTTCTGACCGCTGCGTTCGACTAGGATCAAAGCATTGATATGAAAGCCATCCGTTTCAGGGTTGTAATCGAAACGTTCAATTTCAACCGTAACAGAATAAGGTAGCTCTTCACCGGTAAAGCGCATCAATTTTTCACGTACAATTTCAGATGCCATAAAACGCTGAGAACGGTCAGTCACATACTCTTCAGGGAAATGGTGTGTCGCTTTCGGCAAATGCTCACGCACGTGTTTACGTAATACATCGACATTTTTACCGTGTTTAGCGGCAATCGGTACGATATCGACAAACTCCATTTTCTTAGATAGTTCAGACATGTGCAGCATAACGTCATTACGATCTTTCACGTTATCAACTTTATTCACACACAGAACAACAGGGAAATTAGCGTTACGTAGTTTGTTAAGCACCATTTCATCATCAGCAGTCCACTGAGTGCCATCGACAAGAAACAGCACCAAGTTTACATCACTTAAAGAACTGCTCGCCGCTCGGTTCATTAAGCGGTTGATGGCACGTTTTTCTTCAATGTGTAGCCCTGGAGTGTCGACATAAATCGCTTGGTATTGACCGTCAGTTTCCACGCCCATAATACGATGGCGAGTAGTTTGCGGCTTGCGCGATGTGATCGAAATTTTTTGCCCAAGCAGGTTATTTAGCAACGTTGATTTACCAACATTAGGACGGCCAACAATGGCGACAAAACCACAGTGTTGATCATCGGGTGCCGTTGCTTCATTAGCGCTAGTATTTGATGCAAAGTATGCATCTAAGTCGAATTCGTTATCAGCCATTTGTTAGTTGCTCTAGTGCAATTTCAGCAGCCGCTTGTTCAGCTTTGCGACGGCTAGTGCCTTTACCAATTACAGGGGTTCCTACTCCTGCGACATCACACGACACCGTAAACTCTTGGTTGTGTGCTTCACCTTTAATATTAGTCACTGTATAGATTGGCAGCTGTTTTCTTCTGCCTTGCAGAAACTCTTGAAGGCGAGTTTTTGGATCTTTTTGTGAAACGCCGGGCTCGATGGCATCTAAACGATCTTGATACCAACTCAAAATAATACCGCGTATCACTTCAACATCGCTGTCTAAGTAAATAGCACCAATGATGGCTTCTACGGCATCAGCAAGGATTGAATCACGACGAAAACCGCCACTTTTCAACTCACCTGGACCTAATTTTAAGTAATCTCCTAGGCAAAATTCTCGACCTAGTTCCGCCAGAGTATGACCACGAACTAACGTAGCGCGCATACGACTCATATCCCCTTCATTCACTTTAGGGAAACGATGGTATAGCTCATCGGCGATGACAAAACTTAAAATTGAATCGCCCAGAAACTCAAGACGTTCATTGTGCTTACCATTTGCACTGCGATGTGTCAGTGCTAAGGAAATAAACTCGGGATCATTAAATTGATAGCCGAGTTTAGTTTCTAATTTGCTAATTGGAGAATTCATGCTCTCTCGATGTAATGATGGCTAGCCAAGGCTAGCCTAGTTAATACCACCAATGCGGTTAAAACGCACACCAGTTGGAATCCATGAAGGTAAAACGCTATCGGCATCACGCTCAAATTCGAAGCTGATCCAAATAGCAACGGCTTTACCGACTAAGTTTGCTTCTGGGACAAAACCCCAGTAGCGACTATCAGCACTGTTGTCACGGTTATCACCCATCACAAAATACTGACCTTGTGGAACAACCCACTCGTTAACACCATGACGAGGTTGATACGCATCAACGCGATCACGACGCAATGGATTGATCAAAATCTGGTGTTCAACCTGGCCTAGCTTTTCATTCACTTGGATTAAGGGAATGCCATTTTGGTTGAATTCACTCTCTTCAACATTGGACAGTTTGACCTGTTTACATTCTGTTGAACCTTGAGCTTGGATACAAACTTCCTTGTTACTACTATAGCGAACCGTATCGCCTGGCATACCCACTACACGCTTGATGTAGTCAATACTTGGCTGTGGTGGATATTTAAAAACTACAATATCTCCACGCTCAGGCTTACCCGTTTCAACCAATTGAGTACGCCATACCGGGTCTTTCAAACCATAAGCATATTTCTCAACCAGGATAAAATCACCAACCAATAATGTTGGCATCATCGAACCTGATGGAATTTGAAACGGTTCATAGATAAAAGAACGCAGCACCAGCACCAAAGCAATCACAGGGAAAATAGAGACACTATTTTCTACCCACCATGGTTGAGCGGCGACTTTAGCCGTCACACTGGCATCTAATCCGTTGGTTTGCGCTTCAATACCGGCCACTTTGTGCTGGCGTTTCTTTGCCCAAACCAACTTTTCTAGCACCCAGACCACTCCGGTCACTAAGGTCACGATCACCAAGATGAGTGAGAATGTATTTGCCATGGACTTCCCTTATCTAAAAATACGAAAGTGAAAGAGCCGAAACTCTTTCACTTATGATTACTGCATGATGAACGGTACATTCAACGCAATGATTAATCTTTACCAACATGAAGAATCGCAAGGAACGCTTCTTGTGGTAACTCTACGTTACCAATTTGCTTCATGCGTTTCTTACCTTCTTTCTGTTTCTTCAACAGTTTCTTCTTACGACTCACATCACCACCGTAACATTTTGCTAGTACGTTTTTACGTAGCTGTTTGACGGTTGAACGAGCAATAATATGGTTGCCAATCGCGGCTTGAATCGCAATATCAAACATTTGGCGAGGGATGAATTCTTTCATCTTCTCAACAACTTGACGACCACGTGTTTGCGAGTTGTCTTTATGCGTGATGATAGCCAAAGCATCCACTTTGTCACCATTAAGCAAAATATCAACACGAACCATGCTTGATGCTTCAAAACGTTGGAAACCGTAATCCAATGATGCGTAACCACGTGATGTCGACTTCAAACGGTCAAAGAAATCGAGTACCACTTCAGCCATAGGAACGTCGTAAGTCAGTGCTACTTGGTTGCCGTGGTAAACCATATCAACCTGCACACCACGCTTTTCAATACACAAGGTAATCACATTACCTAGGTATTCAGAAGGTACCAGAATGTTACAACGAGCAATTGGCTCACGAATTTCTTCAATGTCATTAACCGCTGGCAATTTAGCAGGGCTATCAACATAAAGTACCGTACCGTCAGTTTTTTCAACTTCATACACTACCGTTGGTGCGGTGGTGATAAGATCAAGGTCGTATTCACGCTCTAGACGTTCTTGAATAATCTCCATATGGAGCATACCCAAGAAGCCACAACGGAAACCAAAACCTAGTGCTGCCGAGCTTTCTGGCTCATAAAACAGTGACGCATCGTTAAGACTAAGTTTACCTAATGCATCGCGGAAATTTTCATAATCATCAGAAGAAACCGGGAAAAGACCAGCATAAACCTGAGGTTTCACCTTTTTAAATCCTGGTAATGCTTTTTCACATGGTGTTTTTGCTGAAGTCAACGTATCGCCAACTGGCGCACCAAGGATGTCTTTAATACCACAAACAACCCAGCCCACTTCACCAGTATTTAATTCAGTTTGGTCGACTTGTTTTGGCGTAAAAATCCCCAAACGATCAACACCCCAAATTTGCCCGGTACTCATCACTTTAATCTTGTCATTCTTCTTCAATACGCCGTTTTTCACGCGTACAAGAGAAACCACACCTAAGTAGTTATCAAACCAAGAGTCAATGATCAAAGCTTGCAGTGGCGCATCAGGATCACCTTCTGGCGCCGGAATACCAGAAACGATCTTTTCGAGTACATCATCAACCCCAAGACCAGTTTTAGCCGAACAACGGACAGCATCAATCGCATCAATACCAACGATATCTTCAATCTCTTCCGCTACACGCTCTGGTTCTGCGGCTGGCAAATCGATTTTGTTAAGGATAGGAACAACTTCCAGTTCCATTTCAATCGCAGTGTAACAGTTAGCCAAGGTTTGAGCTTCAACACCTTGACCTGCATCCACTACTAATAATGCACCTTCACAGGCGGCAAGAGAACGGGAAACTTCATAAGAGAAGTCAACGTGTCCAGGAGTATCGATAAAGTTGAGCTGGTATGTCTCGCCATCTTTTGCTTGGTAGTCGAGCGTCACACTCTGCGCTTTGATGGTGATGCCACGCTCACGTTCAAGATCCATAGAATCGAGGACTTGAGCTGCCATTTCACGATTACTCAATCCACCACAAACTTGGATTAAACGGTCAGAGAGGGTCGACTTACCATGGTCGATGTGGGCGATAATCGAAAAGTTACGAATGTGCTTCATAGGTTTGGGATGACTAAACTCTTGCAAAAAGGAACATAAGAACGCGACATCAAGTGGCGTTTCCATAAAGTTGGCAGATTCTACCCAATTTCGATAGGGATCGCATCATAAATTAGGCAATGGGCTCACCGAGGACTCGAACCAAAACCACCTCAAGCTGTGAACGTTTTTCAAGAACGGTGGAGAATCGTTTGGCAATGATGATCCCAACGGCGATAAAAAGTGCCGCGCTCATAATCACCAAACCTTCGCCACCATTAAACATAGGGGCAATAACAGCATCACCGAGCCAAGCTCCAAGCATCATCATAAATAACGGCACTAGGTAAACCAAAGCCGCCGATTGAAGTAAGCTTTTTTCAGGAAAACCAATTTCAATCACCTGGCCAGGCTTGACTGTTTTGTCCGTATTGAGTTGCCAGTGCAGTGTTTTGTTGCCCACAGCTTTAGAAACAATCCCCGTCCCACAACTTTTTGATGAAGAACAACTGCTGCAACTGGTCTGCTGTTCACAACTGAGTTCAACATGAAACCCTTGTTGCTTTAATTGAACAGAAGTCACTGTCGCCAACGCCGTCATCATGGTGCCGTCACCTCATTGGTTTTGTTCATCGCTTTAAACGTAATTGACTGAGCAATACGCTTGGCGGTTTCTGGTGGAATATCACCCACCACCGAGATCTCATTATTGCCTTTCACAAAACTATGTAAAGTACGGCGACCTTGGCGAACCAATTGACCTTTTAACGAATGATTGTCGCTATCTGAAATGTACACAGAGAAACTGAACAAACCATCGCTAAACATTTGGCTTTCAACTAAACGTTCAGTAATGGCCATACGGTAACGGTTCAGTTCTTTGGGCTCGAAACCATCAGGGGTCCAACCTACATTCCAAAAACTTTCGTTAAGGTTACCCTTTGGTAAAGACAATACTTCTGGAAGTTTGACGGCATTGAGCCCCTCCATCGCATCGGCGAGTTTGTCGCTGATCGCATAAGATATGGTGCGATATTGCTCTAATACTTCACCATCTCTATCAACTAAATCTGCTCGTAGTGGCAAATGACTGGCTTCATCAACCCATAAAACATAGGAATAACGCAGCCCATCTTTAGGCACAATACGCACAACCTGACAGGCAGTACCCGCTTCACGAGCACGACCGACTTTAACAAAGTCGTAATATTGGCTTAATGCGCCAACATCGCTATCGAGCATAGGAATCGTCGGTGCAACCATAGAGCTAGACTCGATGGTGAACGGATCTACGCCTGGCTCAATGTAACTGACTTCATCACCACGACGAATCACTTCTCTGACCGGCCCACTGAGATAGACGAGATGAGCAAATTGTTGGTCACTTTTACTCGCATGACGATACAGTAAAGGTTCGATACTGCTTTTCTTAATAAGAATGTAAGACAGCTCATAATTTAAGTGCTGACTGGCTTCGTTCATTTGAAGCAACAAAGCCTCTGCAGGTTGGTCATCTGCAAAGGCTAATGTAGAGTTCAAACTGAACAGCGCCAACGCACTGATCAGGTATTTATTCATTCAGCTACCGATTGATGTACATCGTTGTGCAAGCTAGCACTTTCGCTATTTAAGCGAAGTTGCAGCTCGTAATCTTGTAATAGCGCGTTAACGCGGCGGCGTTGCTCTTGCATATTAGTATCATTGTTGTGTCGCTCGACAGAATCACGAGTCAAGCTAACCGGTTCAACACTACCAGTGAACGGTACTGTTTGTAATACAGGTAATTGATCACCTTGAGTAGCGGTTGGATCACTACCACTGTATTGCTGCACACCCAAAACAACCACAAGCGAGACACAAGCAGCCACAGCGACTTGTCCAAACTGAGAAAGCCATGCTGGTAATTGTCGACGGGCTTGCGATGGCGTAGGTTGAGACTCACGATTTCCATGCTGAATTTCAACAACAGAGGCCGAATGTAAACGACTGTGCGTAGGCTCACTTTCCAATGCTAATGCCACACTTTCTGCAATATTCCATTCAGCTCGCACTGGGGCATCACCACGCATCACATCACCAATTACATGGTAATTTTTCCACGTTTGTAAACTTTCTTGGTCAAGCTCTAATTCTTGGATTAGTGCCTTATCGACCATTTCCCCATCCATGAGTGCTGAAAGTTTTTCTTTGTCAGCCATTATTTATTCACCATATTCATTACTGGTTTGAGCGCTATAAAAGAGGTTTTATCTTCTTTTCTACCGCTTCACGAGCACGGAAGATACGCGAACGCACCGTTCCTACAGGACAATCCATAACTTCTGCGATTTCCTCGTAACTTAAGCCTTCAAGCTCACGCAACGTCATCGCCGTTTTTAAATCTTCAGGTAACGCTTCTATCGCACTGAACACTACCTGTTGCAATTCTTTGGACAACGTAATGTTCTCAGGGTTCGATATTTCTTTTAGCGCATTACCATTTTCATAATATTCAGCATCTTCAGCATCAACATCATTTGCGGGTGGCCTGCGGCTCTGCGCAACAATGTGATTTTTGGCAGTATTGACAGCAATACGGTATAGCCAAGTGTAAAACGCGCTTTCTCCACGAAAAGTTGGGATAGCACGATACGCCTTGATGAATGCCTCTTGGGCGACATCCGCTACATCTCCAGAATTGCTCACATACCGAGAAATAAGGTTGCAGACTTTATTTTGGTATCTTAAGACCAAAAGGTTAAACGCTTGCTTATCCCCACTCTGAACTCGCTCAATCAATACCTGATCGGTCAACTGCTCGTTCATTCGAGCGTGTACTCCTATTGTTATTCCCCTTACCTTCTCAGATATGGGCATTCATTATGCAAAGTGTAGTATTGACACCACCGCTTACATGAGCACTATTGTGACTCAAGGAAGAATGGGAAGTTCCATTCTGTCTAAAAATATTTGCCATTCACAATCGATAAGTGTGACGTAACTTCAATTCGGCAAACCTCACAACATAGTGAGGGTCGATAGTACGAAAGACAATGGCATTGACAAAAGTATTGCATTTTAACGAGATAATTTACCTTTATTTTATCTAGATGATCGAAGTCCCGCTTACGCAGCTAATGGATATACCAAAACTACTTGGAGTTACAGGTAGGCGGCAAGTGAGTTTATTCCCATAAGCATAGACAGGCTATGTGATTGGGGTAAACGAACGCCGCCAACACCGCAGCATCTTCAAGTAGGAAGGGATAAAACCTTGCGACTTAAGCACTTCAAGAGTATAGATACATGCAGTACATTTTTTTAAATAAGAGTTGGATAACTCTACTATAGTTCGGGAATTTAAAAGTTTTATGAACGCAAACCGTGAACATCAATGTGATGTATTAGTGGTAGGTAGTGGTGCAGCAGGCTTGTCGTTAGCTCTGCGTGTAGCAAAACATGGAAAAGTCATTGTTCTAAGCAAAGGACCTCGCAGTGAGGGGGCCACCTATTACGCTCAAGGAGGAATTGCGGCTGTTTTTGACGAATCAGACAGTATTGAATCACACGTTGAAGATACACAAATCGCAGGGGCTGGTATTTGTGAAGAAGATACCGTGCGCTTTATCGCAGAACACGCGAAAGAGAGTGTTCAGTGGCTAATTGATGGCGGTGTTCCTTTCGACAGAGAAGAAAATGACAGTGATGAAGCTCCTCGTTATCATTTAACTCGCGAGGGTGGTCATAGCCATCGACGTATCCTTCATGCTGCCGATGCAACTGGCATGGCGATGCAAACCTCCCTTCAAGATAATGTTCATAACCACCCAAACATCACCATTCTTGAACGTCATAATGCATTAGATTTGATCACTGAAGACAAAGTTGGTGGTGACAAACAAAAAGTCATTGGCGCTTATGTTTGGAACCGTAATCAAGAACACGTTGAAACCATCCGCGCGAAATTCGTGGTCTTAGCCACAGGGGGCGCATCGAAGGTATACCAATATACTTCCAATCCCGATGTCTCTTCTGGTGATGGCATTGCCATGGCTTGGCGCGCAGGGTGCCGCGTTGCAAATTTAGAGTTTAATCAATTCCACCCAACCTGCTTGTTCCATCCTGAGGCTCGTAACTTTCTTTTGACAGAAGCATTACGTGGTGAAGGAGCATTTTTAAGACGTCCTGATGGCTCACGCTTTATGCCTGATTTTGATGAGCGTGGAGAACTGGCACCTCGTGATGTGGTTGCCCGAGCGATAGATTTTGAGATGAAACGCCTAGGTGCTGATTGCATGTACCTAGACATCAGCCATAAGCCTGCTGATTTTATCGAAAAACACTTCCCCACCATCCATTCTCGTCTAATGGAATTGGGGATTGATATGACCAAAGAGCCGATCCCGATAGTGCCTGCTGCGCACTATACTTGCGGGGGGGTAATGGTCAACAAGCAAGGTCAGACCGACATCAAACACCTTTATGCAATCGGTGAAGTCAGCTATACCGGGCTACATGGTGCTAACCGTATGGCTTCAAACTCGTTACTTGAGTGTGTTGTCTATGCATGGTCTGCGGCGCAACATATTCTAAAAGCACTGCCTGAAGCACAACTTCCTCCAAGTTTACCAGCTTGGGATGAAAGTAAAGTGAATAACTCAGATGAAGAAGTTGTTATTCAACATAACTGGCACGAACTGCGTCTATTCATGTGGGATTACATGGGCATCGTACGTACTGACAAGCGTTTGGAGCGTGCATTACGTCGCATCCAATTGCTGCAACAAGAAACTCATGAGTACTACAGTCATTTCCGTGTTTCGAACAATTTATTGGAACTGCGAAATTTATTGCAAGTCGCCGAGCTGATGGTTCGCTGTGCAATGCAACGCAAAGAAAGCCGTGGTTTGCATTACACATTGGACTACCCACAATTGGCCGAAGATAGCGGGCCTACAATTCTGACACCGCAAGGCTAGGAATAAACATGCAGTTAAACAAAAGGAGTCTTTATGGCTCCTTTTGTTGTTTATTGATTTGCGCTAATCGAACCAATAGCTGCCGATACAGTTCATCACTACAAGTGTCTCGCCACAATAGATAGCGCTGCCCACATTCTGAGTACAAAATAAGCACCATAAACGAAAATTGCAATGAGACTTTTTCAATAATAAATGTCTCTTCAAGCCATTGACATCTGCCATCCTTATGCAAGGTAACATCTCCGCTAACACATGGAGGCAATAGATCGAATTGGTAACCCGCTGACAATAAGAAGATGATAAAGAAGAGAGTCGAAACAAGAGGAAGAGGAGAAATCAACAACGCCCATATGACCAACATCAACAATATGATATGAGCCAAACAGGCGAAATAAGAAGCTTGAAGTGTAAACTTAACGTACTTTGCTGAGGTTATGAGCGACAATCTTGTCCACCATAGCGGCATGCCCTAAATTTTCACTGCGACCATGCCCCATGATCCACGTGAATAGATCTGGATCATCACACTCCAGTAGGGAAACGAAATCTCGTTGTTCAGTTTCACCAAGCGAGTCGAAGCATTCTTCAAAAAATGGCATTACAACCACATCTAACTCTAGCATTCCTCGACGGCAGGCCCACTTAATTCTTGCTTTTTCTTCAGTGGTGTACATCGGTTTTCCTCACCTTATGTTTATTTGCGCAGAGTGTATCAAGCGGATGGTAATTCAACTAGTAGATGAGTCACAGTCCCTGTTCAAGCTGACAAAAAAACTGAACCAGACTAACATAGTGTCTACATTTTACTTTTTAGGTAGACAAACATGGACTGGCAAAACGCATTTACACCTCTCTCAGTGACCGCCAATGACACGCTTCCCCCTTTAATGATGGCTCATCTCGATTCATGGGGAGCAATCACTATGGATGGAGATGACAAAAAAGCTTATTTGCAAGGTCAAGTGACCTGTAACGTTGTTAGCCTTGAGAAGACACAATCCACATTCGGTGCACATTGTGACGCCAAAGGTAAGGTTTGGTCAGTGTTTCGCCTTTTTCACCACAATAATGGTTATGCGATGTTCCAGCCATTATCAGCGATAGAAGCAGAGCTTAACGAACTGAAAAAGTACGCGATTTTTTCAAAAGTAGCGATAAGCCAAAGTCAGGATGTTGCTTTAGGTGTATTCGGTGATAACGCTGAACAATATATTGATGCATTAACAGAAGATCGAGGTGATGTTCGCAGTATTGAAGGTGGTAGCGCTGTAAAAATATCACCACAACGTTGGCTATTACTGATAACTGAACCTGTCGCACAAAAGCTCATCAGCAGCAGTGATGCCACTAAAGTCAGCGAAGCACTTTGGACACGTTTTGATATTGAAGAAGGTATTCCGCTTATCACTCAAATCGATCAAAGAGAACATATTCCTCAAGCGTTGAACTTGCAAGCGCTGAATGGAATTAGCTTTAGTAAAGGTTGTTATACTGGTCAAGAAACAGTAGCTCGCGCTAAATACCGTGGTATCAACAAACGGGCCATGTACCTTGTGCAAGGCAATAGCGAACAAGTATTGGTCAGTGATGAACCCATTGTATTGGAGCGTTCGGTCGGTGAAAATTGGCGTAGTGTTGGACACTTACTCGCTCATTATACTTTCGCCGATCAAACAGCAATTGGCTTGATTGTGCTACCTAATAATTTAGAGGCCGACACTCAATTTCGTCTAGCTAATCAACCTGGCACTCGTTGGTTGATCCAAACGTTACCTTATTCTCTTGAAGATGAATAACGAATTCGATACACACATCACTCGTTATTTAACGGAGCAAGGGGTCTCTTATCGCCTAATGCCCCATCAAACTCCAGCGAAAACGATTGAAGATGCCGCCAAGCAGCGCGGCATTCACCCAAAGCAGATGGTAAAGTCGATAGTTTTAAAAGAGTTCGGTGGCCGATATGCGCTCGCCTGCGTTCCGGGAAATAAAGCTGTTGATCCCAAAAAAGTACGCGCCATATTTCAGGGACGTCGTATGACCTGTGTGAATATCGAAGACGTTGCACTCATTACAGGCTACCAAGTAGGCACTGTCACACCATTACTGCTACTCACATCAATGCCTATCATATTTGATAGGCAACTACTGAATGAGCAACAAGTGACTATCAGTAGTGGTACCCAAATGGCAGGAATCGCACTTCGCTGTCAAGATTTAGTCGCGCTTTGCCATCCAATTATCGCAGACATCGTCCGTTGAACAATGAAACAATGTAATCCATTACATTATTTCGTGAGCAACTCTGAAATACACCAAAATCGACGGTGAATTTTTAGTCAAAAGTAAAACATAAATAGTCATTGCGACTTTTTTAACGTACTCTTGCAGACGTTGGTTAAAGCATAATCAGAATGAACATTCTTTTGTATCCTTCACCAACAAAAAAGTGAATCCACTGATTGTTTCAGGACATCCACTTTTTGTGTAATGCATCTGTGACTATTCGCCCGCACATTTAGCGGGCATTTTTTTGTCAGAAAATTCACCAAAAATTATCACATTTAAATAAAATGCAACTATTATTAAAAATGTCATATTGTTCGGGCTTAATAAGCACCGAGTAAAACAAGGGCAAGTTCATTAGCAAACCCTGTTTTGAGGAAAGCATCACACGAACTTGGATATTTATCCAACATTTTGCCAACAGCAGCACAAATATCCAAACAGGTTAGGCTTTACTGCATAATCCCCTATTAATATCACACTATTTTTAACGGGGGTTTAATATAATTTGCAGTGCAAGAACAATAGAAGGATCGTAGTATGAGACTGTTTAAGCGCTATACACCGGGGATGATTGCAAAACACGTAAGTCGTCTTTTTAAAGGAAGAATTTACATTTACGGTGTGGGGAAATTTGAATTTAATAATGGCAAATTAGTCTTGCCTGAGCGTGCAGAGAAACGCCATTTCCAAACAGTAAAAGAAGTGAATCAGGAAATAATGAGATTACGTTGCGCTTACGCTTGATGCAGTTTTAACGACAGAATTTACAAGGGTTGGCGATTTGCCAACCCTTTTGCTTTGTAGCAAGTAATAACTTTAAGGTTCCAACAACACCATTTTGCTTTTTGCCAAATCAGGTAGGTGGCCTTTTAAGCCTAATGCTCTCTTCATAATCTCGTCTTTTGCTCCGGGAAGTTGGCCAGCTAAACGCATCCCAATACCTCGAATCAATTTCTTCGCTGGGTTGTCACCTTCGAACAAATCTTTAAAACCTTGCATCGCTGCTATCATTTTCGCCGCTTCCGCTTTACGCCAACGCTCATAGCTACGTAGATTACTCTTAGTCCCCACATCTTCACCTTTAGACCAAAGTGCAAGCACTTCTTGAGCTAAACTGGCGGCATCTAATAATCCGAGGTTAACGCCCTGCCCCGCAAGTGGGTGAATGGTATGTGCAGCATCACCAACCAACGCAATACGCTCAAGAGCAAAGTCTCTTGCATAACGCATTTTTAGTGGGAACGCCGCTCGCTCTCCAACCACTTCACATAGACCTAAACGGTGATCAAACTCTGCAGTTAGCATCTTATTGAACTCATGCTCCGACAGATGTACCAAGCGTTCTGCGCGACTTGGTTCCGTTGACCAAACAATAGAGCTCATGTGAGGATCATTCATCGGTAAGAATGCCAAAGGACCTTGCGGTGTAAAGATTTGTCTTGCCGTTGATTGGTGAGGCTCACTTGTGCGAATGTTAGCAACAACCGCACTATGCCCATAATCCCAGTGAGTCAGAGGAATATCCTGCTGCTGACGAACCCAAGAATTCGCACCATCAGCTCCGACAACCAGCTTCGCCGTCAATGATTGCCCATTATCTAATGTCAACCAAGCCTCACTTTCACCGACAGCCAAAGATTGACATTTTGTTGGCATGTATAGCGTCACATTAGCCTGCTTTTTCACTTGATCTAGCAGCGCTAACTGAATCACTCTGTTTTCGACAATATGTCCTAAGTCTGGTTGAGTCAGTTGGTTAGCACTAAATTCAATGCGTGCAAAACTGTCACGCTCCCATACTTCCATCGCAGAATAAGGTGCAGCACGGCGCTGCAAAATACCCGACCATGCATCAAGATTACGCAAAATCATTTCGCTAGAACGACTTAAAGCTGACACTCGTACATCGGGTAGTTCGTTAAGTTCACCATTGGGGACATTACCCTCGATCACGGCAATACGAAGATCGCTATGCTTAAAGGCGGCCGCTAATGCTAAGCCGACCATTCCACCACCAACAATCGCAATATCAACGCTTTGCATCATATTCAAACCTTTTTATCGATTAACCACGCCGAGTGTACGACGCAGCAGAGGCATTTTTAGCCATGGTAAATTATCCATCATCGCCAGTCCTACATTTCGACCAATGCGAGTCGCTAACCAATCATTAGAAAACAGATGCACCAGTGATGAGGTCAAGGTAATCGTCGCTAATCTGTCTTGCTCGCGGCGTTGTTTAAAAGCGTGTAAACCACGATACTCCCCTACATCACTCAATTGCTTGACCAGTTCATCGGCCAAACTGACTACATCTCGAATACCTAAATTAAAACCTTGCCCTGCGATAGGATGTAAGGTTTGAGCCGCATTACCAACAATAGCAAAACGATGCGATATATTTTGCTCTCGGTAGCGTAATATTAATGGGTAACTGGCACGAGCACCCACTTTATTCATTTTACCTAAACGCCAGCCAAACGCTTGTTGAAGCTGCAATAAGAAAGCGTCATCGCTTAAGCTGAGTATCTGTTGTGCTTTTTCTGGTGGTAAACACCACACTAAAGAGAGGCGATTATCACTCATGGGTAACAGTGCAACAGGGCCATCTGCTGTAAAACGTTCAAAAGCTCGTCCCTGATGCGGTTGCTGAGTCAGTACATTGGCAATAACAGCAACTTGCTCAAAATCATGCTCACGTAGAGCTACCCCCACCTGTTCACAACAAGTGGAAATAGCGCCGTCTGCCGCAACCAGTAATTTCGCCGCTATGTTTTGCCCATCAGACAGTGTTACTACTACGCTTTTCTCACTGCGTTCAACTTGCAGAACTGATTGGGGACAAAACAATTCAATGTTTGAACATTGCGCTATTTGCTGGGCATAAATCAGCCCGACATCAGCTAATTCAACCACATAACCCAACGCATCTAAACCCAATTGATGATGAGTTATATCCGTCATTCCCGCATGAGTACGATCTGACACGTGAATGTGTTCAATGGCGGTTGCTACCTTTTGTAGCGAATTCCATAAACTTAGGCGCTGTAGAATTTGCACCGTACCATACGACAAAGCAATGCAACGAGAATCAAAGCCTGGGTGAGCTTCACTATCGGCTTGATACGCTTCAACTACAGCAATGGTTAACTGACCTTGAGACAGGCGATCTAGCGCCAAAGCAAGTGTTGCACCAGCCATTGCGCCACCAGCAATAATCACATCAAATTGCTTCACAACAACCTCACATTAATGAATAGTTGGCTTAGTTTCTTGTACTGGTTTAATGCCAAATTCCGCATGAATGATCAGTACGCAAGCTTTGATGTGTTCGATCACTTGTTCCAATAGCTGGGCTTGCTCATTTAAATCGTCATCTTCATCAATGCCCAACTTGGCGATTTCTTCTAAATCCGCTAATGCTTCTTTAGATTCTGCAGATGCTTTTTTTAACGCCGTGCCCACCAATCCTAACCCAGAGATGAAGTGGTTCACCCAATCTGCGACGCCATCGGCTAAATCAAATAAGCTAGCCCCTGCCTCATCATCTGGTAGCAACAAAGAGAGTTCGATATCTGAACCTGTGATTTCATTTTTGGTGATTTCAAGCGTTTGCTCAGCAAGTGTCAATGCGCGATCCGGCCAACCCATACCATCATTGGTATAATCAAAAATCAAAGGCTGCCAGCTTTTGTCACTGAGGCTTAAGCCACCCGCAAGCATACCAGCGAGTAAGCCGTGTAATTCCGCAGGGTTTACTGCAAGCGCCGCCGATTGAAGTTCAGTGGCAAAGGAAAGATAAGTTGGCAGTGTTTTTTCGCTCATGAGTGACTCATTCTAAAATCAAATAAACTTGATCCTACCACTTCGCTCCAACTGCGAAAATGCTCAAAGCACCAATTGTGAGTAGCTTTTGTTCAATTTGTCCAATTACTGTGTTTTTAGTCCCTCATTTTTATCGCTCTTGTCTGAAAAGCTTGAATCTTAGTGACGCTTTACCTATAGTTTCCACCTCGATGGTCATGTGAGTAGCACCATCTTAGACAGCGCGAAAAGAGTTCATCCATCATGAGTAATCAAGCGGTAGACGTAGAAATTTTAGGAAAATTGACTCGTGTTAATTGTCCATCAGGACAAGAGCAGTCATTGATCCAAGCGGCTCAAGATCTTGATAATCGATTGAAAGAGATGGCAGAGCGTACTAAGGTTACTAATGAAGTAAAACTACTGACCATTGCTGCATTGAATATTTGCTATGAGCTACAAACCAAGCAAAATGAAAGTGCAGGCAAACAGAATCAATTAACCGAGCGTATGGAAAAGCTCGCCGCATCATTAGATGATGTACTAAGTAAAGTAAAGCACGGACAGCAGTAGCATTACAGTAAAAACCAAATTTACCCTAGAGTGTTCGTCAGGCGGATTTAAGTCCCTGAGCCGATAAGCAACACCAAAGGGTTAGTATTTGGTAACTATTGAGCAAGCTCGGCTCGTACCGAGAAGCCTACGGTTATCATTGCTGATCCGCCTTGAACCAGCTGGTTCAAGGGCCAAAATCCTCAACGGCACTCCGGGGTATTCCTATGCAACTTTCTCGTCAAACCATTAGAAAAAACATTCGCCAACAACGTAACCAATTATCATCGGCTCAACAGCATAATGCTGGGCTTGATCTTGTTACTCAATTTTCTGCGTTAGATGAACTAGCGACTAGCCAACATATTGCCTTATATCTAGCAAGCGATGGTGAGTTAGACACTCAACCACTCATAGAATGGCTATGGCAACAAGGCAAATACACTTACCTTCCCGTTTTACACCCGTTCTCTGCCGGCCACTTACTGTTTCTTCATTATGACGCCAATACACCAATGGCAACCAATAAGTACGGTATCGCCGAACCCAGACTCAATCAGACTTTGGTCCTTCCAGTAAATCAACTCGATATCATCTGTACACCACTGGTCGCTTTTGATAAACAAGGTCAGCGACTCGGTATGGGCGGTGGATATTATGATCGAACTCTAGAGACGTGGTTTAAAACTGGAATAGGAGCACAACCGATTGGACTGGCCCACGATTGTCAATATGTTGAAAGCCTCCCAAGCCAAGCGTGGGATATCCCTTTACCTAAAATAGTGACCCCGAGCCGAATCTGGCAATGGGAATCGTAAATTATTGAGGCTATAATCGCGCCCGCTAAGACACGTTACCCCATTAATCGATATCAGGAGATTGGCATGACTCAAGATGAAATGAAAAAAGCCGCCGGCTGGGCTGCTCTAAAATACGTAGAAAAAGGCAGCATTGTTGGTGTCGGTACAGGCTCAACTGTGAATCACTTCATCGATGCATTAGGCTCAATTAAAGATGATATTAAAGGTGCCGTATCAAGCTCTATCGCCTCAACAGAAAAACTGAAAGGCTTAGGTATTGAAGTATTTGACTGCAATGATGTAATTAAACTTGATGTTTATGTCGATGGTGCTGATGAAATCAACCCAACCCGCGATATGATCAAAGGTGGTGGCGCAGCACTGACTCGTGAAAAAATCGTTGCGGCAATTGCCGATAAATTCATTTGTATTGTTGATGGTACAAAAGCGGTCGATTTCTTAGGCAAATTTCCATTACCTGTCGAAGTGATCCCAATGGCTCGTTCTTATGTTGCTCGTGAGCTCGTCAAGCTTGGTGGTGACCCAGAATATCGCCACGGTGTCGTCACCGATAACGGCAACGTTATTTTAGATGTGCATGGCCTAAAAATTACTGATGCAAAAGCACTGGAAGATAAAATCAACGGCATTGCTGGAGTAGTCACTGTTGGTTTATTTGCTCACCGAGGTGCAGATGTGGTCATCACCGGTACTGCAGAAGGTGCAAAAATCGAGGAGTAACGCACATAATTGCGAAACTTTCCGTTATTTGATTACAAACGGCACCATTAGGTGCCGTTTTTCGTGGCTATCTTGCAGAAAATTATTCCTTATTCCGTAATTTTCTTACCCAAAACAAAAAAAGTTTGTTACTTTATTGTTCAGAAGACGCACAGGGAAACGTTTGTCTTCCAACAAAATGGTTAATCATCCTCTTTATTTAACTTTTTTGCTCTATGTGCGCCGCATTTGCCCACCTTTCCATTTTAAGGACGAGAATAATGGCCAAAGTTTCACTGGAAAAAGAAAAAATCAAGATTCTACTTCTTGAAGGACTTCACCCTTCTTCTGTTGAAGTGTTGCAATCAGCCGGCTATACCAATATTGAATACCATAAAGGCTCTCTGGATGATGCAGAACTGTTGGAAGCGGTCAAAGATGCGCATTTCATCGGTATTCGTTCCCGCACAAATTTGACGGAAAAAGTCATTAATGCCGCCGAGAAATTAGTGGCTATTGGCTGTTTTTGTATTGGTACCAACCAAGTGAATCTTGATGCGGCAGCCAAGCGTGGTATTCCAGTATTCAACGCCCCATTCTCAAACACGCGTAGTGTCGCAGAACTTGTTCTTGGCCAAATATTACTTCTGCTGCGTGGTATTCCTGAAAAAAATGCACTGGCTCACCGCGGTATCTGGAAAAAAAGTGCCGACAATTCTTATGAAGCTCGTGGTAAACGCTTAGGCATCATCGGTTACGGCCATATCGGCACCCAGCTTGGTATTATTGCTGAGAACTTGGGTATGCGAGTCTATTTTTACGATATCGAAAATAAACTATCACTCGGTAACGCAACACAAGTTCACACTATGAGCGAGTTACTAAATAAATGTGATGTGATTTCATTGCACGTACCAGAGACTCCTGACACCAAAAATATGATGGGCAAAGAGGAATTTGCACGCATGAAGCCAGGAGCCATTTTTATCAATGCGGCTCGTGGAACAGTGGTTGATATTCCAGCATTATGTGATTCTTTAGAGTCTGGTCATTTGTCTGGTGCGGCAGTTGACGTATTCCCAGAAGAGCCAGGAACTAATTCAGATCCGTTTGAAACGCCATTGATGAAGTTTGACAATGTCATTCTGACTCCACACGTGGGCGGCTCAACACAAGAAGCACAGGAAAACATCGGTATTGAAGTAGCTGGTAAGTTGGCGAAATATTCAGATAACGGTTCGACGCTGTCGAGCGTTAACTTCCCTGAAGTATCATTGCCAATTCATCGTAACAGTTCGCGTCTGCTGCACATCCATGAAAACCGCCCTGGTATTCTGACACAAATTAACACCATCTTCGCAGAAGAAGGGATTAACATTGCCGGTCAGTATCTACAAACCTCTTCAGAGATCGGTTATGTGGTTATCGATGTAGAAACGGCACGCTCAGAAGAAGCATTAGCAAAGCTGAAAAGCATTGCTGGAACGATTCGCGCGCGTATTCTTCATTAATCCGTACCTTGTCAACATTCGCTACCTTTAAGAGGATAGCGAATGTTGGAAAAAGCAAAGAGGCCACCATTGTGGCCTCTTTCATGAACGATTGTTAACTCATCACGCTTTAAGTGCTCGCTCTCCACGAGCAATACCAACCACACCACTACGCGCCACTTCGATGACATCAGTCACTTCGGAGAGAGCTTGAATGAAGGCATCTAATTTTTCGCTCGTGCCAGTCAATTGAACGGTGTATTGCGATGCCGTGACATCAATAATCTGCCCGCGAAAAATATCAGCGGTACGTTTCACTTCAGCACGAGCAAAACCACTCGCTTTCACTTTAACCATCATCAGCTCGCGCTCAATGTGCTCGAACTCCGAAACCTCTTGCACTTTGAGGACATCAATCAACTTATGCAGTTGCTTTTGGATCTGCTCAAGCTGCATTTCTGTGGTCTTGGTTGTGATATTTAAGCGCGATAGTGTTTCATCATCCGTTGGCGATACGGTGAGTGATTCAATGTTATAGCCACGCTGAGAGAATAGACCAACAACACGAGACAACGCTCCTGGTTGGTTTTCCAATAATAGTGAAATAATGTGTCTCATATTAGGTTCTCTCCGTTTTGCTTAACCACATTTTATCCATCCCTTCGCCTTTAATTTGCATTGGGTACACGTGCTCAGTTTCATCCACATTGATATCAACAAACACCAATCGATCTTTCATATCGAGCGCTTTTTTGAGGCCCGCTTCCAGTTCATCTGGTGTTGAAATGCGAATTCCGACGTGTCCATAGGCTTCAGCAATGGCGGCAAAATCTGGTACAGAACTCATATAAGAATTAGAGTGACGGCCTTGATAAATGATGTCTTGCCACTGTTTTACCATGCCAAGAAAACGGTTGTTGAGGTTGATAATTTTAACAGGGATATCGTATTGCAATGCTGTCGATAGTTCTTGAATATTCATCTGAATACTGCCATCACCGGTAACAACAACGACCTCTTCCTCTGGCATAGCGAATTTAACACCCATGCCCGCCGGCAAACCAAAACCCATTGTGCCTAAACCACCAGAATTTATCCATCGACGCGGCTTATTGAATGGATAATACAATGCCGCAAACATCTGGTGCTGACCGACATCCGATGCGACATACGCATCACCATTAGTTAGTTTATGTAAGGTTTCAATAACCTGCTGCGGTTTAATCCGTTCACTAGAGGTTTCATAAGTAAGGCATTGACGATCACGCCACACTTGGATCTCTTGCCACCATTGTTCGAGCGCTTGCTCATCATTGGTGCCGCCTTGTTCCACCAGCAAATTGAGCATGGTTTCTAATACTTGATCAGCTGAACCAACTATCGGTAGATCAACCGGAACGTTTTTAGAGATTGACGATGGATCAATATCGATGTGCATGATCTTCGCATTAGGACAATATTTCTCAAGGTTATTAGTGGTACGGTCATCAAAACGCACCCCCACCCCAAAAATTAAATCAGCGTTATGCATAGCCATATTTGCTTCATACATGCCATGCATACCAAGCATACCTAACGCATTTTTATGAGTTCCCGGGAAAGCACCTAACCCCATTAATGTACTAACAACAGGTAAATTTAGTGTTTCTGCTAGTTTTAGAATGTATTGATCCGCCCCTGAAATAACAGCACCACCACCAATATATAACACTGGTTTTTTTGCTTCTAATAATGCTTTCAACGCTTTTTTTATCTGCCCTTTATGACCAGACATTGTTGGGTTATAGGAGCGTAACTTGATTGATTCAGGGTAAGCGTATGGAAGCTTGATCTGCGGGTTCATCACATCTTTAGGCAAATCAATCACAACAGGACCAGGGCGCCCTGTGGATGCGATGTAAAAAGCTTTTTTAATCGTTTCAGGAATATCTTCTGCTTTTTTGACCAAAAAACTGTGTTTTACGATAGGTCGAGAGACACCAACAATGTCACATTCTTGAAAAGCATCGTTACCAATCAGGTTATTTGGCACATTGCCAGAGATAACGATCATTGGGATGGAATCCATATAGGCAGTAGCAATACCTGTAACGGTATTGGTTGCTCCAGGCCCAGAGCAAACTAACACAACACCAGCTTTGCCTGTTGCGCGTGCATAGCCATCAGCCATATGAGTCGCAGCCTGTTCATGGCGAACCAGTACGTGCTTGATTTGGTCGGTTTTGGCGTGCAGTGCGTCGTAGATATCAAGAACGGAACCGCCAGGGTAGCCGAATATTTGTTCTACACCTTCTTCGATCAGAGATTGAACCACCATCTCTGCACCAGATAACATCTTTTCTTCCGATAACATTGCCATCTTTTCTCCTTACCAGTTGCCATTCACATGGTCAGTGAATTGGTCTGGTTTTACATAGTCTAGGGCTTATTCGTAGCCTAATTCGAAAACTTTCCACTTTCGGCTATGTCTTGCTCTTGTCATAACAAAAAACAAGGTAACGCAACAACTTTAACCCTTTCTTATCATCGGGTCTAACGTTCAATAGCGCACATTTCGGAGAATATCAGGTTGCAAGGGCTAAATTCAGATAACTATCTCGACCAAACACCAAAAATCAGTTCAATAATAATAAAATAAAACAAAATAAAGCGTTAAATTTCTCAATCAACACTACTGAACATCAAAAAAATGAGTAGATTAAAGGAATCGAATCCTCTATCCATACCATTAAAACAAAAAAATCCCCCACAAAATAGAAGACCTATCAATATGGAGGATTTTTAAACAACTGAATATTTATCTTAGATAAAATTAATCGCGTTTCGACTTTTCTTTGTACATTTCTTCAATTTCATCTTGATAGCGATCATTAATCACTTTCCTACGCAATTTCTGCGTTGGAGTCAGTTCACCTTTGTCCATTGAGAAAGCTTTCGGTAATAATTTGAACTTCTTCACTTGCTCAAACTTAGCCAGCTCTTTTTGTAAATCATTGACGCGCTTTTCTAGCATCTCAACCACTTGGTTGTTTTTAATCAGCTCAAGTCGGTCATGATATTTGATGTTTAGCTCTTTCGCATACTCTTCCAAACTGTCATAGCAAGGAACGATCAAGGCCGAGACAAACTTACGCGTATCAGCAATGACTGCAATTTGTTCGATAAAATGATCTTTACCAATAGCGCCTTCAATCACCTGAGGTGCAATGTATTTACCGCCAGAGGTTTTCATTAACTCTTTAATACGGTCAGTAATAAACAGATTCCCTTGTTCATCAATATGCCCTGCATCGCCCGTTTTCAAAAAGCCTTGCTCATCAAACGACAGTGCGGTTTCTTCTGGCATCTTATAATAGCCACGCATCACCATCGGACCGCGTACCAATATTTCGTTATTTTCACCAATTTTGACTTGCGCACCAGGCATCGACATACCGATCGAATCAGGGTTGAAACATTTATCATCCCAACATGATACCGTAGCCGTTGTTTCCGTCATTCCATAGCCAAGTTTTACGTTGATACCTATCGCATGGAAAAATCGCCCAATCGTTTCATCTAACTTAGCGCCACCACATGGCATAAAATTAATATTTCCACCAAGCAAAGCACGCAATTTTGATAACACAAGTTTGTCAGCAAGGGTGTAGCTTTTCTTAAGCAACAACGAAGGTTGACGATTTTCTTGATGACATAACGCCATCTTCGCCCCCATATTCACCGCCCATGTGAAAAGTACTTTTCTAATCAAAGGTGCTTTTGATACTTTTTCATGAATGGCTGAAAAGATTTTTTCGTAGAAGCGCGGTACTGCGCACATGACGGTTGGCTTTATCTCGCCCAAAGCATCACGCACCTGCATGGTATCTTGCAGATAACAGTTAGTTGCGCCGCTATATAGAATATAAAAAGTCCAAGCGCGTTCAAAAACATGTGACAACGGTAAGAAACACAGTGAAACATCATCACTAGAAATATTTAACCTCTCATCATGTCCCTCAAGCTGAGCTGCAATGTTAGCGTAATCAAGCATAACTCCTTTCGGCTGCCCAGTTGTGCCAGAGGTATAGATAAGTGTCAGCAAATCATCCATATTGAGCAGCTCAAGGCGAGCATCTAATTCCGCTTGCTGATCCTCTGTCGACGATTCAATAAAGGAGTGCCAATGAATTGCAGAGGCAAATCCTTTTAGGTCGATACTATCACTCATGGCTATAATCAATTCGAGCTGTTCACACTCGTCAAAAAAGCTCATCGCTGCATCGTATTGTTCCTGTTCACCAACGAACAGTACTTTTACATCAGCATCTTGCACAATATAGCTAGCTTGATCAGCGGTATTGGTTGGGTAAATAGGAACGGTTACCGCTCTAAGTTGTAACGTAGCAATATCCGCAATGGTCCATTGCGGCATATTGTTAGAAAAAATCCCGATCTTATCTTGGATTTTTATCCCTTGAGATAAGAGTGCAAGCGACATCGCGTCAATACGTTGTCCAAATTGCTTCCAACTGATCCCGTGCCACTCTTTGTCTATTTTGTGTTTTAGAGCAACGCGATCACAGCCTTTAGCTATCTGTTCACGGATTCGTTTTACGATATGAAAATTTAAATTGGGCATCATTTTTACCTATGGCTTACACATGTAAGCTTTTTGAGCGCACAAGTGTACATTTGAAAGCGGAAAAGGCAACTGACGGATGTCAAAGTTATCAATTAATTCTCTATATAAAAAAGCCTCGAACTAGCATTTCTAGTTCAAGGCTAAAGAGACGTCAGGCTAGTGTCAGCAAGTCGTTAGGCTTATACAGCAAGCCTAGTTTAATGCGACAACTTCACCACAAATCATCATCAATTGATCTCGTAACCAAATGTGACCTTTGTCTTTTTCGCTCGATTCATGCCAGCTCAGATAGCCACTGATTTGACCATTTTCAAATGGGAAGTCTAGAATTTGTAGCTGATCACGATTAGCTGCATTTTCTACCATCCAACGAGGAGCAATCGTCACCAATTCTGACTGACCAACCACATACAGAACATTACTTAAGCTTGTACCTTCATAATACGGTACACAGTCTAGCTCACGGTAAGCTTGTTCAGAGAAGCTACGTTGACCATGAACTCGAGATAACTTGGCATGTTTTTCGTTAACCAGTGTTTCAGGAGTAACCAAACCGTCAATGCGTGGATGAGATTTTGCAGCGACCACAACTAATTCATCTTGGAAAATTTCGGTGCTTGAGAAACCTTGCTCATCAAAACGAGCATAATCAATTACGAAATCGATTTCTTGATAACGCATACGCTCAGCTAATAAACGGTCAAATTCCGCATCAAGGTGAAGTTGTACTGATGGTGCTTGCTCATGAACTGAAGACATTATTCTTGGAGCAAAACGCATATCACAAGGGCTGCAAATCGCCAGTTTGAATAAACGAGTCGAAGTTTCTGGAGAAAACACAGAGCTTGGAAGCTCATTACGAATAAGTTGTAGTGCTTGGCGAATCGGACCAAACAACTGACGAGCACGTTGTGTCGGTTGAATACCTCGACCTTGGCGCATGAACAACTCATCATTAAACATCACTTTTAAACGTGCAACAGCGTTACTCACTGCTGGTTGAGACATACCCAAGTTGTGGGCTGCACGAGTAATATTCTGTTCTTGCATTACTGCATCAAAAACAGTCAGCAGGTTTAGATCCACACCACGTAATGTGCTTTCCATGCGGTAACTAGCAATAGCGCTCATTGCATCTTTTTTATCTAACATTTGGGGACGCCTCTTGTTGTTATCGTCAACATAGTCAAAGTTAATATCTTAGAAATAGATAACCTGTGATTGTTATACATACCCAGCAATGACTGGGCCGGAGGCTACTATCTGCTAAGCATTTATCGATTAGCAACAAGATTGATAAAATATCAGTTTTTTTTATCCATGTTTAAAGATTCCCTTTATTAATCAGCATGATGTGTTTTTATAAAAAAGCGTAAAACACATAAATTTATACGTTTTACCAAATGTATTGAGCACGCTTATTAATTAGCTTCCACACTTGAAGTTTATTCGTAGGGTTGATTGATTGCGGTTTAAAATCAGAATCGTGGTCAATATTAGCTAAATTTAACATAGGTGGGGAAATCGACTTGTCGCCATAGCAACTGACTCAAGTCATGATGATTATCCCACTGCCCTTGTTGTACCCATTCGACAATCGCTTTAGCAACATCTGGATAAATCACTCGCTCAACCTGCTTGTCATCTAACCAATCGCGTAATGCCGAGGGGTCCAGAAAATCCATTGATGATGCAAGTCCTAGATTCTCAAGTGTCGCAACATTGCTTTGTTGTTCAAACTGACCAGTTAGTGGTTTAAGCAATAGTTTTTTGCCAATAGAAAGTGCTTCCGAAGGCAATTCAAAACCCCCATTGGCAATAACACCATCGCAACGATGTAGATGAGATTGAAAACCTTGATGGCACAGTGGACGTAGCTCTACATTTTCAATATGGCACTCTTCAACCACTAATGGGTGATAACACACAAATGCTTGTTTTGAAAAACGGCACAGCAGTTCAAGCATGTCATCAACATTTTCAAAGGGAAGATAGACTAAAATAAAATGCTCGTTAGATGTATGTTGCTCTGAACGATAAACAATAGGAGGAAGGATCGGTTGGTCAAAATGATACCAATGCAACCCGAGATAGTAATCAGCAGGTGCAAAGCGTCCAATGATCGTCTTATCCAACCAACTCGCCCCTTTGATTGGTACTTGATGACGAAAAGCATTTTGATGGCTTATGCCTATACACGGTATACCTTGCCGTTTCGCTGCCCATGCTGAAATCGGTTCAAAATCATTAATTACTAAATCATACGCTGAAAGGTCTAACTGGCGGACCTCATTGTAGAATGTCATCAAATTATTATTGAGCGCCGTTTTAACATAGTTGACTTGTCCTTGCTCTGTTTCAAAAGTAAAGCCACGTCGGGTTTGATAATCACCAAAGCTCTCCATCGAAAAATATTTTGCCTTATCTCGACCAGAAAAAAGAAATTGCACTTCAATATCTGTCTGTTTAAACGCTTCACTCATGACTCGAGAGCGAGCAATATGGCCATTTCCTGTACCTTGCACTCCATACAAAATTTTCAAACCGTTCTCTCCACCAGCCATAAAGCAATATGCACACTACTCACACCAAGCACGGCACCAATCACGATATCAGTTAGAAAATGAACCCCAAGTAAAATGCGAGATGCGCCAATTAAGCATGCCCAAGTGATTGCGAAATCGTAGCTATGGGGATAATAGTGACCAATTAAAGTCGCGATAACAAAACCCGCCGCAGTGTGACCTGATGGCAAACTGTAGCGGTCTGAGGGGGTAATAAATGCAGTAAAAGATGAGGAAAATTCTTCAGGTCGACGGCGTTGAAAGCTATTTTTTAGCGCCCAATAAATGGGAAGTTCAATTGCAAACGCAATTAAACCGGCAATCAGGAAGAAAGATCCGTGGATAGGCTCTAACCACCATGCAATTCCTCCCAGCACAGCATATAAATGTCCATCTCCAGTATGGGAGATAGCTTTACTAAGCTGCGCCACAGGTTGGCTAAAACGATGTTGTAAGCAAAATAGCGAAAACGCTACGTCAAACTTAATGATCTGTCCGATGGCACGCATAAGTGACTCCTGTCATTTAATAAACGTCGTACGCTCTAAACGTAAAAGTTTAAAATGACAAATACGTGATCATTTGTTTGAAAATGAATGAATTTACATTACTCCCCCTAGCCCTTCCATTCACAAAAGAGCTAGAGATACACTTTATCGATAGGGCTTAAAAACGTTGGTGTTTCTTAACCAAGCCCCAATCCGCTAAAATTGCGTACGCCGCAGGCACCATAAATAGCACCAGTAACGTTGAGGCAAAAATACCGAATACAATAGAGATAACCAGCGGCTGAATCACTTGAGCTTGCAAACTAGTTTCAGATAGTAAGGGCAGCAGCCCAGCGGCAGTTGTGACCGATGTTAGAAATACCGCGCGAAATCGTTCTCGGCTCGCTTTAACCACTGCATCATGTACTGATTCACCGTCATCAACATGGTGACGAATGTATTGCACTAACAAAATAGAATCATTCACCACTATCCCTGCCAATGAAACAAAACCCATAATGCTCGGCATGCTGAGCGAATGACCAAGTAATAAGTGCCCCCAAACCACGCCAATAAAGGCTAGTGGAATTGCCGTCATCACGACCACTGGCTCTAAATAACTGCGAAACTGATAGCTGAGAATCGCAAACACACCAAATAACCCTATCAAAAAACCTTTACCCATTGAACTGCCAGTCTTAGCGGTGTCTTTAGCTTCACCCTCAAAATCAAAACGCAAACCTGGATATTTCGCGATTAAGCGCGGCGCTTCGTCACGCTGAAATTGCGCAATAATTGCCGATGAACTGGCTTTACTGTTTTCTACATCACCAAAAACACTGATCGTTCTTAGACCATCCACTCGTTGAATACGCACATAATTACGTTGAAATTGTAGTGTCGCAATCGATACTAAGGGAAGTTGGCTACCATCAGGCATGATAATAGGAAAATTGGCCAACTGTTGAAGATCGGCCGCCTCTAGCTTATCTAAACGCACTTCGATGGTGATATTCTCCACCCCCAGCTGTATTTCATCAGCATTTTGCCCAAAGAACGCAGACCGTAATTGCCCAGCGATCATTTGCCCATTCACGCCATAACTTTCAGCGCCAGGCAGCAATTTCACTAAAATCTCTTCTTTACCCATACGCATATCGTCAAGTACACCGTGCACTCCATCAAATTGATTCAGGTATTGTTGAATATCTAGAGATGCCGCTTTGAGTGCTGCTAAATCATCATGCTTCGCACGGATTTCAATCGCTCTTCCTCCCGGCCCCATGGTCGGCTGTTTGTAAACCATGGAAATAGGATCCGCAATCCCTCCTACATCTTGTCGCCAAGCATCAATAAATTGATCAATTAAGGTATTGCGACTTTCAGCACCAAGTAAATCCAGCCTCACTGTCGCAAGGTGTGGCCCTGACTCATTTGCATCACGGTTTACATTAAATTGAGTGGTAATATGCTCAACAAGGTTAACTCCATTTTCTACTTTTTCACTCCACTCGTGGTTGAGTCTCTGAGCTGAATCAACCACTTTTGCCACCACTTTTTCTGTTTGGCTCAATGAAGATCCAGGGGGCAAAATAATTCGTACTTCTGCGATATCACCATCCATTTCAGGGAAAGGCTGAAACTTAACTACCCCGCCGACAATCAATGCAACCGAAGCAAGCAGCAAAGCAAACACCGCACCTAGAAAGGCATAACGAAATTGAATAACTTTTTCGACAGCGTTCACCAAAGTGGTGTTACGGAATCGTTCAAAATGCTCCAGTAGCAACAGTTTAAATTTGAAAACTTGATGCTCTTTACGCTCCTTTTTTAAGGAGTGAGAAAGGTGATTAGGTAAGATAAGAAAAGCTTCAACCAAACTAAGAGATAGCACTAAAATTAATACTTGCGGCACGGCTTTTAACACAGCGCCCATTTCACCATCGAGAAATAGCAGGCTGCCAAAAATACAAACAGTGGTCAAAAATGAGGATAATATTCCGGGCAAAACTTTATTGACACCATTAATAACTGCCTCATCCACTTTTTGTCCTCGTTCTAGGTGAGCAGCAATGGATTCAGCAATCACAATCGCATCATCCATCATGATGCCGATCGCCATTAACAGCCCAACCAATGACATGATGTTGATTGACAAACCAAGGTTTGCCATTAGAAATAACCCACCAAGAAAGGCAACAGGCAGACCAGCGGCAACCCAAAATGAATAGCGAAAGCTAAAGAATAGCCACATGGTGGCAAAAACTAGCACAATCCCCTGCCAACCATTACGCACCATCATCGTCAGACGATCCCACAACACGGATGAGAGATCATTCGTCATCTCTAAGCTGACACCATCAGGAGCAAGTTGCCGTTGATCCTCAACAAATTGGCTCACCCGCTCTTTGATGCGCAGTGCATCATCTTCTTTATTTTTACTGATCTTGAGCAGTGCTGAGGCTTTGCCATCAAACAGCACTTTTTGCTCATCAAGTTCAAAGCGATCCGTAATGATCGCAATATCTTTCAGGCGAATCATCGACCCATTATCGCCTGCAGCGATAATCATGCTTTCAAGCTCATGAGGTGTGACACGACGTTCATCAAAGCGGATCAGAAAATTTTTGTCCTGAGTTTCGATATTTCCACTGGGCAGTTTGACGTTTTGTTTACCAATTTTCTCGGCAATATCACCCACGCTCAACCCCAATTGACGAATGGCCTGAGTATTAAGTTCGACTCGATATTGATGATCAGAAAAGCCGCTAACCGAAACCAGTGAGACGCCATAATCAAGCTTCAATGTGCGCTTTAGTTTTTCTGCATAAGCTTTCAGTTCAGGCCAAGTGGTGTTGGCTGTAATCGCGACGTCTACAACTGGCTCGTTCCAATCTAACTCCTGGACGACTGGCGATTCGATTTCCGTTGGAAAATCGTTAATCGAATTAATCTGTGTCTGCACATCAACCAACATGCGGCCAATATCAGCTTTCTCATTCAACTTAAGAATCAAACGCGCTGAACCTTCAATAGCTTCACAACGGGTTTCTTCGATATTCGCTAGCCCATCAACCGCATCTTCCATTCGCATGCATAGACTTTCTTCAACTTCCTGTGGTGAAGCACCTGGGTAGGCAACACCAGCGGTAATATAATGTGGGTCAAACTCAGGAAAGGTTTCGCGTTTAATGGTCGGCAACGACACAAGACCAATTAACAACAATGACATCATCAATAAATTAGCGGCCGTTGGATGGCGGGCGAAGAATCTAATCATGAGTTGCTCTCCTCAGTCTTAGATTCACGTAACAGCATGCCTTCAATCGCGGGCAAGAGATCGTTTAAGATCAGACGCTGCCCTTGTTCAAGATCACCGTCAATAATCACTTGATTGTCACGGCGATAAAGTACTTTGACAGCTTTGATTTGTAGACGCTGATCTTGATCTTTAATGTAAATTTTGTCGCCGTGTAACGCTCGCTCTGGAATAACCCAACTTGGGTTCTCCTGTCCCTCAATCTCGGCTTTGACAAACATACCATTCACTAAAGGAGGCTGATTTGAGGGCTGCAAGTTGCGATAATCTTGCGCTATCTCCAAAATCACTCCAGCCGTTGCTTGACTAGGATCAACCGTTTCACTGACTCGCGCCACTTTAGCAGACCAACGAGCACGCAAGTTACCGCTGTTGAGCTCAATATAGGCATTGATAGAACTCATATTCGGTAGAGGAATGCCGGATTCATCAAGGCTGAATTCGCCAATACTAGCCGCTAAAGTCTGCAAATCATGAATAGACAACTGCGCTTCCACTTCCATGATATCCATGCCATGAGCGACCACCATTATCTGTTGCACATTAACCACTTGATTTTGCTCAACTTCAACTTCGGCCACCCGCATTGTTTCAGGCAAAATAATACGGGTTTTTTCTAACAAGCGCTGTGCCTCTTCTAATTTGGACTGATTTACCTTGATCACCGCGTGCGCGACTCTCTTTTCATCAGGCACCAGCGATATCTGATTCTCAATTTCTTGGACTACTTTCTGCTGCGAGAGTGTGGTTTGAGTCTGTTGATCAAGATCAGACTGAGAAGTTAAACCACGTTTGAGTAAATTCTGTTTTCTCTCCAATTCTTTACGGCTAATATCTAAGCGATTTTTCTCAATGTTCAACGTTTGTTTTAAATTCCACTCTTCTTGATTCAGCTTCGACAACGAGGTTTTACTGGATTGAAGGTCGGCCTCGGCTTGGGTCAACTTCAACTCATAATCGAGAGGATCAATGCGCAAAATTTCGGTACCTTGAACCAACACTTGTCCCTTTTCTAGCCTCGGATATCGATACACCACTTTGCCCGAAACTTCAGCAATCGCCTTCCATTCAACTTTTGGGGAAACTTTTCCAAAACCAATTGCCAACGGTGCCATCGATCTCAACTCTAAAGGCACGGTTTCAACTAAGCGAGCGCGATCAATCGCTGGTTTTACTGGTAAGTCAGAACGGAGATTGATAGCCAAAACCAAAATAACAACACCAACAGCGAAAGCAGGAAAGAAAAGGAGTTTGCGGTTAATGTTCATCATTAATCCTTAGATGGTGTGGGTAGAATAAACCCTTGCGTCATAAGTAAAATATTATGTTCATACAAGCGGTTAATGAAATCATCGGTTAACTCAATGCCATGCATAGCAAGCAATGCTGGCGGAGCAATGAAGGGAAAGACCATGAGACTAATCAACGACATTCGGCACAATTGTGGATCAACATTAGGTCGAATAACGCCTTGCTGCATCAGTTTTTCAAATATCACGTCTAGCATTGGTTTGGCTACATCCAGGAAAACTTTTTCCATCAACTTACGTTGAGTGTCTGAAGGCGACATATGCATAACTTGCGAAACTAAACGCGGAAACTGTGGAGCTTTGATCATTTGATGAAAAAAGGTTCGCATTAATTCCGCCAGATTTTTATGGCTACTCTCTGCAACCAAAGTTCGCATTTTCTGCTGCATCGGCATCAAGGTCTCACGCAGCATAGTTTCAAATAACCCAGCCTTACTGCCAAAATAGTATCGAATCATCGCCACATTCACTTCTGCTTTCTGTGCCACTAAACGTGTTGATACTTTGTCATATGGCATAACCACAAACAGCTCTCTGGCATGTTGAATTAACGCTTCTCGTGCTTGTGTTTTTTCATTGGGCCGCCCGACTTTTCTTAGTGTATCTGCCATATATCAATATCCTAGATATTAATCATCCGATTAATTATAGAGCGATGCATTTTGAATCAGTACTTTTATTATTAATCACTATTTCTCAAGTGATTAATTTATACTTTCACCTCGTTTTGATGAAAACTGATCCGATATGCATAAAAAAACAACTTAATGGTTGACGTGTTAGGTCGAGTACGGTACTAATTTGTTAACTTAATTTTGTGGAATGTTAACTATGACATTTTGTTTTTCTAACCTGCTGGGCCTGCTCCTTATCGTGAACCATTCGCGCGGGTAGGTTGTGGAAGAAAAACACCACACAAGATTACAAAAAACCCGCACTGAGATGCGGGTTTTTTTATAACTATATTCGGGAAGTAAACGATTAACTATCGGTACGAGGGAGCAAACATGAACGATCAAGTCATTATATTCGACACCACATTGCGAGATGGCGAACAAGCATTGTCAGCAAGTCTAACCGTTAAAGAAAAACTGCAAATTGCTTACGCACTCGAACGCTTAGGTGTCGATGTAATTGAGGCGGGATTTCCTGTTTCATCTCCTGGTGATTTTGAATCAGTACAAACCATTGCAAAACATATTAAGAACAGCCGAGTCTGTGCACTTTCACGAGCAGTAGCCAAAGACATTGATGCCGCTGCCGAAGCCTTAAAAGTTGCCGATGCTTTTCGTATTCATACTTTTATTTCAACTTCAACAATCCACGTACAGGATAAACTTCGACGTAGTTATGATGATGTAGTTGAAATGGCGGTAAATGCAGTAAAACATGCTCGTAATTACACCGATGATGTTGAGTTTTCTTGTGAAGATGCGGGCCGTACACCCATTGATAATTTATGTCGAATGGTAGAAGCCGCGATTGATGCCGGAGCACGCACTATCAATATTCCAGACACGGTTGGCTATACCGTGCCGAGTGAATTTGGCGGTATCATTCAAACTCTATTCAATCGCGTACCAAACATCGATAAAGCCATCATTTCGGTACATTGTCATGACGATTTAGGAATGTCAGTTGCAAACTCCATCGCAGCGGTACAAGCCGGCGCACGTCAAGTTGAAGGCACCATCAATGGCATCGGTGAACGCGCAGGTAACTGCTCTCTTGAAGAGATCGCGATGATCATCAAAACACGTCAGGAGTTATTGGGCGTACATACTGGGCTTAAATATGACGAGATCCACCGCACCAGTAAATTGGTCAGTCAACTTTGCAACATGCCAATTCAAAGCAACAAAGCCATTGTCGGTGCCAACGCCTTTAGCCACTCATCGGGCATTCACCAAGATGGCATGCTAAAAAATAAAAATACTTATGAAATCATGACACCAGAATCCATCGGTCTAAAAAATCAGGCACTAAACCTAACTAGCCGCAGTGGCCGAGCCGCCGTTAAGAGCCATATGGACAGCATGGGCTACAACGAGAACGAATACAATTTGAACGCATTGTATGAAGATTTCTTGAAGTTAGCCGACCGAAAAGGACAAGTATTTGACTACGATTTAGAAGCATTAATGCACTTCTCTAATCTGCGTGATGAAGATGATTTCTATAAGTTAAATTATTTGAGTGTCCAATCTGGTAGTGTCATGGCAACCACCAGTATTAAACTACTTTGTGGCGATGAAGAAAAATGCGAAGCCGCCGTCGGCAATGGTCCTGTCGATGCTCTATATCAATGTATTTACCGCCTAACCGGTTATGACATTGTGTTGGATAAATTCGACCTTACCGCCAAAGGCGAAGGCGAAGATGGCCTTGGCCAAGCTGATATTATTGCCAACTATAAAGGGCGTAAATATCACGGTACTGGCGTTTCAACGGATATTGTAGAAGCATCAGGACAAGCGCTATTACACGTTATCAATAGCATTCATCGCGCAGACCAAATTGCAGAAATTAAGCAAAAGAAAGTCGCAACCGTTTAAAGTCCCTAGAAACAGAGCCTAAATCCGTTTAGGCTCTGTTTAGGAACCCCAAATATTAAAATAGTAAAGGATTCACATGACAGACAAAACGTACAAAATTGCCGTTCTAGCCGGGGATGGGATCGGGCCTGAAGTAATGCAACAGGCTAATAAAGTATTAGATGCTGTTGAAAAAAAACATGGTATTCGCTTTGCTCGTGAAGAGCATGATGTTGGTGGCATTGCCATCGATAACCATGGCTGCCCATTACCAGAAAGTACGGTTAAAGGTTGTGAAGAAGCAGATGCCGTATTATTCGGTTCAGTCGGAGGCCCTAAATGGGAACATTTACCACCCAACGATCAACCTGAACGTGGTGCCCTTCTTCCTCTGCGGAAACATTTCCAGCTATTTTGTAACTTACGTCCAGCACAGATCCATTCTGGTTTAGAAGATTTCTCACCACTACGCGCTGATATCTCGGCTCGTGGGTTTGATATTGTCGTCGTCCGTGAACTCACGGGAGGGATCTACTTCGGTCAGCCTAAAGGTCGTGAAGGTGAAGGAGCAAATGAAAAAGCATTTGATACTGAAGTGTACCATCGCTACGAAATCGAACGTATCGCCAAAATTGCTTTTGAATCAGCACGCCTACGTCGCAAGAAAGTATGCTCGGTAGATAAAGCAAACGTACTACAAAGTTCTATTTTATGGCGTGAAGTCGTTGAAGGCATTGCCAAAGATTACCCAGATGTGGAGCTTTCACACATTTATATTGATAATGCGACAATGCAGCTAATTAAAGACCCATCTCAATTTGATGTCATGCTGTGTTCAAACATTTTTGGTGACATAATTTCAGATGAATGTGCAATGATAACTGGCTCAATGGGCATGCTACCATCAGCAAGTCTAAATGAGAGCAACTTTGGTTTATACGAACCTGCAGGTGGCAGTGCGCCAGATATCGCAGGCAAAAACATCGCAAACCCAGTGGCTCAAATCTTATCGGCAGCCCTCATGCTTCGCTATAGTTTGGGCGAAGAAGACGCTGCGCAAGATATCGAAAATGCAGTGTCTAAAGCTCTATCAGCAGGAGAGCTAACTGCCGATCTCTCTGGCGGTAAACCAGCGCTTTCGACTTCAGAAATGGGCGATAAGATTGCCACGTATATTTTAAATTCATAATTGGTAGTTCTAGGCTGTTGCCTAGAACTCTATAAAGCTCTCAGAGCTCAAGGAAGAAGCAATGTCACACGCAAAAACCTTATACGAAAAAATCTACGATGCTCACGTTGCTGTCGCAGCGGAAGGCGAAAATCCGATCCTGTATATTGACCGACACCTTGTACATGAAGTGACATCCCCACAAGCCTTTGACGGCCTGCGTGAAAAAGGTCGCCAAGTACGCCAAGTCAATAAAACCTTCGCCACCATGGATCACAACGTTTCAACCACAACCAAAGACATCAACGCATCGGGTGAAATGGCACGTATCCAAATGGAAACTCTCTCTAAAAACTGTGAAGAGTTCGGTGTAACCCTCTATGACTTGAACCATAAATACCAAGGTATTGTGCATGTTATGGGGCCGGAACTAGGTATCACTTTACCAGGTATGACGATCGTTTGTGGTGACTCACACACCGCAACACACGGGGCATTTGGTTCTCTAGCCTTTGGTATTGGCACTTCAGAAGTTGAACATGTACTTGCTACTCAAACCCTGAAGCAAGCTCGCGCTAAGACAATGAAAATAGAAGTTAAAGGCAAAGTCGCGCCTGGTATTACAGCAAAAGATATTGTCTTATCAATTATTGGTAAAACAACAGCGGCTGGCGGTACGGGTTATGTCGTTGAGTTTTGTGGCCAAGCGATTACCGACCTTTCAATGGAAGGTCGTATGACTGTATGTAATATGGCGATTGAACTTGGAGCAAAAGCGGGCCTTATCGCTCCCGATCAAACCACATTTGATTACATAAAAGGACGTAAGTTCTCTCCTCAAGCAGCCGATTTAGATGCAGCAATTGAGTACTGGAAAACATTAAAAACAGATGATGACGCTAAGTTTGATGCAGTCGTAACCCTAAACGCAGCAGACATCAAGCCACAGGTCACTTGGGGTACAAACCCTGGGCAAGTTATAGCTGTCGACGAAGCGATCCCATCTCCAGATAGTTTTGCTGACCCAGTAGAAAAAGCATCAGCAGAAAAAGCATTAGCATACATGGGACTTGAAGCAGGTAAATCATTATCAGACTACAAAGTAGACAAAGTCTTTGTTGGTTCTTGCACAAACTCTCGTATTGAAGATATGCGAGCAGCTGCTCAGGTAGCAAAAGGAAAGAAAGTCGCTTCACATGTTCAGGCTCTGATTGTTCCAGGCTCAGAACAAGTCAAAGCGCAAGCGGAAGAGGAAGGTTTAGATAAGATCTTCATTGAGGCTGGTTTTGAGTGGCGTTTACCTGGCTGTTCAATGTGTCTAGCGATGAATAATGACAGACTCGGTGCTGGAGAACGTTGTGCATCGACATCAAACCGCAACTTTGAAGGTCGGCAAGGTCGTGATGGACGCACACACTTAGTGAGTCCAGCAATGGCTGCTGCTGCTGCAATCGCAGGGCATTTTGTCGATATCCGTGATATTCATTCTTCAGTATTAAACTCATAGGGGATTACCAATGTCAGGTTTTAAACAACATACAGGATTGGTCGTTCCTCTTGATGCAGCGAACGTCGACACAGATGCAATTATTCCTAAGCAATTTTTGCAAAAAGTTAATCGTATCGGTTTTGGTAAGCACCTTTTCCATGATTGGCGCTTTCTAGATGATGCAGGTGAACAGCCCAACCCAGACTTTGTAATGAACGAACCTCGTTATCAAGGTGCAAGCATTCTACTTGCCCGTGAAAACTTTGGCTGTGGGTCATCAAGAGAACATGCTCCATGGGCTTTAGCGGACTACGGTATTCAAGTCATGATCGCTCCAAGTTTTGCCGATATTTTCTATGGAAACTCTATCAATAACCAAATGGTTCCAGTACGCCTTACCGATCAACAAGTGGATGAGATTTTCCAATTCGTAGAAGAAAATGAAGGCGCACAAGTAACCGTGGACCTTGAATTAATGCAAGTGAAAGCGAATGGCAAAACATACCCGTTTGAAATTGATGAATTTCGTCGCCACTGCTTGCTTAATGGGCTAGATAACATTGGTTTAACGCTACAGCATGAAGCAAAAATCGCTGCTTATGAAGCAAAGATTCCTAACTTTTTGAAATAGTTATTATCACTTTCGATTCTCAAAGGTTGGTGTAAATACATCAACCTTTTATTTTATCTGAAATTTATCAAATGCTGTCTAGGTCATATAGGATATGAAATGAGAGGTGAATAATGAAATATCTATTAGCATTATGTTTAACACTTAGTTCAACAAACGTATTGTCCGCACCAAAATCGAAATTATGGGATTACTGGAATCACAGTAACGAAGAAAGCACACAGACTATTTCACACCAAGTTTGGCAGACAACGCTTGATAGCTATTTAATCAAGGACAATCACAATAATCTCTTTGACTATAAAAATGTAAATTCAAAAGATAAGACACATTTAGAGCAATATATTTCACAGTTATCCAAACTTGACCCAAGAGAATACACAAAAGCGGAACAATATGCCTATTGGGTTAATTTATACAACGCATTAACAGTTAACTTGGTAGTCGACAATTACCCAATTTCATCCGTCACCAAACTTGGAGGCTTGCTTTCATTTGGTCCTTGGGAACAAAAGATCATTACCATTAATCAAAAAGAACTGACTCTCAATGATATTGAACATCGAATTTTAAGACCGATTTGGAAAGACCCACGTACCCACTACGCTATCAACTGTGCAAGTTTAGGGTGCCCAAACTTACAAGAGCAAGCTTTCACAGCTAAGAATACTCAACCGTTGCTAGAAAAGTCAGCAACTGAGTTTATTAATAGTGAAAAAGGAGCAAAGCTCACCAATGATAAATTGGTACTCTCTTCTATTTATGACTGGTTTTCTGAGGACTTTGGTACAAAACAGCAACTTTTTCAGCATCTAGCACGATATAATAAGACTCTAAAAGATATTAAAAGAGACGTTAGCTATCACTATGACTGGAAATTAAATGATGTGCGTTAGATAGCAAAAAACCTCAGCATTTCTGCTGAGGTTTCGCAATTCAAACCTGGCGATGTCCTACTCTCACATGGGGAAGCCCCACACTACCATCGGCGCTATTGTGTTTCACTTCTGAGTTCGGCATGGAATCAGGTGGGTCCACAATGCTATGGTCGCCAAGTAAATTCTTTTTAGCTACAGAGCTTAAAACTGGTGCTGATACCCAGAATCGAACTGGGGACCTCACCCTTACCAAGGGTGCGCTCTACCGACTGAGCCATATCAGCACACTATATACATATCGTCCAAGAGGACTAAAAAAGCCCGCTTTCTCAAACGGGCTTTTTAAAATTAAAGCCTGGCGATGTCCTACTCTCACATGGGGAAGCCCCACACTACCATCGGCGCTATTGCGTTTCACTTCTGAGTTCGGCATGGAGTCAGGTGGGTCCGCAACGCTATGGTCGCCAAGCAAATTCT
>NZ_JAAZTU010000080.1 GCF_012395185.1 Vibrio aestuarianus
TCTGCAATGAAATTGCACACAAATTAAATACGCGCCCACGCAAAAGACTTGGGTATAGAACACCAACGGAGTATATTCATGCGCATCTGTAGAAAGTGTCGCACTTCAAACTTGATACTAAGTTGCGTGCCAAAGTGACACAATAATTGCTTATTGTTCATTTTAAGACCATAATACGCATGTGACATTTTGACACAAGAGGAAATCACATTATGGCGACTACTTTGCCTCGCATCACTGCTAGGGTTGATGTAGATACACAATACTTACTGACAAAAGCAGCTGCAATTGCTGGTATGTCTAGTATCAACTCATTTGTTCTAAGCGCTGCTATCGAAAAAGCAAAACAAGTCATTGAACGTGAGCAAGCACTAAAACTTAGCCAAGCAGATGCCATGTTACTTATGGACGCTTTAGACCGTCCTGCGACAATAAACTCAAAATTGAAAGCAGCTTCTGAACGTTACGAGAGCAAAACTCAATCATGAATACGGTACTTCTAGAAAAAGCAAAACATGATAGAAACCGATTCAACTGTGGCATTGAAGCTCTTAATAACTATCTGAAAGTAATGGCGAGTCAACAAGCAAAGAAAGACAACACGCGAACTTTCGTTTTAGAAGATGATAACGATAGTTCGCACATCATTGGCTTTTACACGCTAACAATGACACCAATTGATTTAAAAGCATTACCTGACCAACTACAGAAAAAACACCAATCATCTACCTCTGGTGGTTTGATTGCCCGCTTAGCTGTAGATGAACGCTACAAAGGAAAAGGATTTGGCGAGTGGTTACTTATCGATGCACTCCGAAAGCTACTGGCAGCCAGCGATAGTGTCGCATTCCCTGTAGTTATTGTTGACGCCAAAGACGGAGCAAAATACTTCTATGAGCGCTATGGATTCCAAGCGTTCAAAGAGGCAGAAAACAAACTCTTTATTACCATTTCGGATGTAAGAGCGAACTTGGGCTAGCTAACCGCTAGCCTCTAGCAAACTAACGCCGCATTAAGTGGTGAGCGACGCTAAACACCAATGTCTCGACAAACCACTTAAATCACAAAAACTGAATTTACACTAAAAACACCAAGCGTTGCGAATCCGTCTTAAATGCTTTGTTATGTAAATTCAACCACATAAACCAAAGTTACCACGAAAAACCAAGCCTGTACTACTGAAGAAATAGACAAAAAAAAGAGCCCAACCGTGTTCACGAATTTGCGAAGTCAGCAATGTTACAAACCAAGCCGCAACAAACGCTGAATACTGATTATCAGCGCCTAAAAATGCTTTTAAGCCAGGGAAATTCAACGAAAGAAACCATCAGAAAGCACTGATTCTCGTTTGCCTTGCACTTTCCACACTTTACACCTGAAAAACTAACCTCGCACCGACTTTACAGCTGAATGAGGCAACTCACGAATCTTGGCATGTTTTACGGCTAAATTAGCAAAGAATCGAGACAGAAAGAGCAGATTTTGCCGACGATACGGAACGATGGCTTAAGAGATCGCAAAAACAGAATACTGCCAATTTTACCCGCTTTACATAACGCCGCGTTAAGTGGTGAGCAACGCGACCACAATCCTAAACCATTGTGCCTTAAACACAAAACTCAACCTAGACCCGAAACTCCCAAGCGTTGGGAATCCGTCTTAAACGCCTAGTTAGCTGCTGCACTTTCGTTAGCAAATTACGCCAAAGTGCCTAATTTGAAACACATTATGGCTTTCAAACGGCAAAGTAAAACAGACAGCTGTGAAATTAAAACCCAATCCACGAAATGCGCCTGGCAAAGAAGAAATGGCCGAGTTAATCACCATTCTTGAGCATGGTAATTTGCAAAGAATTCTATCGAAAAAGCCAACGACAGAGCACACGAAACGAATTTAGGCATTCATGAATTTCGACAGCAAAGAAACCGCGCCAACGAACTTAACAAACACAACATGTCCCGTAAGCAGACTTCGTTAAGTTCAAACACTTCCCGAAAAGTGCCACTGGCGAGATAGTTGAGAAGCTAAGATTTATCCGGTGTGTAGCTAGAAAACTAAAAGCCTTTCCACCCTAAATTCACCGTTTTTCTTAACCCCAGCTAACGCCCTGTTAAGGTGTGAGCAACGCAATACCAAAGCTCCCGCATACCACCTTAAACACTAAACGCAACGCATAGTAAAAATGCCACGCGTTGCGAATCACTCTTAAACAGATTGTTATAGCGCTAGTTTGGCGTAGTTGATGACGACGAGTTTGCTGCTTGAGTTGCTTGTTCTGGTGTCATTTGGCCAAAAAGCGTGTCCATCATAAAACCAATTCTCTTACTTGCATCACCAAATTTATTAGGATTAGCGGTATAAGGAACTTTAAATTTCACTTCCCCAACTCTTTGCCCACCTTGATAAGCTGTTATCTCCGCGTTTTTCAAATATAACGCCAGATCCCACCCCCAGTGACCTTCATATTCAAGAGTCAATTTGTTCAGGTCGTGCTTAGAATTATCAGGCACAACAACATAAGAATAGTTATGTTCTTGTAGCCAAGACTCAATTGTATTTTGGAACCCAGAGCGAGTTTCATTATCTTTAACAACAACTATTTCCGACTTAATATTAGTCTCAGGAACAGAGGTGCCCATGTATCTGGGAGACCCACAACCAACTAATGTAAGAGAAGCTAAAGACAGCACTATAATTTTTTTCATTTTTATTTTCTCATATTGTTTTTCAGGCACATTGTATCTGTTTGTGCATTGCGCTATAACGCCGCATTAAGTGGTGAGCGACGCTAAACACCAATGTCTCGACAAACCACTTAAAACACAAAAAATGAATTTACACTAAAGTCGCCAAGCGTTGCGAATCCGTCTTAAATGCTTTGTTATGCA
>NZ_JAAZTU010000081.1 GCF_012395185.1 Vibrio aestuarianus
GTATTAGATCAGTATGGTTTACGACAAGGAGATAAACATGAACAAAGATGAACAAAAACTAGACACATTAAAACAATATTATAATGACAACATTTTCAGTAAAGAAACTTACGGTGGTTTAGAACTTTATTATGAAATTGATGCGTTGTATGCACTTGTAATTGATTCTTACCCTGATGCGATTCAAAATCCATCAAGCTATATGAATCAAAAGAAGGTGCTGAAAGATTTATATAGAGTTTTGGAAAACGGTTTAGAACAACACTTCCCACGATTGCACCTTATGAAGAATGAAGAGTTGATCACTGTTACGAGAGAAGAAAAAGAAGCTGATGCAAGACGAGTTGAAGCAGAAAAACAACGATTGATTAAAGAACAAAAGCAAGCTGAAAGAAAAGGTTTTGAAGATAATCATGAAACAATTTTCAGATACAAATCAAGCAACTCACTGATACCTAATTACGTTGATTTTAAACCCAACGATACTACTTTGAACATCATGAAGAAATACCTTCACGATAGTTCCCTAATCGAGCTTGAAGAGCATTTTCAGTTCACCAAAGAAGACTATTTTCGCTTAGAAATTAAAAATGGTTGTATAGTTAATTTTGAGAACCAAAATCTCAATGTTGGTTTTATGTATGCGATGAATTTATTGAGCAATAAAATGTATACAGTGAAACCTCTGGCAATGCCTAAACCGTTAGTGAATTTGCTGATTTCTGGTAATAAAAAACATGACGTTAAAGCTGGCACTTCGGACCCATTAATCAGACAAAAGCTTAAAAAGCTTCCTTTGCGAATTTTAGATAAAGATAGAATTGATTTCTGTAATTTCGTATTCAGACACATTGAATCAATTGAAACTTTCAATCCATATTTTGAAAAAGATTTAGATTTTTATATTAAAAACTCGATGCGATATGACAAAAATAAAGAACAAGTGATTAGTGCGATAAACAAATACTTATCTGAAAATCAAATGTCCATTTCTGAGCTTTTCGCTGTGGATACTTCTGACAAAGAAGGTATGGAATTGCATGAGAGCTGTAGAAAACAATTAGTTGCGATTTTCACTGTGCTAATCAGTAAATACTTCAAGTTATACGTTGAGAATAGTATTGATATGACTGAATACACTAAGAATGATAAATCATCTAGTGATACTGAAACTGAGAGTCCTACACCAGAAAAAAAATCGAATGGAACAAAGATTATGAAAAACCGAATTTAAAGCCCTGACGGGCTTTTTTTAATCAAGGTTCAATTCAACTAAAGGAGCTTCAGCACAATCAACACATTCTGAATCTGACAATTCTTGGTCTGGAATGAACTTATGCAATCTAACTCCTCTACAATCATTGCAGAACTTGTAAAAATCATCAAATCTAATCAAATGCTCTAACTCAGAAAGATGTTCTTCGATCTTACGCACAGCTTCAACATCAGGTTCAATCAACCTTAGTTCACTAGATAGCATTCTGTAGTAATACGTTAGTCGCTTGTAGATTTCTACCTTTTCCATTTTTTGAAGTTCTGATTTTTCATCCATATAACACCCAATCCTAACGTTTTGACATCCCAAAAGTTGTATAACTCATTAGCATAAATAGTGTAACCAATTTGTCAAAACTCTGAAAGAACACACTTATCTGAATTGCTCATAATCTCCTATCTATACCCCTGTTATGAAACATAAAGTTTCTTTGGCATAAGATTTGACCGTTTGATAGTCCAGATCTTGTATCTTTGTATCAAAACCGTCAGCGTGATGGTAATCTTTTGAAAATTCATTGATTCTCTCGATTGACGAAAATCTATTATGTTTATCAAAATATGGACTACTTTCATTAGTTTCTTGGCGAATCATAGTGATCATATCTCCTAGCCAGAAACCTTTAATAAATTGTTTTGGATACAAGAACCGTAAATAAGCCTCAAGTATCGGTCTAATTGATCTGGCAATCTCTACTTTCTGCTCTTCACTTCCATCAGCCACAAAATCAAATAACTTATTGTATTCTTTGTGATATGAATGAATAACTTGTGAATCATAGTTTTCTCTATCAACCAATCGACTAGAGATATACTGTGCGCTGTTTACATCCAGTGGATCTACATCTTTATAAGACGCTTCAATCTCGAAACAGTTTGTAGACTTGGATAAAATCGAATGTTTGTAGAGATCAGATAAAAAGAATGGGTCATGACTAAAAACAAAAGATTGATAATTGTTATCAATAAGCTTTCCTATCTCAATGATAGTTGCGTCTCTTCTATAGCTATCCAAAGAAGACATTGGATCATCAAGAACAATAATTGATTTATCTTCGTTCTCTTTTGAAAATCTGGATAAGAAAAATGCTAATGCTAATGCTGATCTATCACCTAAACTTAAGACATGTTCAAAAATGTGTTCATTATCGCTTAATATTGATAGCTCATTACCTATAAAAGTAATGGCATAAGTAACACGACTTGCTCCTCTGCCACCTTTATTATCTTTTTTCAATTCAGATAAACGAATCATTGAGTGAAAACTCTTAAGCAATGCATTAATAGCATCCTTATGATTTCCTATACTTTCCTCTTGCTCCTCGTCAATCTTTTCTCTAAGTTCTTTAATCGTCTTCGCATTAGCTTTTTTACCATCTTCTAATACTTTCAAGTCGGCTAAATCATTAGTAACTTGATCGCTGTGCCTTAGTTGAGCTTCTTGTATATTATCAATTTTAGTTTGTATTGAATTGCTTGTTTCTGTTCCTAACCCGTCTAGAAAATCATTAATTGATTTATTATATATAC
>NZ_JAAZTU010000082.1 GCF_012395185.1 Vibrio aestuarianus
GTTTTCTAGTATTCTATCACTCAATGACTTTACCTTTTCCCTTTCTGTTACTATTTTACCTCCAAATAAAATGTATGTACCTTTTTCAAACTCATTAATTTTTATCATTTTTAATCTCCTGTAAGTGTTTACCCCTTATGATATATATACTATTAACAAGATGTTTGTAAAATATATATTCCAAATAATATTATATATATATTTTTATTTCAATAGAAATATTATAATGCTAATGTTTTTCAGTCTTTGAGATTTAATGATTTAATAATCGTTGATTAAAATAATATTCATGATAAATGTAATATATCAGGTTAGATATATTAATAAGGATATTATAATGATTTTTAAAATGACAAAGGTTGCATTTACAGTCGATAATTTCAAACATCATGTTATGTATGTTATTTCAGTAAAAAACAAAAGAGAGCTTGCAAAAGATAGATTCAACTTACTATTTAAGGGTAACAAGCATATGTCAGATCTTGGGAAGTATCTAAAAAGCGAAGGACAAGATATGACATATGACGAAATTGAACAGGTTGTTGAAAAGTATTGCAAAGATAATCACAATCACATTTTTCATACTTATGTGAAGCACAGTAAAAAAAGCAGTTGTTTAGACTATAAAAATGAGTGTCATACAGCTACAGGTGAAGACGGTATTCACTACGAGAAAGGGAATTGCACTTATAAATTGCACGAACGACAGCGTATCAAAGACAATCTGAAAAATGGTGTATTAGAGGGTAAAGACAACAAATGCAAAATTGATAAAGAGTTAGTCGAGATCTTGAAAAGGCTTAATACAGAAGAAGAAAAGATGAGCGCAATCAACACTTATATGAGTGCTGACATTATCGCTATGTATATGAATGAAACAAAAAAACAACGTGGGATTCGAGGAAGAAAAACTAAAGCAATTGATATTGAAAAGATGAGTAATGAGCATATTGTTGGTGAAGAAAATCCTCACGACCATTTTATGTTCGCTCCCTTTGATCCTGTTTCTGGGAGATTTATCAATCCAATTTCTTATTCGTATACAAAGCAAAAAGTTCACATAGCTTTCGAGAAAAAATATGCTTGGTGTGTTGATCAAGGTATCGCAATCGGTTACTGGAAGAAAGAAGGTCTGTTCGCAAGAAGAGAGTTCCTTGCTGAATGCATCAGCAATGGTCAAAACTGGAAGGAAGCAAGGAATAGCTACAACGATCTTAAATCTAATATTCATAATGAACTTACTAGTAGCAAATCAACAGCAGAAGTCATTTCTTCTCTTAAAGAAAAGGGCATACATCTAACACCTAAAAGCTTCGGCAAGATGAAAATCACATTAGACGATTCAAACGTTGAACTGAATACCGCAAGCTTCAAAGGTAAGGATTTTGATGTTGCAGTTAAGAAATTTACAGAACGATTTGACGCTGATAGGAATCTAAAATCAGGTCAGAAGATCGATAAAATTGAAGATGTTCTGACTTCTATTATAGAAAAAACGAAAGTAGATTTAGAACGTGATTTGAAACTTGCAGCAACACCAGAGAAACAGAAGCTTGCAAAGCTTCATGCTTTTAAAGAGTTTGAAAATCGCTGTCATAATGCAGGTTTGATTGTGAATCTGAACAAGCAAGGAAACATGGCGTATCACACGGTTCAAGATAATAACTTTAAGAAAAATGGAGTGATGGAAAACAACGCAAAACTGACTAAATTCAAAGCTTCAACATTCATCAATCCAGAACTACAAGGCAAAAGCTTAATCTTGCTCTTTGACCTTGATGAAGAAGCAATTATGAAGCATCAAAACGAACTATTTGATGTTATGCCTAAAACTTTAAACTACCGTCAAACCGTCTATACAAACGTAGATCTGACATTGATGAATACAGTGGACCAGGAATGGTATTTGCAGAAGCGATTCCAAGACTTATTTGATTATTGGAACGCTGAAGAAAGTCTTAATGACGATGGTTCAATTTCTTTCTTCAATAAAGATACTGGTGAAGCGATAGCCAATGAAAAACAAACTTCAGATACTACATGGACAACGACATACAACATTGCAAATCCGAAAGCAGCAGGGGCGTTCATTGCTGCATTGCAGTTAGAAAGAGCAAGGACTTTAGGCGAAGGACAGATTCTAACGATTACACCGCCTCAAGGAGCTAAGAACTTTGATGATTTACGTCATTTGCAAGTAGATCTGATGTTCTCAACAGATTCTAATAGTAATAAGGTTAGAGTTGAATATCCTAACAAGGCGACAGATGAACAACTTGAAAAGCTCATCGAACAGAGACTAGATAAAGAGCTTCAACGATTTGATAAGAATGTTCAGAAGTTCAGTAAGAACAAAACTAAATTTACTTTTACTGAAGCAAGTGGTGTTCACCTCTTACGAAACCCTGATTTCATCGACTATCAAGACAAGATTCAAGATCAGGTAAATCGTCAGATTGTCGATATGATAACGAAAAACGGCATCACTGAAATCAAATTCAGCACCAAAGATGATTCATACATCGAGAGAAACGAAAAGGCATTGTTGAAGCTTGCTGAATCGCTACCAGACGAGAAGAAAAAAATAGGGTTCTTATAAAAAGTGAAAAAAAAAAACACACACTATCAGACACCCCTCTGCCATCGCCATACTAATATACCTTACACCCGCAGCCCCTGCATGTCCATGCCACCCACGATGTTTCATTCTTCTCCCA
>NZ_JAAZTU010000083.1 GCF_012395185.1 Vibrio aestuarianus
CATAACAAAGCATTTAAGACGGATTCGCAACGCTTGGTGTTTTTAGTGTAAATTCAGTTTTTGTGTTTTAAGTGGTTTGTCGAGGCATTGGTGTTTAGCGTCGCTCACCACTTAATGCGGCGTTATGTAACATGGAGGTTCAATGAAAATCGCAGTTATTCTAGGTACTTCAAAATCGGACGGAAACACTAGAAATTTAGTCGAGTCGTTCGTAGAAAAGTCGGGAGCAAAGCTGTTCGATCTCTCCGATTTCGACATCAGTTTCTACGATTATGAGCATGAAAATAGAAATGATGACTTCTTATCCATAATCCATGAAATTAGCGGCTTTGATCATGTGGTGTTTGCTTCACCTGTCTACTGGTATTCAATGTCAGCACAGTTAAAAGTCTTCTTCGACCGACTATCTGACCTTTTAACTATCGAGAAAGAATTAGGTCGTAAGCTGAAAGGTAAGTCTGTTTCAGTGTTATCGACGGGCTATAACCAAGACTTACCTGACTGCTTCGTACAACCATTTGAACTGACTGCAAACTATATGCAACTAGATTTCAAAGGCTGTGAATACGTTTCTATACAAACAGAACCTGATTTAGATAAAATCAAAGTTAGTGTTGCGCAAGCCCTTGAAAATGTTACATAACAAAGCGTTTAAGACGGATTCCCAACGCTTGGCATTTTTTGGTTTGCTTCGAGTTAAGTGTTTACGGCACAATACTTTAAGTGCGGTGGTCTGCGTTGCTCACCACTTAACGCGGCGTTATGTTTATAAGGATAGTTTGGTGATAGAAAATTTAAGAATCTGGTATCAGAGTACTCGAAAGAAAGTCGCATATTTTATGTTGGCGTTGGTGTTTTCATATATCTTTCTGGCAATCAGTCTCATTTCTGGTTCATCCCCTTCAATTATTTTGGGAGCATTGTGCCTAACACTCGTAGTTCCTTTCAGTATGTTTGCAATGTTGGCAACCGACAACCCTGTGTTTGATTCACTGCAATCGAAAAAGTGGGTTGTAATAACTGTTGGATTGGTAATAACCATTTATTCTTCGTTATCGTACATTTGGGCATCAAATGAAGTAAACGCGATTTTTGGTGTGTCTGCCAGTAATCTCCCTTGGAGTACGTTAATTCTTACAGTGGTTTACTTTTTCAAGAACGTAGTATTACTTTGCTCATTAGGCGCATGTGCTTTTGTCTTTGTATACGTCAATGTTTGGGTTTGGAGAGTCCTCGTCACAAACTACCGTGGTGCCTGGAATTTAGTTAAAGATGTTGTTGGCGGTTTTTTGTTCATTTTTGGGCTTGGGTTACTAATGGGAAGTTCGGGGGTATTAACTAAGCAAAAAGAGGAGTTTGCTAAAATGGTAGCTATCAATGCTGACTTTAGTGCTCGTCATCGATGTATAGGAGATGAGTTCAGACATTCCCAAGGCGTTCTTTTTTTGCCAACTGGCAATGTATTGGTAGCTTATCCTCAACCATCAGATACCTTTGGGTGGACATTTATTTTTGATGAAGTTCCTTGTAAAAAATAAACATAACAAACAATTTAAGAGTGATTCAGCACGCTTGGCATTTTGGGTTTGGGTTGAGTTCGGTGTTTACGGTGGTCAAATTGAGTGTCGTGGTCGCGTGCTTCACACCTTAATTGGGCGTTAGGTGAATTGGGGGAATAATGCAACAAGTTTTAGAAACAGAACGTTTAATCCTTAGGCCATTTGAACACTCTGATGCAGAGCAAGTATCTGTGTTGGCCGGTGATAAACGAATCGCAGAAATGACGGCAAACATACCGCATCCATATAAAGTTTCAGATGCAATTTCATGGATCGAAACACATGAAGTTGGCTTTGCCAGCGGAGAGAGCATTGTTTATGCGATTGTCCGTAAAGAATCGTTAGAGCTTATTGGAGCCGTGAGTTTGCCGAGCTTAAAAGATGGCCAAGGAATCTTGGGTTATTGGTTGGGCGTTGATTTTTGGGGGCAAGGTTATGCGACAGAAGCATCAAAGGCATTAATTGAGTACGCAAAAGAAAGTCATGGATTGCGAGAGTTAAAGGTCATGCATCTTGTTGGTAATGACCGTTCAAAGTCAGTTATCGATAAACTTGGTGTTACTTACGTAGAAAATCAAACACTTCGTATGCAAGGTGGTGAGAGAGAAGTTTGCGTTTATCTTTCAGCGGTATAAATTCACCTAACAATCTGTTTAAGAGTGATTCGCAACGCGTGGCATTTTCACAATGCGTTGCTTTTAGTGTTTAAGGTGGTATGCGGGAGCTTCGGTATTGCGTTGCTCACACCTTAACAGGGCGTTAGCTGGGGTTAAGAAAAACTGTGAATTTAAGGTGGAAAGGCTTTTGGTTTTCTAGCTACACACCGGATAAATCTCGGTTCTCAACTATCTCGCCAGTGGCACTTTTCGGGAAGCGTTTGAACTTAACGAAGTCTGCTCACGGGAAGTGTTGTGTTTGTTAAGTTCGTTGGCGCGGCTTCTTTGATGTTGAAATTTATGGATCCCTAAATTTGTTTCGAGTGCTCTATGGCTGACTTTTCCGATAGAATTATTTGTAAATTACCAT
>NZ_JAAZTU010000084.1 GCF_012395185.1 Vibrio aestuarianus
ATGAAAGGGGCATTGGTGTGGTGGTGTAGGAGGCTAGCAGGAGGAACGGTAGATATTTGTGGACTATCAAGTGTAAGAAGAGGCAACTGAAGGGTGGGGTGTGGGTGAAGTAAAGGTTATTTTGTTTTTGAAAACGATGTGTATAAGAGACAGGTCTAAATGTATCCTCTTGTTGTTTAAACTAAAAATCATCGTTTTTTATGACAAGCGACTCAACGCTTGTCTGGCTGTTAAAATGCAGAAAAATAAGATATGAGGTCTTAATTTTTGCTTTTAACTACTGTTCTTACGACCTTCCATGTCTGACAGTAATGAGCTTCCTACTCGGTCATTCCTCTGACCATATGCTTTATATTAGCACTGTCGGCTACTTTTCCTTGCCTGCACTAACGTATCCGTTAGCGTGCCATTACACTATCATATAACCACAACCTCAGTCAATAGTTATTTTTATTTAACTTTTTCTTAATAATCCCAAAACAACGCAATATCAGTTATTTATGGAAAATTAACCAGGACTATCAATGAAGATTTAAAGCTATGTTTTGCGTTTACCTACTAAAAAAAAGCTGAATCGCTTTTCTGAACTATTGCTCCATTTCTTTCAAATTCCCTAATTCGTGGTAATGAATCCTTATAAGCGAGGAGAAAATATCATGGAGCAAGAAACAAAAACGAAACTTTCAAAAAGAAAACAATACACAGCAAACATTATTACAAGAATGATAAAGGATGGTGCGAAAGAGAAGGTAGAAGAAACAGAACAAATAGAAGTTGGTCAATTCAAAAATTTGGTGAAAGGTATGCATCTAAATCTAAATGGCAAACCTCATTCATTTTCAAATCAATTGCTATTAGATGTTTCTCAAACAGAAAATAGATACAACATCCCTATGGTAGCTCCTCACTATGCATTCAAAACATTCTTCACAAAGTTAATTGATGAAAACGCACTACCAGAATCATCAAAACACCTATCCATTGGTGAAATATTGAAGGAGTATAAACACGGTGGAAACATTGTTGAATCGTATGAGGTTTATAGAAAGAGACAAAAAGGGAAGAAAGCACCACTGAAATTATCAAAGGTGAAATATGAAGAACTGACTAAAGATCTATCTGAAGATGAAATGAAGAAAAAAGGTTATTACAGCTATAGAAACACAACAAATACTGCTGTTGGTTCAATTGAACCGTTCTTTGATCACTTACCTGAGAAATTCATAGAGAAGCATTTTTACTTGAGGGAATACAAGAGGCTTAGAGAAATCAAGATGGACCCTGCGCTACACAATCAAGAGTTGTTGGATTTGAGGCAAGAACTCATAGCATCAAATGGTGTGAAAGCTATAGAACTCGATGATAGGGACCTTTCAGCATACGCTCCAATTCCACATCAGATGATGTTTGCACCGTATGAACGCTATAAAAATCCTGAATCTTATCTTCAAATTTCAGCTCATGAGTGTTCTCATTCCACTGGTCATCACACTATTTTCAATAGATTCCCAATAGAAAACAAGGTTAATAAAAAAACGGGTAAACCAGTAATTGCTTTACTACCGACAACCGCTTTAGATTATGATCAGGAAGAAGTAACCGCTGAATCTAGCGCAGTTAGAATCTCAAGCAAATTAGGTATTTTTTCGACTTTTGGGGCAAGTGTCAGATACAACAATGGATACTCGACTGACCTTGTAGAACATCCTGAGCGTCTTGTAAAAGGTTATGAAGACGGAATCGAAGCTTCTGATTTCGTTCTTACGAATTTATATAATTATAGAATTGAGAATGCTTTGAAGGAGCTTGAAGATTACGGAATCAAGTTTGAACAAGAGCTTGTCGCTGATGGTATGACTGTTGAAACAACGTTTCTATCTGTGAAAGACAAAGAGAGTTTTACGATTGTTACTGACCAAATTGATTATCATAAATTTGAGACTGATAAATCAGAGCTACTTGAACGAATCGCTGATAATGCATACTTTAGTGATGAGCCTAATAATCGTGATGAAGCGGTTAAAAAGTCGCTTATGAAGATGATTGAAGCGAAAGTGTCTTTAGATACGTTAAAGGGTGAAAAGCTCACACAAAAACCGTTGCCTGAACTTGAATTAGAAGAACCTAAGCAAGACCAAAAGCTTGCTCGAAAATCCCGTTCTGCTTTAACGATGTAGAATTTAAGCTTCCAGATAGGAAGCTTTTTAGTGGGTGGAATTTAATTCTGGTGCAATGAAATCAATCATACGTCTAAGCATTTTCTCGTCCATAACCCAATGCGGCAAATCTTCTTTAACTTGATCTGATAGCCAAATATTAGATTTAAAGAAAAACCCTGTATCTTGAATTGAGTAGATTAATGCAGGTTCAACTCCTTCATCATTCAATGGGTAAAAAGAAACACTATCTTCATCAACACACAATTCAACAAATCTTTTCTTTGCAAAGTTTATAGTAGTTTTTGAAATGTTCATAAATACCTCCTTTTTAATATATACATATTATACTAAAACATATTTAGATCATCAAACATTATAAACT
>NZ_JAAZTU010000085.1 GCF_012395185.1 Vibrio aestuarianus
CATTGAAAATTCGTTCCGTGTTTTCGGCAAGTTGGCTTGGTCGAAATGGATTCTTGAACAACCTGAGTTTGATGGTTTTCAAGGTTCTTGGGTTGCCTCAATTGCGTTTTGGATCTGGTTTGTGTTGTGTTTCGTCGGTTTCAAATCGCTTCAATTGAAATGTCTTTTTGACTGATTCATTTGCTGACATTCAGCTCTGAAAGTCTGGTGAAGCAAAAGGTTTTGTTGTGGCTGAAAGGGCGCTTTCTTTGTTGTTGATTCTGCAAGTGGCTCTCTTTGGCTCAGATCGCTGTGAAATTTAGGTTTTGGTCAGCATCGTTTTTGTACGTAACTTATTCAAATCTCTTCATTTCTACGGTGGTTTACTTTAAATTCACGGTAAAAATCACATAACAAGCAATTTAAGAGGGATTCCCAACGCTTGGCATTTTTGCTTCTACTTCAAATTGAGTGTTTACGGTACAATGCGTTAGGTTGGGTGGTAGCGTTGCTCACCCCTTAATTGGGCGTTATGTGTTTGATGAGTTTTTAAGGTCAAAGCTACGATTTCATTGAGAATTCGTTCCGTGTTTTCGGCAAGTTGGCTTGGTCGAAATGGATTCTTGAACAATCTGAGATTGATCGTTTTCAAGGTTCTTGGGTTGCCTCAATTAAGTTTTGGATCTGGTTTGTGTTGAGTTTTATCGGTTTCAAATCGCTTCAATTGAAATGCATTTTTGACTGATTTGCTTGCTGACATTCAGCACTGAAAGTCTGGTGACGCAAAAGGTTTGGTTATGGCTGAAAGGGCGCTTTCTTTGTTGTTGATCCTGCAAGTGGTTCCCTTTGGCTCAGATCGCTGTGAAATTTAGGGTTTGGTAAGCATTAGTTTTTCACGTAACTTATTAAAATTTCTTCATTTCTACGGTGGTTTACTTTGAATTCATGGGGAAATTCACATAACAAACAATTCAAGTGGATTCTCAACGCGTGGCAGTTTTACTATGCGTCAAGTAAAGTGTTTTACGGTGCAATGCAGCGGCTTGGCCAGTGCGTTGTTCACCACTTAATTGGGCGTTAGTTGCCAGTGGAAAAACGCAGCTAAATCAGAATATTTAAGGCTAAGAAATTTTGCATTTTTGCTCGGTTTTGCGTCTGGGTGCGGTTTGCTGAAGTTTCGTTTGGTTGTTAATGTTGTGGTTTTGTTTTGCCGTTTCAGACGCGAATGTACTCGTTGAAAGTCAGCCTTGTGACATTGCCTTTCCAAAAGGTTTTTTTGATGCTTTTAGGCAGTTTTCTACGGCGTTGTAAGTCCCAAGTGGTTTCAGTAACAGTTGCTTTGAAACTGCGCCTGATTTGAGTTTTTCAAAGCGCTCAAAAACGGTGTTGGCAAAGTGGAAATGAACGGGAAATCAAAGGTTAAGAATGGCAACTAACAAGGCGTTTAAGGCAGATTCGCAACGCTAGGCATTTTCAGTTTGCTTTGAATTTAGTGTTTACGGCACAATGGTTTAGGTTAGGTGGCAATGTTGCTCACTACTTAACGCGGCGTTAGTTTTCCGTTGTAGTGCATTGATGTTCATAATATTATCCCTTGTGGGTGTATGGCTATATGTAGCACCCAAATTTCTAATGATTTTGGTCTTAGTTTAAGAGGTATAAGACAACATGAAATATTCAATTGACTACCAGTACCTGCCTAAAGGTAAAAGCCGTCCATGTGACGATGGCGAGATTGTCGGTATTAAAGCTGATGACCAAACGGGTACGGTAATTTTGCCTAACGTTGGTGATTTTGTTCATATTGACAATTCAGGGGATAAAGACGGACGTGAATCATTCTCTGGTAAAGTAAAGTCAAAGCTTTTTAGCTACTTACGTACACCAATGGGTGAAGTTTATTGCCATGTAAATATTGTCGTTGAGGAAGACGACGAGACCAATTGGGGTTCTCTTATTAAAGAATAATTAAGTTTAGTCGCTCAGAAAACTAACAATCTGTTTAAGAGTGATTCGCAACGCTTGGCATTTTTGCTATGCGTTGCGTTTTGCGTTTAAGGTGGTATGCGGTAGCATCGGTATTGCGTTGCTCACACCTTAACAGGGCGTTATGCAACTCAGGTAAATTTAGGGGTTTAATCTTTGGGATTTCTCCGGCCATTCGTTTTGTGTTGTCGGCAAATCAGCATTTCCTCATCAAAATTCTTGGCTAACTCAAACCGTAAAATAGGCAAGGTTCTTTGTTTGCCTCAATCAGTTTTAGCGTTGGTGCGTTGTCAATTTAGCGGGTGCAAAGTGTTGCAAGAGAAAGCAAATTGATAGTTTCGAGTTCGCTGGAAATTTTGCTCGTTGAATTTTTCTGGTTCAAAAGTTGGGTTTGTTGCTTAAAGGTGGGCTTTGTTTTGGCGGCTTATTTATCACGGTTTAGGTTTGGGTAGATTCTTGGCTCACTTAACCAACATTTTGATTGTTTTCTTTATCAAATTTAGTGTAACTTTATGTTTATCTAATTGAATTTGCTTAGTATCAAGTTTGAAGTGCGACACTTTCTACAGATGCGCATGAATATACTCC
>NZ_JAAZTU010000086.1 GCF_012395185.1 Vibrio aestuarianus
ACATTATATCTATTTATTACAGGCTATCTCATTTTTAAATGAAAAAAGGCTACCTTTCGGTAGCCCATCGATATTTTTTGTAGGGTAGTTTTAAGCTTGTTGTTTTTGAAGTTCAGTTTCTATTTCGTCTTCAACAAGAGAATCCACGATGACAGCACAAGCAGCATCACCCGTTATATTTAGGGCCGTGCGGATCATATCGAAGATACGGTCAAGCGCAAACAATAATGGTAAGCCTTCAATTGGAATACCTGCCGCTAATAGAACAGCGACCACAAGGAATGAAGGGCCAGGTACACCAGCTTGGCCTACTGCGCCTAAAGTAGCGGTAACAATAATTGCAATATAGGCACCCATTGAAAGGTCAATATTAAATAGTTGAGCAAAGAAAATGGCAACTAAACCGTAGTAAATTGCATTACCACTCATATTAATTGTTGCACCTAATGGCAAAACAAAAGAGGCTGTTGAATTGCGAACGCCAAGTTCATGTTCTACCGTATCCATGGTGACAGGTAGCGTAGCCATAGAAGAGGCTGTGGATAAGGCAACAGCTTGTGGTTTTTTCATCGCAAGAATGAATTTTTTCGCCGATGTTTTGGTGAATATTTGAATCATCAATGGGTAAACGATGAATCCAAAAATCAAAATTGCAGCAACGTAAACAACAAATAGTTTAAATACCACCATCAATGCACCAAAGCCAAAAGTACCTACGGCTTCTGCCATCAGGCCAAAGACACCAATCGGTGCAATGATCATTACTTTGTTAATGATGACATAATTAGTTTAGCAATATAGTATAAGTAGCAATTAAGAAGATTAGCATTGAAAAGGTGTGTGTAATGAAGCTTTCAGCAATAGCTCAAACAAATGAGTTTATACGTCCCGTAGTGATTACATACACTCGATTTTCAACAAGCATACAAAAAGACGGTTTGTCTGAATTTCGTCAAGACGAATTAACACAGAGATACGTTTTAGATTTTTGTGAAGAACATAGTGTTCCAGTCCAAGATATAATATCACTGAAGGACAGAGGTGTTTCTGCTTATCGGGGCAAAAACATGACAAAAGGTAGTTTGTCTGAAATTATTGCAAAATTTAAGTCTGACGAACTACCAAAGGTCTACAACGAAAAAGGTGAAATCAACACATTCCTTTTTATTGAATCGTTAGACCGTTTATCTCGTGCTGATTTACATACCGCCAACAAACTTTTCTTAGATCTGGTTGAGTATTGCAACATAGTAGTTGTTGCTGAAAACGAAAAGAAAATCTATTCACTTAATTCTTTAAAAACAGACATGGGAATGCTCGATCTGTTTTCTGCGCTTTTGACTTTATCTCGTTCTCACAACGAATCGAGAATGAAAGAGATGCGTCATAGGGCGAACTGGTCGAACAAACGTCAATCAGTAATTGATTACTTTGAACTATCTAAAGAAGAGCGTGAAGGGGTTGAATACCCACAAAATCCAACAAGAACTTGTCCTTGGTGGTTGAAACCAAAAGATGATAATCGTGGATTCGAGTTCATAGAAGAGCATCGTAAAGCAATGATGTTCTTTCTAAATCGAATGCTAGATGGTTATGGCTTAACTTCTTGTATTAGACGTTTAAACGACAAAATTGAAAGTGGGGAATTCAAGGTTGAGTTTTCAGATAGACAAAAAAATGCTCAAGGCTTCCAGACACACACTTTTTATCAATTACTGAATAATGATAATAATGATTCAATCATTGGTGATTTGATCTTGCATCAAGACTATTACCCAACAGAAAAGGATGTTCAACAAGGATTATACGAAAAAAAACAGCTTGGTAAAAAAGTGAGAATCCCTGTTTACACTGCAAAAGGTTATTATCCTGCTTTATTGACTGAAGTTGAGTATTTACGACTTCGACAGCAAATGAAGCAGCGGAAACAAACGCAAACTAAACCAAACAAGAAAGTCGCAAACATTGCTCAAGGTCTTTTGAAATGTCCTTTATGCGGTTATAGCTACACGTATGTAGCAGATAATCGATCTGGTAGGCATCACAATTTAGTATGTGCATTGTCTAGAGCTAAGAAATGTAAAGCATCAACATTTCGCTACAAGTGGTTTGAAAATAATTTATTAAATTATTGTCGAAATCTCGATATGAATCGTGTGATGGGATTAAAAACGGTAGACAAAAACAAAGCAAAAATAGAAGAATATGAGCTTGATATAGGCACTCTAGAATATGAAATACTAATCCTTAACAATGAGTTAGAACAATTGGTGGCTAATTTAAGTAAAATTAGTATCACATCGTTGTTAGAAAAAGCCCAAGAACGCTATGTTCTAATAGAAAATGATATCAAAGTTAAATCATATGAATTAGAGCAGATTCAAATCGAATTGCGTTCTTTAAAGAAAACATCTACTCATCAACGAAATGTTAATGAGAAAATTTATGAGCTAATTGACTCAGTTCAACTAAAAGATGATGTTCAGCTAAGAGAAAGGTTGAACATAGAACTGAAGAAAGTCATAAAATCTCTGCATATTTA
>NZ_JAAZTU010000087.1 GCF_012395185.1 Vibrio aestuarianus
GTATATAAAGGCCAGTCAATGACAACAAACAAAACTAGAAAAAATAACATTAACAGTACGAAAATTAATACTATTAGAACATATTGTGAACAGTAAGGAATAATTTCAAATACCATATATTAAAAATCCCTCCCTACTTACAATGGTCTAATAGATAGACAATTATTCATTGAATAATTATAGTTATAAAAATCACCAAAAATTTTCCAACTCTACAAATTAACCTATAACGCTGTTACGCGTAATCGTTAATTGTCCCACTTCCGATCTTAGCATGATTTATTTCAACGAGTTCAGTTGCTTCATCAACTTCTACAGGAGAGTTTCTTGCTCGATTACCTCGATCGTGACCTCTAGAACCATTGTGACTATTAGGTGAAGACTGGTATTGAACAGTTGTTTGTCCTAAATTAACCCCGCTCTGAATAAGTAAATCTCTCATTTTATATAATGTTTGCTCTACCAAATCTTTGGTATTTTGGCTTGATACTGTAAAATTTAAACTGGTAATGTCGTTATTGACTGTTAGCCTTATATTAAGCTTTCCTAACTCTGGTGGGTCCAATCGAATATCTATATTCGTTAAGTTTTTTGCTAATGAAACTTGTATTTTTTCCATTATTTGTTCATTTACTCTTTCCCTTACTTCACTCGTGTTGTAGCCCCTAGTTAGTAATGTCGACGAGTCTAAAACTCCGACTCGTTGCTGGCTTAAATAAGACGTTAATTCTAGACTCGAGTTAGGTTGATTTGGCCCAACCATTTCATCGAAAGTTGTTTTAATCGACCGAAATAAATCGTTCAGCTCCCCATCGTCTAAGCCTTTATTTTGCTGACCAATAAAATCATCATAGGTATGGCTTATTTTTTCGATTGAAAGATTGGCGTTATATGAACCTGTATTATTCGTCATTAAATTTTTAATTTCTTCTTGTTTGCTTTCAAGTTCAGAATTCGAATGTCGAATTAAGGGAGGGGTTATGAGTAATTTACTAGCTTCTCTCAAATCGTTGATGATCCTACGACCTTCGGCTATAACCTCTCCAGAACTTGGTCCCGGAGAGTGAATGTTTCGCGCATTATCCAAGTTACTAAGCGAAGAAAAATTAGCAATAATATCTTCTATATCTTCTATATCTTCTATATCTTCTATATCTTCTATATCTTCTATATCTTCTATATCTTCTAATAGCTCAAAGATAGAATTTGGGGGTTGAATAGTCGCATCAATCTCAGATTCATTGCCAACAAGCATTAGTATGTCAGAAAACTGATTGTCTTGATCAAAAACAAAACTTTCGCTTGATTCCGTTTTAACGTTGATGTCTAAATTACTTGAATAAGTTGTAACTACACCGTTCATAACAACCTTAATCTTACTCTACATAAAATGTATATTAAATTTATACACACAATTTCTGATATTACATAAAATTTAGAATAGCACTTATTTGAAAAGTTGCAGTTACATAGGTAACAAAAGATAAACAAGATTAAAAGCTTTGAATAAATACTTGATTCTCAAATATAATACTATCACAACTAGTCAAGTCATTTTTCACAATGAAAATTAAAGCAGGATCTAGAGAACTTCGGTATTTAACCACTTCATTATATGAACGACGTTTATTATCACTATCTAGTAGAATAGACTTCAAATAATTGAGATCATCATAATTAAATCCATTTCTTTTAAAGCAACGCAATGCAGCGTTTTCTTCTATCCATAGAGTCACTTGCCGAGAATCACTACTTTGTTTTGCATCGGTGTAAATACGTTCAATTATCTTAGACATTTGGATTAGAGATGCTCTTAGACCAGGTTCTAAGGGGAACCGATGGCTAATGTATATTTCTATATCATCACGTAGACCATTGCCGTTACTATCCAAACTACTAACAATTTTAGGTAGTTGTTTGATAAAGTCAGGGGGCTTATCTATCAAAAGAAGGTTTTTTAACCTGGATATTTCCAAGGCGACATTATTATTCTCTTTAGACAAACAATTGAAACTCAATATAGATAATACAATGATTAATAAAGTAGTTCTAAACATAATAAGTTAAGTCAAACGGATCTCTTTTAGTGGATCGAAGAACATGAGGTTGCAATTTAATAGGATATTTTTCAATCCATTCATATCATCAATTATTATCCCCCCCCGCCTAATTGTAATTAAATTATCTGATTCAAATTTTTTAAGTACGAAATTCAACTTAGGTCTTGAAATCTTCGAAGAGGATGCCAAAAGTGATTGTGATATTTTAATTCGACAGTCAAGCACTCCACACCTTTCCAGATGACAGTGCAGATCGACTAAAGAGTATGCAATTCTAATGTCTTTATTATGAATAGATGTAAGT
>NZ_JAAZTU010000088.1 GCF_012395185.1 Vibrio aestuarianus
ATGTTTTACGGCTAAATTTAGCAAAGAATCGAGACAGAAAGAGCAGATTTTGCCGACGATACGGAACGATGGCTTAAGAGATCGCAAAAACAGAATAATGCCAATTTCCCCCGCTTTACATAACGCCCTGTTAAGGTGTGAGCAACGCAATACAAAAGCCGCCGCATACCACCTTAAACACTAAAACCGACGCATGGTAAAAATGCCACGCGTTGCGAATCACTCTTAAACAGTTTGTTATATGCGTACTACTTGTTTGGCTAATTTACGCAATAGATTAAGGTTTAATGGCTCTTGGTATACTTGCTCAAAAAGACTGTAAACGGATTTATCGTGCACTCGCAAATAATTAAAACTCTTCTTGGAGCCCAAAAACCACATGCCACGAACCTCAAAGTATAACTCCAATAGTTCATATTGAAGCCAAGTTCGGCGATAGATTCCGTCTAAATTACCATCATTTGCTCGTTCAAGCATTTTAGTAACCCACTCTTGAATATGTGCCTTATTTACATCAGACATTGGCTCCTTACCTTCAGCGAGCTTTTGCTTAACTCTGGCAATGTAGCTCTTGCCTAAACCACGTGTATCATGAATTGCTTTCCCGTCTTCGAACCTTAACGACGCCTCTGGAATAGAGTCGAGAAACGCAGTGGGGTAAACCCACACGTCAAGGAATATGCCATGAAACAAGCTGGCATATTTATGTTCTTCTGGACGGTCCCAGAAACAGGCGATATCTATATCACTTGTTTCAGTAGCTTCATTTCGAGCGTAAGAACCATAGAGGATAATAGTATGCGGAGCATATTTTTCTTTCAGTTCTTCAACTGCTAACTCTAGAATATTGTTCATTTTCCCTCCAAGCATATAACGCCCAATTAAGGGGTGAGCAACGCTACCACCCAACCTAAAGCATTGTACCGTAACCACTAAAATTGAAGTAGATGCAAAAATGCCAAGCGTTGGGAATCCCTCTTAAATTGTTTGTTATGTGCGTAACTCGCTCAGGAACACCTTTGCTTTTTTAGGGCTTGTTATTCTTACAAATTTAATATGACTATACTTAGGATCGTTAAGTAGTTCTGTGTAGCGAGACCGATTTTTACTGTACGTTTTCAGCGTCCAAAGAATGATAGAGTCTTTGCTAAGAAAAGACTTTCTGAACGACTCAACATTACCTGTTTTATCCCATAATTCCTGCTTGGTCACTGTACGAACTAAAGCCCTTTTCACAGCTTGAAACAACGTCCTTACAAAGGAGTAATCAACCCAAACAATGGTATCTACTCTGTTCCATTTTATTTCAGCAGTTCGGTTGTAGTTACCATCAAGAACCCAATGCTCGGCGCTTAACCTGTCAGCTAAATTAGCAAAGAACTCTTCATCTGAAGATTCTTGCCAATTGGGCTTCCAGAATATGGCATCCATTTCAACATAAGGGTACTTTAGCTCACTCGCAAGCAGGCGACTGAAAGTACTTTTTCCACTACCACTAGTGCCTATTACATTGATTCTTTTCATCGCCTGACCTGATTTTTTGCCTTAGCACATAACGCCGCATTAAGGTGTGAGCAACGCTGCCACAAAACAAAACCAATGCGCCGTAAACACAAAACCCAACGCTAAGCTGAAAATGCCAAGCGTTGGGAATCACTCTTAAATGCTTTGTTAGGTGTGTTTCTTAGCGCGCAGTATAAACTTTGTAATTGTCTTCTACTGTATTTTCTGAAGAAAGCTCGAAATCGTGGCTTTTTAGAACTCTATCGGATTCCCGATTAGCCAACTGGAAAATTTTTGTTGCCAGTTCATCAATGCTGACTTGTTGGTCACGTACACTGCGCTCTAACTCTTCCAATATCAGCTGTCTTTGACGATTAAGCCTGAGTTCATGCTGCTTAATTCTAAGCTCTTCCTGACTATCTCGAAGGTCAGCTACACCACCTGCTGTTAATTGCCATAATGTTCTGTTATTCATGCTGCCTCCCTCTTCTCCACAGTTTCAGGTTCACCTTTATCATAGTCAAAACTTGACAAGATGTCTTGGATTTCAATCAAGTTAACTCTCATCGACACTAGTATAGAAAGTATATACATAATAGGTTTCACTATTTCACAATAGGAGTCGGCCATATCATCATTATCAAACCTGTCCTTTATACACATCTGACGCTGCCGACGACTACTCGAGTGTATATCCCCGTTGTCGCCGGTACATTACAAACAAACACGCTCCTGAGCTCCATCGTGAACCCATCGCACCACTACCTACTTTCGTCCC
>NZ_JAAZTU010000089.1 GCF_012395185.1 Vibrio aestuarianus
AATGAAATTGCACACAAATTAAATACGCGCCCACGCAAAAGACTTGGGTATAGAACACCAACGGAGTATATTCATGCGCATCTGTAGAAAGTGTCGCACTTCAAACTTGATACTAAGCAAATTCAATAAGATAAACCAAAATTTACACCAAGTTGAATTAAGAAAACAGTCGAAATGTTGGTTAAGTGAGCCAAGAATCAACACAAACCTAAACCGTGATAAATAAGCCGCCAAAACAAAGCCCACCTTTCAGCAACAAACCAAGCTTTTGAACCAGAAAAATTCAACGAGCAAAAATATTCAGCGAACTCGACATTCTCGATTGGCTTGCCCTTTCCACACTTTTCGCCCGCTAAATTCACGACGCGCCAACGCGAAAAGCAATTGAGGCAAACAAAGAATCTTGACTGTTTTACGGGTTGAGTTGACCACGAATTTGAAGCCGAAAATGCTCATTTGCCGACAACATAAAACGAATGGCCGGAGAAATCCCAAAGATTAAACCCCTAAATTTAGCTGAGTTGCATAACGCCGCATTAAGGTGTGAGCTGCGCTCGGCTATACTTGAGCGAAGCGAAAATGCCGAGCGTTGCGAATCACTCTTAAATGCTTTGTTAAAGGTCAGTTTTCGCCTCTTCCTGAGCCTGTTTTTGAATGTTTTCTAGAACTTCCTCAGTTAACCCATACTTTGCCGCGACACTCATTGTGATCGGGTTTAGGATGTCCTCAACTTGATTGAACAACTCTATTGATTTTTCCAATCCTGTAATCATCTTATTACGCCCAGACTCGTTCATAAAATCCATAGCCTTAGCTTGGAAATAGCTATGAGCTAAGAAATTACGTTCCTTGAGAGCCTTAGCCAACAACGATTCTGTAGTCGATTGAAGTACATTTAAAGATTTTAGGTGTCCTATTAGCCTACCCATCGTCTTATCACTAACTTCCTGATCAAAGCTATCAAACTTAGCCTCCCACTCCTCTTGGGTGTGTTTAGACTTTGCCTCTCTTTCGTATAAATCACAAAAGATGAGCAACTGAATAATTGATTGTTCCACACATTGCGCACGATACATCGCTAAACCGTAATATGCGTAAACTTCTTTACAATGTTCTGATTTGTCCATACTGACCTTTAACGCCGCATTAAGGTGTGAGCGGCACTTGGTTATACTTGAGCGAAGCGAAAATGCCAAGCGTTGCGAATCACTCTTAAATGCTTTGTTAGTTGCACAATGCACACTGAATTTTTTGTTTATTTTCAGTGATATATTCGATGTCATTTAGATAGGCTTGAAGATGACCTTGCTCTATATTTTCTGCAAAGGATTCATTACCATTTTCGGCTTCACTACGCATGAACGATACTAAAGCCTGTAATCGCTGAACCATAACATCAGCCAATTGCTCTCTTTCCAATTCAGTTGCACCGTAACTATCACAGAACAACTTAGCTCTAGTCACCTGTTCTGAAATTGTGCCTAACTTATCATTGCTATCAGTTTTGAAAGGAGACCAACAATAAACTGAATATGCTAAATCCCAAATTCTTGGTGCAGGGTGCGCCGTGTCGAAGTCAAACACACCAACAACTGTATTTTCTAATAGAGCAACATTGTATGGAGTAAAGTCACCATGACAGATAACCTCGAATGGTTCCCTCGGCTCTAACATCCATCGGTGCGAATTAACATCAATTTGCTCCAAGAGTGAAACTGTTGAGTCATGTATTTTACGTAATAATTTACCCGCAGACATGAGTGCATCATTTGTTGCAATTGCGCCAGCTAGCGGATAATTGTAGGTATTACCTGCGACAAAACTCAAGATTTCTTGATTTTGATTAACACCTAAAAACCTTGGAATTTCACCTACTTTTTCTCGCTCAAGATGTTTCAAAATAATATGAACTGTAGAACTCCATGGCTGAAGAGGTCGATAGACGACTTCACCATCTCGATATATTGCAGATTCTCTTCCGCCTGATAATTCTTCCACGATATCTCCATGTGCAACTAACGCCCAATTAAGGGGTGAGCAACGCTACCACCCAACCTAAAGCATTGTACCGTAAACACTAAATTTGAAGTAGAAGCAAAAATGCCAAGCGTTGGGAATCCCTCTTAAATTGTTTGTTATGTGAATTTAGCTATGAATTCAAAGTAAACCACCGTAGAAACAAAGAAATTTTAATAAGTTACGTGCAAAAACGATGCTAACCA
>NZ_JAAZTU010000008.1 GCF_012395185.1 Vibrio aestuarianus
AAGAATTTGCTTGGCGACCATAGCGTTGCGGACCCACCTGACTCCATGCCGAACTCAGAAGTGAAACGCAATAGCGCCGATGGTAGTGTGGGGCTTCCCCATGTGAGAGTAGGACATCGCCAGGCTTTGAATATTGTCTAACCAGACACGCAGCGGAGCGGTAGTTCAGTTGGTTAGAATACCGGCCTGTCACGCCGGGGGTCGCGGGTTCGAGTCCCGTCCGCTCCGCCACTTTATTAGAAACCTCAGCAGCAATGCTGGGGTTTTTTGCGTTTGGGGCATTAAACTATACTCGTCACTTATTTTCCTTCCACTAGTCTCTCCCATCTTTCCATACCTTTAGTGCTATCGTTGCAGATACCATCTCTCAGAAGTGACCACAAAGTTAATTCAGACTTAGTAAACAATTAGTCATCCTAGCTTGTTAAAACGCTCGATAACGATATTAGAATTGTTAATTGTAGAGTAACTACTTATCGAAAAATTCCGCCTTGCTATTAAGCATTTTTCCTACGCTATTTCTGATTACTTACTGTGATTAGTGCGATTTTAGCTTCACCTATCTGCACGTTAATATTGAGTTTATGTAGCCTGATTTCTTATATAGTTGCCGAATGATTGACTTTATGGTGGTATACGGTTTTAAAAAGCAAGTTGATACAGGTTGATATGACATCATCGAAAAGTGGGTTGAAAGTTGTCGCGACATTAGAGGCTTTCAAGGGGCTATGTTCTCTTTTGGTGGCTTTTGGTCTTCATACGCTGGCTGGCCGCAACTTACAACAAGTTGCTGAGTCCATTGTTAGTCATGCACATTTAAATCCTGCAAGTCATTTGCCTAGTGTTTTTATTCATGCGGCGAGTACATTCTCAGATAGTAGTGTGGGCTTAGCTGCGATAGGAGCTTTTGCTTACTCATTGATCCGCTTCGTTGAGGCGTATGGTTTGTGGAAAGGATTGGTTTGGGTTGAATGGTTTGCGTTGGTTAGCGGAGCAATCTATATACCGTTTGAAATATATGAAATAATTATCCATACCAGTATGTTAGGTATCAGTATTTTTATCTTAAATATCATTGTTGTTTGGTATATGGCGGGAATCCTTCTGAGTAAGCGCAAGGAGTTTACTTATTTAAACTAGTTAAACCAAACTTGGCTTATATCCATCTTCACAAAAGCTAAAAGAGTCAAACACAGCTAACCACATTTGACTCTTTGTTTTGCATACTAGTTGTCAGTTAACTAACGGCGGAATTGGCGTCCACGAGAAGAACGCTCTTTATGAGCCGATGCCGCTTTGGCTTGCGACTTCAAAATTGAATCAACAGTGAGTTCCATTGGCTCTTTTGGCTTAAGCCCATGTGCAAAGGTGCGAGCTCGAGGTGGTAAATCATACTCTTCGCTAGATGCACGAGGCATACGCTTAAAACGGTATAGGTAAAAATTCTCTAATTTTTCTCTTGCCCAATCTGTTTTATTTAAATACTTAACACTGCTCGCAACCGATGGGTTAGTGTGAAAACAGTTAAAACGCATCGCGGTATCTAGAATATCCCAACCGTAAAAATCGACTAGCTCTTGTATTAACGTTTCTAACTTAAGACCGTGTAATGGGTTGTTCTTTTGTAATTCAATTCTTTCTTCATCAGTCATCATAACGAGTTCCTAAGTATCTAACTAAGCAAAGCTGGCTGGATTTGCGTACAAATCTTCAATTACACCTTGATACGTTTATTAAGCCGTTGTATCAAGGTTTGAGGGCGGGCAATTCTAACAGAGTTAGCTTAGCATCCCTATTATTATCGTTATGAATAACTGCTTGCTTGAGACAACCTCGCCCACCATCTATCTTCCTGCTATGATAGTTTCACTTAACGATAAGGGAAACTCACTATGCCGCATTTTAGATTTCGAGCTGTTGAACCTCAAACTGTCCAAGCTTTATCAAAGCCCTTAATTGATGAGTTGGAGTCAGTGATGGGATCACCACGTGAAGATTTTACGTTTGAATATATTTACACCACGTTTTTTCATGAAGGTGAAGTGAGTCCAGCTTATCCTTTTGTTGAGGTATTTTGGTTTGAACGTGGCCAAGAGGTTAGAGATACGGTTGCTCAAGTGGTCACGAAACAAGTAAAAGAAATTGTTGGTGAAGACAATAATGTAGCGGTTATTTTTACGGCTTTGGAGCCGAGCGCTTACTACGACAATGCGAAACACTATTGAGAGAGAAATCTGAATGAATTCTGTTGTTGAAACTATTCTTTCTCATCGTTCTATTCGCTCATTTACCGAACAGCCGATTTCTCAAGAACAAATGGATGCGATTATTTCATCTGGCATTGCCGCGTCTTCATCGAGCTTGTTGCAAGTGAATTCTGTTATTCGAGTGACGGATAAGTCGAAGCGTGAGCAATTAGCTAAGCTGGCTGGTAATCAAGCCTATGTGGCTACCGCAGCAGAATTTTTAGTTTTTTGTATTGATTATCAACGTCACTATGCAATGAATCCGGAAGTTAAACCTGAGTTTATGGAGTTGACACTTATCGGAGCTGTTGATGCAGGGATCATGGCGCAAAATTGTTTACTCGCCGCAGAATCGATGGGGTTGGGTGGTGTTTATATTGGTGGATTAAGAAACTCACCTAAAGAAGTTGATGAGTTGTTAGAACTTCCTAAGTATTGTGCCGTTCTGTTTGGTATGTGCTTAGGTCATCCAGCTCAAGATCCTCAGCTAAAACCTCGCTTAAGTCCTACTGTGATTGTCCACCAAGATGGTTACCAAAAACTCGATCAGAATGCGATTAAACAATACGATCAAACCATGCTTGAGTATTATCAATCACGTGTAACCAATGCTAAGCAAGAAATGTGGTCACAACAAATCACGGCTAAATTATCTCAAGAGTCTCGCCCTTTTATGTTGGATTATTTAAAAAGCAAAGGACTGGCTAGTAAATAAAAAAAGCCCAATCGTTCGATTGGGCTTTTTTATCAGGCTAAACCTTGAATGATGACAAACTTTTCGAGTAGTTCACTCTCAGTTTCGATGTGCTTAGGATCGGTGATGATGCAGTTAGTGATAGGACATACAGATTGACAAGTTGGTTTGTCGTAATGTCCCTTACATTCTGTGCATAAATTTGGATCAATTTCGTAGATACTGCTACCCATTGAGATGGCACCATTCGGGCACTCAGGATCACACATATCACAATTAATGCATTTCTTTGTGATCAGTAATGCCATGTTACTTACCTACAGGGTTACGGGTATCCTGACCAGCATTTAAGTTACGCATTAACAAGCCAAAGTTTAAATCCAATTCTTCAGGAACAGGAATATAAACAAAGTGCCCATTTCCTTTTGCATCGTCTACGGTTTCACCTTTACGATTTTCCATTGCTTCTAACGTGAACACCACGTTACCTTTTGGTGTCATCAGCTCTAAACTATCGCCTAAGATAAACTTGTTCTTTACTTCAACTTCAGCCATTTCACCGCGGCGTTTGCCTGTAAATTCACCGACAAATTGCTGTGAATCAGATACGGAATAACCGTAATCGTAGTTTTGGTAAGTATCATGAGTATGACGACGTAGGAAGCCTTCGGTGTAACCACGGTGAGCTAGGCTTTCTAAAGTACCCATTAAATTTTCATCAAACGGCTTACCTGCAACCGCATCGTCAATGGCTTTGCGGTAAACTTGAGCAGTACGAGCACAGTAATAGAAGGACTTGGTACGACCTTCGATTTTGAGAGAGTGGACACCCATTTGAGTGAGGCGCTCTACGTGTTGTACCGCACGCAAATCTTTTGAGTTCATGATGTAAGTACCATGCTCATCTTCGAACGCAGCCATTTTTTCTTCTGGACGATGGCTTTCTGACAGCAATACCACATCATCAATCGGTTTACCTAAGCCAAGCGTATTATCAGGGCGCTCTTCTTGTACTTCGATTGTTTGAATCGCTGCTGGATCAAATTTTTCAACAATTTGGCCAGATTCATCTTCTTTAGCTGTCTCGACTTTATATTCCCAACGGCAAGCATTAGTGCAAGTGCCTTGGTTTGGATCGCGCTTATTGATATAACCAGACAATAGACAACGGCCTGAATACGCCATGCAAAGCGCGCCATGCACGAAAATCTCTAGCTCAGTATCAGGGCATTGTTGGCGAATTTCTTCAATTTCTTCTAGCGAAAGCTCACGGGAAAGAATGACACGTTCCACCCCTTGAGATGCCCAAAACTTAACGGTTGCCCAGTTAACAGCATTAGCCTGTACTGAAAGGTGAATCGGCATTTCTGGAAATGCTTCACGAACCATCATTATAAGACCAGGATCTGACATGATCAGTGCATCTGGACCCATATCGACAACCGGTTTTAGATCGCGAATGAACGTTTTTAGTTTCGAGTTATGAGGTTGGATATTACAAACCACATACAGTTTCTTGCCTAAAGCGTGTGCTTCATCGATACCAATTTGCAGATTTTCATGATTGAATTCGTTGTTACGTACACGAAGACTGTAGCGCGGCTGTCCAGCGTAAACCGCATCAGCACCATAGGCGAATGCATAACGCATATTTTTTAAACTGCCTGCTGGTGATAGTAGTTCAGGTACGAAAGGTTTATTTGTGCTCATTGCTATTCTCTAATTCTGATCTCAAGTCAGGCCAATACCACCTAATGGTATTGGAGGGGCGCAAATTTTACGCCAAAAAAAGAGATGTGCCTAGGGCGATAGTTAGGGATAGGAAAAAAAGCCTGATTTACTGTATGGATATCAGGCTTTAACTCTTTGATTCTTGCAAATGGATGAGGAAACTATGCCTCTGGGTGAGGTAAACCACCGAGAGCTTCAAACAGGTTAGGTAAGAAGGCTGATATTTCGCCACACATCAGAGAAAAGTCTGCATCAAAGCGTGCAGCAGGATCTTCGCGTGGAATGTCATCATTCTGATCTTTAAGATCATCACTAAATGCTAAACGTTTTATGCTGCAATCTTCAGCTAAAATGAAGCTGATGCGATCTTGCCAATTTAAAGAGAGTTTTGTGACGACTTTATTGGCTTCGATATGACTTAAAATCTCATCACTGGTCAATTCTTGCTTCTTACAACGAATAACAGCACCGTCTTCTAATAGCGATTTGAGTTCTGCTTCTTCAAGTAAAGTAAAGCCTTGAGGTAAATCACCACTTTTCACCCATGCCGTCAACGTGGTTTCAACCGCTTGTTCTGGAATCGCTGGTACAACGGGTAAGCTGCCCATGGTTTTACGCAGTAGTGCTAATACGTCTTCTGCTTTTTTATAGCTTGCTGCATCAACAAGAATAAGGCCTTGCTTTGGTAGGATCAGAACGAAAGTGAGATTACTACGGCTGAAAGCTCGTGGTAGAAGATCAATTACAATGTCTTCTTTTAGGTTGTCTTTTTCTTTCTTCTTGAGAGGACGACCTTCTTCAGCTTCTATCGCTTCTACTTTGGCATTTAAAGATTCTTTAATAACCGATGCAGGAAGCATTTTTTCTTCTTTTTTCGCGCAGATCAGAATACGGTCTTCAGAGACATGAGTCATCATGTCACCGTGTCTTCCCATCGCATGAACCCAGCCAAATTTCTGCTTATCTTGACTCCCGCATGGCGTAAAACGAAATTCAGCCAGTTGTTCTTCAAGTTTGTCAGCATTAAATTCAACATCGCGATTAACACGATAAACCATACAGTTTTTAAACCACATATTCTTTCTCTTACCTTATTAGAAGACGCAACATGATAGGGGATTTAAGTGTTAAAGTCTTAAACCAATTTCAAAATATAAACATGAACTTGATAAGAAAGTTATATGAAAAATTGTTTTCAAAGGTCACAAAAGTGTCATAATTGTTTCTCATAATGCATAGCGTTGATTACATAGAAAGGTTGTTCAATTATGTCTAGAAGGATTCTGGTTGTTGAAGACGAAGCCCCAATTCGTGAAATGCTATGCTTCGTACTTGAGCAAAAAGGTTACCAAGCGGTAGAGGCCGAAGATTACGATACCGCGGTAAACAAACTTGCTGAACCCTTCCCTGATCTCGTGTTATTAGATTGGATGTTGCCTGGTGGCAGTGGCATTAACTTTATCAAACACATGAAACGTGAAGAATTGACCCGCAATATTCCGGTGGTAATGCTCACTGCGCGTGGTGAAGAAGAAGATAAGGTACGTGGCCTCGAAGTTGGGGCTGATGACTATATAACAAAGCCTTTTTCTCCCAAAGAGCTGGTGGCTCGCCTTAAAGCCGTTATTCGTCGCGTTACTCCTACCGCTCTTGAAGATGTTATTGATGTACAAGGTCTAAAGTTAGACCCAGTCTCTCACCGCGTTACCGCCAACGAGCAGCCATTAGATATGGGGCCGACTGAATTCAAAATGCTCCACTTCTTCATGACGCACCAAGAGCGTGTATATAGCCGCGAACAACTACTGAATAATGTATGGGGCACTAATGTGTATGTGGAAGATCGTACGGTTGATGTTCATATCCGTCGCTTAAGAAAAGCTTTAGAGGAAGCGGGGCATGACAAGCTAATTCAAACCGTACGTGGTGCCGGCTATCGCTTCTCGATCAAAGCTTAAAGACGGAATTGAGGAACTGAATGGTTGAACGACTTACGTGGAAAAGGCTAGCTTGGGAGCTGGCTTTTTTTTACTCCCCTTGGATCGTGATCGGGTGGATCTTCGGCTACATGCCCTGGCTGCTGCTTGCGGCAACAGTGTTGCAATTGGTGTGGCATTTGCACAACCAAATGCGCCTTTCTGCCTGGTTGTGGGATGAAAAACGTTTAACACCGCCTTCTGGTTCTGGCAACTGGGAATCCTTGTTTAATGGGATTTATCGTCTTCAGCAGCGGCAGCGAAAAAAGCGCAAAGAGTTGACCAATTTAATCCGCCGTTTTCGTAATGGTGCAGAATCACTTCCTGATGCGGTGGTGGTATTTCGCGACGAAGGCAACATTGTTTGGTGTAACCGTCTTGCGCAGCATTTACTCGGTTTTCGCTGGCCAGATGACGCAGGACAACCTATCTCGAATTTGTTACGCGCTCCAGATTTTATCAAATATCTGCAAAAAAATGATTTCAGCGAGCCACTTGAAATGCGCTCACCGCTCAATGTAGAACGTATGCTTGAACTGCGTATTGTGCCGTATACAGACGGTGAGCATTTGATGGTAGTGCGTGATGTAACTCAGTTAAAACAGCTTGAAGGTATGCGCCGTAACTTTTTTGCTAACGTCTCTCATGAGCTTCGAACACCGATGACTGTACTACAAGGTTATCTTGAGATGACCGAAGATCCTGACATGCTTGTGGGGCCGATGTGGCCAAAAGCGCATGGAGTCATGACAGAGCAGCTGAACCGAATGAACAGTTTAGTTAATCAGCTCTTAACGCTCTCCAAAATTGAAGCAGCGCCAATGCATGAATTGGAAGATGTAGTTAATGTACCAGCCATGCTCGAAATTCTTGAAAAAGAAGCACTGAGTCTGAGTGGAGATCATCATCACAAACTGTATTTTAGTGTCGATAAGCAGTTAAAGGTGCTAGCGGATGAAGATCAACTACGTAGTGCGATTTCAAATCTTGTCTATAACGCGGTGAAATATACCCCGCCCGGTGCGGAAATTAATGTGCGTTGGTATCAAAATACGCAAGGTGCTTGTCTTGAGGTTACTGATAAGGGCGATGGTATTGAACCGCAACATTTACATCGTTTAACCGAACGTTTTTACCGGGTGGATAAAGCACGCTCTCGTGATACAGGCGGCAGTGGTCTAGGTTTAGCGATTGTAAAACATGCACTTTCTCACCACGATTCACATTTAGAGATACGCAGTGAAGTTGGCGTCGGTAGTCAGTTTTCATTTGTACTGCCAAAGCGTTTGGTTGTGAGATCATGATGAAAAAGGTATTGAAACCATTCGTGATATTTTCTTGTTTGATGTTTTCGCATCTTGTTACTGCGTCTCTACCTGATTATAAAAAAACGTCGGGTGTGGCGGGGAGTTTGTTGTCGGTTGGTTCAGATACGCTCGCGGGGATGACTACCTTGTGGGTGGAAGAGTTTAAAAACGTTTATCCGAATATTGATGCGCAAGTCCAAGCTTCTGGTTCATCAACCGCGCCACCGGCATTAACGGAGGGAACGGCACAATTTGGACCGATGAGCCGCCCGATGCGTAGCCGAGAAATTGAAGCTTTTGAGCGGATGCATGGCTATAAGCCTACGGCTCTGCGAGTGGCGATTGACGCTATTGGTATTTTTGTTCACAAAGATAACCCTGTTCAAGGGTTGAACTTTGTGCAGCTCGACAGCGTTTTCTCATCCACATTGCGTTGTGGGGCTAATCAGCCGATCAATACTTGGTCTGAGCTAGGTGTGGATTACGCTTGGGCCAAACGGGGTATTCAGCTGTTTGGTCGTAATTCTGTATCAGGAACTTATGGTTACTTTAAATTGAATGCGCTGTGTGGTGGTGATTTCAAAAAAAACGTCAATGAGCAGCCAGGTTCAGCTTCGGTAGTGCAGTCGGTTGCTTCATCAATCAATACCATTGGTTATTCCGGTGTTGGCTATCAAGTTTCCGGTGTTAAGTTAATTCCAATAGCTAAGCAAGGCCGTGAGTATGTTGAAGCTAGTCAAGAGAACATTTTGTCGGGGAAATATCCGTTATCTCGTTATCTTTACGTCTATGTGAATAAACACCCAACACGAGACTTTTCACCTATTCAGCGCGAGTTTATCCGCTTTATTTTTTCTCGTCAGGGACAAGCGTTAGTTGAAAAGGATGGGTATGTTCCCATTAGTGCTGAATTTGCAAAACAAGAGCTCGCTAAGGTCGGTATTGAATAGCGAACATTAATACTCGCTTTGTTTAATACCGACTGATCTATCTTGGGAGTGATTCTATTGAACTCATAGGTACAATTTAGAACTCTACTACTTGAATTCAACCAATTATCTGTTTTTTCTTTGATGTGGCATCTTTGTTTCAAGGGAGCAAGCCTAATATAGTTGTTTTCTTTTCAGTTATTTATTGCGAGCTGTAATATAATTGTCATGCAAATTACATATTGTATGCTTAGAAAAGTATAGGTAGAGACAGCGATGGCACCAGCCGAATTTTCATTGAAGGAACGAGACCAAAAACGACTGATTAAAGATCGTTTGTTTCGACTTGCAGTGAACATCGGCGGCATTAGTGTATTAGGCGCGCTAGTGCTGATTTTTGTCTATCTGGCTATGGTGGTTTTCCCGTTGTTTGGTAGCCCAAAAATTGAGAGTAATGTTGCACAATCTGCTGTGACGGCTGTTGATCCTCAGTTATTGTCGATTGATGAGTATGGTGAAAATGCCTTTATTTTTGACCATGATGGGCGAATGACGTTTTGGTCTCTCGATTCGAGTGATAACCGCGCTAAGTGGTCGCAGAGATTAGCGATTAAACCCGCTCTATTTTCTTCATCAACGGTTAATGATGGTTGGTTTGCAGTCGCTGATGCTAGCAATCGGGTTGTGGTAGTCCGTCCTCAATTTAACTCCCTACCAAGTAAGCAAGGCCGGCAGTTGACTCCTGATGTGGAATACTTGCCTTTGCCTGCCGAGCTGCTTCTCGCGAGTGACGATCAAGTCCTTGAGCGGTTTACGTTTGCCGTCGGAAGTGATGATGTATTTTTTGCTGCGTATACTGATACTGGACAAGTCACCATTCAATGGGGGGCAAGGCATTCAGCTCAGCTTTGGCAGCGTTTTACGTTCCCGGCTCAGTTTTCTGAGGTTGATCAGATGCTCTTTACGCCGGATGGAAAAACGCTTTATCTGCGTATGGGGTCAGACCTAGTAGTGGTGACTCAGTCCGAGGGGAGTTATTCCGTACGAGAGATTGTCGATTTAAGTCAAGGCAATGAACAACATCAGGTTGTTCAACTAAACTTACTCTCAGGAGCCTATTCTCTTTTGGCTACTCACCATGATGGCCGAGTATCACAGTGGTTTGATGTGTTACAAAATGGTGAGCGTAAGTTAACCCATATTAGGGAGTTTAAACTGGCTCCTCAGGTGCAATTTTTATTACCAGATAGTTATCGTAAAGGTTTTTATAGTTTTTACCCCAATGGCACCGTACAAAGCCACTATACGACGAGCGAAAAATTGGTGCTATTTGAGCGCGTGTATAACAAAGCGCCCCAATTAGCGGCGATGTCGAATAACGAGCTGTATTTGGTTACATTGAATGACCAACAGCTAAATGTGGCAAAAATTGACAACGATTATCCAGAAATATCGTTTTCTTCGTTATGGCAAAAAGTCTGGTACGAGGGTTACCCACAACCTGAATACGTATGGCAATCGACATCAGCAAATGATGAGTTTGAGGCTAAGTTTAGCCTAGTGCCGATTGCTTTTGGCACACTTAAAGCCGCAGCATATGCGATGTTGTTTGCCGTTCCTATCGCGGTACTGGGCGCGATCTATACTGCCTATTTTATGGCACCAAAAATGCGCCGCGTCGTTAAACCATCAATTGAATTGATGGAAGCGTTGCCAACGGTGATTATTGGCTTTTTAGCGGGTCTTTGGTTTGCACCGCTTGTTGAGAGCCATTTAGCTGCGGTAGGGGCGTTAATGTTGGGTTTACCAATAGTTATGTTGCTCGTTGGTATCATCTGGTACTTGTTGCCCAAAAGGTGGATTCGTCATTTCGCCAATGGTTGGCATGCGCTGATTTTAATTCCGGTATTGGTGCTCAGTGCTGCACTTATTTTTTCTCACAGTAGTCAAATAGAAATGTGGTTGTTCGATGGCGACATTCGAATTTACTTAGCGCAACATGAAATAGACTTTGATCAACGTAATGCTTTGGTTGTCGGATTCGCTATGGGCTTTGCGGTTATTCCTACGATTTTCACCATTGCAGAAGACGCTATTTTTTCTGTTCCCAAACATCTTTCTGATGGTTCATTGGCGTTAGGGGCGACCTCTTGGCAGACTTTAATCCATGTGGTGTTGCTAACGGCCAGCCCTGGCATTTTTTCTGCGATTATGATGGGACTAGGGCGTGCCGTGGGTGAAACGATGATTGTCTTAATGGCAACAGGAAATACGCCAATTTTAGACTGGAATATCTTGGAAGGAATGAGAACACTTTCAGCAACGATAGCGGTTGAATTGCCAGAATCTGAAGTGGGTAATAGTCACTATCGCTTACTATTTTTGGCAGCCTTATTATTATTTATCTTCACCTTTTTTGTGAATTCAGTAGCTGAATGGGTTAGACAGCGGTTGCGAGAAAAATATCGTGCCTTGTAATCAATTAGGAATAACAATCCCGAATGTTTAAGTGGATTAAATCAGGAGCACCTTGGATATGGTTAACGGGCGGAGCTGTCAGTCTCAGCCTGATTTCTGTTTTAGGGTTACTACTATTGATTGGTTGGAAAGGGTTGACCTATTTCTGGCCTACACCGCTTTATCAGTGGCAAACCAGTGACGGTAAGAAACTTGTTGGGCAACTCTATTCTCAAGAACAGGTGCCGTTGACTCACCTGCGAGAGGTCAACATTGATTGGCCGCCAGAGGCATTAGTGTCTGGTGAGGTTAATCGTCTTAGTATTAAAGTGGCAAACCGAGAGTTAACTCATGCTGATTTTGTCTCTATTTTGGATGTCAAATTATCGAATAAGCAAAAGCCAAGCGGCTGGGCTGTGATCGAGCGTGTGCGTGATGGCCAGTTTTACGGCAAGCCGATCGCCTATTTGCAAGCGAATGGCCAAGAAAGTTTAGATGCTCAAGCGCAGCTCGAGCAAGGAATGCATGATGCGTCTTTGTTGCGAGAAAAAATCGATAATGTGATTACCGAGGAAATCCGTGTCATTGGTAATGCTGCTGAAAAATTGCGTTTAGAGAAGCGTCGTAAAGAGTTGAATGGGCAGTTAGATGAAACTTATCTTGCGCAATATAGGCAAAGAAAAGAGGATTTAGATAGCCAGTTGGTGCTCTCTGAGCAAAAGCTTGATGCATTGCGTGCTCAATTAAATCAACAATCATTGATTGTCGAAGATATGACCGGTAGCCGAGTCTATATTCCGTTGAGTCAGATCCTCGATATTTGGTATCCCAACGACATGGACTTGGGGCAAAAAGTCACTCAATGGGGAAAACAAGTTTGGGTATTTTTATCGCAAAGTCCGCGTGAATCTAACTCGGAAGGTGGTGTATTTCCTGCCATATTTGGTACGGTGTTTTTAGTGTTGATTATGTCAATCATTGTGATGCCACTCGGAGTGGTGGCTGCCATTTATCTGCATGAATACGCCAAAGATAATGCGTTCACTCGAGTTATTCGAGTAGCTGTCATAAACTTGGCAGGGGTTCCGTCGATTGTATATGGGGTGTTTGGTCTTGGTTTTTTTGTCTACACGATAGGTTCATCGATTGATGCACTGTTTTATGCCGAGCGTCTGCCCGCCCCAACTTTTGGCACACCAGGTTTATTGTGGTCGGCGTTAACCTTAGCCGTACTGACTTTACCGGTCGTGATAGTGACCACTGAAGAAGGTTTAACAAGGATCCCGAGTTCTGTAAGGCATGGTTCCTTAGCTTTGGGTGCAACACAATTTGAAACCATTTGGCGGATTGTTTTACCGATGGCAAGTCCAGCCATTATTACCGGCTTAATCCTTGCTATTGCAAGGGCTGCGGGTGAAGTGGCTCCATTGATGTTGGTTGGTGTGGTTAAATTGGCCTCCAGCTTACCCGTTGATGGCGAATTTCCATTTGTTCATCTAGAACGCAAGTTCATGCATTTAGGCTTTCATATTTATGATGTCGGTTTTCAAACTACCAATATTGAGACTGCGCGGCCATTGGTTTACGCGACCTCCTTTTTACTCGTCACTGTTATTGTCGCGTTGAATTTAACTGCCATTAGTATTCGCAATAATTTGCGTGAGAAATACCGAACGTTGGGGCAAGATTAAGCATGTTTTCCACCAATCAAACTTTGGGTTATCACGCCCCGTTAGATGTAAACAATTTGAGCGATAAGCAAACCGCGATAGCGATAGAAGGGCTCAACCTGTTTTACAAACAAACTCAAGCGTTGAGCAATATTTCAATGCGAATTCCTAAGGGGCAGGTGACTGCTTTCATTGGACCTTCTGGCTGTGGAAAGTCGACACTATTGCGTTGCATTAATCGTATGAACGATTTAGTCGAAGGGTGCCGAGTTGAAGGGCAAGTCAAGCTGCATGGTAAAAATGTGTATCATCCAGAAGTGGATGTGGCAACTTTACGTCGTCGTGTTGGGATGGTGTTCCAAAGACCTAACCCATTTCCTAAATCGATTTATGAAAATGTGGTTTATGGATTGCGCCTGCAAGGGGTTAAAAATAGCCGAACCTTAGACGACGCGGTTGAACGAGCCTTACGTTCAGCTGCGTTATGGGATGAAGTAAAACATCGATTGCATGAAAATGCCTTTGGGTTATCGGGTGGACAGCAGCAGCGTTTGGTCATTGCACGAGCGATAGCTATTGAACCAGAAGTGCTATTATTAGATGAACCAACATCGGCACTTGATCCTATCTCAACCTTGACTATCGAAGAGCTGATTAACGATCTGAAAACCAAATACACGGTCGTCATTGTTACCCACAACATGCAACAAGCGGCAAGGGTGAGCGATCATACGGCTTTTATCCATATGGGAAAATTGATTGAGTATGCGGATACGGACTCGATTTTTACATCACCATTGAAAAAACAGACCGAAGACTATATTACTGGTAGGTATGGTTAATATTTTAATCAATAACGTATTTTAAAAGGAAGCATAATGCAGCTAGGTCGCCACATTTCAGGAAAATTTAATGTTGAACTTGAGTCAATCCGTACTCATGTTTTAACCATGGGCGGGCTGGTGGAGCAACAACTTTCTTTTGCGATGCAGGCATTACATAAAGATGATGCTGACCTAGCTCGCAAGGTGGTTCGGGATGATCATAAAGTCAATGCATTAGAAGTTTCTATCGATGAAGCCTGCACGCGGATTATAGCTAAACGTCAACCGACAGCGAAAGATTTACGTTTAATTATGGCGATCATCAAAACCATTACTGATCTTGAGCGAATTGGTGATGTTGCGACTAAAATCGCCTACGTTGCGATTGAAAGCCCTTCAGTAAAAGAGAGCAAATTTCACGTTTCCCTGGAACCTTTATGTCGTCAAGCTATCGCGATGTTACATCAAGTGTTAGATGCATTTGCTCGAATGGATATTGAGTCAGCGGCAGAAGTGTACAAACTGGATGATAAATTAGACGCTGAATATGAAGCGGTCATTCGACAATTGATGACCTACATGATGGAAGACCCGAAAAATATCCCACATATTTTGCAAGTGATGTGGTCGGCTCGCGCTATTGAGCGGGTTGGAGACCGTTGTCAAAATATCTGCGAATACATTATTTACTTTGTGAAAGGTAAAGATGTGCGGCATTTAGACAAGCAATCTATTGATGACTTACTTAAACCTTAAAAGGTGAAGACTTTTCCTTCACCTTTTATGCAAGACTTTACTCTGTTGCTAGTTGCTAGTTGCTAGTTGCTAGTTGCTAGTTGCTAATTGCTAACTGAGCTGACGTACGACTTCTTGGAGTAACTCTACATCGGTGACTGGAATCAAGGTCTCATCGATAGAATCGTGTCCCATTTTTATCGCATTGGCGATCATGTCCATTTTACTGGCTCGGGTTGATTTACTCGATAGGTGAATTTCAGTAATGCCTGTTTCTTTGATCACCTCGCCAATATTACTCGCATTTAGCCCTGCGCCCGCCATGATAGAAAAGCGATCACCTGCAAGCTTCACCATTTCTGCAATTACAGATCTTCCACTATAAGCATTGGGTGCTAAACCTGAAGTAAGTATTCGCTCACATCCGAGAGAAGCAACATCTTCAATTGCTTGTTTATAGCTATGGCATTGGTCAATAGCGCGGTGAAAAGTACTACCTAAACCTTGCGCTGCTTTCATCATTTGTTGGCTAGCGTCAATATTAATGGTTCGATTTGGGTTCAAAATTCCAAAGACAATACCATTCAACCCTGCTTGTTTCGCCATTTCAATATCGATTAACATTGAGTCGATATCGTCTTGATCGTAAAGGAAATCACCTTGGCGTGGGCGGATCATCGCATAAACGGGAATAGTTGAAATCTCAGCGGCCTTTTTCATCAAACCAAAACTCGGTGTTAAGCCGCCTAAGGCCAGTGATGAACAGAGCTCAATACGGGTTGCACCACCTGCAATGGCATTGTGCAGTGATTCAATATTATCAATGCAGACTTCAATTTGAGTATTCATAGCAAAGCTCTATTTGTAAAATTTATCCAATATTAGCAAGTAATTATACTGGAGTCTGTGTGAGGCAAGTGGGAAATAGGGGTAAAGTTTGCCAAGTAAACATACCTCATTTGTATAACAGTTTCTGCGCAGCATAATTTGACACATAACAAAAAGCCCAAAGCAGTGCTTTGGGCTTGGATAAGGACTTTACTTCTTAACTGATTGGCGATGCGTTTTACGCTTTATTATATGTCCAACCATTGACCCGAGTTGAGCGCGGGCTAAGGAGTAATTATTTCTTGCCTAGGTCGTCTGAGTGCTCAGATAGGAATGCTGCAACACCTTTTGGAGATGCATCCATACCTGCTTTACCTTCTTCCCATTGTGCTGGGCACACTTCACCGTTCTTTTGGTGGAAGTTTAGTGCGTCAACCATACGTAGCATTTCGTCGATATTACGGCCTAGTGGTAGGTCATTAACAACTTGGTGGCGTACTAGGCCATCTTCGTCGATTAGGAAAGAACCACGGAAAGCAACGCCTGCTTCTGGGTGCTCTACATCGTATGCTTTACAAACTTCATGCTTAACGTCAGCAACTAGAGGGTATTTAACTTGACCAATACCGCCATTCTCAACAGCAGTGTTACGCCATGCGTTGTGAGAGAACTGAGAATCGATAGAAACGCCGATTACTTCAACGCCTTTAGCTTGGAAGTCTTCGAAACGCTTGTCAAAAGCGATTAGCTCTGATGGGCAAACGAAAGTGAAGTCTAGTGGGTAGAAGAAAACTACCGCTTTCTTACCTTTAGTAAATTCTGCGAAGTTGAAGCTATCAACGATTTCACCGTTACCAAGAACAGCTGCTGCAGTAAAATCAGGGGCTTTACGACCAACTAGTACCATTTTTTTGCTCCTAAGAATTATGTTTAGTTCCGAACCGATAAGTTTGTTTCGGTTCAGTCCGTGTTTGAACGAGACAAACTATAGTACAGATTGTAGTATTGAAAAAAGCGAAATAAATAGATTAAGTTAATCGAAAAAAGCGATAAGCCTAGAATCGTTATCTATTAGACAGTAATGATATAAGATACTAATAAAATTATGAATAAATGGCCGAGTTTAAAGCAATTACATTATTTAGTGACACTTCATGAAACCCGACACTTTAGTGATGCGGCTGATAGATGCTTTGTTAGCCAATCGACCCTTAGCAAAGGTATTCAAAACTTAGAAGAGTTAATTGGTTGTCCTTTATATGAAAAGAAAGACAAAAAAAGCCCTTTAGTATTTACTCATGCGGGTGAATTGGTGGTGAGTCAAGGGCGTGAGTTATTGGCAAAAGGCCAGGACTTGGTTGAGCTTGGTAAACTATGCCAAGGTGATGATATGCAAGGACAGCTTAAGTTGGGGTGTATTCCGACGATTGCTCCTTTTTTATTGTGCGATTTAGTGCAAGAGATAAACACGCATTTTCCAAAACTCAACTTATTGTTGCGAGAAGATACCACGGCTAATTTATTAACCGCATTGCGCCATGGTGAATTGGATGTGCTAATTTTGGCGCTGCCGATTGAGATAGGCAACATGGCCAGTCGAGTCGTTGGCAAAGATCCGTTTCGAATGGTTATCAGTCGTCATCAGGCTGACCGTATTCGGGTACCTATCAAATACGATGATCTACCTGATGAGTCAGTATTTTTACTTGAGAATGAACACTGTCTTACTGAACACGCCGTTTCAGCTTGTAAGCTAACAGACAAAGAGAAAATTAATCCTTTTACTGCGACCAGCTTGCATACCTTGGTACAGATGGTCGCCAATGGCTTAGGCACTACCTTTATTCCGCAAATGGCCATCGACCATGGGTTGTTAGACAACCAAAACTTAGTGGTCGTTGATCCTCCTGGCCAGCAGGCATACCGTGAAATTGGCTTAGTATGGCGGCCAAGTTCATCTCGAACTACGACTTTTAATCAATTAGCGGATGTGGTTTCAGCTCTGCTCTAGCACTTAGTCTTAGCTCATGAAATGCGATAAATGACTTTAAGCTCACTGTTTTTAGTGGGCTTTTTAGTTTTTTATTCTGTTGGTGTTTTTTGACTTGTAAAATTTTACAAGTAATTCTTGTTGAAGATTTCATAAATTAAGAAAACTTCACAACCTCAATTTCACAGCTTTTGTCCGACGTGTTGTTTAAATAAACGTCGAGTTAGGTTCTCCACTATTAATTAACACAATTGCTTATCCGCTTATCATTAATTCGAACGCCTGTTTAAAACGAATTCCATTTAAAAATTATCTTGTAATTAAATAACGTAATTAATTACAAAAACGCAGCCAAAATCAATCAGTTGTTTCAAACGGAATAAAACTTCAAATTTAACCATTTGTTAACTTTTGATCTTTTACTCTAATTGCTGTTGGTGTAAGGTTTATTAAGGCTTTGTAAGACTTATGTCTAGTTTGGTTAGCCTTGAAATGTAACGTCATCTAAGACAAGGTATAAACAAAGAAAAGTTAAAGATGAACCCAAGAAAGCATTTGAATTTGTGGTTTTAAAGTTACAAATGTGGTCGACTAATTTTTAAGGAAGAAAGTTATGCTTGCACAGACCCCAGAGACAGATTTAGCACAGAATGAAGAACACAATAGCGAAGCCAAGATTGAGCTTCGTGGTTCAATTGATCCACAACATCAAGCCATTTTCCCTGTTGAAGCCCAAACCTTCTTATCGAGCTTGTGTGCTAAATTTGCCGGCCGAGTTGATGAACTGCTTGCCACTCGAGAAGAGCGACAGGCTCAGATCGACGCTGGTGTGCTTCCTGACTTCCTAAAAGATACCCAAGATATTCGAGAGGGAAGCTGGAAAATTCTGGGGATCCCACAAGACTTACAAGATCGCCGTGTTGAAATCACCGGACCTACAGACCGCAAAATGGTGATTAACGCACTGAACGCTAATGTCAAAGTTTTCATGGCTGATTTTGAAGACTCAATGTCACCGGCATGGGGGAAAGTATTGGATGGGCAAGTTAACCTTCGCGATGCGGTGAACGGAACTATTAGTTATACCAACCCCGACAATGGCAAGTGTTATCAGTTAGCAGAAAATCCAGCAGTACTGATTTGTCGTGTTAGAGGTTTGCACCTCAAAGAAAAACATGTTCAGTTTGAGGGACAGAGTATCCCGGGTTCACTGTTTGATTTTGCTCTGTATTTTTACAATAATTACAAAACGTTATTGAAAAAAGGCAGTGGTCCATATTTTTATTTGCCTAAATTACAAGCGTATCAAGAAGCGAAGTGGTGGAGTGATGTTTTCCACTTTACGGAAGAGTATTTCGGTCTAGAAACGGGAACCATAAAAGCCACGGTATTGATTGAAACTCTGCCTGCTGTATTTGAAATGGATGAAATATTGTTCTCTCTCAAAGAGCATATTGTTGGTTTGAACTGCGGACGTTGGGATTACATCTTTAGCTACATTAAAACATTGAAAAACCACCCTGACCGAGTGTTGCCTGATCGCCAAGTGGTGACAATGGAAAAACCATTCCTCAATGCTTATTCAAGATTGCTGGTTTACACCTGCCATAAACGTGGCGCGTTCGCGATGGGAGGTATGGCTGCCTTTATTCCGGCCAAAGATCCACAAGTTAATCAGCAAGTCCTAGATAAAATTCATCACGACAAATTACTAGAAGCAAACAATGGTCATGACGGTACATGGGTGGCTCATCCAGGGCTTGCGGATACGGCAAAAGCGGTTTTCGACCAAGTGCTTGGCGAACGCAGTAATCAACTTGATGTGACGCGACTTTCTGATTCGCCTATCCACGCTCATGATCTTCTCGAGCCTTGTGAAGGGGAGCGTACAGAGCAAGGTATGAGACACAATATTCGTGTTGCGCTGCAATATATTGAAGCTTGGATCTCCGGTAACGGCTGTGTGCCAATTTACGGATTGATGGAAGATGCCGCTACGGCAGAGATCTCGCGAGCATCTATATGGCAGTGGATTAAGCACGGCAAAACGCTAGATAACGGTCAAGTCGTCACTAAGGAGCTGTTTGAGCTGTATCTCGAACAAGAAATTGAGGTTGTTAAGTATGAGATTGGTGTTGAACGTTTTGCAGCAGGTCGATTTACCGAAGCCGCTCAACTCATGTCGCGTTTGACGACGAGTGATGAGCTAACCAACTTTCTCACCGTTCCAGGTTATGACTACTTGGATTGATGAGACTTAAAACAATAAAAGCCTAATACATTAATAAACAAAACAATACACCAATAACGTGAACAGTTTTCAAAAGCAGATCAGGATGTACTGCTGAGAAAAGGATGACAATGCGCTTGCGCATCAAATAAGAGGGATAGAACATGACATTAACTCGCCGCCAACAAATTGAAGCTCTTGAAAAAGATTGGGCAACCAATCCGCGCTGGAAAAATGTAAAGCGTACTTATACTGCTGCTGAAGTGGTCGACCTACGTGGGTCTATTACACCGGCTAACACTATTGCCCAGCGTGGTGCTGATAAATTGTGGTCACTGGTCAACGGTAGCGCTAAAAAAGGTTATGTTAACTGTTTAGGTGCACTAACGGGTGGTCAAGCTGTACAGCAAGCGAAAGCGGGTATCGAAGCCATTTATCTTTCAGGTTGGCAAGTTGCTGCGGATAATAATACCGCTTCAACCATGTACCCTGATCAATCACTTTACCCCGTTGACTCTGTGCCATCAGTGGTAAAACGCATCAATAATTCATTTCGTCGCGCAGACCAAATTCAATGGGCTGGTGGTAAATCACCTGAAGATGAAGGTGGTATCGATTACTTCCTACCGATTGTTGCCGATGCGGAAGCGGGTTTTGGCGGTGTATTGAATGCTTATGAATTGATGAAATCGATGATTGAAGCGGGCGCTGCGGGTGTCCATTTTGAAGACCAACTCGCCTCGGTTAAAAAATGTGGTCATATGGGCGGTAAAGTTCTAGTGCCGACCCAAGAAGCGGTGCAAAAACTGGTGGCAGCACGATTGGCCGCTGACGTGTCGGGTACTACAACGCTAGTGATTGCACGTACTGATGCAAACGCCGCTGATTTGCTGACTTCTGATTGTGACCCTTATGATCGTGATTTCATTCAAGGTGAGCGCACTCAAGAAGGTTTCTACCGAGTGAAAGCCGGGATCGACCAAGCAATCTCGCGCGGTTTGGCTTATGCGCCTTACGCTGATTTAGTTTGGTGTGAAACAGCGAAACCAGATTTGGAAGAAGCTCGTCAATTTGCAGAAGCAATTCTTGCTGAATACCCAGACCAATTGCTTGCGTATAACTGCTCGCCTTCGTTTAACTGGGAGAAAAACCTAGATGCCGAGACGATCGCTCGTTTCCAACAAGAACTGTCAGATATGGGTTACAAGTACCAATTCATCACTTTAGCGGGCATTCACAACATGTGGTACAACATGTTTGAGTTAGCACATGCTTACGCGCAAGGTGAAGGTATGCGTCACTATGTTGAAAAAGTTCAGCGTCCTGAATTTGAAGCGGCCTCTAAAGGTTACACTTTCGTTGCACACCAACAAGAAGTGGGTACAGGATACTTCGACCGCATGACAAACACCATTCAAGGTGGCAATTCTTCAGTGACCGCATTGACAGGTTCAACAGAAGAAGAGCAATTTTAAGTCAACCACTCCAAAGCCCAAGAATTGGAGTCTTTCCCTTATCGCCAGTCGGGGAAACCAGTAGAACAATAATCTGTGCAACACGTTTGAGCGGCGAAAGCCGCTCTTTTTTCTTTTTAGATCTTATTTTTTCGCGCTTACAAATCATTATCCACGTCTATCTCTTCGGGTTCACTTTCTTCTTGAAGCTCTAAGAGTGTTACTGCAACACCAATAAAATCCGTGTCGGTGATGATGCCGACCAACTGTCCTTTATCAACCACTGGTAAGCAACCGACTTTATGCTTTTGCATATAGATAGCGCTTTCCTTTAGCCCCGCTTGTGGGTCAACGGACATAATTTCAGTATTCATCACTTCATATAATGGAGTGCTGAACGTATAAGATTGATCACTTGGTATTTTCTGTAGGCTAGATTCTTGGGCAGCAAGAATGTCACGGTGGGTGACAATCCCAAGTAGCTTCTTATGGGCATCGACTATAGGCACATGGCGAATGTCCAATGCTTCCATGGTGTGTTTAGCATCGGCAAGAGTGTGAGAGCGCAACAAAGTATGGGGGTTGCGAGTCATCATGTCTTCGATTTTGATCATAACCAACTCCTTCTTATTATTTGTCTCCTTCAACTATAGGTTTTTTTGGGCAAAATGTTTGAGAGTTGAATCTGTTTTTACTTTGATGAGTGGTTAAAAGTAACCCACCATTTTCATTTTTAATTACATTAAATTTGTATCTTGATCTGACGGTGGAACAACTTTCCGTATATACTAGCGCGCTTAAAAAATTACGTTGTCCACCCAAAAGCGAACAAGACTAGAACTATGCAAGTTTCCGATTTTCACTTTGAACTTCCAGATGAGCTTATCGCTCGTTACCCAAAAGCGGAGCGTACAGCCAGCCGACTACTTCAGTTAGACGGCAACAGTGGTGAGCTTATCGACGGCTCATTTAAAGACGTTGTTGACCGAGTTCAAGCTGGTGATCTGTTGGTGTTCAATAACACACGAGTGATTCCTGCTCGTATGTTTGGCCGTAAAGCTTCTGGCGGTAAATTAGAAGTACTCGTTGAACGTATGTTAGATGAACATACCATTTTGGCGCATGTTCGCTCATCTAAACCGCCAAAACCAGGTAGTGAGCTCTATTTGGGTGAGAATGATGAATACCATGCACAAATGGTTGCTCGTCATGATGCTTTATTTGAAATTCGTTTTACTGCACAAACGGCAGTGCTCGACATTTTAAATCAGATTGGTCACATGCCATTACCACCGTATATTGACCGACCAGACGAAGATACCGATAAAGAACGCTATCAAACGGTATATAACCAGAAGCCTGGCGCTGTGGCAGCCCCGACCGCGGGATTACACTTTGATGAAGCGTTACTGGAACAAATTAAGGCCAAAGGTGTCGAATTTGCTTACGTCACCTTGCATGTCGGCGCTGGAACATTCCAACCAGTGCGAGTAGATAACATTAACGATCACCACATGCATGCGGAATACGTTGAAGTTCCTCAAGAGGTTGTTGATGCAATTGCAGCAACGAAAGCACGCGGTGGTCGCGTGATTGCGGTTGGTACGACATCAGTTCGTTCATTAGAAAGTGCTGCGCAAGATGCTTTGAAAAATGGTACCGAATTAGTGCCATTTTTTGGTGATACTGAAATATTCATCTTCCCAGGATATGAATACCAGTTGGTCGACTGCTTAATCACTAACTTCCACTTGCCAGAATCGACACTGATTATGTTAGTAAGTGCCTTTGCCAGCTACGAATATACTATGGCGGCTTATGCACATGCTGTGAAGAATGAATATCGCTTCTTTAGCTACGGTGATGCGATGTTTATTACCAAGAAAACCAATTAACGAGTGCTAGCAGTAGGCTAGGGAAAGAAGTGTAACTTCATTCTTCGCAAGGAATTGGCGACCGCTCTCGTAGGGTGCTTGCACCCAGTAATGAAACGTCAGACTGTTTCTCTGACATTTGGAGGCTTCGTGAAATTAAAATACGAACTTAAAAAGAAAAATGGTAATGCCCGTCGTGGTCAATTAACGTTTGAACGCGGTACAGTACAAACTCCAGCATTTATGCCTGTTGGTACATACGGCACCGTAAAAGGTATGACACCTGAAGAAGTGAAAGAGACTGGCGCAGAAATCCTGCTAGGTAACACTTTCCATCTGTGGTTACGCCCAGGTCAAGAAGTGATGAAAATGCATGGTGACTTGCATGACTTTATGAATTGGCAAGGTCCAATTTTAACCGATTCAGGCGGCTTCCAAGTATTCAGCCTAGGTGATATTCGTAAAATCACTGAAGAAGGTGTGCATTTCCGTAGCCCGGTCAATGGCGATAAAATTTTCATGGACGCTGAAAAGTCGATGGAAATTCAAAAAGATCTCGGTTCTGATATCGTGATGATCTTCGATGAGTGTACGCCATACCCAGCGACACATGACGAAGCGAAAAAATCGATGGAAATGTCACTGCGTTGGGCTCAACGTTCACGAGACCATTTCGACAAGTTAGAAAACACTAACTCTCTATTTGGTATTGTCCAAGGTGGTGTTTACGAAGACTTGCGCGATGTTTCTGTGAAAGGACTGACTGATATCGGTTTTGACGGTTATGCCGTGGGTGGTTTAGCGGTTGGTGAGCCTAAAGAAGACATGCACCGTGTGCTAGAACATACTTGTCCACAATTGCCAGAAGATAAGCCACGTTACCTAATGGGCGTTGGCAAACCTGAAGACTTAGTGGAAGGCGTACGTCGTGGTATTGATATGTTTGACTGCGTTATGCCTACGCGAAATGCACGTAATGGCCACCTATTTGTAACTGGCGGTGTGATCAAGATCCGTAATGCAGTACATAAAACTGATACAAGCGCTCTTGATCCGCATTGTGACTGTTACACTTGCAAAAATTATTCGAAATCATATTTGCACCATCTAGATCGTTGTAACGAAATTCTTGGTGCGCGCTTAAATACGATTCATAACTTACGTTATTACCAACGCTTGATGGCAAGTATTCGTTTAGCCATTGAAGAAGATCGCTTCGATGCGTTTGTGGAAGAGTTTTACGCTCGCCGCAACCGTGACGTTCCGCCTCTTGGTCAGTAATAGCTAAATCAACATTACCAGGCTGTATTATTTATGATTTGTGAAGTTGTAAACTTGAAATCGAGATGATGCAGCCCAATAGATTCAACATCAACAATAATTTAGAGGACGTTTCTCAATGAGTTTAATTTCTGTAGCACACGCAGCAGGTGAAGGTGCACCACAAGGTGGCGGTTTTGAAATGCTAATCATGCTTGGCATGTTCGCGGTTATCTTTTACTTCATGATCTACCGCCCACAAGCAAAGCGTGTAAAAGAGCACAAAAGCTTAATGGCTGCGATGGGTAAAGGCGATGAAGTGCTAACTAGCGGTGGTCTAGTTGGTAAAATCACTAAAATCGCAGAAGATAGCGACTACATCACTATCGAGCTAAACGCGAACAATGAAATTGTGATCAAAAAAGATTTCGTTACTGCAGTGTTACCAAAAGGTACGCTTAAGTCTCTATAAAACAGCTAGAGGATCCTCGCTGTGCTAAACCGTTATCCGTTATGGAAGTATTTATTGGTAGTGTTTGCCATTGCCATTTCCGCTTTATATGCACTTCCAAATATCTACGGTGAAGATCCGGCTATTCAAGTTACAGGGGCGCGTGGCGCCTCTGTAGATATGTCAACGCTGGATGCTGTCACCAATGCTCTTGATAAAGAGAGCCTTTCTCATAAATCCATTGCTTTAGAAAATGGATCAATTCTTGTTCGATTTAACGATACTGATACACAAATTAGTGCTCGTGACATCATTAGTGAAGCGTTAGGCAAAGATACTATCGTTGCACTGAACCTTGCTCCTTCTACACCTAGTTGGCTGGAATCTATTGGTGCTGCACCAATGAAGCTTGGTCTTGACTTGCGTGGTGGTGTTCACTTCTTAATGGAAGTGGATATGGATGCGGCAATGGAAAAATTGTCAGGACAACAAGAAGAAGCTTTTCGTAGTGAACTTCGTGATGAAAAAATTCGTTACCGCGCTATTCGTACAGTAGGTAACGATACCGTTGAGGTAACTCTGCGTGATGCAGAGCAACTTGAACAATCGAAAGCGACACTGGCTTCAAAACACCCTGACATGACGTTTGCTGAGTCTGATGCTAACGGACGATTTATCTTAACCGCTAAATTTACCGAGCAACGTTTACAAGAAATTCGTAATTATGCCGTTGAGCAGAACATTACGATTTTACGTAATCGTGTGAATGAACTTGGGGTCGCTGAGCCTTTGGTTCAACGCCAAGGTGCAAGCCGCATTGTGGTTGAACTTCCTGGTGTTCAAGACACAGCTCGTGCTAAAGAAATTTTAGGGGCAACAGCAACCCTTGAGTTCCGCGAAGTTGATGACAAAGCGGATTTAGCGGCAGCTGCTTCAGGTCGTGTTCCTGCAGGTAGCGAAATTAAGTTCGACCGTAATCAGCGCCCTGTGGTGTTGAAAAAGCGTGTGATTCTAGGTGGTGCGAGCATTACTGATGCAAGCTCAAGCACCGATGAATACGGACGCCCGCAAGTTAACATCTCACTAGATAGTGAAGGTGGTAATAAAATGTCAGCGTTCTCTAAAAAGAACATTGGCAAGTTGATGGCAACCGTTTTTGCAGAATACAAAGACAGTGGTCGTAAGACTCCGGAAGGCAAAGTGATCCTTGCTAAGCAAGAAGAAGTGATCAACCAAGCGACGATTCAGTCAGCGCTAGGTCGTAACTTCCGTATTACTGGCATTGATTCTGTGGCTGAAGCGCACAACTTAGCATTATTGTTGCGAGCGGGGGCACTGATTGCACCGATCTCTATTGTTGAAGAGCGTACGATTGGTCCATCAATGGGGCAACAAAATATCGACATGGGTGTGCAAGCGTGTATCTGGGGCATGGTGGCGGTTATGCTGTTTACGCTGCTTTACTACCGTGGATTTGGTCTTATTGCCAACATCGCGCTGATGGCTAACCTAGTACTGATTATCGGTGTAATGTCGATGATTCCTGGGGCCACTATGACGCTACCAGGTATCGCAGGTATTGTATTAACAGTGGGTATGGCGGTTGATGCGAACGTACTGATCTTTGAGCGTATTCGCGAAGAGCTTCGAGAAGGGCGCAACCCGCAGCAAGCTATCCACCAAGGTTATGCGAATGCATTCAGTACCATTGCCGATGCTAACATTACTACGCTGATTACAGCGATCATCTTGTTCGCTGTGGGCACGGGGGCCATTAAAGGCTTCGCCGTCACACTTTCTATCGGTATTTTAACTTCTATGTTCACCGCTATTATTGGGACTCGCTGTATTGTGAACCTGTTATACGGTGGTAAACGTATCAAAAAACTGTCGATCTAAGGCTAGGAATTATTATGTTTCAGATTCTAAAAGCAGATAAAACGATCGACTTTATGCGTTGGTCGAAGTTAGCGTTTATTTTCTCAATTTTGATGATAGGTGCTTCACTCTTTACACTTTCAACTAAATGGTTGAATTGGGGTTTAGATTTTACTGGCGGAACTTTAATTGAAGTTGGCTTTGAACAGCCTGCTAACCTTGAAGATATCCGTGGCGCACTTGAAGCGAAAGGGTTTGGTGATGCAACTGTGCAGAACTTTGGCTCTGCGCGTGAGGTGATGGTTCGTTTGCGTCCTCGCGACAATGTCGCGGGTGAAACACTTGGCAACCAGATCCTTTCAGCTATCAAAGAAGGAACTGGTAGTAGTGTTGAGATGCGCCGTATTGAGTTTGTTGGGCCAAACGTGGGTGATGAGTTGGCTGAAGCGGGTGGTTTAGCCATTCTTGCTTCTCTAATTTGTATCCTGCTCTATGTGTCTATGCGCTTTGAATGGCGTTTAGCGGCAGGGGCGGTTTTGGCTTTGGCGCACGACGTTATCATTACTCTTGGCATATTTTCTATTATGCAAATTGAGGTTGATCTGACTATTGTGGCAGCACTGCTGACGGTGGTGGGTTACTCGCTCAACGATACCATCGTTGTATTTGACCGTATCCGTGAAAACTTCCGCAAATTGCGTAAAGGTGATTCCGCGGAAATTATGAACAGCTCAATCACCCAAACATTAAGCCGTACATTAATTACATCCGGTACGACTTTGCTAGTAGTTATTGCACTGTTTGTGCAGGGCGGTGCCAACATTCATGGTTTTGCAACGGCATTGCTATTGGGTATCACTGTTGGTACTTACTCTTCAATCTATGTTGCGTCTGCACTGGCATTGAAATTGGGTATCACACGTGAGCACTTACTTCCACCTCAAGTGGAAAAAGAAGGTGCTGAGTTTGACGAACTCCCTTAGAGTTATACCTGCAACTTCAAGTTATTTGGGTATGTCTTGATTACTAAAAATCATTTAAACGCCAAAAGCCGCAGAAAATTCTGCGGCTTTTTTCTAATGTGAAATTGGTATGATACTTAAGGTAAAGAAAAAGCCTCGTATATTGCTATACGAGGCTTGAATCAGCTGTGACGGAGCTTGATACTGTTCAGTGCAATCTATTTAAGGATAGCGCTGTTACCGTTTTCGCGGATGTGTTTAAGAATTGATTTTACGCCGCGAGCACTTGAGCCAACGATATTACCAGACTTCATGTAGTCAGTACCGCCAGCAAAGTCAGTCAGGATAACACCAGCTTCACGAGCGATTAGCTCACCAGCAGCCATATCCCAAGGTTTCAAGCCCAATTCGAAGTAACCATCAACACGGTTTGCTGCTAGGTAACATAAATCTAGAGCTGGGGAACCTGTACGACGGAAATCCGCACATTCAACAAAAAGAGCAGACATAATCTTCATGAAAGATTCAGAGTGTTGTTTTTGTTTGAATGGGAAGCCTGTAGCCAGTACCGCACCTTGAAGATCTTTCAATTGCTTAACACGGATACGAGAGTTGTTTAGTTGTGCACCAGAACCACGTTGAGCGGTAAATAGCTCGTTACGCATTGGGTCATAAACACAAGCAACTTCTGTTTTTCCTTTGATACGAACAGCGATAGAAACCGCGAAGTGAGGTAAACCTTTTACAAAGTTTGTGTTGCCATCCAGTGGGTCGATGATCCATTGAACGTCCTTATCTTTACCGTCGATAAGACCGTTTTCTTCAGCAACGATACAGTGTTCTGGGTAAGAACTCTTGATTGTATCTATGATCATAGCTTCTGCTTCTTTGTCTACGTTAGTAACAAAGTCATTAGTGCCTTTCTGAGTGGTTTCGATTTTCTCAGCGTTTTCTAGCGATTTAGCAATATGATTGCCAGCTTTTCGCGCAGCGCGAATAGCTATGTTTAGCATTGGATGCATACAGTTTTCCCAACGGATGTTAAAGAACGAAAAAGCGGGCGGCAGTATACCAAATTTTTATTAAAAAGGAAGTGGTTATTTTTTGCTCGTTCGGTCTTGTATCACACAAGGACCTGACTATTTTGGTCAGGTTTATGTTAATATCTCGGCGTTTTAATTTTATTGGTGTTATGTGCAATGTTAGACAATGTAAAAGTCGTTTTGGTGGGCACTTCTCATTCTGGAAATATTGGCTCTGCGGCCCGTGCAATGAAAGTGATGGGGCTGAGCAAAATGGTTTTGGTTGCGCCGCAATGCGAAGTTGACGCTCAAGCGATTGCTTTAGCTGCGGGCGCTAGCGACATCGCGCTAAATGCAGAAATTGTTGAAACATTAGACCAAGCCGTTGAAAACTGTGGTTTGGTGGTGGGTTCAAGTGCTCGCTCTCGTACATTAGAATGGCCAATGCTTGAGCCGCGAGAATGCGGTGAGAAATTTGCAATTGAGGGTCAACAGCATCCTGTCGCGTTGGTGTTTGGTCGCGAACGAACGGGCTTAACTAACGAAGAGCTGCAAAAGTGTCATTTCCACGTCTGTATTCCTGCTAACCCAGAATACAGTTCTTTGAACTTAGCAATGGCAGTGCAAACCTTGAGCTACGAGATTCGTATTGCGCATTTGGATTACGAGAAAAAGGGTTATCCATCGCAGCCTCAAGAAGTTTACTCACGTCACAATGAGCTAGAAATGTTTTATGAGCACCTTGAAAAGGTGATTACTCAAACCCAATTTATCTCTAAAGAACAGCCCGGTCAGGTAATGAATAAACTTCGTCGTCTATTCAGTCGTGCACGTCCTGAAGCTCAAGAAATCAATATATTACGCGGTATTCTAACGTCAATTGAAAAGCATAGCACTACTAAGTAATTAACCTCTTTTATTAAATGGTTAAATACCTGACTAATTTAGTCAAATAAATACTTGACCATTTTAGTCGGGTATGGAAAAATACTAACCACATAATCAATGTGGATACGGTATGATATGAGACTTACATCTAAAGGAAGATATGCGGTAACAGCCATGTTAGATGTGGCTCTGCATTCGCAGCAAACCCCAGTGCCACTGGCGGATATTTCAGAGCGCCAAGGTATTTCGCTCTCTTACCTAGAGCAGCTTTTTTCTAAATTGCGCAAAGCTGGCTTAGTGGCGAGTGTGCGTGGCCCTGGTGGTGGTTACCGCTTAGGTGCTGATGCATGCACAATTTCGATTGGTACTGTAATTGCGGCTGTGGATGAATCCGTAGATGCAACCAAATGTAATGGTAAAGGTGACTGCCAAGGTGGTACTCGCTGTCTAACCCATACATTATGGCGTGATCTAAGCTCACGCATCAGTGACTTTCTCAATAACATCTCTCTTGGTGAGTTGATGGTTGATAATGAAGTCCTACAAATTTCTGATCGCCAAGACATAGGTCTTACGATAAACCACGGGTTAACCAAGAAAAATACTAATGCCGTTACAATCGGCTCGGCACCCGTAGGTCTTAATGCTCGCTCATAGCGGCGATGTTTACATTGGAGTAGAAAATGAAACTGCCTATTTATTTTGACTATTCAGCTACCTGTCCTGTTGATCCTCGTGTGGCTGAAAAGATGGTTCAGTGCATGACGATGGACGGTAATTTCGGTAACCCGGCTTCTCGTTCTCACCGTTATGGCTGGCAGGCAGAAGAAGCGGTAGACACGGCGCGTGAGCAAATTGCAGATCTAATCAATGCAGATCCACGTGAAATCGTATTTACTTCTGGCGCTACAGAATCAGATAACCTCGCAATTAAAGGTGCTGCGCACTTTTATGCTAAGCAAGGTAAGCATATCATTACATGTAAAACCGAGCACAAAGCCGTGCTTGATCCTTGTCGCCAACTTGAGCGTGAAGGTTATGAAGTGACTTATCTTGAGCCTGAATCTAATGGTTTAATTGATCTTAAAAAGTTAGAAGCAGCACTACGTGATGATACGGTTCTTGTTTCGATCATGCACGTGAACAACGAAATTGGTGTTATCCAAGATATTTCTGCAATCGGCGAATTGTGTCGTGAGCGCAAAGTTATTTTCCACGTTGATGCCGCACAATCGGCAGGTAAGGTGCCTCTTGATGTGCAAGAAATGAAAGTTGATCTGATCTCTTTCTCTGCACATAAGATATATGGCCCGAAAGGTATTGGTGCACTTTACGTTCGTCGTAAACCTCGTATTCGTCTTGAGGCGCAAATGCACGGTGGCGGTCATGAACGAGGTTTCCGTTCAGGTACACTTCCGACTCACCAAATTGTCGGTATGGGTGAAGCGTTCCGCATTGCAAAACTAGAGATGCAAAACGATTTCGCACACGCCAAAGCACTGCGTGACCGTTTACTTGCTGGAGTCCAAGATATGGAAGCCGTTACAGTAAATGGTGATCTAGAGCAACGAGTTCCGCACAACCTAAACGTGAGTTTTGCTTTCGTTGAAGGTGAATCGTTGCTGATGTCTTTAAAAGACCTTGCCGTATCATCGGGCAGTGCTTGTACATCAGCAAGCTTGGAGCCTTCGTATGTACTGCGTGCTCTGGGGCTCAACGATGAATTAGCACATAGCTCAGTGCGTTTCTCGTTTGGTCGTTTCACGACAGAAGAAGAAATTGACTACGCGGTTGAGCAAATCCGTGTAGCCGTTAGTAAATTACGCGACATGTCTCCTCTATGGGATATGTATAAAGAGGGAGTTGATCTGAACACCGTTGAGTGGGCACATCACTAGTTATTCATAAAGAACTAGTTATTCCCAAGGAAATAGAGGATTAGAGGAAACTATCATGGCATACAGCGAAAAAGTAATTGATCACTACGAAAACCCACGCAATGTAGGTTCTTTTGATAAAGAAGATCCATCAATTGGTAGTGGTATGGTTGGCGCGCCCGCTTGTGGTGACGTAATGAAACTGCAAATTAAAGTCACACCAGAAGGCATCATTGAAGATGCGAAGTTTAAAACTTATGGTTGTGGTAGCGCTATTGCTTCAAGCTCATTAGTAACTGAATGGGTAAAAGGTAAAAGCATTGATGAAGCAGCTGCAATTAAGAACTCTGAAATTGCTGAAGAACTTGAACTTCCACCCGTTAAAGTTCACTGCTCAATTTTGGCAGAAGATGCTATCAAAGCAGCCGTTGCTGACTATAAAAAGAAACACCAACAATAATTTATCAGGGAGTGAACGTTCACTCCCACAATTTCAAACCAAGAATCTAGGGTTGTAGTATGGCCATTACCTTAACTGAAGCAGCAGCAAATCGCGTTAGAGCATTTCTGGATAACCGAGGCAAAGGCGTTGGATTACGTCTTGGAGTGAAAACGACCGGTTGCTCGGGTATGGCTTATGTACTGGAATTTGTTGATGAACTCAACAATGAAGATCAAGTGTTTGAAGATCATGGTGTAAAAGTCATTATCGATGCAAAAAGCCTCGTTTATCTCAGCGGCACACAGCTAGACTACGTAAAAGAAGGGCTAAACGAAGGTTTTGAATTCAACAACCCAAATGCGAAAAGTGAATGTGGTTGTGGTGAAAGCTTCAACGTGTAATGGTTAGCTTTCGGATAGCTAGGCTCATCATTGATAACGAGCCTAGTACCGAGCACTAGGAGCGATGTGTTAATGAACTACTTTGAATTATTTGGGCTACCAAGTCAGTTTGCGCTGGATGGTAGCCTTCTTTCTTCCCAGTTTCTGGCTTTGCAAAAGCGCTTCCATCCGGATAACTTTGCAACTGCTTCAGAACGAGACCGCTTACTTGCTGTGCAAAAAGCCTCTCAAATCAATGATGCTTATCAAGTATTAAAAGCTCCCATAACTCGCGCGGAATATCTGCTGGCAGAAAATGGTATCGAGCTACGGGGTGAGCACCAAACCCTGCAAGATCCGATGTTCTTAATGGAACAAATGGAATTGCGTGAAGAGTTGGAAGATATCGCTTCGCATCCTGAAGCAGAAAGTGCTTTATTCGATTTTGAAAGCAAAGTAAGCAAGATGTATAAACAACATCTTACTTTAGTTGAGCAACAGCTGAATGAAAACCAGTGGAGCACTGCTGCTGATACGGTTCGTAAGCTGAAATTTATTGCCAAACTAAAACATGAAATAGAACGAGTCGAAGAACGTTTACTCGGCTAATTCCGTAATAAGGACCAATCAATGGCATTACTTCAAATTGCAGAACCAGGTCAAAGCTCCGCGCCGCATCAGCATAAACTCGCGGCAGGTATTGACCTTGGTACGACTAACTCATTAGTCGCTTCCGTTCGAAGCGGTGATGCGACAACGCTTGTTGATGAGCAAGGCCGTAGTATTCTGCCTTCAGTTGTGCATTACACGGCAGAAACAAGTTTGGTTGGCGATGCTGCCAGAGAAAAAGCACAACGTGATCCTGCTAACACCATTATTTCTGTGAAGCGTTTGATTGGACGCTCATTGACTGATATTCAAGCGCGCTACCCAACCTTACCTTATCACTTTAAAGCCAGTGACAATGGTTTACCTATTTTGCAAACGGCGCAGGGTGATAAAAATCCGATTCAAGTATCGGCTGATATTCTAAAGTCATTGGCTAAACGTGCTGAGCAATCACTAGGTGGTGAGCTGGCTGGCGTGGTCATCACTGTACCGGCTTATTTTGATGATGCGCAGCGTGCAGGAACCAAAGATGCGGCTAATCTTGCTGGTCTGCATGTGCTTCGTTTGCTCAATGAACCGACGGCAGCTGCCATTGCTTACGGTTTAGACTCCGCTCAAGAAGGCGTTATCGCTGTTTACGATTTAGGTGGTGGCACATTTGACATCTCTATTTTACGACTGTCTAAAGGCGTATTTGAGGTACTGGCAACTGGCGGAGATTCTGCATTAGGTGGTGATGATTTTGACCATTTAATTGCTGAACATTTACAAGCGCAAATCGGCTTGCCTTCACCATTAAGTGCAGAGCAAAACCGCACGTTACTGGATGCGGCTACCGCGGCCAAAATAGCGTTGTCGGATACAACCAGTGTTGATGTTTCGGTATTAGGCTGGGACGGGCATTTTACGCGTGAAGAGTTTAATCAACTGATCACACCACTGGTTAAGAAAACATTATTGTCGTGCCGTCGTACTTTGAAAGATGCTGAAATTGATGCCGATGAAGTGCTAGAAGTGGTGATGGTTGGTGGATCAACTCGTACGCCTTTAGTTCGTGATTTAGTCGGTGAATTTTTTGGTCGTACACCACTGACCAGCATTAACCCTGATGAAGTCGTGGCGATTGGTGCGGCTATTCAAGCGGATATTTTGGTAGGTAACAAGCCTGACTCTGAAATGCTGCTGCTTGATGTTATCCCGCTTTCACTGGGTATCGAAACCATGGGTGGATTGGTCGAGAAAATCATTCCACGCAACACTACGATTCCAGTCGCAAGAGCTCAAGAATTCACTACTTTTAAAGATGGCCAAACGGCGATGACTATTCATACCGTGCAAGGTGAGCGTGAGATGGTCGATGACTGCCGTTCATTAGCGCGTTTTTCTTTAAAAGGTATTCCACCGATGACCGCGGGTGCTGCTCATATTCGTGTCACTTATCAAGTTGATGCTGATGGTTTGCTATCCGTCACAGCAATGGAAAAGAGCACTGGTGTTCAGTCTGAAATTCAAGTTAAGCCTTCTTATGGTTTGAGTGATAACGAAGTGGCGGACATGCTTAAAGACTCAATGGCGTTTGCTGAAAAAGACATGCAAGCTCGTGTACTAGCAGAGCAAAGAGTTGAAGCTGACCGCGTTATTGAAGGGCTTATTTCAGCGATGCATGCTGATGGCGATGAGCTTCTTACAGAAAGTGAAAAACAGCAATTACTTGGTGCGATTGAAGCGTTAATTGCACTACGCAATGGTGAAAGTGCCGATGCCATTGAGCAAGGTATTAAAGATACAGACAAAGCTAGCCAAGATTTTGCTGCACGTCGAATGGATAAGTCGATTCGCTCGGCATTGGCTGGCCAGTCTGTGGACGATATTTAAAGAGAAAAATTATGCCTAAGATTATTGTTTTACCTCATGAAGATCTTTGCCCTGAAGGTGCCGTGCTTGAAGCAAAAACAGGCGAAACCGTGCTTGATGTCGCTTTGAAAAATGGAATCGCTATTGAGCACGCCTGTGAAAAGTCATGCGCTTGTACAACTTGTCACGTCATCATCCGTGAAGGGTTTGATTCACTGAATGAAAGTGATGAACTGGAAGATGACATGCTTGATAAAGCATGGGGTCTAGAGCCAGAATCTCGCCTTGGATGCCAAGCTCGAGTCTGTAGTGAAGATTTAGTGGTCGAAATTCCCAAGTACACGCTAAACCTCGCTTCTGAAGATCACTAGTAAGCGCGGCGTGGGCAATCCGCTTACGCCAGTGTTTGATTAAATAAGGGCAATAAGATGAAATGGACAGATTCTCGCGATATTGCGATTGAGCTATGTGATTTGTATCCAGATGTCGATCCTAAAAATGTACGTTTTACCGACTTACATCAATGGGTAATGGAACTGGATGAATTTGATGATGAACCGAACCGTTCTAACGAAAAAATCTTAGAAGCCATCATCTTATGTTGGATGGAAGAAATCGACTAATGTTTGTTTAATCCCATCGCTAACGCTATGGTAATTTGGTAAAACATCACCGAGTTAACAATTCTTGCTAAAAAAAGCGGACCTTATGGTCCGTTTTTTTATCAACTTGACATTTTAACCCTACAAAATGCTAACATCCTCTCGTTATTTAATCGTAATGGCACAGGTAAGGCCATATCCAGGCAAGGAGAAACCATGTCTACAAAGATGTCTGTATTTATTAGCCAAGAAGCTGCCCAGCCTCAGTGGGGAGACAAGGCGATTTTGTCATTTTCAGAAAATGGCGTAACTATTCATGTAATCGAAGGTTTGCACGATGTCGCAACTGTTCAGCGTGCAGCACGTAAGTTGGATTCGCAAGGCATCAGAGCCATCAGTTTACAAGGTGAGGGCTGGGATCTCGAAAGCATTTGGGCATTCCATCAAGGCTACCGTGAAGCGAAAAAACTTAACACATTAGAGTGGCAACCACTGGCTGAGCAAGAGCAAGCAGAGCTGGAGTATCGCATCAAAGCGACTGAATGGACGCGTGATATCATCAACAAAAGTGCTGAAGAAGTAGCACCTCGTCAGTTAGCGACGATGGCCGCTGAATTTATCAAGTCACTGGCACCGGACCATGTCAGCTACCGTATTGTGAAAGATAAAGATCTTCTTACTGAAGGGTGGGAAGGGATTTATGCTGTCGGGCGCGGCTCTGAGCGTACTTCGGCAATGCTGCAGTTGGATTACAACCCAACGGGCAAGGAAGATGCCCCAGTATTTGCTTGTCTAGTGGGCAAAGGAATTACTTTTGATTCTGGCGGCTATAGCCTCAAGCCATCAAATTTCATGACATCCATGAAGGCGGATATGGGCGGGGCTGGTACTATTACCGGCGGCCTAGGTCTGGCGATCATGCGTGGTTTCAATAAGCGAGTGAAGTTGATCCTTTGCTGTGCGGAAAACATGGTGTCAGGTCGTGCACTAAAACTGGGTGATATTATCACTTATAAAAATGGTACTAGCGTTGAAATTATGAACACCGACGCGGAAGGCCGTTTAGTGCTTGCTGATGGCTTGATGTTCGCCGATGCACAAAAACCAGAGCTGATTATCGATTGTGCGACACTAACGGGCGCAGCGAAAAATGCGTTGGGTAATGATTACCACGCGCTACTGAGCTTTGATGACGAGTTAGCACATCAAGCACTTACTGCGGCAAGTCAGGAAAAAGAGGGGCTATGGCCACTACCTTTGGCTGATTTCCACCGCAGCATGCTACCTTCCAGTTTTGCCGATCTTTCTAATATCAGCTCTGGTGATTATTCACCAGGCGCAAGTACAGCGGCCGCTTTCCTTTCTTACTTTGTTGAAGATTATAAGAAAGGCTGGTTGCACTTTGATTGTGCGGGTACTTACCGCAAATCATCAAGTGACAAGTGGGCGGCAGGCGCTACGGGAATGGGCGTACGCACGCTAGCTCGTATCTTAACTGACCAAGCCAAATAATTTTGAGGCGGCCAAGTATGTTGGCCGCTAATTATAACTAAAAAAACAAAAGTAGAAGGACAACCTTATGGCTCTAGAAAGAACCTTTTCTATCATTAAGCCCGATGCAGTAGAACGTAACTTGATTGGTGAAATTTATCACCGTATTGAGAAAGCGGATTTGCGTATTGTTGCCGCAAAAATGTTGCATTTGAATCAAGAGCAAGCCGGTGGCTTTTATGCTGAACATGAAGGCAAAGCCTTCTTCGCTGATCTGACCAAATTCATGACTTCAGGACCGATTATGGTTCAAGTTCTTGAAGGGGAGAATGCCATCGCTCGTTACCGTGAGCTGATGGGTAAAACCAACCCAGAAGAGGCCGCTTGCGGCACTATTCGTGCTGATTACGCATTAAGTATGCGTTATAACTCTGTACACGGAAGTGACAGCCCTGAGTCAGCAGCGCGCGAAATTGCTTTTTTCTTTCCTGAATCAGAAATCTGCCCTCGCTAATCTTGCTTGTCATGCATTTAAATAGAACATCATCCGCAGTATCCCTACGTACTGCGGATTTTTTGTTTTTACAGCGTTGGCATTGAGCCGATAAAATTCATCCCTCAATTTTACTGGTGAGATATTATGGCCTTAAGAAACTCGTGGTTTTAGTCCCCTTGTTGTAGATGTCTAAAGGCTGTACAATTCGCGCCCTTAATTATTGTTTCCATCTCTGTGAGGCTACATGGCTACTGAAAAAGTCAATCTACTCGATTTTGATCGCAAGGGGCTGCGTCATTTTTTTGCTGAGGAACTTGGTGAAAAAGCATTCCGTGCTGATCAAGTAATGAAGTGGATCTACCATTTTGGTTGTGATGACTTCGAGAGCATGACAAACATCAATAAGAAGTTGCGTGAAAAGCTACAGCAAAAATGTGAAATTCGCGCTCCTATCGTATCTGAAGCACAGCACTCTTCTGATGGCACTATCAAGTGGGCAATGCGTGTTGGCGATCAAGATGTTGAAACGGTATATATTCCCGATGAAGATCGCGCGACACTGTGCGTTTCATCTCAGGTGGGCTGCGCATTAGAATGTAAATTCTGCTCAACCGCTCAACAAGGTTTCAATCGTAATTTAAAAGTGTCAGAGATCATTGGCCAAGTTTGGCGTGCTGCACGTGAAATCGGTTTGGAAAAAGAAACTGGCCGTCGTCCTATCACTAACGTTGTCATGATGGGAATGGGTGAGCCATTACTCAACATGAAAAACTTGATCCCAGCGTTAGAAATTATGCTGGATGATCTCGGTTTTGGGTTATCAAAACGCCGCGTAACGGTATCGACGTCTGGTGTGGTTTCTGGCTTAGATCAAATGACGGGGCAAATTGATGTCGCCTTAGCCATTTCTTTGCATGCGCCAAACGATAAGCTGCGTAGTGAAATCATGCCGATCAATGATCGTTGGGATATTCAAGATTTCTTAGCATCGGTACGCCGTTATATTGCCTCTTCCAATGCAAACCGTGGAAAAGTGACCGTAGAATACGTTTTACTCGATCATGTCAACGACGACATGGATCACGCCCATGAACTGGCTCAATTAATGAAAGGCACGCCGTGCAAGATTAACCTGATCCCGTTTAATCCATACCCTGGCTCACCATATAAAAAACCAAGCAACTCACGCATTGACCGCTTCCAAAAAACATTAATGCAGTACGAGCATACGGTAACAATACGTAAGACTCGCGGTGATGATATTGATGCAGCATGCGGGCAGCTAGTGGGAGACGTGATTGACCGTACTAAGCGAACAAAAATCAAGCAAATGCACGGTGATGTGATTGCTGTCAAAGCGCTTTAAATAACACCCTAAGCAAAGCTAGAGATTTCTCTGGCTTTGTTCATTTTTACCATTTGAAATGATTTAACCTCATTTTGAGGTCAATTTAATGAAAAATCTTGACCTGTCAGTAATTTCTTTCCCAAAGCGATGTTGTTTAACATCAAATATCCATTAGAATTGTTCATCAAGCTAAAGCTATTTCTAAAATCGCCTGCATAAATTAATGCAAAGTTTTTACACCGCTGGAATGCGCCTAATTCGTTGCTACTAAAAAACAAGTAAAAAAGTGATGATTGTGCCGTTCAAGCCATAACATAATGAGATGTAAAAAGCGGATGAGTACTGAACAAGAACAAGTTACCGTAGAGAATCACACCGTAAAACCAGGCACTTTATTGAAGGCAAAACGCGAAGCGTTGGGCTTAACTCAAAAACAAGTGGCTGATCGATTACGTTTACGTCTTTCGATTATTCAAAATTTAGAAGAAAACCATTTTCCAGATGGTCAGGTTGCGACCTTTACTCGCGGTTATTTGCGCTCGTACGCTAAAGCAGTTGGAATCAAAGAGTCAGAAATATTGGCTGCTTTCGAAGATAGTTATCCAGCCATTCCTCGCGAACAACCAATGCAAAGTTTCTCAAAGAAGACTAAGCGAGAGAAACACGATAGCCGTATCATGACCCTCACTTGGGGGATTTTTGCAATTTTGATCGGCATATCATCACTATGGTGGTGGCAAAACCAACAACAGGAAACGGAACTTTTAGAACACAATGAGCCTATTGTTTCTGTTCTTGATCAAGATATGGCATCTGTTCCTGTCGAGCGTGTCACTGATGATCAGTTCACTACAGCTTCTGAATTAGTGTCAGAAACTGACAGCAATGAAGAGGTGGCGTCAGATCCGCAAGTGGACATTCAAACTGCTGAGCTGATCCCGTCATCTGAAGAAGATATTGTTGAACCAGAGCCTAATGTAGTGGAAGCGCAAGCAGAGCCAATTTCAGCCAGCAACCCAGAAAATACCAGTCAAGTGGATACTGGCTTTTCTCCTCTTTCTTTATCATTTAATGCTGATTGCTGGATTCAAATAAAAGACGCATCCGGTAAAACCTTGTCGACTGGCATTAAAAAAGCAGGACAGACAGTAACATTAGCGGGCGAAGCACCACTGCAGATTATTTTGGGTGCCCCTGAGAGCGTTTCAATGACATTTGCGAGTGAACCTGTCGACCTTTCTGGGTATACTTCCGGCAAAGTCGCTAGATTCACCTTACCTTAGAAAATACTATGCAATACGAGTCTCCAATTAAGCGTCGTGCTTCGACGCGCATTTATGTCGGTAATGTGCCTATCGGTGATGGCGCACCTATTGCCGTACAATCGATGACCAATACCCGCACCACAGACGTGGCGGCGACGGTCGCGCAAATTAAAGCGTTAGAAAATGTAGGCGCTGATATCGTAAGAGTATCTGTGCCAACGATGGATGCTGCTGAAGCATTTAAATTGATCAAACAGCAGGTGAATGTGCCATTAGTAGCAGACATTCACTTTGACTATCGTATCGCTTTGAAAGTGGCGGAGTACGGTGTTGATTGTTTGCGTATCAACCCAGGTAATATTGGCAACGAAGAGCGTATTCGCTCGGTTGTCGATTGCGCTCGTGATTATGATATTCCGATCCGTATTGGTGTGAATGGTGGCTCTTTAGAAAAAGATATCCAGATGAAATACGGTGAACCAACGCCGGCGGCGTTGGTTGAGTCAGCTATGCGCCACGTTGATATCTTAGATCGCCTCAATTTTGACCAGTTTAAGGTTAGTGTAAAAGCATCTGACGTCTTTTTAGCCGTTGATTCTTATCGATTGTTAGCACAAAAAATTGATCAACCACTGCACTTAGGTATTACCGAGGCCGGTGGCGCGCGAGCAGGTTCGGTAAAATCGGCGGTTGGTTTAGGTATGCTGCTTGCGGAAGGTATCGGTGATACGCTGCGTATTTCTCTGGCAGCAAATCCGGTTGAAGAGATCAAAGTCGGTTTCGATATTTTGAAATCGCTGCGTATCCGTTCTCGTGGCATTAACTTTATTGCTTGTCCTAGCTGCTCTCGTCAAGAATTTGATGTGATTTCCACCGTGAACGCACTTGAGCAACGTTTAGAAGATATTATTACACCAATGGATGTTTCTATTATCGGTTGCGTTGTGAATGGACCTGGTGAGGCGGAAGTTTCCCATTTAGGTTTGGCGGGAAGTAATAAGAAAAGCGCCTTCTATGAAGATGGTGTACGCCAGAAAGAACGTTTTGATAATGACGATCTCGTTAATCAATTAGAAGCTAAGATTCGTGCTAAAGCGTCCATTCTTGATGAAAAGAATCGAATCGACGTAACTCAAATCGAACAAAATTAATCTCACGACATTTCGGTAATTATTGTGGCAAAAACTATTCAAGCAATTCGAGGCATGAACGACTGCCTCCCAACGCAATCTCCACTGTGGCAAAAAGTGGAAGGTACAGTAAAAAATGTGATCAGTGCGTACGGTTACAATGAAGTCCGTATGCCAATCGTTGAGATGACACATCTATTTAGCCGTGCTATTGGTGAAGTCACCGATGTGGTTGAGAAAGAGATGTACACGTTCGAAGACCGCAATGGCGACAGTTTATCGTTGCGTCCTGAAGGTACCGCTGGCTGTGTGCGTTCTGGTATCGAAAATGGCTTACTGTACAACCAAGAACAACGTCTATGGTACATGGGACCAATGTTCCGTCATGAACGTCCTCAAAAAGGACGTTACCGTCAATTCCATCAATGTGGTGTGGAAGTGTTTGGGTTAAATGGCCCAGATGTTGACGCTGAATTGATTATGATGACAGCGCGTCTATGGCGTGAGCTAGGCATCGATAAACACGTGCGTTTGGAACTGAACTCTATTGGATCTTTACAGGCTCGTGCTAATTATCGCACGGCGTTGATTGCGTATTTAGAGCAACATCAAGAAGTATTGGATGAAGAAGCTAAACGCCGCATGTATACCAATCCGTTGCGTGTTCTTGATACCAAAAACCCAGACATTCAAGCTATTTTAGGTGATGCACCAAAGTTATCTGAATATCTAGATGCGGAATCGGCACAACATTTTGCAGGTTTGTGTGAACTTCTTGATGCCGCAGGCATCGAATACCAAGTTAATGAACGTTTGGTTCGTGGTTTAGACTACTACAACCGCACCGTATTTGAGTGGATCACCGAAAGTTTAGGTGCTCAAGGTACGGTTTGTGGTGGTGGTCGTTACGATGGCCTTGTGGAACAACTGGGTGGCAAAGAGACACCAGCCGTTGGATTTGCAATGGGCTTAGAACGTTTAGTACTGATGATGGAAACACTAGAGCTGACAGAAGTTCGTCGTAGCGTTGACGTTTACATGGTGAGTGCTGGTGATGGCACGATGATGGCGGGAATGAAGCTTGCGGAGCAATTACGTGGTCAAATTCCGGGGCTACGTGTCATGACCCACTTCGGTGGTGGTAATTTCAAAAAACAATTTAAGCGTGCTGACAAAGTCGGTGCGGCTGTTGCGCTTGTTCTCGGCGAGAACGAAGTGGCAGAAAACACGGTAGTTCTGAAAGATCTAACCGGTGGCGAACAAATTACGATTTCTCAAACTGAAGTCGCGAGCAAACTAGAACACCTTGTATAAGCAAGCGTATTTGAGACATCTTTTAAAGAGGACAGGAAGTGGAACTCTACGATACTGAAGAACAACAAGTTGAAGCGATAAAAGATTGGTGGAAAGAGAACGGTAAAGCGGTGATCTTTGGGGCTGTTATTGGTTTAGGTGGCCTATTCGGTTGGCGTTATTACCAAGACAGCGTAACCGCTGCGCAAGAAGCTGCTTCAGAAAGTTACACCAAAATGGTTACGGCATTGAGCGCCAGTGGCGTTGATGCTGAAAGCAATGTTCAAAGTTTTATTGATAACAATAAAGGCAAAGAATATTCAGTTTTAGCCGCTTTGCAATTGGCTAAAGTTCAGGTTGAAGCCGGTCAAATAGACGAAGCACTTGCACAGCTTGAGTGGGCAAAAGCAAATACTAAAGACGCTGCGATTCTTCCACTTGCAACTTACCGTGTTGCGCGTATTAAATCTGAGCAAGGCAACTATGATGCTGCTCTTGCTGAGTTAGCAACGATTAGCGATGAAAATTGGGCTGGACGTATTGCTGAGCTTCGAGGTGATATCTTATTGCGTAAAGGTGATATCGATGCGGCTTATGCAGCTTATACCGAGGCGCAACAAGCTGATGACGCAAGTCAAACATTGCAAATGAAACTGGATGATTTAGCCAAATAAGGGCACAAGTTGATGAAAAAGTTGTTCAACAAAGTGCTCGTTGCTGCTGTGGTGCTAGGGGCACTAGCAGGATGTGCTAGCGAAGAAGATACCGTGATCATGGCTCCTGTGCCTGTGGTATCGAGTGAATTTACACCGACGACTCAATGGAGTGCTTCTATTGGTGATGGTGTTGGTCACTACTTCTCAAAGTTGTCTCCAGAATATGCATATGGCAAAGTTTTTGTTGCAAGTCGCGATGGTTTAGTTAAAGCGCTCGATCCTGAAAGCGGCAAAGAGCTTTGGAAAAACGACCTAGAACAAGATGGTAGCATGCGTTTGTCTGGTGGTATCACTGCCGCTTATAGCCAAATTTACATTGGCAGTGAAAATGGTGTAGTGATTGCTCTTGATGAAGAAACGGGTGAGCTTGCCTGGCAAGTTGAAGTGGATGGTGAGGTACTCGCTGCGCCAGCCGCTGATAACAACATTGTTATTGTCAATACCAGCCGTGGCACTCTGATCGGTTTAGATCAAGAATCCGGTGAGCAGAAGTGGGCAATTAGCACTGAAGTACCTAATTTAACCCTGCGTGGAGATAGCAAACCGGTTACTGTTTCTGGTGGCGTATTTTGGGGCACGGCAAGTGGTCGATTAGCTGCCGCCATTGTAGAGCGTGGTCAATTGATTTGGCATCAGCCTGTTGGTATGCCTAAGGGCGCGACCGAAATTGACCGGTTGGTTGATGTCGATGCGTCACCCATTGTGATCGGCGGTATGCTTTACACTGTAGGTTTCAATGGCCAGTTAATTGCGATCGATCTTCGTTCAGGCAAGCCAGCTTGGAAGCGTAACTACTCTTCATCGACTGATATGGTAAGTGATGGTGGACGTCTATTCGTAGTGACTGATAAAGATCACCTTGCTGCTGTTGATGCCCGTAGTGGAACCGAGTTATGGAGCAATGACAAGCTAGAAAACCGCTTGTTAACAGCACCGTCTATTATTAATGGCTACATTGTTGTGGGCGATAATGAAGGTTACTTGCACTGGATTGATCGTAGCAGTGGTGAATTTGTTGCTCAGCAATTAGTCGATAGCAGCGGATTTGCTGTTGGTCCTTTAGCGGTAACCGATGGCTACGTGATCATCACCCGCAGTGGCAATGTAAAGAAACTGACGATTAAAAAATAAATCGTGATATAATTCACATTCGGCTCCTGGCTGGTAACAGTTAGGGGCCGTTTTGTTGAGATAAATGAAATAAAGTGATGTGGTTATAGGTAAAAATTTCGCGCTTGCTAGCAAGTGTTTACCTATAACTACATAAGTGAATATATTTGTAGAGGTTGTTATGGTTCCTGTTGTTGCTCTTGTTGGGCGTCCGAATGTCGGTAAATCTACGCTGTTTAACCGATTAACTCGCACTCGTGATGCGTTAGTAGCGGATTTCCCTGGTTTAACGCGTGACCGTAAATATGGCCAAGCGAAATTAGGTGAACACGAATTTATCGTTATTGATACCGGTGGTATTGATGGCAGTGAAGAAGGTGTTGAGACCAAAATGGCACAGCAATCATTAGCTGCCATTGACGAAGCCGATGTCGTGCTATTTATGGTTGATGGCCGCGCAGGTCTGACAGCGTCTGATGAAGTTATTGCACAACATCTGCGTAAAATTGAGAAACGTGCCATCCTTGTCGTGAACAAAGTAGATGGTATTGATGCTGATGCTGCATGTGCTGAATTCTGGAAATTGGGCGTTGATCAGATGTATCAGATCGCCGCTGCACATGGTCGTGGTGTTGGTATTTTGATTGATCGTGCGTTGAATCCTTTCGCAGAAGAGATGATTGAACTGGCGAAAGGTGATATCGAAGATCTCACTGACTTTGAAGATGTTGAAGAAAAGCTTGATTACACGGAAGAAGAAGCGGAAGAAGAGTTTAAGCGTCTTCAAGATCAACCGATTAAACTTGCAATCATTGGTCGTCCTAATGTCGGTAAATCAACATTGATTAACCGTATTCTTGGTGAAGAGCGTGTCGTGGTTTACGATATGCCAGGAACCACTCGCGATTCAATCTACATCCCAATGATGCGTGATGAGCGTGAATATGTATTGATTGATACCGCAGGTGTTCGTCGCCGTACTCGCATTAATGAAACGGTAGAAAAATTCTCGGTAGTTAAAACACTGAAAGCTGTCGAAGATGCAAACGTTGTTCTATTGGTTATCGATGCACGTGAAAATATCTCAGACCAAGACTTAAGTTTACTTGGTTTTGCACTGAATGCGGGTCGTTCAATTGTTCTTGCTGTCAATAAGTGGGATGGCCTTGATAACGACGTAAAAGAGCGTGTAAAGAAAGAGTTGGATCGTCGTCTAGGTTTCGTCGATTTTGCTCGTATCCACTTTATTTCCGCGCTGCATGGCACTGGTGTGGGTCACTTATTTGAATCAGTGCAAGAAGCGTACAAATCTGCGACAACTCGTGTTGGCACTTCTGTACTGACGCGGATATTGAAAATGGCAACGGATGATCACCAACCGCCAATGATACGTAGTCGCCGCGTAAAACTGAAATATGCGCATGCTGGCGGCTATAACCCGCCAATCGTTGTGGTACATGGTAACTTGGTTAACGAACTACCAGATTCATACAAACGTTACTTAATGAACTATTACCGTAAATCGTTGGAAATTATGGGTACGCCAATTCGTATTCACTTCCAAAGCAGTGATAACCCATTTGAAGGTAAGACTAATAAATTAACCTTGTCTCAAGAGCGCAAGCGCAAACGCCTTATGACGATGATGAAAGGTCGTACTAAGTAACCCTTTATTAGATAAAAAAATACCCAAGCCAAGGCTTGGGTATTTTTTTATCTGTAGTAGAACGGATACACTTCACTTAAATGAAAAGCGTCCAGAGAATAGTATTGAGAGTAATTTTTAAGCAGTGCTTACTGAGTAGTGTAGAGTGAAAGATCATTTTCATTAGTTCTTTACATGGTGAGTATAAAAACAAATAACGATATTTTATATCGCTAAAAATCCAAATGCAGGATATGTAACTTATGCTTTCGGTGTGTGGTTATATAAATGTTCTTTTGAGGGGAGATCGCTGATCAGAGTAGATAAAGCAAATGATCAGGCTGAGATCTTTTAGTGATCATAGTGCCATTCGAAAGAGGATATACACATTGATTAAAGTATTGTGATGAGGATCAATGTCGACAATGACGTTATCTTGGAGCATAGTTTGCGAATACATTATTTAAGTGGATTTTGATATGAATGAGAACCTGTGCCCTTGCTGCGCAAAGCCCTTAGAATGGGATGGTCGTTATCACTGTAGTGAGTGTGAAAAACATTTCAATAAAGTAGGTTTTTGCCCTAGCTGTGAATCAGAGTTAGAAAAGCTACAAGCGTGTGGGGCGGCTAATTATTTCTGTAATCAGTGCAATGAACTCAAATCGAAATCGAAAATTCGATTTGAGTTCAAGCCACAAGATTAGGCGGTTTGTACTGTTTCGGACATCAGTTCACGGTAGAATAAATTTCGCCATCGGCAAGACGGGTGATCAGTTGATCGCCCGTTTTTACATCTGAAGGTTGACTGATAACCTTACCGTGCTGATCTTGAGTAATAGAATAACCACGTTTTAAGGTGGCTAATGGGCTAACCGTATCTAATTTTTCAGCGGCTAGCGCAAGCTTATGGCGAGTGGTTAACAGCTTTCTATCCATTACATCAAGCAGCTTTTGTTCAGTTTTCGCCAATCTATGTTGCTGTTGAGCAAGCTTTTGAACCGGTGAGTTCAGTTGCAATTGATGAAATTGCTCACTTACATGTTGTCGCTTACGAGTGATAAAAGAGCTCATAGCACGTTGAAGGCGCATTTGTGTTTCATCAAGCTGTTGTGTTTGGCGTTGTAAGCGGTAATTAGGGTGCTGCTTTTGTAATGCGTAATTAAGAGCATTAACTTGTTGCTGTTGCTGGCTTATGTAGTGGCGTATTGCACTACGTAGCTTGTGCTGATAGTTAGTAAATGTTTGTTGCTTATGGCTATTATCACGGCTGACCAACTCTGCTGCCGCAGAAGGAGTTGGTGCTCGAACATCAGCAACGAAATCGGCAATTGTAATATCAATTTCATGGCCTACAGCACTAATAATCGGGATCTCACTAGCAGCGATAGTGCGTGCTACGATCTCATGGTTAAAACACCATAAGTCTTCCAATGAACCGCCGCCTCTTCCCACAATCAATACATCACATTCTGCTCTCGCATTAGCTCTGCCGATGGCTTGTGCAATCTGTATCGCGGCTTGTTCACCTTGCACCATGGTGGGGTAGACAATCACCGGTAAGCTGGGATCGCGACGCTTGAGTACATCAAGAATATCGAATAAAGCCGCCCCAGTTTTAGATGTGATGACGCCTACGCATTTTGGATTTTCCGGTAATGGACGTTTATTGGATTGAGCAAATAGACCTTCGGCGGCCAATTGCATTTTCAGTTTTTCAAATTCTTGCTGAAGCCGACCGTCTCCTTCTGGCTGCATACTTTCGATGATGATCTGGTAGTCACCTCTAGGTTCATACAGGGAAAGGCGTGCTTTAACTAAAACTTGCTGACCATTTTTAGGCTTGAAAGAGACAAAGCGATTGCTGCCCTTAAACATGGCACATTTAACTTGGGCACGGGAGTCTTTGAGTGATAAATACCAGTGGCCAGAAACTGGAGATGAGAAGTTAGATATTTCACCAACCAGCCACACAATTCCCATTTCATTTTCAAGAAGTAGTCTAACTTCAGCATTTAGCCGAGAGACAGTGTAGATATTTTCGTTGGCCAGAGAAGACAAGGCTAATCCCCTAGACGAAGGTATGGAAATTAGCGGAAAGATAATACATATCAAGACGTGAAATGCAAATAAAAAATAAAAAAATGAGTGGTCAAGCGATTGCCTCGGGCGTATAATCCGTCCGCAATATCAAATCCAAATCACTTTTCCTTTTTAATGATTAATTAGGTTGAATGAAACAACTTGGATTGACCTTTTATTCACTCCTCTTAATTGTGAGATATTGCAAATGCTAAGAATTGCCAAAGAAGCGCTGACATTCGACGACGTACTTCTCGTGCCAGCACACTCCACCGTTCTCCCAAACACAGCCGATCTTCGTACTCAGCTGACCAAAAATATTGCACTGAACATCCCAATGATTTCTGCATCAATGGATACAGTGACAGAAGCTCGCCTAGCGATCGCTCTTGCACAAGAGGGTGGTATTGGTTTTATCCATAAAAACATGTCTATCGAACAACAAGCAGAGCAAGTTCGTCTTGTTAAGATCTTCGAAGCGGGTGTGGTGACAGCTCCTGTAACAGTTCGCCCAGATGCTACGATTCAAGATGTCATGGATTTAACTGAGAAACACGGTTTTGCTGGTTTCCCTGTAGTGAGTGATAACAATGAACTGGTTGGTATCATTACTGGCCGTGACGTTCGTTTCGTTACTGATTTAACGAAAAAAGTTGAAGCTGTGATGACGCCAAAAGAGCGCTTAGCGACGGTAAAAGAAGGGGCGTCACGCCAAGAAGTACAAGAACGTATGCATAAAGCGCGTGTTGAAAAAGTACTGGTGGTGAATGATCAATTCAAATTAACCGGTATGATCACAGCAAAAGATTTCCACAAAGCTGAACGTAAACCTCATGCATGTAAAGACGAGCAAGGCCGCCTGCGTGTTGGTGCCGCTGTTGGTGCTGGTGCGGGTAATGAAGAGCGCGTAAAAGCATTGGTTGAAGCGGGCGTGGATGTACTTCTTATTGATTCATCTCATGGTCATTCTGAAGGTGTATTGAACCGTATTCGTGAAACTCGCGCAGCTTATCCTGAACTTGATATTATCGGTGGTAACGTGGCAACAGGTGCAGGTGCTAAAGCGCTTATTGAAGCGGGTGTCAGCGCGGTAAAAGTCGGTATTGGTCCTGGTTCTATTTGTACCACTCGTATCGTTACTGGCGTTGGTGTTCCTCAAATTACCGCTATTTCAGATGCAGCCGAAGTTGCAAATGCGTATGGTATTCCTGTCATTGCTGATGGCGGCATCCGTTTCTCTGGCGATATCTGTAAAGCGATTGCTGCTGGTGCATCTTGTGTCATGGTTGGCTCAATGTTTGCGGGTACTGAAGAAGCGCCGGGCGAAGTGATTCTATACAACGGTCGTTCATACAAAGCATACCGTGGAATGGGTTCTCTTGGTGCGATGTCTCAAGGTTCATCAGATCGTTATTTCCAATCAGATAATGCAGCAGACAAGCTAGTACCTGAAGGTATTGAAGGTCGCATCGCTTACAAAGGTCGCTTAAAAGAAATCGTTCATCAGCAAATGGGTGGTTTACGTTCAAGCATGGGGCTAACTGGCTCTGCGACAATCGAAGAAATGCGCACTAAAGCTGAATTTGTACGTATCTCTGGTGCGGGCATGGCTGAATCTCACGTACACGACGTTCAAATTACTAAGGAAGCACCAAACTACCGCCGTGGTTAATCTCTGATTAAAGAGTAATTAACTGGACGTAAACGTTTGCTTTTTCCTTGAAGCATTGATGAGAGGCGGGTACACTCGCCTCGTTTTCATAACCTATAACCACAGCTCAGGGTAAGAAAATCAACAAGTGTTAGATTTTCACGCTGATTGTAGTATCGAAAGTCGGTGTGAATGACTTAGATTATCCTTAGCTGAGGTGAACGATAAGACTGCCCAAAATGACTAAAAATATTCATGACCAACGTATTCTGATCTTGGACTTCGGTTCTCAATATACTCAACTAGTGGCTCGCCGTGTTCGTGAAATCGGTGTTTACTGTGAACTGTGGAGTTGGGATGTAGAAGAAGCGGATATTCGTGAATTCAACCCAGACGGTATCATTCTTTCTGGTGGCCCTGAAAGTGTAACTGAAGCTAATTCTCCGCGTGCGCCTCAATACGTATTTGACTCCGGCGTTCCTGTCTTTGGTGTGTGCTACGGCATGCAGACCATGGCTGAGCAATTAGGCGGTAAAGTCGCAAGCTCTGATGAACGTGAATTTGGTTATGCTGCCGTTCAAGTCACCGGTGACTCTGCACTGTTTGCTGGCCTTGAAGCCACTCAAGATGTTTGGATGAGTCACGGCGATAAAGTGGTAGAGATCCCTGCCGACTTTACCAAAATTGCCCAAACGGATACTTGTCCTTATGCGGCGATGGCAAATGAAGAGAAAAAATACTACGGCGTGCAATTTCACCCAGAAGTAACGCACACCAAAAATGGTCTGAAAATGCTAGAAAACTTCGTACTGAACGTATGTGGTTGTGAGCGTTTATGGACTGCTGAATCGATCATCGAAGATGCGGTTGCTCGTATTAAAGAGCAAGTAGGTGACGATGAAGTGATTCTTGGCCTGTCTGGTGGTGTGGATTCTTCGGTTGTTGCGATGCTTGCGCACCGCGCAATTGGCGACAAACTAACGTGTGTATTTGTTGATAATGGCTTGTTGCGTTTAAACGAAGCTGAGCAAGTGATGGATATGTTTGGCAACAAATTTGGCCTAAACATTATTCATGTTAATGCGGAACAACGCTTCCTTGACGCGCTAAAAGGTGAGTCTGATCCTGAAGCGAAGCGCAAAATTATTGGTCACGTTTTTGTTGATATCTTTGATGAAGAATCGAAAAAGCTGAAAAATGCAAAATGGCTAGCGCAAGGCACGATTTACCCTGATGTAATCGAATCTGCAGCGTCGAAAACCGGTAAAGCACATGTGATCAAATCTCACCATAACGTAGGCGGTTTGCCGGATGATATGGAAATGGGCTTGGTTGAGCCACTACGTGAGCTATTTAAAGATGAAGTCCGTAAGATCGGCTTAGAGCTAGGTCTTCCTTATAATATGCTTTACCGTCACCCATTCCCAGGACCTGGCCTTGGTGTTCGCGTTCTTGGCGAAATTAAAAAAGAGTACTGTGATCTACTGCGCCGCGCAGATGCTATCTTCATTGAAGAACTACACGCTGCTGACCTATACAACAAAGTATCTCAAGCGTTCACTGTTTTCCTACCAGTTCGTTCTGTAGGTGTAATGGGCGATGGACGTAAATACGATTGGGTTGTATCGCTGCGTGCGGTAGAAACGATTGATTTCATGACAGCGCATTGGGCACATTTACCTTACGATTTCTTAGGTAAAGTTTCTAACCGCATTATTAATGAAGTGAATGGTATTTCTCGCGTGGTTTATGATATTTCAGGTAAACCACCAGCAACTATCGAGTGGGAATAATCCCCGAAGTTGCATCCTTGTTTACTTAACCTGATGAAAGGTTGATTGATCTCTAAAAGCCTCAAATTTTTTTGAGGCTTTTTTTCGTTTGTCGACAAGCATTCCAATGTCAATGTCTTCTCAAGGTAACGGTTGTTCCTCGCAACGAAATCAGTCGCAGTTTGACACTGTGCTTTTAACTTTTACTACCGTAGTTCATCTGTCTATCTCTATTGTAAGTGTCATATCTACTGGTAACACAAAGGATGTTATATGTTGAAAATAAAGCACTTAGCGACGTTAGTTTGCTGTACTTTTGCGGCAAACAGTTATGCGCTCACCATCTTACCTGACCCTGAAAATTCAGCGGGCTACATCGTTTCTAAAACGGATCTTCAAACTGCCGAGCAAGCGAAAACCGCTGATCCTATGTATCAGATTTGGGCTCAGGCCTTAGAAACGCGCTCTAATACAATAGTTGAAGCAATCATCCCTGGGCTTGATGCCAACCCGGAAAACGTAAAACGAGTTGAGCGAGTATTTCCTCAATATGAATGGGATTTCCTTACGCAAATGGCTGCTCCTGAATATACGTACACTCGCTTTTTGCGGGCTATCGGTAAGTTTCCTGCCTTTTGCGGCGAGTACACCGATGGGCGAGATTCCGACGCCATCTGTAAAAAATCGATTGTGACGGCTTTCGCTCATTTCTCTCAAGAGACGGGTGGGCATATCGCGAAAGACAATGTTTCCGACAACCCACTAGCACTGGAAGAGTGGCAACAGGCGTTGGTTCACGTTCGTGAAATGGGCTGGTCTGAAGGTCAAAGTGGTTATACAACCGGCTGTGGTCAAAACGACTGGCAAAATGCACGTTGGCCATGTGCAACAGGTCAAGGGTATTTTGGCCGCGGGGCTAAACAACTTTCGTATCACTTCAACTATGGTGCGTTTTCTGAAGTGATGTTTGACGGTGACGCAACAGTATTACTCAATAATCCAGGCTTAGTTGCCGATTCTTGGTTGAACCTGGCGTCGGCAATTTGGTTCTTTTTAACTCCTCAAGCACCAAAGCCAGCCATGTTACATGTGATTGACCGAACCTGGACACCTTCACAACGTGAATCAGACGCTGGTATTGGATACGGTTTTGGCACCACCATCAATGTGATCAATGGTGGTATTGAATGTGGTGAACAGAATAAAGATAAAGGTCAGCCTGTTAACCGAATTCGTTACTGGGAAGGCTTAGCCAATCATTATCAAATTCCTGTGGAGTCAGACGAAAAAAATACCTGCTGGCAACAAACACCGTATGGAAGTCTTAACCTTAATGGCGCGACGGATGTGCTTTATACCAACTGGGATGGCAATTGGAAATATTATTCAGACCGCCCAGGTGGCTACTCCTTTGAATGTGAGCTGGTGGGCTTTCAAACCGCATATTCTGCTCTAGTCGCGGGAGATTACGAGAAATGTGTCACTAATTTCTATGGCTCGCACGCTAATTGGCCACAAGTACGAGTGGTTGACAGTATTGATCCCGAAATACCAACTGAACCTCCAGTAGGTGGTGTCGCGGCTTGGGACTCTGCAAAAGTCTATAATACTGGGGATAAAGTCAGTTACAAAGGGGCGATCTATGAAGCTAAATGGTGGTCACAAGGCAATGAGCCAACTCAAGGTGATCCTTGGAAATTGGTATCCGGTGAAGCTACAGTGCCCACAAATCCAGATCCGCTTCCTTCTACGCCAGTTGAATCACCAGTTGTGACAGAACCTGAGCCTACACCGCCAAGTTCAGATTTCTCTGTATGGCAAGCGGGAGTAACCCAAGCGAAAACTGGAGATAAGGTTACGCACAATGGAAAGTGCTTTGTCGCGAAAAATAATCCGGGAGTGTGGGAAACACCAACGCAAAGTAATTGGTTTTGGGATGAAGTGAACTGCCAGTAACTTTTCATTTATCTCTTTTCTATTTGAAGCAGCTACGGTGTTGGCTTACCTCAAATATATAGTTTATGTGTTAAATCAACAGCATGATCTTCCAAGGTCGTGCTGTTTGCTTTTTAAACAATTTGATCGCTAAAAATGGAATCTTAATTTCCGTTAATGTTCTTTCCATTTTTGTGTTGCCTCCACTAAAATCCGCGCGTAATTTTTATCAACTTTTTTTAAGGTACTCGCGAATGTCTACTAAATTGGCCAATCCAGCGCCGCTAGGCCTAATGGGTTTTGGCATGACGACTATCCTGCTTAATATCCATAATGCAGGCTTTTTCCCTATAGATTCTATGATTCTAGCAATGGGTATTTTTTACGGCGGTTTAAGCCAAGTTATCGTGGGTATCATGTGCTTTAAACGTGGTGATACGTTTGGTACCACGGCATTCACTTCGTATGGTTTGTTCTGGCTAACGCTTGTTGGCTTGATCGTAATGCCATATATGGGCTTACCTGCAAGTCCTGCAAACTTTATGGGTTGGTACCTAGCTCTTTGGGGGATCTTCACTGGTTTCATGTTCATTGGTTCACTGTGTTACCCACGCGCTAAGCAAGTTGTATTTGGTTCACTAACCATTTTGTTTGCTCTATTAGCTGCTCGTGATTTCACGGGTAGTGAACTGATTGGTACGATTGCTGGTTTTGAAGGTATCTTCTGCGGTGCTAGTGCTATCTATTTCGCTATGGCACAAGTGTTAAACAACGAATATGGTCGTGTTATTTTGCCAATCGGTGAGAAGAAAGCGTCTGAGCCTGTTGTTGCTACACAAGAAATTGCAGCGTAATTAAAATACAAAATAAAAAAAGGGGTTAGCTTCGGCTAACCCCTTTTAGTTTCCACTGCCTTTCTTATTTTTTATTTACGCTGAAGGTTGTTCAAGAACGGTTGAACTCTCTTCTTCTTCTGCTGTGGGTGCTTTGCCTGTCTTACGCTTGTATTTTCCTTCCCAGTATGTAGCCCCTTTGATGCCTAACTTCACTGGGTTGAAAATGAATTCCTCTACACCTTGTTTTTGTTGTTCTTCATAATCTCTTAGTGCTGCCATCGCCGGTTTAGCCATAAAGAAGATAATGAGGATTCCGACAATATTCAGCCACGCCATTACGCCAACACCGACATCACCCATTGCCCAAGCTAAGTTTGCGGTTTTAACCGTGCCGTAGAATACCGTAGCGATGATCACGACCTTGAGTACAAACATCAAACCGTTAACTTTGAAGGTACGACGAATGTAAGCAATGTTCGTTTCTGCGATGTAGTAGTAAGCCAAGATAGTTGTGAAAGCAAAGAAGAACAATGCAAATGCCACAAACGGTTTACCAACACCAGGAAGTGCACTTTCAATCGCCATTTGAGTAAATACCGGACCGTTGGCACTGATATCGGCTGCTAGGTTTTGAATTAAAAATACGCCTTCTGCACCACCATGAACGTTGTAAGCACCAGTGATAAGAATCATAAATGCGGTAGCAGAACAGACCAATAAGGTATCGATGTAAATAGAGAATGCTTGAACTAAGCCTTGTTGAGCTGGGTGATCAACACTGGCTGCGGCCGCAGCGTGAGGGCCAGTACCTTGGCCAGCTTCGTTTGAATAAACACCACGTTTTACACCCCAGCCAATTGCCGCGCCTACGCCTGCCATTGGTGTGAACGCATCACCAACGATCATTGCGAAGATTCTTGGCACTTCACCAATATTAAGCAAGATGATAACAAATGCTGTGATGATGTAAGCCAATGCCATAAATGGCACCACAAACTGGGTAAAGCTTGCAATACGTTTTACGCCGCCGAAAATGATAAATGCCAAAATGATTGAAACAACGGTGCCAGTAAAGATTTTAGCAAAAGTGAAAGTACCGATTGCCGTTTCAATAATAGGGCCTGGTCCAAATGCGGCTTCTACTGCATTACCAATACTGTTTGATTGTACGCCGGGAAGCAGTACACCACAGGCGAAAATGGTTGAGATAGCGAAAATCCATGCATACCATTTTTGCCCCATTGCTTTTTCGATGTAGTAAGCTGGTCCACCACGGAACTCGCCTTCATCTTCTTCTTTGTAGATTTGCGCAAGTGTTGATTCTGCATAAGCCGTTGCCGCGCCAAAAAATGCGACCACCCACATCCAGAACACGGCACCAGGGCCACCAAAACCGATAGCGGCAGCGACACCGGCGATATTACCAGTACCTACACGACCTGAAAGGGAAACGGCTAACGCTTGGAAAGACGAAATGCCTTTAGTCGAACTTTTACCGGAAAGAAGTAGACGCCACATTTCAAAAAAGTGACGAACCTGAACAAATCGGGTCACAATCGAGTAGAACAAACCTGCGCCAAGACATAAATAAATTAATGCCGGACTCCAGATTATCCCATTCAAAAAATCAACAAATGACTGCATAAGCATTTCCCTGTTATTAGTAGTTTTAGTGATGTTGTGTTTGTTTTTGTGAACGACATATTAATCTTTTTGTAACTCAATTGTTAATTTATTTATCTGTAAATAATCAGTAGCGTGACAATGAACACAAAACGCTATTAATGGGATGAAAATTAGATAGGTTTATTAGAGTTAGCTAAAATTTCAGCGTATTGAGGCTTTTCACCCTAAAGGATGAGAAGTAAATCCTTTAGGGTGAATAATTATATGGGTGGGCTCTTTGGCTGGTATTTAATGAAAGGTTGGAGTTTTATGCTATTAATGTTGAATGTAGCGCGACATGTTCAGATCAATGGTCTCTAAATGACATTCTTTGTTGCTCATAATGTCAGCCAATAATTGTCCGGAGCCACACGCCATGGTCCAACCGAGCGTTCCATGGCCGGTATTGGTGTAGAGATTATCAAACGGTGTTTTGCCAATGATTGGCGTGCCATCCGGAGTCATAGGTCTAAATCCGGTCCAGAATTCAGCACGAGCGAGATCACCGCCTTGAGGGAAAATATCACGAATGACCATTTCAATTGTCGCTTTGCGAGCTGCGGGAAGCGCAGGGTCAAACCCAGCCAATTCTGCGGTACCAGCGACACGTATACGGTCATCAAAACGTGTCATCGCCACTTTATAGGTCTCGTCCATCACTGTTGAGCGCGGTGAAAGCGCTTCATTAATGATGGGAACAGTCAATGAATAGCCTTTGACCGGATAAACCGGAAGATGAATGCCTAACGGTGAGAGTAACTCAGTCGAGTAGCTGCCCATTGCTACAACATAACGATCAGCTTTTAGTTCGCCTTTATCGGTTTGGACACCAGTGATCTTTTTGCCTTCTATATTGAGTCGTTCAATATGGGTATCAAACTGGAATTGCACGCCATTATTTTTCGCAAGCTCGGTGAGTTGTTGGCAAAACAGATAACAGTCTCCTGTTTCGTCATCTGGCAGGTATAACCCACCACGCAGTTTATTGCTTATCGGAGCCAATCCCGGCTCTTGTTTGATACAACCGTTTACATCTAATAACTGGTAGCGGATGCCACTTTCTTCGAGCAACTTGATGTCTTTCGTGATTGCTTGTAACTGTTTATCGGTTCTAAAAACTTGCAAAGTACCTTGCTGGCGACCTTGATATTGAATGTGGTGATTTTTATTGAGATCGGCCAAGCAAAGGCGACTGTAATTTGCGATAGCGAGCATACGTGCTTTGTTGGTGTTGTAGCGATCCAACTGGCAGTTTAAAAGCATTTTACCCATCCATGATAATAATTTAGGGTCTACGGATGGCTTTATTTTTAATGGAGCGTGTTCTTCAAACAACCATTTCAACGCTTTTTGAGGAATACCCGGTGCAGCCCAAGGTGAGGAGTAGCCATAAGATATTTGTCCTGCATTGGCAAAGCTGGTTTCCTCTGCACTTTTTGCTTGGCGATCAATGACAGTGACCTGATGACCTGCTTGAGATAGATACCATGCACTGGTGAGCCCTACCACACCACTGCCTAATACGATCACATCCATTGCTTGCTCCTAAGATAGTTGTTGCACGTAGTTTTATTGCTTTACCTTTTATTAACAATCGATATAAATTATCACCAGTGTTTAGAATATCTATAAGCAAGAGCGATGAAAGGTAATACCTTATCCATATTGTCGACATTTGTGAAAGTGGCGCAATACAGCAGTTTTAGTGAAGCAGCAAAGAGTTTACATTTAACGACAGGAGCTATTAGTCAGCAGCTTCTCCAGTTAGAGCAGCAGATCGGTTTTAAACTATTTGAACGGCATTCTCGTGGCATTCGCTTAACTGACGAAGGACGAACTCTTGCTAGAGTGGTGGAGCAGAATATTCAAGATATTGAAAGTACTATTGCCTCTCTTAATCAAAGTCGAAATATTAACGAAATCAAACTGAAGTCAACCCCATCATTTGCATTTAAATGGCTTGTACCTCGTCTAGAAAACTTCCATAGAAAACATCCAGAGATCCAAATTCAAATATTCGCTGAGGGAGCGCTGGTAGACAGTGACCGACGAGACTACGACTTAGCGATTGATTACGGGCCATTGCCCTACAAAAAAATGAACGCGGAACTGCTATTTGAAGAGTACCTGCTACCAGTGATGAGCGCAGCCTACCTGCAAGCTCATCCACACTTACAGCATAGTCATTATCAGCAAGAAAGCTGGGATAGTGTCGTGCTACTGCATGATGCGATGCCGTGGGCAAATGCGTCGCGAGATTACGAATGGCTTTATTGGGCGTCAGAAATGGGGGTAGACATAGCAACTCAACAAGGTCATTTTTTCAATCGTACTGATATGGCGATGTCGGCCGCAGAAGCCGGAGTTGGAGTTGCGATGGCTAGAATGGCATTGATTGATAATGAATTAGAAACAGAGCGTTTGGTTTCCCCTTTTAAACCGCTTAAAGCAAATGCGGGCTATTATCTGATACATAACGGAAAAAATGATTGTATTGCGGCGTTTATTAGCTGGCTTAATCAACAAACCTAAGTTTAGAAAAAGTGACTTGTTAGAACTTATCGCCCTAACCGAAGTGCAGGGCGATTTCATACAGTTAAGTTAATATGGTGTCTGAAGAGTCAGCTTATTGTTCTTTCTCTTTGAGCAATTCATTAAACTCAATTCTTGCTGCTTGTGCTGCCTCTGAGGCTTGTAGTTTATGCTCACGAGCAGCCATTGCTGCTTCTGTTAGACTTTGTATCTCTGTTAATTGATCTTCAGGAGCTTCCCCAAGTTCTAAACCATTCTCACCACGTGCCAGTGCTTCTAACCGAATCACTTTCTTCAACTTCCAGATTGCAGCTAGGCTTTCTCTTTCTTGTTCTGCCGCTGTCATTGCTTCATCTTTTAAGCGTTCGAATTTTGCTAATGCCATTCCCTCTCGTGACCAAGGGTCTACATCAGGGAAATCTTCGATATTGATGACTGGATCTTCGTAGCCTTCTTGGTGGGCTAAGTCTAGAGTTGCTGCTTTGATCCCTGAAATCATTAACATTACAGCAATGATGAGTAATGGCAAACCACCGACGATGGCTGCTGTTTGTAGGGTTGAGAGCCCCCCCATAAACAGTAAAACCGAAGGCATAAATGATAGGACGAATGCCCAAAATAGACGATTCCAGCGTAGAGGATCTTCAGTCACATTATTTTGCACCACAGAAGCTAAAATAAATGAGATGGAGTCAAAAGTTGTTGCCGTAAAAATGATACATAAAATAGTGAAAACGGCAATCACTATGGTACTCATTGGCAGTTGTTCAAGTATGGCAAAAATCGCTTTAGTGGCGCCGTGTTGATTTAGAATCGATACCACGTCCAACTGCCCCGTTAATTGCAACGATAATCCATAGTTACCAAGAACCATAAAATAGAGTGCACAGCCCATCGAGCCAAAGAAAATGGAACCTGCGACCATTTGTTTGATAGTGCGACCACGAGAAATTCGCGCAACAAATAAGCCCATGCTAGGTGCAAATACTAACCACCATGCCCAATAAAAAATGGTCCAATCTTGTGGGAAATGAGTATCTGAAAATGAGCCATATCCACCAAATGGTTCTGCCCATGTTGCCATGATAAAGAAATTTGACAGCATACGACCAATAGAGTCGAGGCCCGTTTCCAATATAAAGATCGTTGGGCCTGCGACTAAAATAAAGGCCAACAGCGCTAATGCTCCCCAGAAGTTGATGTTACTCAGAACCTTAATTCCGTCATCCATCCCTTTGTAGGACGAATAAGCAAATAATGCCGTACACAGTAGTAAGACCCCAATTTGGCTGGTGGTGGTAGAGGGGATCCCAAATAAGTAACTAATGCCTTCATTAATCAGCGGAGCTGCTAAACCAAGGGTCGTAGCAGCACCACCGAGTAAACCAAAAATGAACAAAACATCAATCAATTTACCTAATTTTCCGTAGCTTCTCGCTTCACCAATTACTGGCATTAATGCTGAAGATATTTTCAGTACTGGCTGCTTACGTACGTAGAAGAAATAGGCAATCGGCAGAGCAGGTATAAGATAGATGGACCACGCTATTGGCCCCCAGTGGAAAATGCCATATGTAGCAGCCCAGCGGATTGCTTCTTCACTGCCTGCTTCCAATTGGAAGGGAGGATTTTGATAATAGTATGCCCATTCGATGGTTCCCCAGTATAAAATACTGGCTCCAATTCCCCCACAAAATAGCATGGCAGCCCATGACCCCGTTGCAAATTCAGGTTTTTCGTCAGCATCACCAAGTTTTATTTGGCCAATATCACTGAAGATAATGTAAATCATAAAGAAAAAAGCCGCTAAACCAAGTCCAAGATAGAGAAACCCTAGCTTATCGGTCATAAAGGTTTTGGCGACGCTGATCCAGTATTCCCCTTGTGTTGGCCAAACCAACAGCGGCACGATTACTGAACACAGTAGAGCAAGCGCACCAAAAAAAGTGGGTTTGTCGATGAGTTCAAAGTGTTTTTTCATAAAATTCTCTAATATCCATTTGCTGAGAAAAAGCAAAAAGCCTCGTAAATTGGAGCGCAATACTATGAGCTTATCTGATTATGACAATTCGAATTTCATATGGTAACGACTCATTATATTTGTAATATATGTTTGGTGAATGAGTAAGTAAGGGCAGGGTTATTCATTGGATGGAATGACTGTTCTGTTAACCTTTTGTTTCGGTCATCTTATAAGTCTTTAACGTTTTAATCAGTATAGGTAATAAGGTATATGGCCGTGCTGATAGGCTAAATAGCGTCGGTATGTTCAAATTAACTGAAAGTCTTCAGCAAATTTATTGAGATCTCTCGTGGCTTATTTAGCGGTAAGCTGCAAAAAAATTGAGAGGAAGTCATTATGTTTCATGCCCATGTTTATTTCGATTTAGCACAAAAAGATAAAGCTCAACAATTGCAGCGAAAAATTGCCCAACAACGTCAGGATATTCGCGCGATGTTTCCATTAGTGCCAATGTTGGTTGGTCCTCATCTAAAACCTATGTTTGAGCTGCATTTTTCAGACAATAGCGATGGCTTTATTGAATGGCTAGATGAACACCGCGAAGGGTTGAGTGTACTGATTCATCCGGTATCTGGAGATGATATTTATGATCATTCAGATCATCAAGTTCAATGGCTTGGTGACGTGCTTGGCGTTAATTCCAGCGTATTACGCTAGCTATTTTTGAGTAACCTCTTTGCTATGAAAATAGGCTTATTGTGAAAACTATTAAAAACTTAGGTTTTCGGTGCAGAGCTTCTCTTGTTTTAGAATAAAAAGGATTTGCCTATCAAACTAATAGCCACATTCAGCTAGTGCTTTATCCCTATCTTGTCTAGTCTGTAACCAACGCAGCAAACAACTAAACATGCCTTTGTTGAAAGCAAGATGCTACTCCTGTCGATTCCAATCAATGAACGACAGTATACACATCGCCTCGCTGAGCGATCGCATTGATATCAGGTTGTTCCATGTTCATTACATTAAGCCTAACGCAATGATAAATAATATTTTTTGTGCTTGCTTATTGTTTAATTCATACAGTGTCAGCCGCATTAATGCGCAGCAAGGAGAAAAAAATGGAGAATAAAGGTATGGGAGCTGGTGGCAAATGCCCAGTTATGCACGGGGGCGTTACCTCTGCTGATTTATCTAATATGAATTGGTGGCCGAAGGCACTTAATCTCGACATTCTGCATCAACACGACTATAAAACCGACCCAATGGGCGCAGACTTCAACTACCGCGAAGCGCTGAAAAAGCTTGACGTTGATGGATTGAAAAATGACTTAAAAGCACTGATGACCAACAGCCAAGAGTGGTGGCCCGCAGACTGGGGACACTATGGCGGCTTGATGATCCGTATGGCGTGGCACTCTGCCGGGACATATCGTATTGCCGATGGTCGCGGAGGTGGCGGCACTGGTAGCCAGCGTTTTGCACCACTTAATTCGTGGCCCGATAATGCAAACCTTGATAAAGCTCGTCGTTTGCTATGGCCGATCAAACAAAAATATGGCAATAAAATTAGCTGGGCTGATTTAATTCTTTTGGCAGGAACGATAGCGTATGAGTCTATGGGGCTCAACACGTTTGGTTTTGCGTTTGGTCGCGAAGATATTTGGCACCCAGAAAAAGACACTTATTGGGGCTCTGAAAAAGAGTGGCTTGCACCAAGTGGCTCAAAAGACAGTCGTTATTCAGGCCAACGTGATTTAGAAAACCCACTTGCCGCAGTGATGATGGGCCTTATTTACGTCAACCCGGAAGGGGTCGATGGTAATCCAGACCCACTCAAAACAGCTCAGGACATGCGTGTGACTTTTGCTCGTATGGCCATGAATGATGAAGAAACAGTGGCATTAACCGCGGGTGGACACACAGTGGGTAAAGCGCATGGTAATGGCGATGCCGCGAACCTTGGCGCTGAACCAGAAGGGGCAGATCTTGAAGAACAAGGTTTAGGTTGGAACAACCATGTCAAGCGTGGCATTGGCCGTAACACAGTGACCAGTGGTATTGAAGGAGCGTGGACAACCAACCCAACGCAATGGGATAACGGCTACTTCTATTTATTGTTTACTTACGATTGGCAACTGACAAAAAGCCCAGCCGGTGCGTGGCAATGGGAGCCTATCGACATTAAAGAAGAAGATAAACCGGTTGATGTTGAAGACCCAACTATCCGTTATAACCCGATCATGACCGATGCGGATATGGCGCTGAAGATGGATCCGGAATACCGCAAGATCGCCGAACGTTTTTACAAAGATCCTGCATATTTCGATGACATGTTCGCTCGCGCTTGGTTCAAACTGACTCACCGTGATATGGGGCCAAAAACGCGCTACCTTGGTCCAGATGTCCCACAAGAAGATCTCATCTGGCAAGATCCAGTGCCAGCAGGTAATAGCAATTACGATATCGATGCTGTCAAAGCAAGTATTGTTGCTAGTGGCTTGAGCATCAGTGAGTTAGTGAGTACAGCTTGGGACAGTGCTCGTACGTTCCGAGGTTCAGATAAACGTGGTGGGGCTAACGGCGCGCGTATCCGCTTGGCTCCCCAAAAAGATTGGCAAGGTAACGAGCCAGAAAGACTCAGCAAAGTGCTGACCGTGCTACAAGGTATTGCTACAGAAGCTGGCATTAGTATTGCCGATACCATTGTACTGGCCGGTAATGTTGGCGTTGAAATAGCAGCTAAAGCTGCGGGTGTTAATGTTAACGTACCTTTTGCGCCGGGGCGTGGTGATGCCTCACTGGATCAAACTGATGTTGAATCGTTTGATGTGCTAGAACCGCTTGCCGACGGTTTCCGAAATTGGTTGAAGCAAGATTACGCAGTAAACCCTGAAGAAATGTTACTTGACCGTGCTCAGTTAATGCGCCTTACAGCGCCAGAAATGACGGTACTGCTTGGTGGTATGCGGATGCTCGGGACCAACTATGGTGGCACCGCACATGGAGTATTTACTGATAAGCTTGGGGTTTTGAGCACGGACTTTTTCGTTAATCTCACCGACATGCGTTACACCTGGAAACCCAAAGGTCGTAACCTGTACGAGATTTGTGAGCGCAGTAGTGGCGAGGTGAAATGGACCGCGACTCGTGTGGACTTAGTATTCGGCTCTAACTCCATTTTGCGTTCATACGCTGAAATTTACGCGCAAGATGATAACAAAGAGAAGTTCGTCAAAGACTTTGTCGCTGCATGGAGCAAAGTGATGAACGCCGACCGCTTCGACTTATTATAAGCGGCTAGGTCAATATCGACATTAAGGCCCTCTTCGTGAGGGCCTACTTATACCTAATTCGCCGTCATAACTGCTTATCCAAACTTGTTAAAATACTCATTATTTATGAGCACTTACTGACGGTTATCGGCACTCTTTTACTGTCTACATATCACACAGAATCAATACGATTCACTATGCAAATTTCCCCAATCAGATACAGTGTGTGTTACTCGTTCAGTTTCACTTAATAAGGCAGTGAAATGATAAAGACCCTCGCACTATCGTTGTGTGCTTCGGTGTTATTTTCTTGGTTGAAAATCCCATTAGGGGCCATGTTTGGCCCGGTGATCATTTTGCTACTGGCTCACCAATGTAAGCTTTCACTTGCTTTGCCACCTCATACGCTAACCTTTATACAGCTAGTGTTAGGAATTAGCGTTGGGCTGCTTGTACCCAGTGATATTACCGCTATTAACTTACCATCTTTGATGCTCATTGGTTTGGTTACCTGTATGTTTGGTCAAGTCAGTGTCTCTTACTTATGGCTGCATAAAAAAGAGCAATGGTCGAAAATGGACAGCCTGCTGGGCTCAGTGCCCGGAGCCATGGCCGCAGTATTAGCGCTCAATGAAGCGCAGCCAATCCCATCAAGCAAAGTTATTTTTACCCATACTATTCGTTTAGTCGCTTTAATTATTCTGGCCGGTATTATCGCCTCTGACGCAGAGCCCAAAGCCTTGCAACTTACTTTTGACGCTGTCTCTTATTGGTTATTAGCGGTAGCGATGTTGGCGTGGGTATGTGGAGGCATGTTGGAGAAAATCGGCATTCCAGCCCCTTATATGGTGACTGGAATGGTTACGGCGATCATCGCTAATAGCGTGTTGAGCGAGGCACACTTAGCAATACCGCAAATGCTCGTGTTTGCCGCCACTTCTGCCCTTGGCGCATTATTGGGCATTCGCCTAAAAGATATAACTGGTAGAGAATTTTTAATCCACACCCGTTCAGGGATTATTGTGGCCGCATTAAGCTTAGGCGTAACCCTGCTATTTGCCTTCGGTTTTAGTCTGCTATTGGAACAAAGTTTTGTGGTGCTATTAATGTCTTGGGTACCTGGTAGCATTGAAGCGATCACCATCGCCGCTATTTACTTAGGGCTTGAGCCGATGCTGATTGTTCTCAACCACGTCACACGCATGGTTATCCTGCATTTGCTTCCATTAGCGGCTAAATGGCTCTACCCGACAAAATTTAAACCAAGTAGAAAAAGAATATGATCAACAGTAATTCGTTAACGGATGATGCTTTTTAAGCGAGCAAAAGTGCGCATCGTGTTAGTCGCTGTCATTGTCGCGTAGTCGGGGTTTTGTGCTTCGAGTTCGTAATGGTTCGGGCCGATTTTGCGTACGACGCGCAATAAATAGTGGTTATCGCCAGTTTCATCTTGAGTTTCGATGGCCATCACAAGGTTGGAAATTGAACCTGCACTCTTTGCTGTTACCCATTCGAGCAGTAACAAATCGCCATCTTCAATCGGATTTTTACCGCCATTCATTGAATTACCAGAGGCTGGTGCAATGAAGTGCCTTTCTGGGTCTAGTTTGCCGTAGCCATGCGGTACTAAATACTGCTCTTGAATATCATGTGTGCCTTGTTTGAAATGACCACAAGCAATTTTTAGGTTTGGATAGAAAGGTAATTGAGTACCGTTTTCGCTCGGCATAGGAATAATTTCAGCTGTAGTCTGGATGGACTTCGAGTCTGTGTGATTTTTCTGTTTATCTACTCGTTGTATATATTCAGCAAAACGTAAATCGACTAGCTCTTGAATGAGGTCATGCAGCAGCGGTAAATCGGCGCTCTCTATGTCAAAAGTTGGAATAAAATGATTATCCTCAATCTTAAACCACGCATTGCCAGTCGAATCTGAGTTTGTAAACGCTTTAACTGGGTTTCGGTTCCAGTAACTAAGCCATCCTTGATCTGTCGCTTTAAATTTTTTTGCCTGATCAGTGAGATCGCGCAGCATAAGGTCAGGTCTGCGTAATAGTACTTTATGGCTTTGAATAGCTAATGCACCCAATGTAGGTGGAATTCGTAAGCCATCTAGTTCTAATAGTGCTTCAAGCAGCACGGCTTTGAAGCATTTGGTCATTGAGGTGACTTCTATTGCTTTGAGTAAAAAATCACCGTACTTCATTAGGTGTTGAGCTAGCGATATATCTGCCTCTTGGTCTGCGACGAATGCAAACCAACTTTTCATCTGTCGGCGAACTTTACTTAAGTCATACCCATGATGGAAAAACTCGGCAGCAGTGGGGCGATGCGCTAATTGATGTTTTAGATCTTGATAATCTTCAGCCGCCGTTGAACGAATTTTCTTCGCCAACGTTTGCCAAAAATCAATCAGGTGCGGATCAAAATTTACGTAACAACCAGCCGCTAGATTCAATGGATGATCGAGGGCTTCAGCGATTTCTTTTAGTGAACCGACATTGAGTAGGGTGGCTGGTCTATTTAAAAACGAAGTGTGGTTCCCAATGAAATCTAAAACCACTAATTGCTCTTTACCAGTGCTAGGAGATTGGCGTAAGCCTCGCCCTAATTGTTGTAAAAACAGGATTTTTGATTCAGTAGGGCGGATCATCAAAATGGTATCAATTGCAGGGAGATCGGTTCCTTCATTGAATAGATCGACAGAAAACAGAATATCGATGCTTCCTTCATCTAATTGCTTTAAGGCTTCATTTCGGCGTATTTTCGAGTCACTGTATACAGCTAAGGCGCGCGCGCCTTGTTTGCAAAAATGTTCAGCCATGTAATCGGCATGACTTTTAGAAACGCAAAATGCTAAGGTTCTCTGCTGTTTTCTGTCTAGCCAATGCTGATATATATGCCCGGCACGCTGTTTGGTTGCAAATGCACTATCCAAAGCTGTGGGATCAAACTTACCATTTCTCCAAGGAATTTCTTGATAATCAACGAACTGGTCGTAAATCCCGAAGTAATTGAATGGCACAAGAATGTTTTCATCAATACCATGAACCAAGTTACGCTCAAACACTAAATTGTTATCGCAAAGCGACAAAATGTCGGCTTGGTCAGAGCGCTCTGGTGTTGCGGTTAATCCTAAAAGAAAGTGTGGTTGAAAATAAGCCAGTAAATCTCGGTAGCTACGAGCACTTGCGTGATGAAATTCATCGACAACAATGTAATCAAAATGGTTTGCTTCAAAGCGTGTTAAATGTGTTTTTTTGCCAAGAGTGGCTACCGATGCAAAAAGATAATCAGCTTCTATGTTTTTTTGATCACCGTTATATAAACCTGTTTTTACATTTGGGAGCAATTTGCTAAACGTACTTTCAGCTTGAGTGAGGATCTCTTCTCTATGAGCGACAAATAGCACTCGTTTTGCTTGTACTTGCTTTGCGTCAAAAGCGGCTAACCATGTTTTTCCCATCCCTGTAGCTAATACAACGAGTCCTCGTGTATAGCCTTGCTGACGGCTTTTGCTAAGTGCTGATAAAGCCAAAACTTGGACCGAGTTAGGTGTGGGGGGCTCTAGATAACTATCTGAGTCATCAAATAGTGACAATGGACGTTGTGCTTTAAGTCGCTGGTGGCGTAATACGTAATCATCGATCCAGTGATGAGAGAGAAGAATACTTTGCTTGTGCCTAAAAATAGCCGAAAATTGCTCGCGAATATATGTAAATTCTTGCGCAGCAGGAGAGGTAAGCGGCTTCTCAAAATCATGGCGTAATGCCCACTCATAGCTCTGCAATAGTGCGGTTTTGCTTATGTTATTCGAGCCAATCCAAGCGCACCCTTCACTAATAGTTCCTTGTTCTGTTTTGACAAATATATAAGATTTCATATGAAAACTATGCTGGTTTTCACAAGTAAAAATCCGGCATTGCGCACCACGCTCCGCCAGTATCATGAGTCTTCTTAGTGCCACTGGGTGGGTTATTGCTAAATAGTCTGAAGTGAGCAGTTTTAATGATGCCCCACTTTTGAGCGCATCAAGAATAGGATCAAACAGCAAATCTAACCCTGAAGGTTGTATAAAAGAGACCGAAATTTCTATTTCACTAGCGTGGTTAATCGCTTGGATTAACCTAGGGAGTAATGGATCTTGTTCTCCCCCTGCACTCAGTTTTGGGCCGCTATATAAGGTTGCTTTACCATTCGTTCTATGGGCGCTCATCACTCTTCACTTTTAATCAGAATGGCATTCAACCACTGCTCATGTTGGCGCTCAGCTCTCAAGTCATGAGTTCGCCAGATTTTTTCAATTTTCAACGGTGTGTGAGTTATCCATTCAGATAACCGTTGTTCATTACCATTGGTAAACCTACGGCCATCACGCTCAACTTCTTCTGTTCCATACTTAAACGAGCAATACAGTGGTGCAGACGGTTTTAATTGAGAGGCTAAATGAGAGAATGTACTAGGAAGATCAAATTCACGGACATGCAGCAACGATGCGCAAGCCCAAATACCATCAAAGGGCTTATCACTATAAAAATTAGTAAAGGTTGATACTGTGACAGGAATTTGAAGTAATTGAGAGGCTAGGCTTGCCAATGCTTCACTAGCATCAAATGCTGTAACTTGATAACCCAAGTCGATGAAGTTTTTTGCATCTCGTCCAGAACCACATCCTGCATCAAGGATTGTGCCTCCCTGAGGTAAATAGGGAGTAAAGTGCTCAATCAGAGAACTGGTGTCTACTTCTTTGGTGGTTGTAAAAAACAGCTGTGCGTTTTGGTTGTAGAACTCGATAGACATAACCGCTCCTTTAAGTGAACGTCATTCTAACTATCTAATACCAAAGGCTCAATTGATTGCAGTACAAGTGTGATCAATTAAGTTATTTTGTGTTTAACATGTATAGGCTTACCACTTGGCCGTTGCGTTGTTGTAGGCAAGTTAACGCAACGCCCTGAGACGTCTTTAAAGTATGATTTGGTGGGCTGGTGGGATTTGAGTTTGCTTTATGAAAAATTAGAAAACGCTTCATCTTATTACTTCTGAGTACACCAAGTTCAAATAATAAATGCCCCCCATTCTTTGTTTCGCCAGATTTGCCCTTCCGTACATTCGGTCAAAGTCACCGTACCACTACAGGTGTAAGCTACGCTATCTATCCTACCAGCGTGGAGGGTTGTTTAACCTAATCTGCTGTTATTCATTGAAATACAGTAAACCTAAGTGATGAGCTACGTCTAGTAAGAGATGTAATTAACAGTTTAGCTAATGAGTAGTTGACGTGATCACCGTTCAAAAAATAAGGTTAAGTTATTCGTATTGATGAATATTCTCATTTTTGAGTACAAATTCACGTTGGTAAGCTAGATATGGAACTCACTCCAGTATTAAAAGAACTACAAGCTTTTGTGTATGCAGAGCATGAAGCAAGCATGGAAAAACTTCTAGAAATTTGGAAGAAACCTTTAAAAGAAAAACTACTAAAAGGCGAAACTCAACGAATAGAGTCAGTGAGATATTCTGGAGCTAATCACTTAGAAGTTGTATTAGGTGATAACGAATCACGCTTTAGGGAAGGTGACATGATTTGTTTGCACCTTGGTGATCCTTGTAACCACAAGATTTTTGATCAAGTCACGATTGAGGCTGAAAACGATGGAGAGTGGTTACTTAAAGTCAAAGTAGATCAAAGTTTACTTTCAGAACTCAGCGAAGGTTGTTATGCCGACCCTTCATGCATGGACTTGAAACCATTTTATGACAAAGCTCTAGCTGATGTAGCCTCATCTAAAATTGGCAGAGATGTATTGCTACCTATGCTGTCTGGACACTTAAATACGGAAGTGGTTTATGATGACGATTTTGATGATGCAGCCGATTATGCAGAATCGCGTGGGTTAAATGAGCAACAGAGTGAGGCTGTCGGGCTTGGTGTTGCATCTAAATATTTAGCATGTATTCAAGGCCCTCCCGGAACGGGTAAAACAAAAGTTATTAGTATCATCGCTAAGCTTCTTGTTGAATCTGGGCAAAGAGTTCTCATGACCTCTCATACCCACATGGCGATCAATAATGCGCTCAACAAAATTGTGGAGGAAGGGATTCCTGTTGCGAAAATTTGTGCGAGCGGTGGTAAGAAATCACTGAGTGATAAGGTTCAGCATTTTGAATACGCATCAAAATGGCAAGATATGCCGGATGCTGGGTATGTCATCGGCGCCACACCTTTTGCTACTTGTAGTGAACGGCTTGAAAGCTTTACATTTGATACCATCATTTTTGACGAAGCCAGCCAAATTACCGTTCCATTAGCATTAATGGCAATGAGAAAAGGGTGCCGATTTGTATTCGTCGGGGATCATAAGCAGCTTCCTCCTGTGATACTTTCTCAATCCGTTCTAGAAGACAGTTCGGCTTTCTCTAAGATGATTCTTGGCAATGAAAAGGTTTCGGTATTGTTAAGCCAAACTTATCGTATGTCTCCAGCACTAACTCAATGGCCGAGTAACTGTTATTACAAAGGTGATTTGGAATCAAAAAGATCACCCGCGCTGTCATCGTTTTCTCTACCTAATAAACCCTACAAGTATTGCGATATTCTCTCTAACGAGCGACCTTCAGTGTTTATCAAAACCCCAGGAGTCAATGCCCGAAGCGTAAACAAGGAAGAGGCGGAGTTAGTGGCCGACTTGATAACCGTGGCTGTTGAAGCGGGTCTATCTGCTGAAGAAATAGGAGTTGTAACTCCATTTCGTGGTCATGCAAAAGCTCTAAAATCTAGTCTTCAGGATAAGTTGGGAATATTTGGATCAAAATTGGTGGTAACGGATACCGTGGAAAGGATGCAGGGCCAAGAGCGAGAAATGATTATAGTTTCATTCTGCTCCTCAGACCCGCAATACATTAGCGCCATCGCCGAATTTTTTTTCCAAGCAGAGCGCCTTAATGTCGCCATTACTAGACCTCAGACTAAATTGGTCATTGTGGGTCCTGAAATACCAGAAGGAATGCTGCAACTGGTGGATGATCCAAAAGTTAGAAAAAATATCGAAGACTATAAATCTCTCGTTCGTCACTGTTATAACGTGGAAGTAGATTAATGGCATATCTAGATACAATTACAGGCTTAGATCGCAGGTATCGACGTCATTTCAAAAAGGTATTCAATAAACTTAGTGACGAATTTTTTATCCGTGAGTCATTATTAGATGAGTTACAAGTTGCTCCTTGTATTGTTGAGGGACCTTGCAATAGTTGGGTTTTTGTCGGTGTACACCCAGAAGCTCCTGATAGAGAGGTTTTATCTAAGTTATTGAAATTTAATAGCTCCATGCTTGGTTTGGGTTTGAAGCCAATTCAGTACCTTGCTGTCATCGATAGTATAACTGTGGTAGAAAAAAGTACTTTCCAAGTCGATAGTTCGCTTCCTGATTACGTGCATTTAACGGATAGCAAAACGTTTATTGAGCGTGGTGAACAGCTAATCAATGCCGCATTAACCGAGTTCACAATCGACTCGCATTCACGAATCAAGCTCACGTTTTTTCCAGAATCTGTTATTCCCGCACCATGTAGCACTCGCCGAGGAAAAGCATCAGTAGACAATACCGCTAAGTTACTGCCATTCTTTCTCGATTACGATCAAGAGCTAGCGACAAGATTAGACATGGTTCAGTCTGTCGATGCTGAAGAAGAAGGTCAGGAAGACATTTCTGTAAGGTTGATAAATGGAGTGGCCGGGAGCGGGAAAACTCTGATTCTAATTAATCGTGCAGCTCTATATTGTAAGAAATACCCTGAAAAAAAGGTGCTGCTTGCTATACACAATAAACCAGTGACGGAAGATATTAAATATAGGTTTAAAACGTGGCTTAAAGGCAAACCAGATAACCTTGAAATTACCACCTTTCATTCATTTGCATTAAAGCAGTACAGCAAAAGCTATCATCGTGTTACGCCAGTATTTGGTGATGCGAATATCACAGAAGAAAAGAAGGCTGTTTTAAGTGATAAAAATGAAGCTTATACGCAACTATCGTTAACGGACGAGCAGATTTGGTCTGAACTAGAGTACATCAATGACTATTTAATTAAAGACAAAGATGAGTATTTAGAGTTCGACCGACAAGGGCGTGGATTTGCGTTGCAAAAAAGTCAGCGAGAACATATTTGGCAGCTATATATTGATTTTTCAGCTCGGTTGTCGTCGGTTAAGAAATACCTACCGAGTTTATATATCAAGGAAATCGCACTATCAGACAAACTTCTTGAACAGTTTGATCATATATTGCTTGATGAGGCTCAGTTCTTCGCACCCTCTTGGCTACAACTGATCAAACGTTCATTGACGCCGGGTGGCCAATTATTTATTTGTGCTGATCCTAACCAAGGCTTCTTAAAAAGCCGTCTAAGCTGGAAGAGCGTAGGTTTGAATGTTCGTGGGCGCACTAAGCGTCTCAATCATTCTTACCGAACGACTTATGAAATAATGGTCGCTGCTAACGCTCTACTCGATGATCTCGAAGGAAGCCCAGAAGACTACGTAAAGCCTGACTATGAAAAAATGGCAAGAGGACACAAACCTCAAATTATATATTCTCGAAATGCTCAAGATGAGAAAAAAAGGTTCCTGAATGAACTGTCAGCACTGGTGCAATCGGGCACAGTTGCTCTTCATCAGATCATGGTGTTATGTAGCTCAGAGTATAAACCATGGGCGCTAAAGCAAGATATTGAAAAATGCATTGGTTCAAACAAGGTCATTAACTACAACAACTCTAAAGAGTTAGCGGATAATGTAGGCAGTAAAATTAGACTACTTAATATCAATAGTTGTACGGGCATGGAATCCGGTACGGTGTTTGTTCTTGGTTGTGGTCATATAATTAACCAGCCTAAGAACCTAGAGTTGAGCGACTCGGAAAGAGAAGAAGTATTGCAAGAATCAATGCGTAAACTTTATGTGGCAATGACTAGGGCTGGACAAAAGTTAGTCGTTTTCAGTACCGAAGAATTTCCAGCTAGTGTTGAAAAACATGTTGTAATCATGGGGGAAGTTAAGTAAGCGCCCCACTTTAGCCTTGATGTTTTTGACTTCCGTAGCGAATAGTTGTTTTGTCTGTCTCGGCATGTTTAGGAACCATTAATTAGGAACACAAAATTAAGGTTCCTATATTGGTTCCTAAAAGTCAAAGCTACTATGGAATCTCATGGGATAGCTATAAATGCTAAGTTATTGATTTTTGGTTATTGCGGGCAAGAAAAAAGACGCCCTAGGACGTCTTTAAACTATGAATTGGTGGGCTGGCGGGAGTTGAAATGGTTTCTCACTTTTCATGAATTCAGTAACTTATATCGATGTTACCAATTTGGTGTTGCATTGGATGTTACATCAATTTCCTGCTTCAAAAGGAACTGAACCCGCGTCCATGTATTACTAAATCATTTAAAAATGCTAGCTTGTTATAGCAATTTAATCTAAAGCAATAGCGCTGATACTGAGTATTTTACCCAGCCTCACCATCTATTAGTAGCGATTTTAACACATCGGGAGAAGACGGTAGCATTCCGACTTTTAAGCCAAATGGTTTGAATACCTTGTTGAGAATCTCTGTATTGTAGCTGCCCCGATCATTCTCTATATCTGAGAGTGTTTTTCTTGAGACATCTACAAGTCTTGTGAACACATCCTGTTTGAGTCCCAGTATATTAATGCGTAAACTTTTTAACGCTTGGCCTTGTGTTAGCTCTCCAAGCAATAAGTGTTTGATGATTTTGTTTGCCTCTGTTTTGCGTTCTGCTGCACTTACTGCTTTGGCGTTTTTTGAGGTTTTCGATCTAGTCGGAGTATTAAGTTGCGATCGTTCTTTGGTCGAATGAGTTGCATCCGTCCCAGTCTTGGGCTGATGTTGATTTCGGTTTGCTCTTAGACGAGCAACTGTATCTTGTACGGACTCTTTATTGCTTGGCTTATTCATAGTAGCCCCCATTTAGTGAGCTTTTCTGATATATGATTAAGTCCAACGGCTGGCATCTCTAAGATTTGTTCTGGTACTCCTCGTAATGCAAGTCTCTGCTTTAAATCAATGCATTTACTTGCAGTAACCTCTAGTTCTTGTAATAACACTTCTTTTGGCACGAGATCAGATAAGGTGTCCGCTATTCCTACGAAGTCGTAAGTTCCGCCAACCTCTAGTGGGGCTTTCCATTTTGTTGTTCTTGGAATGCCTTCGGGATCAGCTTTCATTGGTGCGAAGTCGTAAACGGGAGCAAGCTTTATGACTCCATCACCTTTTAAGAATGAAGTGTTTCTGCCATGGTTATCACTATTACCAAACAAGATGTTGAGTAGATCTCTCTTCACCCATTCAATGACGAAAGCTTGGGTATCAAACCTATACCCTTGGTGTTTAACCATATTGCTTTCAGTAATTTTTTCTATGAGAGTTCGGATTGTTGTTTCGTGATCAAGAGTGACCCCTGCGCCTTTGTTCAAAATAGAATACACAGATTCCATGCCAAATCTCTCTATTTGTTGATCAATAATTTGAACATCAAATCGAGGAAGCCATAAGGAAGGGTAGTTTAATCCTTCCTCCAAGCGCATACCGTCGGTGGAGATCGTTTCAACTCCCATTTCAGTTAGCTCGTGGTAGAAGTAGAACTCAGCTCTTAGAATATTACAGTCGATGGTGCTTCTTGAGCCTCTAGGGTATTTTACTAAGTAATGTAAGTCGTGGTTGCTATTGTCATCTTGGTATGGATCAATCCATATTTTTTCGCTGCCAGATCCATGATCGAAACCGCATCGGAGGATCAGTTTTGGCGCTTCACCTCCAGCCCCAGTTGCACCACCTGCGGCAGCCCCTCTTTGCTGTGCATAGTCGAGGAAATCACCTGCTCGATTTTTAACATCATCAACAGAGAAGTAGAGGTTGTCTGCTACTTCGTAGCGCTCAGGAAGAGAGTCTTTTATTCTTAAGTTACCAATAGGCGACATTGTGCCAAACTTGAGCAAAACATAGTCTTGTTCATCAGAACTAAGGTCTTCAATATCTAGGTGTTTGACCCAGTATCGTCTACTAGCGCCACTAGGCATAATATCGTCTAGAAACTTTAGCCATCCAGGTTTACCCATGTCATCAAAAAAGAATGAGACAGGGTGGTTTAGTGAAACAGCGTGAAAGTCATCTTTATCGTGATGTTCTAGCGCATAGTCGCTGAGGTAGTTGAGTTCAGTCACTCGGAAATTATGTTGGCTACTTTTAGGGAATGAGATGATACCAATATCTATCCATTCACCTCTGATAAAAGCTTGTACGGTTAGTTCTTCCATCGACAACACCTCTACTTATCAATGAGTAAAACTTTACTCTTAAAGTCATTTTTTTTCAAGTTATGAGTAAATTATTACTCATTAATGTATGTCGAGACTCTTTGTGAGTAAATTATTACTCATAGATTGTAAGTCAAAATTGTTGATGAGCAGAATGGATTGTTTTAGCTATGAAAGCTGCGATAGGGAGCAGGGCGTTAATTGTTTGTTCAGTTATGCAGGTTGTTCATAATAAATGAACAGTTGCCTTAAATGAACAAAGTGAATGAGGAGATTAAGAATGGCTGCTACATACAAAAATACAGTTAATACACTTTAATGCGCGTAAAAGTGTTTGAACGTTACTTTTTTATGCGCATAAAAGTATTGTTTGCTGTGCAGATAGATGATGAACCTGTACAAAACGAGCTTTTAGGGACATCAATTTTATCCCAATAAGTAAGGTATTTTCGTAACTCAAAATCATCAACGGCGGACTGAAATTGAACATCGCTCGTTGGTAGGAGAGAGAATTGTGGGGATAGGATAACCACTTTTTTACTGGTAACTGCTTTATATTCAGATGGTTAGTAGAATGTGTGGTGCGAGGTGTTGAATAAGGTAAAGAATAGACTTTATGAGGTGTGGCACCCATACAAAAACAGCGTTATCCCAAAAGGCGCTAACCTATTGAAATAACGCTGTTTCCAAACGTTTGGTGGAGCTGGCGGGATTTGAACCCGCGTCCGAAAATCATTCATCATTGGTACTACATGCTTAGTCGATCTTTAATTTCACCATCAAACTGCGAACCGACACGCTATCTAATGGCTATCCTGAATTAATTTTAATGCTTTGTCTCTCAGGCGGGAGACGCGGCACGAGCTTGTTTGGGTTTGACTCTCTGTTATTCCCCGTCTTACGAGCGGAAGCTAGGGCAGAAAGGCTCTTGGCAGGTTATTAAGCTGCTAGTGCGTAGTTTTCGTCGTTTGCGACTATTTTTTTGCGGTTTGTTAACGAGGCCTACCGCACCTCGGCATGCACCTCAGACTGCAAAATTCCCGTCGAATCCTGAATCAGCCCCAAGGGTGTTGAAGCATAGTACCAGAAAAGCAGTGCCTGTCTAGTTCCATGCGTCTAAGTGGTCAAGATTAACGCAATGAACTCTTCATTACGCGTGCTTTCTCTCTTGCCCAATCTTTTTCTTTTAAATCATCACGTTTATCGTGAAGTTTTTTACCTTTCGATACGCCAATTTTAAGCTTGACCCATGAACGAGACCAATAAAGAGACAACGCCGTTAACGTCATACCTTCGCGGTTAATTCGCCCTGTGATATTGTCCAATTCGCGTCGGCTCAGTAATAATTTTCGAACACGAGTCGGGTTAGCGACAACGTGCGTAGATGCCTGTTGAAGAGGTACGATTGTCATTCCTGAGACAAAAGCTTCTCCGTCTCGCATGAACACATAGCTTTCTGCAATATTAGCTTTGCCTTGACGAAGAGATTTTACTTCCCAGCCTTGGAGCTCTAGCCCTGCTTCTATTTCATCTTCGATAAAATATTCGTGGCGAGCTTTCTTGTTTAAAGCAATGGTACTGCTACCAGCTTTTGAGTTTGATTTTTTCTTTACCATAATGGCGTCATTATACGGCTTGGTGTGAGCTTATGAAATCCTTTTATTTGCGTAGGATAAGAATAAAAGTAAAATTGTTACACACCTTACTCTTTAGGTGATGATGAGGAGTGAATATGAAGCAAGTCAGTCGTTCTGCCTTAGTGTCTTTCAGTGCAGAACAAATGTTTAATTTAGTGAATGACGTTGCTCGTTATCCTGAATTTTTACCTGGGTGTTCTGGTTCCCGTGTGCTTGAGTCTTCGGAGCAGTCGATGGTCGCTTCAGTAGATGTATCGAAAGCGGGGATTAGCAAAACATTCACAACATCTAATGCTTTGGTCACAGGTGAAGCGATAGTGATGCATTTGGTTGATGGTCCTTTTAAGACATTAAGAGGCGGTTGGTACTTTACGTCACTTGATGAGCAAGCGTGTAAAGTCGAGCTGAAACTAGAGTTTGAGTTTTCGAGCAAAATGATTGAGTTGGCTTTCGGAAAAATCTTTCATGAATTAACGAGCAATATGGTCAATGCGTTTACAAAACGAGCCAAGCAGGTGTATCAAGCATGAGTATTGAGTCTGACATGATCCATGTTGAAGTTGTTTACGCACTACCTCATGAGCAGCGAGTGCTGAATTTAGTGGTGGATAAAAATTTAAATGTTCAGGAAATCATTGAAAAATCTGGAGTACTTGAATTATATCCAGAAATTGATTTAGCGAAAAATAAAGTTGGTGTATTTAGTCGCAATGTAAAGTTAGATGCACTGGTTAGAGATCGCGATCGTATTGAAATTTATCGGCCACTGCTTGCTGACCCTAAAGAGATTCGCCGTAAGAGAGCCGAACAGGGTAGAGCGTCATAGCTACCCTAAATTTAGGTGAGTAAGATAGATATAAAAATAGGGTTCACTGTGAACCCTATTTTTATATCTATCTTATCAATCCGAGTTAGTTTATCCCTTCGAAAAACTGTTCGCTTGGGGAGAAGTCTCCAGCGACGTTAACCAAGGAACCAGAAGGATTAAAGTTCACAATCAGGTTTTTTTGTATAGAAGCTTTGTGGCCTTCGGTATGGTGATAAATGTAATACCACGTATCAGGGTAACCATTTTCAACCAACATTGGAGAGCCCATGACATATCGAACTTGTTCCTTGGTCATTCCGAACTTAAGCTTATCTACCGCTTGTTGCTCTACATAATTACCTTGGTTAATGTCGATACGATATACCAGTTTTTCTGCCAACGAACACCCAGTTAGCATTGTGATAGCGAGTGGTACTGCTATTAACCATTTCTTTAACTGCATACTTAAATTCTTTGCTAATAAGTTTTAAAACTTGGCTGATAATAAACAAGCTCACGGCAGAAGTAAAAAGCTGACTGAACTACGAGCTAATTGAGACCGTGAATTTTGAGTTTAGTTGCAAACCGAGAAGAAAAAACGAACTTAAGCTGCGATCAATAGCTCTTTAGCATTGGCTAGGGTTGACTCCGTAATTTTGCTTCCCCCCAATAATCTCGCAAGTTCTGTAATGCGTTGTTCAGTGTCTAAACGTTTCATTTGGGTTTCGGTTTTTCCTGCCTTGGCTTGTTTACTCACAAATAATTGCTGATGGCCACAACCAGCGACTTGTGGCAGGTGAGTAACGCACAGTACCTGTGTTGATTCACCTAGTGTTCTTAACATTCTTCCGACAACGGCAGCCGTTGGGCCGCTGATTCCCACATCTACTTCATCAAAAATTAGGCTTGGCGTGTCCACTTTTTGAGCAGTGATCACTTGGATAGCTAATGAGATTCGAGATAGTTCACCACCTGATGCCACTTTGGCAATGGGTTGCAACGGTTGCCCTGGGTTGGTTGAAACTAAGAAGGTCACAGTATCAAAACCTAATGGTGATGGATGTGTCGTTTCATGTTTAACTTCGATGCAAAATTTAGCTTTTTCCATGCTCAATTCATGCATGCTTTGGCTGATGAGCTTATCTAACTCTTTAGCGTAACGGCTACGAGATTTATGTAGTTTGTCAGCAACGACAACAAAGCTTTGGTAGTGTTTTTCGACGTCCATTTCTATTGCTTGCAATTTTTCTTCAGAGCAATCGAGTTGTTCGATCTGCTTTAAAAGATCTTGGTGATGCTGATACAGATTTTCTGCCGCAATATGATGTTTACGAGAGATAGACATGACTTTTGAGTATCGTTCTTCGACATAAGCCATACGCTCAGGGTCGACGTCGATGCTGTCTAAATAATGTCTTAGCTCGCTATTGGCTTCTTCTAATTGGATCATCGCTTCGGCTACCATGTTCGGCAGCTGAGCGAGCTTTGTATCTAAACCTGCAAGTTCATTTAATGAGCTGATTGCTGATTGTAGTATGCCAAGCGCATTCACTTCTTCACCTTCGTAAATGAGTTCGATCGCTTGTTGGCAAAGCGTGGCTAGATCACCGCTGTTAGATAAGCGTTTATGCTCTTGCTCTAATTCATTGAACTCTTCTTCGCCGATAGCCAATTCGTTTAGCTCTTTAATTTGGTATTCCAAAAGTTGTATTTGAGCTTGATTTTGCTGACTATTTTCTTTGAGTTGGTTAAGTTGATTATCGGCTTGACGCCAAGCTTGATAGGCTAACCTTGTTTCTTTCAACAAGCTAATATGGCCAGCATACTGATCAAGCATGACCATTTGATGTTCACTTTTCATTAATTGGTGATGAGCATGCTGGCCATGGATATTGATCAACAGTTGTCCGAGTGCTTTTAGTTGCGAAAGCGGAACTGGGCTACCGTTAATGAAAGCGCGTGAACGCCCTTCTTTGGTGATAATTCGACGTAAAATACACTCTTTATTATCGAGCAGATCATTGTCTTCTAACCAACGCGTAGCATGTAGATTATTATCCAAAATAAAGGCAGCACTGACTTCGGTTTTTTCTTCATCTTGTCTGACCATGCCGGCTTCTGCGCGGCCACCAAGACAGAGGCTAAGCGCATCAATGGCAATCGACTTCCCTGCGCCGGTTTCGCCAGTAATGGTTGTCATTCCTTTGGAAAGCTCTAACTGCAATGATTTAACGATAGCAAAATTATTCACACTTAAATGAGCCAGCATTTTATTACCTGTATAATTGAACAATACTGTATAAGAAAACAGTATAACCTGTTTTTTTATACAGTAAAGTTGCTCAGATCATTTTATTTTTGCTAGCAAGAGAATTGTGAAGTACTTCTTAATTTAAAATAGCTTACTCGACCAGCCCAATTTTTCCCGTAATACATGGTAGTAACTGTAATCTTTAGGGTGGATCAGCCTTAAGATATTAGGGCTTTGATAGATATGAATTTCGTCACCTGGCGAGACAGGTAAAGAGACTTGCCCATCACAGCTTACTTCTTGTGTGCCCCTGTTATCTGGTGACACGATAAGCTTAATTTTACGGTTACCATCCACAACCAGTGGGCGGCTAGAAAGTGTATGTGGGAACATTGGCACTAAAGTGATGGCATTAAGGCTTGGCGATAAAATTGGCCCGCCTCCGGAAAGTGAATAAGCCGTTGAGCCTGTTGGGGTTGAGATAATGAGACCATCGGAACGTTGTGAGAAAGCAAAGCTATCATCAATATAGACCTCAAATTCAATCATTCGCGCAACTTGCCCAGGGTGAAGTACCGCTTCATTAAGTGCGGTGTTATGGCTTTTCACTTGCCCGTGGCGATGAATTTCCGCTTCGAGTAAAAAGCGCTGCTCTTCTAGATATTCGCCATTAAGCACCGCTTGCAGCCGTTGCTGAAAATCTTCTGGGTTTAGGTCTGTTAGAAAGCCTAAATTTCCGCGGTTGACACCAATAACCGAAATATCAAACCGTGACAGCACTCGAGCAGCACCAAGCATGTTGCCGTCACCACCGACGACAATGGCTAAATCTGCTTTTTTACCAATATCTAATAAGCTTGCGAAATGCTCGGCTGGGACACCATCTACAATGTCACTCAGTCTGTCATCGACAAAGACTGGATATCCGATTGAAGTTAACCACTGGTAAAGCTCTTTGTGCGTATGTATGGCTTGTTGATCGCGCGGTTTTCCAATGATAGCTATCACTTCAAATGGTTTTTTCATAGGTTTTCCCAACTAATTAGGCTTGAATCAGGATTCATCATCCCCATAATAAAGGCAAGTTATGCCTTTGTGCGAATTTTTGTGTGCTTAACGTGCAGATACTTGTCGTGTTAAGCGCAAAATAGTTGGATTCTGGAGATATCATGAGCAACGAAAAAAACACCATGAAAGAAGAAGAGCTACAGCAAGATGTAGTTGAGCAAGAAGCTGAAGCTGTGGGTACTGAAGCTGATATCGATTGGAACGAAAGCGTTGAATTGGATGAGCAAGAAGCCAAAATTGCTCAATTAGAAGCCGCGTTACTATCGAGCGAAGCAAAAATTCAAGAGCAGCAAGATACAGTTCTAAGAGCAAAAGCTGAAGTTGAAAATATGCGTCGTCGCTCTGAAGCTGAAATTGATAAAGCGCGTAAGTACGCGTTGAGTCGTTTTGCTGAAGAGTTATTACCAGTACTGGATAACCTAGAGCGCGCTATCCAAGCGGCTGACGCTGACAATGAAGTGATCAAGCCATTGGTTGAAGGTGTCGAGCTTACGCATAAAACGTTTGTTGGCGTAATTGAAAAATTTGGCCTGAAAGAAATTAATCCAGAAGGCGAAGTATTTAATCCTGAGTTCCACCAAGCGATGTCGATCCAAGAAAGCGCCGATCACGAGCCGAATACGGTGATGTTTGTGATGCAAAAAGGCTACGAACTTAATGGTCGCGTTGTTCGCCCTGCAATGGTGATGGTTTCAAAATAATCATTTTTAATTGATCGGTGCGCAATTTAGTTATTGTTTCTCCATGATGTTATTTAAGAGTGATGATTTGCAATCAAGTTTTGGCTTGTTTGCTGTACAAGGGAGGCTAAGGCCTCTCTTTTTAATGAGTAGATGTTTGATAGAAGAAAACTCATGGTTTATGTCGTTATGCCTAGCGCGTATTCCTGTATTCATCGGCACGAAGAAGAGTTTAGATATAAAAATCGTAATTTTTTTCAAATTTGCCCTTGAAATGGTTTTTAGCGCCCCTATTTATTGGGCATACGAGAAACAAACATCCTTGTTTAGTTTGTGAGCCAGGGTTGAAACCCTGTTCTCCAGCCCCATATTGGGGATAGTGAAAAACAAAATAGAATTTATTTGGAGATAGCCAGATGGGTAAGATCATTGGTATTGACTTAGGTACTACTAACTCTTGTGTTGCTGTTTTAGATGGCGACAAACCTCGCGTAATCGAAAACGCAGAAGGTGAGCGTACAACGGCATCGGTAATTGCATATACAGATGGTGAGACGCTAGTAGGTCAGCCTGCAAAACGTCAAGCGGTAACAAACCCAACCAACACGCTATTTGCAATTAAGCGTTTGATCGGTCGTCGTTTTGAAGACGAAGAAGTACAACGTGACATCGAAATCATGCCTTACAAAATTGTAAAAGCTGATAACGGTGATGCTTGGGTTGAAGCAAAAGGCCAGAAAATGGCGGCTCCTCAAGTTTCAGCTGAAATTCTTAAGAAAATGAAGAAAACAGCTGAAGACTTCCTAGGTGAAGAAGTCACTGGCGCAGTAATCACTGTTCCTGCTTACTTTAACGATGCTCAACGCCAAGCAACAAAAGATGCTGGTCGTATTGCTGGTCTAGACGTTAAACGTATCATCAACGAACCAACGGCTGCTGCTCTAGCATACGGCCTAGACAAGTCAGGCGGCGATCGCGTTATCGCAGTTTACGACCTTGGTGGTGGTACATTTGATATTTCAATCATCGAGATCGATGAAGTTGAAGGCGAGAAAACATTTGAAGTTCTAGCAACTAACGGTGACACACACCTTGGTGGTGAAGACTTCGATAACCGCTTGATCAACTACCTCGTTGATGAGTTCAAAAAAGAACAAGGCATCAACCTGAAAACTGATCCGTTAGCAATGCAACGTGTTAAAGAAGCGGCAGAAAAAGCGAAAATTGAGCTTTCTTCAGCTTCTCAAACTGACGTAAATCTGCCTTACGTAACGGCAGATGCAACGGGTCCTAAGCACATGAACGTTAAAGTAACGCGTGCGAAACTAGAATCTCTAGTTGAAGACCTAGTACAACGTTCACTTGAGCCTCTAAAAGTTGCTCTAGCGGATGCTGACCTATCTGTAGGTGACATTACTGATGTTATCCTCGTTGGTGGTCAGACTCGTATGCCAATGGTTCAAGCGAAAGTGGCTGAGTTCTTCGGTAAAGAAGCTCGTCGTGACGTGAACCCTGATGAAGCAGTAGCGGTTGGTGCGGCAATTCAAGGTGGTGTACTAGCGGGTGATGTTAAAGACGTACTATTGCTAGACGTTACTCCTCTATCTTTCGGTATCGAAACGATGGGTGGTGTAATGACTAAACTGATTGAGAAAAACACAACCATCCCAACCAAAGCGGATCAAGTGTTCTCAACAGCTGAAGATAACCAAAGCGCAGTAACGATTCACGTTCTTCAAGGTGAGCGTAAGCAAGCGACTTACAACAAGTCTCTTGGTCAGTTTAACCTAGAGGGTATTCAACCTGCGCCACGTGGTATGCCACAAATTGAAGTAACTTTCGACCTTGATGCTGATGGTATCTTGAAGGTATCAGCGAAAGACAAACAAACTGGTAAAGAGCAGAAGATTACGATCCAAGCTTCAGGTGGTCTGTCTGATGAAGAAATCGAGAAAATGGTACAAGAAGCAGAAGCTAACAAAGAAGCGGACAAGAAGTTCGAAGAGTTAGTGGTTGCACGTAACCAAGCTGACCAAATGATTCACGGTACACGTAAGCAAATTGAAGAAGCGGGTGATGCGCTTCCTGCTGACGATAAAGTGAAAATTGAAGCGGCGATTACAGAGCTAGAAGAAGCGAAGAAAGGCGAAGATAAAGAAGCTATCGACGCTAAAGTTCAAGCTTTAATGGCTGCTGCTCAGAAGCTGATGGAAATCGCTCAACAGAAAGCTCAAGCACAGCAAGCCGGTGAAGGCCAGCAACAATCAGCAGAAGATGATGTTGTAGATGCTGAGTTTGAAGAAGTTAAAGAAGACAAGAAGTAATTCTCTTTACTAGAGTTGCCTAATTTAGGTGTTAGAAGTGCGATAGAGATAACGCACTTCCTCCTAAATCAAGCTATCTAGTTTTGAATCAAGATCCTTGTCTGGACTATTCTTGCGGGCGTTTGAGGTAACTCTTACGCCCGTACGTTTGTAAGTCATAATCAAAAACATTGGTGTCTATCTAACTAAAAGTGTCTTTTTAATTTTAGTTCATTAGAATCTAGAGCCATTAGTTAGATTGATATAAACACCGAACGATATTTGTCGTTTGCAGTAATAAATTGGTGACGAAGAACATGTCAAAACGTGATTTTTACGAAGTATTAGGCGTTGGCCGAGATGCCTCTGAGCGCGATATTAAAAAGGCGTATAAACGCTTAGCAATGAAGTTTCACCCTGATAGAAATCAAGGGGATGCAAGCGCTTCGGATAAGTTTAAAGAAGTAAAAGAAGCGTATGAAATTTTAACTGACCCACAAAAGAAAGCCGCTTATGATCAATATGGTCATGCAGCCTTTCAACAAGGCGGCATGGGCGGTGGTGGCTTCGGTGGCGGTGGTAGCGCAGACTTCGGCGACATTTTCGGTGATGTCTTTGGTGATATCTTTGGCGGTGGTCGCCGTGGTGGTGGCCAAGCTCGTGCACAACGCGGTGCAGACTTACGCTACAACATGGAATTATCGCTAGAAGAAGCGGTTCGTGGTTGTTCGAAAGAAATTGAAATACCAACACTAGTGCATTGTGACAGTTGTGAAGGGACGGGTGCTAAGAAGGGCACGTCGGCTCAGACTTGTGGCACTTGTCATGGGCATGGTCAAGTTCAGATGCGTCAGGGTTTCTTTGCTGTTCAACAAACCTGTCCAACCTGTAATGGTAAAGGTAAGATCATCAAAGACCCATGTAACGTGTGTCATGGCCAAGGTCGCAAGCAAAAATCGAAAACGCTGAGTGTGAAAATTCCAGCGGGCGTAGATACGGGCGATCGCATCCGTCTATCCGGTGAAGGTGAAGCTGGGGAAATGGGCGCACCAGCTGGCGATTTGTACGTACAAGTGCATGTCAAAGAGCACAACATTTTTGAGCGTGATGGCAATAACTTGTACTGCGAAGTTCCTGTTAGCTTTACGATGGCAGCGCTTGGTGGGGAAGTTGAAGTCCCAACATTAGATGGCCGTGTTAGCTTAAAAGTACCTGAAGAAACGCAAACTGGACGTATGTTCCGTATGCGCGGCAAGGGTGTGAAAGGCGTTCGTGGTGGAGCGATTGGCGATTTGATCGTTAAGTTGGTCGTTGAAACACCGGTCAAACTTAGCGCACGCCAAAAAGAGCTATTACGTGAATTTGAAGATACTTGCGGTGGGGATGCAGCGAATAAGCATAAACCTAAATCGGAAGGTTTTTTCAATGGCGTTAAAAAGTTCTTTGATGACTTAACTAGCTAATAGCGCGTTAACAATATGATATTTCAAGGCTCGCAATTGCGGGCCTTGTTTGTTTTTGGCATTCACAAACCATAAGCTATTTCCAACACGTTTTCGGCTCGGCTTCATTATTGGCTGTGAGTGTCATTTTCTTATCACTGAGCAAACATGGGTCTTTATCTTGCCCCTTAGTCGCTTGTGCCGTTGCGGTAATGATATAAGCATGGGTTGCAGAGCTCGCAACAGCAAATAGATAGCGCTCGCTATCACTATCACAAATTAGACATGTTCCTCCTGACATGATCTGACTCCAGCTATAACCATTGTCGTAGTGATGCTCTAGCGTGAGCTGAATTTTCGCCATATCTGCCAATGCGGTTGTCCTATGTCCTTTCAATACATGTTTGCTGTAACTAGGGTAGGCGATAGCCGCTAACAGGCTAATGATTGATACGACGATCAATAATTCGATCAATGTCATTCCTAATCGTCTTATTTTGTTGCCGTTGCAGAGTGAATTTCGAATTATCACGTGGAGTTCCTTATCGATTTCCCGCTCATTTTTATTAGGTGTTAGCATTCGCGCAAGATGAATTTTGTTTCATATTTTATTTACATGGGAGTTTGGGAAATGGCTCGCGGATTTACTCTGTTAGAACTGCTGATCACTGTAATGGTACTTGCCGTTTTACTGTCGGTTGCCGCTCCGAGTTTTACGCGTGTCAGTGAGAGTCAAAAAATGAAGCGCTTAGCTAATGAATTGAATGGATTTGTGATGAATGCTCGCTCAGAAGCGGTGAGAAGAAAAACAGAGTTATGGGCTCATATCGCTATTTCTGGCGCAAGTAATAACAGTGGTGATTGGTCTATCGTGTTAACGGATTCTGCCACCAATCCTGGAGGAACCGTTCTTTCATCCCTTTCTGGAGAGGCTTATAACAATATCGAGGTATCGACAACGTATGTTTCAGAACAGATTAATTTCGATGCAATTAATGGCCGAGCGACTAGCGGCAGTTTTATTTTTACCAGCAGTGGTGGTGCTTTAAAATTAGGATCATTTCGCCTTTCGGGAAAAATGAGAATATGCGCTGTTGGAGGAGACCACTTTGGTTTCAAGGCGTGTTCTTAATTCATTGCAACAAGGCGGGGCTACGTTGATCGAATTTATGGTCGCGTCAGTTATTGGTTTAATGGCTATTGGCATCATTGGTTCGGTATTTGTCACTAGTCAGAGCAGCGCAGCAGAAAGAGGTAAAGAACTACTGCTGCTGCAACAAGTCTATGGCACTTTACAATACTTAAAACAAGACATTCAGCGAGCGGGCTACGCTGGTGATAGTCGCTCCCCTTTACGGCTGCAAGATAGTGATGATCTGGTTTATATTTCGGCGGATGCCAAAACGATTGCTTACGCTTACTTAGATGACCGCCAACCGCCTGAACAAATTCGTAATGTATCACTGAGCTGGGTTTCTGGTGAGTTGAAAGTGTGTGATAGACCGTCGTCAATGGTGACAAAAACAGTGTCAGCAGCGACATCGGGTTGCTCGGCTATTTTTGAACCGCAGCAAATCATGGTGACTAAGTTTCACGTGCAGCAAGTAAGCTTGGCATCATCGGGGGTCAGCTCTGCTTATCTCACTATTTCGATGGCCGCAGCATTAGTTGGTGATCCTAGTGTTTCTCATGCACTTGCAATCAATATTAAGCAGAGGAATTGGCAATGAGGCGAGCGAAGTGGCGAGGGGCAATTACGCTATTAGTCACAGCATTGCTATTGGCTATTACCTTGATGCTGGTTTTGGGCAGTTATCGCGCGACCCTTTATCAAATCAAAAGAGCGCAAAATGAAATTGAAACAAGGCAAGATCACTGGCGAGCAGAGGGTGGACTTGAGTGCGTTTATACGCAATTTAAACTGGCAGATGGGTTACCTGGTACACTTCAACCTTGTCTATTTACCACACCTGTCGTATTGACCTTAGAACCATTGGCGAACGGCTATTTAGTTTCAGCTCGTTCTCATTACCTTTCTCTTTCCAAAACAATTTTAACGTCTGGTGCCTTACAACCGGGCGCGATGCAATCCAGCGCCGATCTCTATTTTCATTCAAGTGCGACATTTTCAACGCCAGATCCCGGAGCATTAACCGCAGATGGATGGCAATGTATTGCACTTAGATATCGCAGTCGATTTTATGCGGCCGTGGTCGACAACAAGGGTATTGTTCATGGAGTTCCTCCCTACGCCGATTTTAACAATCCGGATGGTAAGGAGTGTATTAACCTTGAAGGTAATGACCATTTATCTTCATTAATTGGTGGTATTGGTGTTGGGCGAGATTTCGTGTTGGATCCTGATGTATCGCCATTTGAAGCATATTTTGGTGTACCTGTTACTGAGCACAATACAGTAAGAGATAGTGGTGAATTTACAGTGATTAGCGGCAGCGGTTCGCCCAAAACTGTTAGCCATTGCGGGACTAAATTGGCAAGTGAAATTGACGCTGGTAATACTCGGGTTTGGCTAGAAGGAGGCTGTGAAATTGAGAGTTCAGAATATAACGCTCTTGTCGACGCGACTCAAACAACGCAGGGGGTGACTATTTTGGTGCATGATGGGTTAATGTCGATAATGGGTAAGCCCGAGTTAGGTGCTTCTGCCCATCCATTCAAAGGTGTGCTATTTCATTTTAATGTAGATTACCAACCGACGGTGGCAGACTGGGCGGCTTTTGCCGCCAATGCTTATTTAAACCATGCATCGAGTCCAATTGAGAACAGTTATCGCACGGCAGCTTCTTATTATCAGCATGGTGCATTTGCAGTGTCAGGTGGGCAGTTTTTTGATGCTAAAGGGCAAGCGGCTATTTTCTTCAATTCGCTGGATTTTCGTTTTAATAAAGATGTGATTGATGAATCAAGGAAACCTTTTAATACCGTCAAATGGCGCAAGGGGTCGTGGAATGATCTCTAAACACAAAGGTTTTAGCCTTATCGAAGTGATGATTGCTTTTCTATTGATTGGTATTAGTAGCCTAGGGTTAGTGAAACTGCACATTTATGTTGAGCAAAGAGCAGACTTTGCTTTGCATAGTATTGAAGCGCTTCATTTGGCTGAAAATAAACTGGAGTGGTTTCGCACTCGTGGTGCGTCCTCAGCGTTATCTTCCATGACACTAGCAGATTTCTCTACCGATATTATTGATGGGCAAGATACCTCGCACTCTTTTTATACTTTACGTTGGTCTGTTCCCTCTGTGAGCTTATCGGGCGCATTAAAGAGTATTGATATCGAAGTATCATGGTTTGATCGTCAAGGGGAAAAGCAGTCTGTGAAGTTGCAAACGATGCTCTCAGCATTCAGCGAATTTGATTAATCAGTTCCTACTTGGCGGTTAGTAAGCTCAACACGCACTAATGCTTTTTTTATGAGGTAACGCCTATTGATACGAGCATTTATTTCTTTGCTAACTCAGTGTTTACTTATAAATGGAATCAATGTTTTTGCGCTAAGGTTATCTGTTTGTAGTGCTAATTGATATTTGCTTGTATGTGGATTGTTGTAGTGTGGTGCTGTTTTTGCAAGTTATGTCTCCATTTTTGCAAAAACACACAGGGTGTTGTGTTTTAGCTTTCTCTTTGTTATAGAATTATCGCTAATTATTGGGTCGAAAAACTATTTTACGAAGACCTGCGAATGCAACATCACATATGGAGTTACCAATGAGTAACCAAGCGACACAACAAGCACCATCGCCGAAGCCGAGCGGTATGGATCGCTTTTTAAACTTTATTGAACGAGCAGGTAACAAAATCCCAGATCCTGCTATTTTGTTTTTCTGGGCACTGGTTATTGTTTGGGTTTCATCTGCACTTTTGTCGAATGTTACATTCGATCTTATCAATCCTCGCACGGGTGAAGCACTGCAAGTTAACAACTTACTGACTGGCCAAGCGCTTGCGAGCTTTTTAGCGAATATGGTCACCACATTCACCAGTTTTGCGCCATTAGGCATCGTTTTGGTCGCCATGCTTGGTGTTGGTGTTGCTGACTCTTCAGGCTTTATCACCACGGGTTTGAAGAAAATGCTGAACTTCACACCCGCTAAGCTTCTTACCCCAATGCTGATTTTAGTGGCTATTGTTTCCCATACAGCCGCTGATGCTGGTTATGTACTGGTCATTCCATTGGGCGGTATTATCTTCCATGCTGCGGGGCGTCATCCATTAGCTGGTATTGCCGCGGCTTTTGCTGGTGTATCGGGTGGTTTTTCAGCGAACTTTATTCCTTCAGGTATTGACCCGCTACTGGCTGGCTTTACTCAAACGGCTGCTCAAGTACTGGATCCTGACTATGTGGTTAACCCGTTAGCGAATATTTTCTTCACCGGCCTTTCATCAATCATCATTGTGGCGATTGGTTGGTACGTGACAGAGAAAATCATTGAGCCACGTTTGGCTAAAATGCCTGTTGATGAAGATGCAGAAACCGCACCCGATTTAGGTACTTTTACTGCGATTGAATCAAAAGCATTTAAGTATGCGGGGTGGGCAATGATTGTTGGTATTGGTTTGCTTGTGGCAGCACTGATCCCTGAAAATTCAGCGCTCCGTTCACCTGATGGTGAGCTCACCGCATTCTCTGCACCAGTGATGAAATCTATTGTGCCACTGATTTTTATCCTATTTATTATTCCGGGCATTGTTTATGGCCGTGTCGCTGGTACTTTTAAAAACAGCAATGATGTCATTAAAGCAATGTCTGCAACGATGGCAACGATGGGCGCGTACATTGTTATGTCGTTCTTCTGTGCTCAGTTCTTGTCAGCATTTGGTCAATCGAACATCGGTACTATGTTGGCGTTGTATGGCGCTGAAGGTCTCAAAGCGATGGATCTACCTGGTCAGGCTACGATTGTTGGTATGATTCTACTGACAGCGTGCGTTAACTTGTTGGTAGGCTCTGCGTCAGCTAAGTGGGCATTAATTGGTCCAATTCTAGTACCAATGTTAATGGCGGTGGGGATCTCTCCTGAACTCTCGCAAGCGGCTTACCGTGTAGGTGATTCAGTTTCTAACATTATCTCTCCGCTAATGGTGTTCTTCCCACTGGTTGTTGTTTATTGCCAACGTTATGTGAAATCAACAGGTATTGGTACATTAGCGTCATTGATGATGCCGTTCTCAATTGCAATGCTTATCGGTTGGACGGTTTTCTTGCTGGCTTATTGGGCTTTCGGTATCCCTCTAGGCGTGCAAGCACCATATACTTACAGCATGTAAGTGATGCTTCAAATCAAGTAAAGAAGGCCCGTGATACTGTTCACGGGCTTTTTTGTGGACGATTCGAAGCTTATGGATTGAGATGTTGTGCATGGAAGGCTAAATGTTCATCAATGAAACTTTGAATAAAAAAGTAACTATGATCGTAGCCTTTATGCATTCTTAAAGTGAGTGGGCTATTTGAAGCTTGCGCTGCCGCTGCGAGTCGTTCTGGTTTTAACTGTGCGTGTAAAAAAGTATCTTCTTCTCCCTGATCAACCAAAATTGGCAGCTTGGGCGTGTGTGAACTTAAGAGCTCAACCGCGTCATAAGCTTTCCAAGCTTGTTGATCATTACCAAGGTAATGTCGAAATGCTTTTTGTCCCCAGGGACATTGCATAGGGTTACAGATAGGACTGAAAGCGGATATTGATTGATAGCGTGTAGCATTTTTTAATCCAATGGTCAGCGCTCCATGGCCTCCCATGCTGTGTCCTGATATGGCGCGTTTATCATTGACTGGAAAATGTTGCTCAATCAAATCTGGCAGTTCTTGTACGATGTACGAGTACATCTGATAGTGCTGAGACCAAGGCGCTTGGGTTGCATTGAGATAAAACCCCGCGCCTAAGCCTAAGTCGTAGCAACCTTGTGGATCATCAGGCACTCCTTCTCCTCGTGGGCTAGTATCAGCCGCGACAATCGCGATACCTAACTTGGCCGCCTCTTTGAAAGCGCCTGCTTTTTGCATGAAATTTTCATCGTTACAGGTTAAGCCGGATAACCAATACAGAACCGGAACGGGGTGATGGTCAGCTTGCGGGGGAAGGAAAATGGCGAAACGCATGGTACATCCCAACGCTTGTGATCGATGTGTGTACTGTTTATGCCAGCCACCGAAGACTTTGGCTTGGCTAATATTTTCAATATTCATAGTATGACCTATCAAGCACCTCATTGAGAGGTGCTTGCTGACTGAAGGTGTGAACTGAAGTCGTTATTTATCAAAATGAACCACAGAGCGGATACTTTCCCCTTTATGCATGAGTTCAAAAGCATGGTTGATATCTTCTAAGCCCATCGTGTGAGTAATGAATTCCTGCAAACCAAACTCGCCAGCCATGTAACGTTCAACGATTTCTGGCAGTTCTGAGCGACCTTTAACGCCCCCAAATGCACTGCCTCGCCATACTCGACCGGTCACTAATTGGAAAGGACGGGTTGAAATTTCTTGCCCAGCACCTGCAACCCCAATAATGACAGATTCCCCCCAGCCTTTGTGACAACATTCGAGTGCTTGACGCATCACGTTGACGTTACCAATACACTCAAAAGAAAAATCAACACCGCCATCAGTCATCTCAATGATCACATCTTGGATTGGTTTATCGACCTTTCGCGGATTAATGCAATCGGTCGCGCCTAGCTGAGTCGCCAATTCAAACTTACTTTCGTTGATATCAATCCCAATGATGCGGCTCGCACCAGCCATTCTCGCCCCAATTATTGCCGAAAGACCAATGCCGCCTAAGCCAAAGATCGCCACGGTATCACCTTGCTTAACTTTGGCGGTATTAAGCACTGCGCCCATACCAGTAGTTACGCCACACCCAAGTAAACAGACTTCTTCTAATGGCGCATCTTTATTGACTTTGGCTAATGAAATTTCCGGCAATACGGTGTACTCAGAAAAGGTAGAGCAGCCCATGTAATGGAAGATGGGTTGGCCATCTTTATAAAAGCGGGTGGTGCCATCGGGCATCAATCCTTTACCTTGAGTTTCACGCACCGCTTGGCAAAGGTTAGTTTTACCTGATTGACAAAACTTACACTCACCACATTCTGCGGTGTAGAGAGGAATGACATGATCACCGACATCGACGCTTGTTACACCCTCGCCAACCATTTCGACAATACCACCGCCCTCATGCCCTAAAATGGCAGGAAATATGCCCTCAGGGTCTTCACCTGAAAGGGTAAAAGCGTCGGTGTGGCATACTCCGGTCGCCACAATACGTACCAACACTTCGCCTTTTTTAGGCAACATGACGTCAACTTCTTCGACTTTCAGAGGTTGATTTGGTCCCCATGCAATAGCAGCACGAGATTTAATGAATTGAGGTTGTGACATAATGTTTTCCTTTTCGCCTGAATGGTTGTATCCACTGAGTCATTCGTGTGGCTTTATTAAGCATCACTGATTCAGTCGATGGGCTTTGATATAGGTATAACAGCGAATGTCGCTGAGTGTTAATGACAGTATATTTATTTCTAAAATTTTTATAATCAGTCTAAAATAAGAATTACTTTTACGTATCAGTAATAATTAAAATGGCGAATTGGGAAGGCATCAATGAATTTGTAGCGGTCGCTGAGACTGGTAGTTTTACATCTGCGGCACACAAACTGGCGACTTCAGTGGCTAATGTAAGTCGTCGTATTGCGACATTAGAAGCGCGTTTGGCGGTTAAATTATTGCAACGAACAACGCGAAAGGTCTCGCTGACTGAAGCGGGGCAACTTTATTATCATCAATGTCGTCAGTTGGTGGAAGGGTTAGAGTTAGCAGAGCTTACAGTAACCCAAATGCAGCAAACGCCCTCTGGCTTATTAAAGGTCACCGCGCCCGTGACGTATGGTGAACAAAAAGTGGCGCCATTACTGAATCAATTTTTACAACAGCACCCTCGACTGGAATTAGACTTGATTCTGACTAACCAAAAGCTCGATCTTATTGAACAAGGGGTTGATGTTGCGGTGCGTCTTGGGCAATTAGAGGATTCGAGCTTTATTGCTAAAAAATTGAGTAATCGGCAGTTGTTTGTTTGCGCAAGTCCTGACTATTTGGCTCAGTATGGTACGCCACACACTTTGTCTGAACTGACTCATCATCAATGTTTACAAGGAACGATGGGATATTGGCGCTTTAAAGATAATCAGCGTTCTCGTCAGATAAGTGTTAAAGGTAAAATCAAGTGCAATAGCGGTGTAGCGTTACTTAATGCCGCGTTGCAAGGTATTGGAATGGTACAATTACCAGATTATTACGTAGAGGCATATTTAGCATCAGGTGAGCTGGTGGAAGTGCTATTGCCGTATCGTGATGATCGCGAGGGCGTGTGGGCACTTTATCCTCACAATCGTCATTTGTCATCTAAGGTGAGGTTGCTGGTCGACTTTCTTGCTGATGCGCTATAACCCTAACAACGATAACAGAGAAATACGCGAACTATGAATACGAGTTTTACTCCTCAAGATTATCAATTTATGCGCCGTGCTATCGAGTTGGCCGATATAGCGGAACAAGCCGGTGAGGTGCCGGTAGGGGCCGTACTTGTCAAAAATGGTGAGATCATTGCTGAAGGATGGAATTGTTCGATTGGCAGCCACGATGCAACCGCTCATGCTGAAATTCAAGTATTGCGTCAAGCTGGCCATGTGCTCGGTAATTATCGTCTGTTAGACACAACGTTGTATGTCACTTTAGAGCCGTGCCCTATGTGTGCAGGAGCGCTGCTGCATAGCCGAGTAAAGCGCATTGTTTATGGTGCGCCAGATCTTAAAGCTGGGGCTGCAGGTACAGTGCTGAATTTATTTGAAAGCCAAGCATCGTATCACTATGCAACCATTGAAAAAGGGTTGTTAGAAGATGAGTGTCGAACTCAGTTACAGAGTTTTTTTAAGAGAAGAAGAGCAGAGATCCAAACAGCGAAGAAGTTAAAAAGGGAACAAGAGAAAGAGTGAGTTTTTAGCAAACATCTAGCGATGTAGATGTTTGCCGATTGATCTAAGAAGCGAGCAATTGCATAAATGCACGATTACGCCAAATAATTTTCTTTTTATTATTGGCCAGCATGCGCTTACGGCGGTTCGCTGATACGGTTTTACTAAGGTGTTTTGACTGCGTTCTACGTTTAAGCATAAAACAACCTCCTACTGCTAAGTTTTGACAATAATCCCTAACCTTTTAGGGTGCCTTTTGACAATGTAAGTCTGTCTTTATAGAGCCTGATTGTTACCGTAATATGAAACTTGTGAAACGATCTGGCTCACAATTTGATGTATGGGTTGCACACCTGAAAATCAAGTGCGCATTTTTCGTCCATACGAAGTAATCAGAATACATTATTGCGGGGCGCTATTCGCCTCTTTTGCATCTTGAGCTGCTTCTCTTTCGGCATCATCAAGCAGTGTTTCATCTTCAATATTGATTACGACTAAATCAGCGGTGTCAGATTCTGACTGTGACGCATTTTGTTGATCAACGTGGCCGATAATACTTTGATAATAACGACGAATGTTTTCCACATATGCTTTTGCTTCATCGCCCCTTGCGTACCCATAACGCGTTTGGCTGAAGTATTTTTTCTGTCTCAGCAGTGGCAGGCGTTCTTTAACCTCGGTCCACGAATCAGGGTTAGCGCCTTGCAACTTGGTTAAGCGTCTGGCATCCATCATATGTCCATAACCGACATTATAAGAGGCAAGAGCAAACCAAATCTTTTCATGCTCTGAAATTGAATCAGGAATTCGTTTGACCATTCTACGTAAATATTCGACGCCACCTCGCACCGATTGTTCAGGATCGAGTCGATTGGCAACATCAACACTTCTTGCGGTAGGCTGAGTCAACATCATCATGCCTCGCACCCCTGTTGGCGATTTGGCACGTGGATTCCAATGTGACTCTTGGTAAGCCAGTGCGGCTACTAAGCGCCAGTCAAATTCATCTGAATATTTCTGGAAAAGAGGAGACCACTTAGGTAATCGGCTATCTAAAGCGCGTATGAAAGCGCGAGTATCGACATAGTCGAACGTGCCAACGTGTCCAATGTATTTCTCTTCCAAGGCGGCTAAATGGCCTGATTGTTTTAGGTTGCCAAAAAATTCAATCATTAAAGCGTAAAGGCTTTCATCTTCGGAACGTTTAACGTACCAAGCAATCGGCTGATCTTCAGTTAATTCGAAAGCAACCGCTAAATCGGGGTTCACTCGTTGCGAAAGCGAGACTTCAACCGAGTCGGCCATGGTGAAGCGCAATTTGCCTTCAGAGACCTGTTTGAGTAGATCTGTGACATCTGCGTTGCGATCAACGCGGTATTGAAAGTCTGGATGAGCTTGCTTTATGGCATTTAAGGTATTTTCAAAATGAGACTCTTCGACGATAGAAAAAATATCGTTGCCCTGATTCTCTGCTATTAGCTCAGCCTGCTTTGCCAGTAACTGGTCTAGGTTTCTTGGTCGCCACAAGCCTTTTTTATACACCACTTGCTGGCTGACATAGTAGTAGGCTGGCCCTGCCCTAAACCCTTTTAAGTGCTGAGTTGATTGACTTAAACCCGCGGCGATCATGTCTATCTCGCCATTTTTGAGTGCAGGGAACAGGCTCGATAAGCGATAAGCCGGTTTCATCTCTAATTTAACGCCGAGCTCGTTAGCAAAATCACGAGCTAATTCGTAATCTAATCCTGCTGGGCCATCGGGACCAATATAGTAAGAAAGCTGATTGTTAATCGTACCAACACGTAATACACCACGTTCGCGAATATGATCGAGTTCGCTTTTCGGATCGGAATCAATTTGGCAGCCAACGATCAACAAAGGGAGTAGTAACAGAAGTAGTGAGCGATGAAGCTGATTTAAATAATAGTTGGGCATTTAAGGGAGATCTCTTACATCAATTGATACCTTTATATCAAAGGCCGCCATATTGGCAAAGTTCCAGATTAAAAATGGCTGCAAAAGTGTCGGTTGCCGCTTGAATATGGGTGTATTTCAAATTTGACAAAAAAAATGACGCAAACGGTTGCTTTTGGTGTTACGTCACAAAAAGAATTCCTTTATAATGCGCTCGAAAGTTGGAGGTTAAATTGGTATGAATTCAAGTTTATTGTTTTAACTTATTGTATTTTAAGTTTTTGTGAGTTCATTCCAATTACACCTCAACCCACTGTATAAGAGACCTAAGCACATGAGAATTTTGCGTGGCTCCCCAGCTCTTTCTGAGTTTCGTGTTAACAAACTCGTTGAACTTTGTCGTGAACAGCAATTACCTGTTTCTGGTATTTACGCGGAGTTCATGCATTTTGCCGATCTCTCAGCAGATTTAGACGCTCAAGCACTTGAAAAGTTAGAGAAGCTTCTTACTTACGGCCCAACCATTCAAGAGCATGAACCACAAGGTCTTCTCCTGCTTGTTACTCCTCGCCCGGGCACAATTTCTCCTTGGTCTTCGAAAGCAACAGATATTGCTCATAACTGTGGTTTAGCTAATGTAAAGCGTTTGGAACGCGGTACCGCTTATTACATTGAGTCTGAAGGTGAGCTTTCCGCTGAACAGATCAACGCCATTCAAGCATTGATTCATGACCGCATGATGGAAGTGGTATTTACAGAATTTGAAGCGGCCAATGCACTATTTAAAGTGGCACAACCTGCTCCGGTTGCGGATGTTGATCTATTAAACGGTGGTCGCGCTGCGCTTGAACAAGCAAACGTTACCCTTGGCCTTGCATTGGCAGAGGATGAGATCGATTACTTACTCGAAAGCTTTGTTTCTAAACTAAAGCGTAATCCAACCGACATCGAATTGATGATGTTTGCGCAAGCGAACTCTGAACATTGTCGCCACAAAATCTTTAACGCAGATTGGACCATTGATGGTGTAAAGCAAGATAAATCACTGTTCAAGATGATCAAAAACACCTTTGAAGTGACGCCAGATCACGTTCTATCGGCTTACAAAGACAACGCTGCGGTGATGGTCGGGTCAGAGGTAGGACGCTTTTTCCCAAATCCAGAAACTCGTCAATATGGTTACAGCCATGAGAAAGCACATATTTTGATGAAGGTGGAAACACACAACCACCCAACAGCTATCTCTCCTTGGCCTGGTGCTTCTACTGGTTCTGGCGGTGAAATTCGCGATGAAGGCGCAACCGGTATTGGCGGTAAACCTAAAGCGGGTCTGGTTGGTTTTACCACCTCTAACCTACGTATTCCAGGTTTTGAACAGCCATGGGAAACAGACTTTGGTAAGCCAGGTCGAATCGTTAACGCATTAGATATCATGCTCGAAGGCCCACTAGGTGGCGCGGCATTCAACAACGAATTTGGTCGTCCAAACCTACTTGGTTACTTCCGTACTTACGAAGAGAAAGTAAACTCTCACGCAGGTGAAGAAGTGCGTGGTTACCACAAGCCAATCATGATTGCTGGTGGTATGGGTAACATCCGTGACGAGCACGTGCAGAAGAAAGAAATTCCAGTCGGTGCAAGCCTAATCGTGCTTGGTGGTCCGGCTATGAATATCGGCCTTGGTGGTGGAGCGGCTTCGTCAATGGCGTCTGGTCAATCAGCAGAAGATCTTGATTTCGCTTCAGTACAACGTGAGAACCCAGAGATGGAACGTCGTTGTCAGGAAGTGATTGACCGCTGTTGGCAGCTAGGTGATGCAAACCCAATCGCGTTTATCCACGATGTGGGCGCGGGCGGTATTTCTAATGCACTTCCAGAGCTTGTGGATGATGGCGAACGTGGCGGTATTTTCCAACTGCGTGATGTGCCAAACGATGAGCCGGGTATGAGTCCGTTAGAAATCTGGTGTAATGAGTCACAAGAACGTTACGTAATGGCTGTCGCTCCTGAAAATATGGCTGTCTTTGATGCAATTTGTAAACGCGAACGTGCACCATATGCAGTGGTTGGGGTAGCGACAGAAGAACGCGAGCTCAAGCTTGAAGATTCACACTTTAACAACACGCCAATCGATATGCCAATGGACATCCTATTAGGTAAAACGCCTAAGATGCACCGTGATGCGAAAACGTTAAAAGCAAACAACCCTGCCATCGATCGCAGTGGTATTGAACTTAACGAAGCGATTGATCGTGTTTTACGCCTACCAACGGTTGCCGAGAAAACTTTCCTTATCACCATTGGTGATCGCACGGTAACGGGGTTAGTTGCACGTGACCAAATGGTTGGGCCATGGCAGGTGCCAGTGGCAAACTGTGCAGTCACCGCAGCCAGCTACGATACTTACCATGGTGAAGCGATGTCGATGGGTGAGCGTACGCCAGTAGCTTTGCTTGACTTTGGTGCATCAGCTCGTTTAGCCGTTGGTGAAGCGATTACTAATATTGCTGCAACCAACATCGGTGATATCAAACACATTAAACTATCAGCAAACTGGATGTCTCCCGCCGGTCACCCTGGTGAAGATGCTGGTCTTTACGAAGCGGTGAAAGCGGTCGGTGAAGAGCTGTGTCCTGCACTTGGTCTGACGATTCCTGTTGGTAAAGACTCGATGTCGATGAAAACCAAGTGGGATGAAAACGGTGAGCAGAAAGAAGTGACTTCGCCACTTTCTCTTGTCATCACGGCGTTTGCTCGTGTTGAAGATGTACGTAAAACCATTACGCCACAACTTCGTACTGATAAAGGTGATACATCGCTGGTTCTTATCGACCTAGGTAATGGTAAAAACCGCTTAGGTGCCACGGCACTGGCGCAAGTTTACAAGCAGCTTGGTGATAAACCCGCAGACGTTGACAACGCAGCCCAGCTAAAAGGCTTCTATGAAGGCATTCAAGCACTGGTCGCTAATGATCAAATCGTCGCTTATCACGATAAAGGCGATGGTGGTTTGTTTGTTACTCTGGCTGAGATGGCATTTGCCGGTCACTGTGGTGTGAAAGCCGACATTGCTGCACTAGGCGATGATGCGTTGGCTGTGTTATTTAATGAAGAGCTAGGTGCAGTCCTTCAAGTTAAGAACGACGATCTAGATGCTGTTCTTTCTACTCTGGCAGCAAACGGCTTAGAAGCATGCTCACATGTTATCGGCAGCGTTGGTGCGTCTGATGAGCTAGTGATTACCTCTGGCGACACAGTAGTTTTAGAGCGTAATCGTACTGAGCTACGTACTATCTGGGCAGAAACTACGCACAAGATGCAAGCTCTACGTGATAACCCAGCATGTGCAAACCAAGAGCATGAAGCGAAGAAAGACAACTCTGACCCAGGTCTAAACGTTAAATTAAGTTTTGATGTAAACCAAGATATTGCCGCGCCATACATTGCTAAAGGTGCTAAACCGAAAATGGCGATTCTACGTGAGCAGGGTGTGAACTCTCATGTCGAAATGGCGGCGGCGTTCGACCGTGCTGGTTTTGAAGCGACCGATATCCACATGAGCGATATCTTAACTGGTCAAGCGGCGTTAGAAGAGTATCAAGGCCTTGTGGCATGTGGTGGTTTTTCTTACGGTGATGTATTGGGTGCGGGTGAAGGTTGGGCTAAATCCGTGCTGTTTAATGCACAAGCACGTGATCAGTTCGAAAACTTCTTCAAGCGTGAAGATACGTTCTCATTAGGTGTGTGTAATGGCTGTCAAATGCTATCTAACCTCAAAGAGTTGATACCAGGTGCAGATTTGTGGCCGCGTTTTGTACGCAATGAATCAGAGCGTTTCGAAGCTCGCTTTAGCTTAGTTGAAGTACAAAAATCAGACTCATTGTTCTTCAATGAAATGGCTGGTTCACGTATGCCAATTGCGGTTTCTCATGGCGAAGGTCGTGTCGAAGTGCGTGATACGGCGCATCTTGCAGCTATTGAACAATCAGCTACTGTTGCGCTACGTTTTGTCGACAATAATGGTCAAGTTACTCAGCAATACCCGAATAACCCGAATGGTTCACCAAACGCGATTACGGGCTTAACCACAACAGATGGGCGCGTTACTATTATGATGCCACACCCAGAGCGCGTGTTCCGTACCGTCGCGAACTCTTGGTATCCGGATTCATGGGGTGAAAACAGCCCTTGGATGCGTATGTTCCAAAATGCACGTAAAAATCTGGGTTAATGATGTCATTCATTTCGTGATTTGACTGATAAGATTAAAGCCGCTGCATTTCAGCGGCTTTTCTTATTTATGCTGGGAGCGAAAATTTTGTAAAATATGCGGAAAAGATCTGTGATTTATGCTCTAATGCCGCGCTTACCAAGGGATGGTGTTCAACATACTCTACAAAGTGGAGTGATACTAATCGTAATCAATATCTGGCTTACAGTGATGATTATGGTTAACGTTGATGAGTAATCCCTTATTCTTCCCTTAGGAAAACGAAAATGTCTGAAAGTAAAAAATTCACTATCCGTGTGACTGAAAAACGTAATGGTTGGGCGGCTGAAATTGTTCGTCAAGTAACCGCTCATAGAAGCACAGTATCAAAGCGTGAAACTGGTTTTGAAAGCGAAGAGCTTGCGAAAACTTGGGCTGAGAAAGAGCTAGCAGGTTTTATTGAAAACCAAGTGAAGCGTAATGAACGCAAAGCAGAATCAAGAAAAGAGAAAAAAGCGTAATTCTTTATTAAAAAGATAATGCTGTACTAACAATGAAGAACCCCGCTCGGTGAGCGGGGTTCTTTTTTTCGTTCAGTTATAAGCGCCGATTTAGTCAGTAGCTATCTGAATTGACCAACCTCGGCTAGAAATTCAAAACCAGCACTGGCAAGACGAGCTTCTAAAGCGCTGCGATCAATATCAAAGTAGTTAGCCAGTTTGTCGAGATCACCACTAAAGTCATCACGCAATTTCATGTTTACGATACTCATCAACATGATGGGATCCATCGAAGCAAAATTAGCTAAGTTCATTACTTATCCTCAAAGTCTGAAATTAGCAGATTAGCAGCGGCAAAGGCGGCTTGCTCGCGCACTTCCTTCGGTAGCGATTGGTTGGCTGCCACATCATTAAGTGCTTTAACAGCACAAGAAATAGCTTGAGGAATATAGGCTTGATCACCACTGCCAATTTGAGCGTAAAGCTCACGTACTAAATCACAACAACCGTAAACTTGCATGGTCTGAATCCTAATAAATGATAACTGCTCTCAATATACACATTGATTTTAGGAAAGACAAAACCAGAACTTGCTCTTGCGCAAGCTCTGGTTTTAAATGGCGAAAGTTTAAGCGTTGACTTGCTGCTCAAGAGCTAAGACAAGATCATCAGCCAAGCGAAGCTGTTTAGCTAACTCATTTAAGTATGCTTTTTCCATAAAGTTTTGTTCATCAGCAATCAGTAGTGAGGCGAGATAAAGTTCACTGGCTTGCTCTGGTGTTGTGGCTAGCTGAGCAATAGCCGCAGGGTCTAATGGCTTGTGTAATTCATTTTTAACGAGTTGTTGAAGCTGAGCATCAGCTCCCATTTCAACTATCGCTTGCTCAATTTTACTCATCTCTTGTTCGTCAACGTGACCATCGGCTTTTGCAGCGGCAATCATCGCTTTTAAAATGAGTACGCTGTGGTTTGAATCATCGGGATCAAATGTGGCTTGAGGTTGAGTTGTCGTCTGCTTTGCTTGCCAGTCGTTGTAGGCTTTATAAGCCAGCGCCCCAAGTGCTGCTGCGCCACCAATACCAAGTACTTTTTTGCCTATTTTTTTGGTTTTCTTTGAACCCATTAATAAACCTATCAAACCCCCACCAACGGCTCCTGCGCCTAAGGTTTTCAATTTACTGCTGTCTTGGGTGATAGAACTAAGTTGAGTTGACCCTTGCTTAACAATATTTGAATTGAGTGCTTGGTTGAGAAGACTTTTTAGATCCATATGACACCTCCTTTATGAATATCCCCTTCCGACTTGAAGTTGCAGCGGCGTTGGCTACGTTCGCTCACCCCAATCACATAGTTTATCTATGCTCATGGGGATGAACTCACTTGCCGCCTACCTGCGACTTCAAGTGGTTTGGGTATAGAGAATAGAATAAAGTGGCAATGATGAATCTAAGATTAATAAATGGCACAAATAAAAAAGGTTGCCATAAAGGCAACCTTTCAAACAATGGCTACGATGTTAGGCAAGTTGAGATTTGATAAACTCAACCGCACCATCCATCGCAATGGCAGATTTCTCGCCCGTACGGCGATGTTTGTATTCGAAGTTGCCTTCGTCCATGCTGCGGTCACCAATAATGATGGTATGAGGAACACCGATCAATTCCATGTCCGAGAACATCACGCCAGGGCGTTCTTTACGATCATCAAACAATACTTCAATCCCTGCCGCTGACAGTTCTGCATATAGTTTTTCAGCCGCTTGTTGAACTCGCTCAGACTTGTGCATGTTCATTGGTACGATCGCGACTTGGAAAGGTGCGATCGCATCAGGCCAGATAATGCCGAATTTGTCGTTGTTCTGCTCAATAGCAGCAGCAACAACACGTGAAACACCGATACCGTAACAGCCCATTTCTAGGATGACATTCTTACCGTTTGAATCTAGTACGCCACAGTTCATCTTCTCAGAGTAGTTAGTACCTAACTGGAAGATATGACCGACTTCGATACCACGTTTTAGCAAGATGGTGCCTTGGCCACATGGGCTTGGGTCGCCTTCAACAACGTTACGTAAGTCTTCGACTTGGCCTAGTTCGGCGTCACGACCCCAGTTAATCCCGAAGTAGTGTTTACCGTCTACGTTAGCACCTGCGCCAAAGTCGCTCATTACCGCTACAGTACGGTCAACAATAAATGGCAGCTCTAAACCTACAGGGCCTAAAGAGCCAGGGCCTGCACCGATCAATGCACGGATCTCTTCTTCTGTTGCCATTTCCAAAGGAGAGGCGACTTCGGCTAAGTTTTCCGCTTTAACTTCATTAAGCTCGTGATCGCCACGGATGATTAATGCGATGATGTCGGCATCGATTTCATCTGACGCTTTAACGAATAACGTTTTTACTGTTTTTTCGATAGCAAGGCCGTGCTGTTCAACAAGCTCTGCAATTGTCTTAGCATTTGGAGTGTCTACTAATTGCATCTCTTGCGTTGGAGCGGCACGTTCAATGGCTGGTGCAATTGCTTCTGCTTTTTCGATGTTCGCTGCGTAGTCAGACTCGGTTGAGAAGGCGATGAGGTCTTCGCCGCTTTCTGCCAGTACGTGGAACTCTTGAGAGCCGCTACCGCCAATAGCACCGCTATCAGCCAGTACTGCGCGGTAATCAAGCCCCATGCGGTCGAATGCTTTGCAGTAAGCATCAAGCATGATGTCATACGATTTTTGCAGTCCGTCTTTGTCGATGTCGAAGCTGTATGCATCCATCATCGAGAATTCACGTGCGCGCATCACACCAAAACGTGGGCGTCTTTCATCACGGAATTTTGTTTGGATCTGGTACAGGTTCAGTGGCAGCTGTTTGTATGAATTAACTTCATTACGCACAAGGCTGGTGATCACTTCTTCAGCTGTCGGACTAAGTACAAACGGGCGAGTATGGCGGTCAGTAAAACGAAGTAGCTCAGCGCCCATTTTTTCAGAGCGGCCTGTCTCTTCCCATAGTTCAAACGGCTGAACAACGGGCATCAAGGTTTCAATCGCACCTGCATTGTCGATCTCTTGACGAACGATGTTTTCGACTTTACGCAGCACACGTAGACCAGTAGGTAGCCAAGTATATAAACCTGAAGCTAGCTTACGGATCATACCTGCACGTAGCATTAGCTGGTGGCTAATGACTTCTGCGTCGTTTGGGGTCTCCTTCAAGGTTGAAAGAAGATATTTACTGGTACGCATTAATTATATCCGTCCATCATAAATTAACTGCTTTGTTTGGTTGGAAAAACCAAGCTCTGCATAGGGATACCCCAGAAAAGGGGATTCGGTTTAGCCGTGTATAATATCAGCCAATCGCCTTTGTCAAAAGTGTTCTATTGCGGTTACTGACACTAAGTTGTTTGTGATGGTGAATTTTACGTTCAGATCGAACAGATTTACCGCATATTCTTTGTCATCTTGCTTGTTTTTTTTATAAGCGGGGCGAGGATCTTGCGAGAGCACTTGCTCAATGACCGCCTTGACCATGTGATAGTTTGAGTGTTTTTCAAGTACTACCGATGCGGGTGTGCTAAAAGTGACGTTGATTTTATCGGGCGCTTTTTCTGCATAACCACCCACCGCGTTCTCAATCGAGTCAGAATAGGGAATATACGGTTTGATATCGATAATTGGCGTGCCATCGACTAAATCAACACTGCCTAATTCAAGGTAAACATGTTCACCTTGTTTAATCACACCTTTTAGCTCAACCGCGGACATACCAATACCATTGGGTCGAAAGGTCGCTCGCGAAGCAAAAACTCCCATCCGTTCATTGCCCCCTAATCGTGGCGGGCGTACGGTTGGTTTCCATCCTGCGTCTAAATTCCGATCAAACAAGAACAGGAGCCAAATATGGCTGAATTGCTCAATTCCTCTTACGGCCTCTAAGCAGTTAGCATCGCCCGTTAGCTTAACTCTGGCGGTGGCACTAGGCACCAAGCGCGGCTGACGAGGAACTGCAAATTTTTCTTTATACGGGCTTTCGATTATGCCAATTGGGTCGATGGTATACATGCAAGTCATTCACGTTTGTTTGAATAGAAGAAGAAAATATCACATTTGTACTTGCATTTCTTGTTGATAATCATTATTAATTAAAATGTTATAACATAACAATTGATACTCAGTGCCAGTTATCCATATCGTTCAGCCATAAAGCGTTTTAGGTTAAGAAAATAAATGGTTGATAAAACGAGTTCGTTCACAAAGTAAGGAATCCATAATGAAAGTTCTAAGTTCACTCAAAAGTGCAAAATCGCGTCATCCTGATTGTCAAATTGTACGCCGTCGTGGTCGTATGTACGTCATTTGTAAATCGAACCCACGATTTAAAGCAGTGCAACGTTAGCGTGTATTGACGGCCGTATTTTTTCAGCATGTGATTGGTGCTGGTTATCCATTTGTTTGTATTTATATATATTGGTTGTTGAATTATCTGAAAATTGACGTGAAAATAGTTAATGTAGGTGGTTTTGTAAACTTTTGTAACACCTTCAATTTCAATTGCGCGCTTCTCTCGAGTAATCTTCTGCGGCTTTTTGATGTTTTTATCATGAAAGCACAGGGATAACTACAAGGAGGGAACTGATGAGCTCATCAGCTTCAATTAAGCAAAATGCGCCTAAGAAACCGTTATTTACTCGTTTCTTGGATAGCGTCGAATATTTGGGGAATTTATTACCTCATCCAATCACTTTATTTGCCATTTTTTGTGTGGCAATACTTATCTCGTCAGGTGTCGCAGGATACTTTGGTGTTTCGGTTGTTGACCCTCGCCCAGAAGGTGCAGCGGGTCGAGCGGCTGATGGTATGATTCATGTGGTGAGTCTTTTTAATGCTGAAGGCTTACAACTGATCGTGACTAACTTAGTTAAAAACTTTGTTGGCTTTGCTCCTTTAGGCACGGTATTGGTGGCTATGCTAGGTGTTGCGATTGCGGAGTATTCAGGTCTATTGTCTGCTGCAATGCGTGGTTTGGTGATGGGTGCTTCGAAGCGTATGGTAACCGTCACAGTTGTCTTCGCTGGTATTATTTCAAACACTGCATCTGAGTTAGGTTACGTGGTGTTAATTCCACTTGCAGCGATGCTTTTCCATTCTTTAGGTCGTCACCCATTAGCGGGCCTTGCGGCTGCTTTTGCGGGTGTTTCCGGTGGATATTCAGCTAACTTGCTGATTGGTACTGTGGATCCGCTGCTGTCAGGTATTACTGAAACCGCTGCACAAATGATAGATCCAAATTATTCAGTTGGCCCTGAAGTAAACTGGTATTTCATGTTTGTTTCTACCTTTTTTATTGCAGGTATGGGTGCTTTTGTTACTGAAAAAATCGTTGAACCCAAGCTTGGAAAATACAGTGATGAAGAAGCCTCAGAAGATCTTACACAAGATAAAATGGGCGCTTTGACTGCTGTAGAGAAGAAAGGGCTCAAGCTGGCGGGTATCGCGGTATTGGTTGTCAGCGCTATTTTGGCTTGGACAATTGTCCCTGCTGATGGCGTGCTGCGTTCTGCTGCGGGGACGGTTTCTGGCTCTCCATTTTTGAAGAGTATCGTGGCGTTTATCTTTGTTTTCTTCGCGATTCCAGGCTTTGTATATGGCAAGGTCGTTGGCACCATGAAGAATGATCGTGATGTCATTGATGCAATGTCTAAATCGATGTCTTCAATGGGCATGTACATCGTGTTGGTATTCTTTGCCGCGCAGTTTGTTGCTTTCTTTAAATGGACCAACTTTGGTCAAGTATTTGCCGTCGCAGGTGCTGACTTCTTACAAAATATTGGCCTGACTGGACCCATGCTGTTCTTTGCCTTTATTTTGATGTGTGGCTTTATCAATTTAATGATTGGTTCGGCTTCTGCTCAGTGGGCGGTAACTGCGCCAATTTTTGTGCCTATGTTGATGTTAGTGGGTTACGCGCCAGAAACTATCCAAGCGGCGTATCGTATTGGTGATTCAACTACCAATATTATTACCCCAATGATGAGCTACTTTGGTCTTATTTTGGCTGTCGCGACGCGTTACATGAAAAACTTGGGCATTGGTACTTTGATTGCCACCATGCTGCCATATTCAATCTGCTTTATGGTGGGTTGGAGCTTGCTGTTCTACATTTGGGTGTTCCTATTGGGCCTTCCTGTTGGACCTGGTGCGGCAACGTTTTATACCCCTTAACTCAATGTAAAAAAAACCTGCGATTATCGCAGGTTTTTTCTTTGAATGTATGATACCAATCACAGTAAATAAGTGATCAGAAATAGCGCAGGAAAAAAGCTTGAGAACAAGGCGGAATTTTTCGATAAGTAGTTATTCTACAATCAAAAATTCTAACGCAGTTATCGAGATTTTTAACAAGCTAGGGTGATCAGTTATTTACTACGATTGGTATGATTTATCGCTTGGCTAAAATACGGTCAAGGTGGTTCGCAAATTCACGTCTATCGGTTTGAGACAGCGCATTCGGTCCACCAGTTTGAATACCACTTGAGCGCATCGTTTCCATAAAATCACGAATGTTCAAGCGTGCTTTAATGGTATCTTTGGTGTAGAGCTCACCCCGAGAACTTAACGCTAAACCACCTTTGGTGATGACTTCATCGGCGAGAGGGATATCGGAAGTGATAACTAAGTCTCCCACTTCAACTCGTCTTACGATCTCATTATCGGCAATATCAAAACCGCTTGGAACTTGCAATGAATGAATGTTGGCACGCTTAGGGACTGGTACAACGTGGTTAGCGACAAATGTACATTCAATCCCAGTTCTTTCAGCAGCTCGCACGATGGTTTCTCGAATCACTTTCGGACACGCATCGGCATCCACCCAAATTTTCATCATTATTTACTTCTCTTTATCGGCTAATTGAGCTTCAAGTGTGGCGACTCTAGCTAAAAGCTCAGCCACTTGCGACTCTAATTTTGCCACTCTATCGCTATCACTCTGCTTGGTTGCCACTTCAATCTTAGGAATGCGTTGTGCATTCTTCCAACTTTTGATTGCAGCAATAATCGCAGGCATCGGAATGGATGTGGTTAAACGAGCTTTAACCAGCGCAACTGTTGGCTCTTTTCCTTGTTGATGTAAGCTTGCGAATACGGTTTCCAGTTCTTGCGAAACGTCTTTTGTGAGCATATTTTGTCCTTATCGTGGGTTGTGGCAATGTTACCTTTTATTTGAGCGTCGCAAAAGTAGCTAAGTGCTGTAAGAGATCGCTTACATTTAGTGTGAGAAATTACGTTTTCAAATGGATATTTAGCTATTTTTGTTTTGTTAAATAATTGAATTTAAATGGATTGGTGTTTTTTTGTTTAGGTTTTTTAAAAATATATAGTTAGGCGAGCATTGTTTCTCTTTGGTAAACGGGTAAATTTAACTTCGTCGAAGGGAGTTTGACGCAGAATAGGAAAGCATCAGGGAACGATGTACTTCAGGATGAAGATCAGTTACTAAGGATAAGTAACCGAGCAGGATGCTGGACGAATATGGATATGACAATCTACAGGGTGTAGATTGCAATGGATTGATTAGGAACGCCTCTAGCTTGAGGTAGGACGAACATCAGGATGATGTCAGGGACACCGCTCAAGGAACAAGTGATGTGTGCTTGCTAGGACAGTAAGTGCTCAGGAAGAATAGGACACCGCTAGGACGGCGAAGCAGGATACGCTGAGGAATTCAGCCACTATTATGGATGATGCATGGAGCAGATATTAGTAGCCGGACTGCTGCGAGTAAGATCATAAGCCTCGACACCTATGTGTTGAGGCTTTTCTTATACATGTGATACGGCATCAAAAACGATTACTCTTATAGATACATCATAATAATAACGATTAAAAAATAATCTAGATCAATTACTTCATCGTCCGCTTGGTTTAATTTTCGGCTTCTTTTGCAAAGTATCAATATCGATAACTTCCGATGCTATTTTGCTGCTAACAAGGATTGTACGTGACGACCGCAACCCGAAGGACACTACTTCTTCCCTATACAGATTCCTTAGAATCTGATTTTTTGATGCTTAATTGTTGTGCTAAAAACCGAGCTCAGATGAACGGTCCTAAAACTGTAGCTTCCGCTAAGCAACTTTTCCAACGTGTTTTACATGATCCCAATTTATATGCGATGGCGGTGCTTGATGGCTACAACCGTGAATATATGGGTCACATATTTGTTGAGTTAGAAGAGGGTGGCGCGGAGCTTGGGTTTCTTTTTGACAAAATGTACTGGGGCAAAGGTATTGCCACTGAGGCATTGAAAGCGTTTGTTCCTACCGCATGTCATCAGTTACAGCTCAGTCGGCTAAAAGCGATGGTCAATATTGACCATCGCGCATCGATTGAGGTATTGAAAAAAATCGGCTTTACATTGAAGGGTGAAAAAGAAGATATTTTTGGCCCTTATTTTGTTTTTGAATTTACATCCGATGTGGCGGTAAATGAAAGGCTGATGGTGTAAAACCAAACATCTTCAGTTCACCTTGATAACAGTCATCGCCTAATGCTGAAAACTCAAATAAATATACCGTATGCCAACGCCAGACTCCTTCTGGCGTTTTTAGTTTGTGGCGACCAAAAGCGACACTCACAAGTTGCAAGTCGAGTTGTTTACATTTTCGGCTGATCGCTTCTTTGGCTAGCTCCGCTTGGCGGCGCTGTTGCCAAAATAAAAAACAACCAAAACTGAGTAATACTATCGCCAATAAATCGCTTAGCATGAACATACCTTTACTGAGCCTTCGTTGCTTGTTGCAGAAGAATTAAGGCGTTCGCTAACTCTTCTGTCGGGCTGGAGTGAAGTAAAGGTAACAGTACCATTCTCAACTCAGGAAGCATCACCAAGTCTGCAAACAGTTGGTTGAACAGTGCTTGATTTCCCGTTTGAGCCAAACGCAGTAAAAATTGCTGCGCAATGTTAGGGTCTTGAAGTACTTGCCATGCGCGCCCAGCAATACCAATTAGAACCTCCTGATGACTCAAGCGGGGACTGCGCAAGATAGCATTCACCGTTGTTTGTAAGGTTTTATTATCCGCACCAGATAAAGCCCGCACTAACGCAGAGAGTAAGAACAGATCGGGTTCGGCATGGTTAATTTGTTGCTCTGCCATTTCAGCAACACGTTGTGCAAGTTTTTCTGGCAGTTCGGTGTGCTCTAATGCCCCCAATAAGGCATACAGCGGTTGTGATGGTAATGCCGTTATCGCTTTACGCACTAATACGCCATTTTGCTCTTTGTTTAAGCGTGCGCAAATATCGGTAATGCCTTGTAAGCCAACCGTCTGCCAATTATCCCAGCCAAGGTCTCCGCTAAAGTAATGTTGAGCGTGTTCATAATATTGGCTAGCTGCTAAAGCTAATTGAGAACGAATCTGGCTATGAAAGATAGCCATTTTGTCTTCTGAGGGTTTGAATGTGTAAGGGTTGTTGGCTAATTTTTGTTGTTGATCTTCGCTGAGATCTCCTTGTAGCCGAGAGCCCATCGCTTCAAGCACGTACTTAATGAAATTGCCAATGTCAGTTTGTTTCAGTAACCCACGCTCGTCTAAAGCAAACTTTAAAAACCAGATCCAAGGCTGTTTTTCTTCATTCCAATAAGCAATGGCCAAATGTGCATGGCGCTGAAGTGGATAGGGGTATGGTTGTTGGCCTTTTTCTACCAACTCAAATTGCGTATTATCGATGTTTTTGATGCGGCGACCCAAATCAAACACTCGGTATTGATTGCCACTATTTTTGAGCAGTTGAGTTAGGGTATGAATGGTGTCCATGACTATTGGGTCCTCATCATCGGCTTTGAACTTGCCTTTTGTAATCACTTTGTTGTGACAATAAATGGTACTCTATGGCCAATTTTCAAGGTCACAGAGTGAATTAACGCGGTAAATAATGACAATAAATACAGAACTTGCCAGAGCATTAACACAATTAGAAACAGAATTGCGTCAATGTGGTGTGTGGCAACCACAATCACCTTCACGAGAGGCATTAATGAGTAACGAGCCTTTTGCGATTGATACTTTAGCACCAGAACAGTGGTTGCAATGGGTGTTTATTCCGAAAATGTCGGCGTTACTTGAGCAGCAAGCAACGCTGCCAAGTGATTTTTCTATTGCGCCTTATTTTGAAGAAACTTGGAAGCACCAGCCTGAATTCTCTGAGGTGATTGCTTTGGTCACGTATATCGATGAGGTGTGTAAAGCGTGTTAGAGATTATCTATCAAGACGAGTATTTGGTTGCCGTGAATAAACCTGCGGGGATGTTAGTTCACCGCTCGTGGCTCGATAAGCATGAAACACAATTTGTCATGCAGACGCTACGCGATCAAATTGGTCAACATGTTTTTCCTTTGCATCGTTTAGATCGCCCAACCTCTGGTGTATTGGTCTTTGCGCTCTCAAGTGAGGTTGCCTCACAAGTGATGCCAATGTTTGCCAATCATGAGATGGAAAAAACCTATCATGCTATCGTACGGGGTTGGATTGAAGAGGGCGATGTATTGGATTACCCGCTCAAAGTTGAGTTGGACAAAATCGCTGATAAATTTGCTAAGCAAGATAAAGAAGCCCAAGAAGCAATTACTGCTTATCAACCTATAGCTAGTATTGAAGTGCCTTATTCTACTGGGCGTTTTCCAACCAGTCGTTATTGTTTGCTAGAAATGAAGCCGAAAACAGGACGTAAGCATCAACTGCGTCGTCATATGCACCATTTGAGTCACCCTATCATTGGCGACACTACTCATGGTGATGGTAAGCATAATCGTTTATTTCGAGAGCATTATGATGCGCAGCGACTCATGCTTCATGCATCTGAACTGTGTTTTACTCACCCCTTTACGGGGGAAGCATTAGTGCTTAAAGCGAACTTTGATGAAGTCTGGCAGCGGTTATTGACTGAATTCGAGTGGTCACTGTAAGTTTTAAAAGAAAGCCCTCGCATTGGCGAGGGCTTCTACAACTTTTAGCGGGTTCTGTACAGTTTAATCTGATGTTATTCAGAGAGCTATTACGGCTCATTCAACGACAGTTACTTCGCTACATACTCTTGAATTGAGGCAATAATGCCTTTGGCGTCTAAGCCTAATTCTTGATGCAGCTCTTCTTGTGAACCTTGAGCAATAAATTCATCCGGCAAACCGAGATTGAGAACAGGCTTTAAGAGCTTCTCTTTCATCATAAATTCAAGTACGCCAGCGCCAGCGCCGCCAGCGATTGCATTTTCTTCGATAGTGACCAATACATCATGTTCGGCAGCAAGTTGACGAATTAACTCTTCATCAAGTGGCTTAACAAAGCGCATATCTGCAACGGTTGCATTGAGCTGTTCGGCCGCTTGTAATGCGTTTGCTAGGAAAGTACCAAAGCTTAGAATAGCGATTTTTTCACCAGCAGTGGTAGCATCACGTTGGCGTAATACACGCCCTCTACCTATTTCTAGCGCACTAAACTCGGTTTGAATTTCAACTCCCATGCCGTTACCGCGTGGGTAGCGCACCGCACTTGGCCCAGAGTGTTGATGACCAGTATAGAGCATTTGACGGCATTCATTTTCATCGGCAGGAGCCATAATGACCATATTGGGAATGCAGCGCATAAAGCTAAGGTCAAATGCGCCTTGGTGTGTTTGACCATCAGCACCGACAAGGCCAGCGCGGTCTATTGCGAACATAACTGGCAAATCCATGATCGCTACATCGTGGATTAATTGGTCATAGCCACGTTGTAAAAAGGTAGAGTAAATCGCGACGATAGGATGGTTACCAGCAATTGCCATACCGGTTGCCAGTGTCACCGCGTGCTGTTCAGCGATCGCAACATCAAAATATTGCTTAGGAAATTCCTTAGAGAAACGAACCATACCAGAGCCTTCACGCATGGCAGGTGTGATCGCCATTAGTTTTGGATCTTGAGCGGCCATATCACATAAGAAATCGCCAAAGATTTTAGAAAAGGTCGGTTTATCGTTACTGCTTTTTGGCAAGCTTGAATGGCTTGGGTCAAACTTTGGTACGCCATGATAGCCGATTGGGTCTTTTTCTGCGGGTTCATAACCTTTACCTTTTTTGGTCATGATATGCAGAAATTGTGGACCTTTGAGCTCACGCATATTCTTTAAGGTTTTGACCAGTTCATTGACATCATGCCCATCAACCGGGCCTATGTAGTTAAACCCTAGCTCTTCAAATAAAGTGCCTGGCACAACCATGCCTTTTAAATGCTCTTCTGTACGGCGTACCAACTCTTTAATTGGTGGGATGCCCGAAAGAACTTTTTTGCCACCTTCACGAATCGAGGTGTAAAGGCTGCCCGAAAGAACTTGCGCTAAATGGTTGTTCAATGCGCCAACGTTTTCGGAGATCGACATTTCATTGTCATTGAGTACCACTAGCATATCTGGGTGAATGTCACCCGCGTGGTTCATTGCTTCAAATGCCATACCTGCGGTGATTGCGCCATCGCCAATCACGCTGACTACTTTGCGATCTTTCCCTTCATGGCCAGCGCTGATTGCCATACCGAGCGCTGCGCTGATCGACGTTGAAGAGTGCCCAACCGATAAGGTGTCGTATTCACTTTCTTCACGCCAAGGAAATGGATGCAGTCCGTCTTTTTGACGAATTGTCGGCATTTTATCACGACGACCAGTGAGGATTTTATGCGGATAGGCTTGATGGCCCACATCCCAAATTAATTGATCGAAAGGAGTATGGTAGACGTAATGCAAAGCAACCGTTAATTCAACAGTACCTAAGCCGGAAGCCAAATGACCACTCGACTGACTCACCGAATTGAGCAAATAGGTTCTCAATTCATCACACAGTGCTGGTAGCACTTCTTTAGGGAGGCTACGTAATTCATCTGGTGTGTTTGCTAAAGCCAGCGTTGGGTATTTTGATATATCAAGAGTCATAATTATGCGCGCTTATAGTTTAGTTCTTGCGCTCGACGACGTATCGGGCGAACTCTTCGAGTGATTCTGTATTGTAGGGGATTGCTTGCAAGGCTTGAAGTGCTTCCTGTAACAGAGTATGTGCTTTATTGATTGCGCCTTCCAACCCTAACAGCGCAGGATAGGTGCTTTTATGCAACTGTTGATCAGAGCCTTGCGGTTTTCCTAAGGTTTCAGTATCGCTAATGATATCCAAAATATCATCCTGAACTTGGAATGCGAGACCAATGGCGTCAGCGTACTGATCTAGCTGGGGAAGAATCGCTACCCCTTTTTCACCAGCTGCTAGAGCCCCTAAACGAATCGCGCAACGCATCAATGCACCGGTTTTATTACGGTGAATCTCTTCCAACTCTTCAAGAGACACGCAACGATTTTCTGCTGCTAAATCTAATGCTTGCCCCATGCACATCCCTTGAGCACCAGAAGCTTGTGCGAGTTCTTTAACCATATTGATACGCTGTGGCTCAGCTTGTTTGGCGAGCGAACCTTCCGCCAAAATAGTAAAGGCCAAGGTTTGTAGGGCGTCACCCGTTAAAATAGCGGTCGCTTCATCGAATTGAATATGACAGGTTGCTTTGCCACGACGCAGCTCGTCGTCGTCCATTGCCGGTAAATCATCATGAATTAATGAATAGGCATGAACGCATTCAATAGCAGAGGCTGGAGTGTCAAGTTGCTCTGAGGTACAACCCAACATTTGGCCTGTAATGTACACCAAATAAGGTCGGGCTCTTTTTCCACCTAACAATAAGCCATAACGCATGGCGTCTATTAACGGCAGTTTTTGGTTGGGGAATTGGCCTAACCATAGATCAAGTTGTTCGTTATTTCTTTGTTGATAGGAGCTGAGCGCTTCAATCATAGAGCAATCTTCTACTAGTTTATTTTTGACAGATAAAGGGTTGTGGCAGATAAAAGTTATTCTGGCTGTTCAGCAAAGTCGGACAGTGGGGCATCATCACTTGCATTTAAGAGAATGCTCACGCGCTGTTCTGCTTCGCTGAGTTTACCTTGCCCAGCACGAGCAAGAGCAATACCACGTTCGAATTTTTTTAGTGCATCATCTAAAGCGAGGTCGCCATTTTCTAGTTGTTCCACTAAATGATCGAGTTCTTCAATGGTCGCCTCGAAGGACATGTTTTCAGGTTTCTTGCTCGCCATAGTATTTTCACTTAAGGAAAGATGCACGAAAGTTACATTAGGGCGTAGTGATGGTCAAATTTAACCAGTCACTTTTGTCAGAAAAGCCCACCTTTTTTCTTATAAAATACACTCTAGCGAAGAAAGCGGATCACATCTCTGTGCGAGAATTCTTATCGCTTTATGATAATTGTGTTTGTTACTTTGAATCTAGACCACAACTGCGCGCCCACAATCGTGCATATTTTTGTTATTTGGGTATAAACTGCATAGAGATAATTTCTGTATGATCCAATAATTTACTTAAAGATTTTACGCGCATGCCGATAACGAGTTTAAACTCATTGTCGCAAATGGATAGCATGAGGAGTGCTTTGTGGATTTAGCAACGCTGATAGGCCTGATTGGTGGCATAGCTTTTGTAATCATGGCGATGATCTTAGGTGGAAGTTTGATGATGTTCTTCGACGTCACTTCTATTTTGATCGTAGTCGGTGGTTCAACATTTGTTGTGTTGATGAAATTCACCATGGGGCAGTTTTTTGGTGCAGCCAAAGTGGCAGGAAAAGCGTTCATATTCAAAGCCGATGAACCTGAAGATTTGATCGCTAGAATTGTTGAAATGGCCGATGCCGCACGTAAAGGTGGTTTTCTTGCACTCGAAGAGATGGAAATATCCAATAGCTTCATGCAAAAAGGGATCGACCTACTGGTCGATGGTCATGATGCCGATGTAGTTCGTGCTGCGCTACAAAAAGATATTGCCCTAACCGATGAGCGTCATGAACAAGGTGCTGGTGTATTTCGCGCGTTTGGTGACGTGGCACCAGCCATGGGGATGATCGGTACACTGGTTGGTTTGGTGGCAATGTTATCCAACATGGATGACCCGAAATCTATCGGCCCTGCGATGGCGGTTGCTCTTTTAACCACATTGTATGGTGCGGTTCTGTCTAACATGATTTTCTTCCCGATTGCAGATAAATTATCGTTACGTCGAGAGCAAGAGAAGCTCAATCGCCGCCTAATCATGGATGGCGTATTAGCCATTCAAGATGGTCAAAACCCAAGGGTGATTGACGGCTATCTGAAAAATTACCTTAATGAAGGTAAACGCGTGCTTGATGTCGATAGTGAATAACGGGAGTTAATAATGGATGATGATGAAAAACCGAAATGTCCTCCTCCCGGTTTGCCGCTGTGGATGGGAACTTTTGCCGATTTAATGTCACTACTGATGTGCTTCTTCGTACTGCTTCTTTCGTTCTCGGAGATGGATGTACTGAAATTCAAACAAATCGCTGGTTCAATGAAATTTGCCTTTGGTGTGCAAAATCGCCTTGAAGTCAAAGATATTCCCAAGGGAACGAGCATCATTGCTCAAGAATTCCGCCCTGGTCGCCCAGAGCCAACGCCTATTGATGTCATTATGCAACAAACCATTGATGTGACCCAGCAAACGCTGGAGTTTCAAGAAGGGGATTCAGATCGAGCCGGTGGCAATCAACGTGATCAAGGCCAGTTAACGGGCGGGCAATCACCTGAAACTTCAACGCAGAACAACCAAAATACCGAATCTGAAGAACAGCAACAGCAGCAGTCTGAGGCGATGTCACAAGAGATGGAAGTGGTTGAGGAAAATATCAAAAAAGCACTCTCTAGAGAAATCGAACAAGGTGCGATTGAAGTCGAAAACTTAGGCCAACAACTTGTAATACGGATCCGAGAAAAAGGCGCTTTTCCGGAAGGTTCAGCATTTTTGCAACCTAAGTTCCGGCCATTGGTGCGTCAAATTGCTGATCTGGTTAAAGATGTGCCGGGGATTGTGCGTATTTCAGGTCATACCGATAACCAGAGAATTGATTCAGAGTTGTATCGCTCAAATTGGGATTTATCTTCCCAACGAGCAGTATCTGTAGCACAAGAGATGGAAAAAGTTCGCGGTTTCTCGCATCAGCGCCTTCGCGTTCGAGGTATGGCTGATACCGATCCTATAGGCCCAAATGATACTGAAGCTGAGCGTTCACGTAACCGCCGTGTAGAAATAAGTATTATGCAAGGTGAACCGACATATAGTGATGAAGTTCAGTCAGTTCAATAGGTTACTCTGCTAAATCGGTAAAACCATAGACGAGCTGAAAGGCTCGTCTTTTTTATGGGCTTTTCTCTTGCTGAAAATCTCGTGTATAATCTTGCGCCCTTAGAGGTTCGCTCATTGCTATCGACTGAAAAAACAACAGTGAAGTGTGACGTTACCTACATTGCCCCATTATATTGCGAATAGAACTATGAAATTTATTGTTAAGCCCCATCCGGAAATTTTTGTTAAAAGTGAATCAGTACGTAAGCGCTTCACAAAGATTTTAGAGTCAAATATTCGCAATATCGTTAAGCGTCGTACAGAGTCTGTCGCGGTTTTTAACCGTCGTGATCATATCGAAGTGACGTCACAAAGTGACCAGTACTACCAAGAAGTACTGGAAATTTTGACTCAGACTCCGGGTATTCAGCAAATTCTTGAAGTTCAGCAATCTGAATTTAAGGACATGCACGATATCTACGAACAGGTACTAGAGTTGAGCCGTCATAACATTGAAGGTAAAACCTTTGTTGTGCGTGCTAAACGTCGCGGTAAGCATGACTTTACTTCGATTGATCTTGAGCGTTACGTTGGTGGTGGTCTAAATCAAGCGGTTGAAAGTGCAAAAGTTCAGTTGAAAAATCCTGATGTGACAATCAACATTGAAATTGCTGATGAATTGCTCAACCAAGTTATCGCTCGCTATAAAGGCTTAGGTGGTTTCCCTCTAGGCACTCAAGAAGATGTGCTGAGTTTGATTTCCGGTGGTTTTGATTCAGGTGTCTCTAGCTACTTACACATCAAACGTGGCTCAAAAGTGCATTACTGCTTCTTTAACTTAGGTGGTCCAGCGCATGAAATCGGTGTAAAGCAAGTCGCTCATTATCTGTGGAATAAATACGGTTCTTCTGCGAAAGTACGTTTTATCTCTGTCGATTTTGAACCAGTTGTGGCTGAAATTTTAGAGAAAGTTGATGACGGCCAAATGGGCGTGGTGTTGAAGCGTATGTTTATGCGTGCCGCTGGTATGATTGCTGACAAGCTGAATATAGAAGCATTAGTAACCGGTGAGGCATTAGGACAGGTATCTAGCCAAACGCTGACCAACTTACGCCATATTGATGGTGTTACCGATACGTTGATTTTGCGCCCACTGATTAACTGGGACAAAGAAGACATTATCAAAGTGGCGCGTGACATTGGTACGGAAGATTTCGCGAAAACCATGCCAGAATATTGCGGTGTTATCTCTAAGAACCCAACAATAAAAGCGGTGAAAGGCAAACTGGAAGCGGAAGAAGCGAAGTTTGATTTTTCTATCCTTGAGCAAGTGGTTTACGACGCTCGTCAAATGGATATTCGTGATATTGAAAAAGAGAGCCAAGAGCAAGCACCTGAAGTCGAGCAAGTAACGGCGGTTGAAGGTAATGCGGTGGTTTTGGATATTCGTAGCCCTGATGAAGAAGATGACAAGCCATTAGTTATCGAAGGTGTGGAAGTTAAGCATCTACCTTTCTACAAATTGGCGACTCAGTTTGGCGACTTAGATCAATCACAAACTTATTTATTGTACTGCGCTCGTGGTGTGATGAGCCGTTTGCAAGCGTTGTACTTAAAAGAACAAGGTTTTGATAACGTAAAAGTGTATCGTCCATAGCCGATCCTTTACTACGCAACACTGTAAACCGCTGGCGTTCTCGTTAGCGGTTTTTTTATGGGCGTTTTTTACGGACTTAGTTTGCTAGATTTAGCACATAAAAAAACACCGCCTAAAGGCGGTGCTAAAAAATTTGACAGACAGGTCAAAAAATAAATACAGGAAGTATTTGTTTTGCAACAGGGGATATCTGTACAAAACAGGATGGTAGAAATCTACCTAACTCGAAATACGAGTTTGCAAACACAACATCGCAACAATAAGCCAATTGATTCTAGAGAGAACCAAGCCGTTCAGGCCTTGCTGCGGGGTGAAATATAGAATTTCTCTGGCCGCTAGGCAATGGACAATTTATAATGTTTCAGATTAAAAAAACTAATCTAATTTTCGAGTGTATCTATGTCTAGAAGATTGCCACCATTAAACTCGCTGAAAGTGTTTGAAGCGGCGGCTCGCCAATTGAGTTTTACTCGAGCAGCAGAAGAGTTATTTGTGACACAAGCCGCAGTAAGTCATCAAATCAAAGCGTTAGAAGAATTTTTAGGTTTGAAACTGTTTCGTCGTCGAAACCGCTCTTTGCTATTAACAGAGGAAGGGCAAAGTTACTTTCTGGATATAAAAGATATTTTTACTGCATTAGCTGAAGCAACAGATAAAGTATTAGAACGTAGCGAAAAGGGAGCGTTAACTATTAGCTTACCTCCTAGCTTTGCTATTCAGTGGTTGGTGCCTCGTTTAGCTGACTTTAACCAGCAAGAGCCGGATATTGATGTGCGAATTAAAGCGGTTGATATGGATGAAGGTTCATTAACCGATGACGTTGATGTGGCGATTTATTATGGGCGAGGAAACTGGCCAGGTTTACGTGCCGATAAGTTATATCAAGAATTTTTAATTCCGCTTTGTTCACCTTCGCTGCTACTTGGGCCTAAACCATTAGAAACACTGGCTGACCTTTCTCGTCATACATTGCTGCACGACACTTCGCGCAAAGATTGGAAGCAGTTTACCAAAGAAAACAACCTTGATAGCGTCAATGTTAATCATGGTCCGATCTTCAGTCACTCGACGATGGTACTGCAAGCGGCGGCGCATGGACAAGGCATAGCACTAGGTAATAACGTGTTAGCGCAGCCAGAGCTTGATGCTGGGCGTCTAATTGCTCCGTTTGATGAAGTCTTAATGACCAAGAATGCTTTCTATGTGGTGTGCCATGAAAAACAAGCAGACATGGGAAGGATTGCTACTTTCCGTGATTGGATGTTGAAAAAAGCACGACGAGAGCAAGAGGAACTGCTCGATGAATAACGTCTTGCTCAACGGCCAATCGGGATCCGTGCGCTTTTTATTTGCACATGGTGCGGGCGCTGGAATGGAGCATGCTTTTATGGAGGCGGTCGCACAAGGTCTTGCCAGTAAGGGTATCGAAGTTGTGCGTTTTAATTTCCCTTATATGGCAACGCGTGCGATAGATGGCAAAAAACGCCCACCGGATCGTGCGCCTAAGCTTTTGGCGGCATTTGAAGAAGTGATTGCTCACTATGCCGATAAGCCGCTCGTGATTGGTGGGAAGTCGATGGGTGGACGAATGGCCAGTTTGCTTGCGGATCATGAACAGATAGCGGCGGTGGCGTGTTTGGGCTTTCCCTTTCATCCACCGGGAAAAGCGGAAAAGTATAAGGGCGAACATCTTGCCACACTGACTAAGCCTTGTTTAATTTTACAAGGTGAGCGCGATACTTTTGGCAAAAAAGACGAGTTCAGTGATTTTCCGTTGTCTCCATCCGTGCAAGTCACATTTTTACCCGATGGTGATCACAGCTTCAAGCCACGTAAACGTTCAGGTTTTACCGAGCAAGGAAATATTGATTTAGCGGTCGAGCATTTAAGCCAATTCATAATGGAGGCTACTTATGCGCAGTAAGTTATTACTCACTATAGCGGGTGTTTTCGCGGGAACTGGTGTCGCTTTAGGGGCATTTGCCGCGCATGGTTTGAAGTCTCTGCTAGCACCTTATTTGATGGAAGTATTTGAAACGGGTGTGCAATACCAGTTTATTCATGCGCTGGCGATTTTAGCATGTGGGGTGTTATTGCAGTTTTCGATGGGCGATAAAGCTCAAAAATATTTTTTCATTGCGGCGATTTGCTTTATTATCGGCGTCCTTTGTTTTAGCGGCAGTCTTTACGCACTAGCGTTAACTGGTATTAAATGGTTTGGCCCTGTGACTCCCATCGGTGGCCTATTCTTCATGATGGGGTGGGGACTGTTTAGCTATGCAGCACTAAATATGAAAGAGGTGAACCAGTGAAACACGTAATGCTCTATTGTCGTGCCGGCTTTGAAAAAGAGTGTGCCGGAGAGATCCAAGATAAAGCGACAAAATTAGAGGTTTTTGGTTTTCCTCGCTTAAAAAGTAATACTGGCTACGTACTGTTTGAGTGCTACCAGTCTGGTGATGCAGACAAACTGATTAAAGAGTTGGATTTCCAATCCTTGATCTTTGCTCGCCAAATGTTTGCGGTGGCAGCCGAATTTAGTGATTTACCTAAAGATGACCGTATCTCCCCAATTTTATCTCAATTAGCCGAGCTTGAAGATTTTCCTCGTTGTGGTGATATTCGCATTGAAACACCAGATACCAACGAAGCCAAAGAGCTGCTTAAGTTTTGCCGTAAATTTACCGTGCCGCTGCGCCAAGCGCTGCGTGGTAAAGGCATCCTTTACGCTAAAGAGTCGAGCAAAAAACCGGTATTGCATGTTTGTTTTATTCAGCCTGGGCACTGTTTTGTTGGCTATTCATACACCAATAATAGCTCACCATTCTTTATGGGCATTCCTCGTTTGAAATTCCCAGCCGATGCGCCGAGTCGCTCGACATTGAAATTGGAAGAGGCTTTCCATGTGTTTATTCCACGTGAAGAGTGGGATGAGCGTTTGGCATCAGGCATGTGGGCGGTTGATTTGGGTGCGTGTCCTGGTGGTTGGACTTATCAATTAGTTAAACGTTCTATGTTCGTCCATGCAATCGACAATGGTTTAATGGCCGAAAGTTTGATGGAAACGGGTCAAGTGAAGCACCATGCAGAGGATGGTTTTAAGTTTGAGCCACCACGTAAAAATGTGACTTGGATTGTGTGTGACATGATTGAAAAGCCAGCTCGTGTTGCGCATTTGATGGGACAGTGGATCATTAAAGGTTGGGCCAAAGAGGCCATCTTTAACCTAAAGCTGCCTATGAAAGGTCGCTATGATGAAGTGCTGCAAGATATCGAAAACCTGAAAGTCTTTTTGATTGAAAATGGCGTTAAATTTCGTATGCAAGCTAAGCATTTGTACCATGACCGTGAAGAAATAACGGTGCATGTGCAATGTTTATCAAACATTTCACCGCATTAATCGTTGGTGATAATGCCGTGAATAGTAAAACGCTCCAAGCAAGGAGCGTTTTTTAATCGTGATGATTTATTTTTTATCAGTTTGATATTATTGAGCAAGCATCAACGGTTATTCGGTATAAAACGGATATCTTGTAAGTTAAAGCCAAGTTCAATATCGGTTTTTAGGGTCGCGACTTGTTTACAAATACGTGCCATCTCAATGTGTTCATCAAATTTTTTGCGATATTTTTTCGCCAATTCATCACTGGCGTAAGCTTGTTCTATATCATCAAATTGAGTCAGTATTTCTTTGGCTGCTTTTGGCCCCACCCCAGGAATGCCGGGCACTTGGCTCGAACTCATTCCCGTTAACCCCCAATAATTGGTTAGTTGTTGCGGTTTTACCCCAAACTCTTGCTCAATAAAAGGCGCATCAAGCCAACGATGTTGGAAATAATCTCGAATTTGTAGTGTTGGTGACAGTAATTGACAGTAGCCTTTATCGGTCGAAATAATGGTGACCTTTTCTCCGTGACTGGCGACTTTGGTTGCTAGAGTCGCGACCAGATCATCGGCCTCATCACCGTCAGACAGTAATGAATCAATCCCCAATTCCCACCAAGCCTGCTGAATCGACTCTAAACCGAGTTGCAGAGGCTCAGGCATTGGTTTTCTACCTTCTTTGTAACTGGGAAGAATATCGGCTCTCCAGCCTCGATCTTGTAGGTGATGATCAAATACCGCAATAATGTGTGTTGGTTGAGCTTCGTTAATGATGCGATGCAGAGTGCGTGATGTGGTCTCGATCGTTCTTACTATATCGTTAGGATCAGGCTGAGCTGAGTGGACTCGACGGATCAAGTTGAGCGCATCAATAATGACAAGGTGTAAGGACATAGCAACAACAAAATAAGGGCATTGAGAGCCCTTATTGTAATGATATCGCTAGAGATTACTACCTTATCTCTATTGGTCTTGCCAACCTTGCGAAGCGATATCCCCTTCCTACTTGAAGCTACAGCGGTGTTGGCGACGTCCGCTCACCCCAATCACATAGTTTATCTATGTTCATTGGGTATGAGCTCACGGCCACCTACCTGTAACTTCAAGTGGTATGGCTATTTGTTAGCAGCAATTTTATAGCAAGGCTCGTAAGCGCTACCTCCTGGCAGCTTCATGCGGTGCTGAGCAACAAAGTCTTTGAGCAGCAGGTCCATTTTTTTCATTAATTTAGTATCACCATCAATAGTGAAGGGACCATGACGTTCGATTTCGCGAATGCCTTCTGCTTTTACGTTGCCCGCAACAATTCCGGAGAATGCGCGGCGCAAGTTGGCTGCCAACACTTCTGGCTTTTGGTTAAGGTGCAAATCTAAATTAGCCATGCTGTCATGCGTCGGCTCAAAAGGAAGTTGGAACTCGGGTTCTATTTTAAGTGACCAGTTGAAGCTATAAGCATCACCGTTATCTTTACGATGCTGACGGACTTCCGGCATTGCTTGGCTCATAATTTGAGCGACTTTTTCTGGGTCATCAATCACAATTTGGTAGTGCTTACGAGCTTCATCGCCCAAGGTTTCAGCAACGAATCTATCGATGGAACGGAAATAAGCTTCGCTCTCTTTTGGCCCGGTCAACACTATTGGCATTGGTTGGCTGGCATTTTCTGGATGCATCATGATACCTAGAATATACAGCAGCTCTTCTGCGGTTCCTGCGCCGCCAGGAAATATAATGATGCCATGTGCTATCCGCACGAAAGCTTCCAAGCGTTTTTCGATATCCGGCATGATCACCAATTCATTCACGATTGGGTTAGGTGGCTCTGCGGCAATGATTGAGGGTTCGGTTAGCCCTAGGTAGCGCTGTTCTTTGTAACGTTGCTTAGCGTGACCAATCGCTGCACCTTTCATAGGACCTTCCATTGCTCCTGGCCCACAGCCAGTACAAATATTGAGTTCTCGTAACCCTAACTCATGGCCGACTTCACGTGTGTATTGGTATTCAGTAGGGTTAATCGAGTGACCTCCCCAACATACAACAAGGTTGGGAAGTGCTCCCGGAATCAATGCTCCGGCATTACGTAAAATGCCAAACACTAAGTTGGTGATATGGATAGCATTAGTCAGATTTAGGCGCTGGCTATCTGCGAGATGCATATTAACGTACACAATATCTCGCAGCACCGAGAACAAGTGCTCTTGGATACCTTTAATAATTTGGCCATCCACGAAAGCATGCTCTGGTGGGTTAGCTAATTCTAGTTTAATCCCGCGCTCACGGCGCATTACTGTTACATCAAAAGATTTGTGTTTATCGAGAAGTTCTTTTGAGTTATCAGTGTGGCTGCCCGAGTTCAAAACCGCCAAAGTACAGTTGCGATAAAGTTGATAAAGCTCGCTTGAAGCGGTTTTTTTAAGACGCTCAACTTCCAGTTGAGAAAGCAGATCCATGCTGCCTGCTGGGCTGATATGAGTGATCATATTGGCCTCCTGTTATAAGGATAAAGAAATGTCTACGCTACGGTTAAATCCGGTTTTTATGCCTATTCTGTTATCTGAGAATATGGGGATTGTTCGTTTGCTTAACCCAGAGCGATAGGACGTCATAACTGATTGAAATTACAGTATCAATCTAGTTCTTTTCATTATCGTTAGGAAACGTTGCTGCTAGAGGAATGTGACTTGACGCATGATTTGTGTGCGAGTTGGTTAAATAGCGACCATTTAAAGCCGCTATTTGCTTTATTTCCAAATGACTTGATTGGGCCCCAAACGTTTCGCTTCTAATAGTGAGCGGTGAAGACGTTCGAGTACTTCTTCTGGTGTATCTGAATCTTTAAAGGAAGTACTTGCGGCTGAAAGAGTAATGGTGATGTTCTTTTCACGAAATTTGAAAGGCAGTTTAGCCACGTGTTTTTGAATATTCTGTACTAACTTAAAACAGTGATTATCATCATGTTCTGGGAGCAGAATAACAAACTCTTCTCCTGAAAAACGGGCCACGGTATCGGTGTCTGCAGTTTCTTTGGCGATGGTTCTTGCGATGATCTTTAGCGCCTTATCACCAGCGGTGTAACCAAAACTATCATTGATCGATTTAAATTTATCAATATCGACAATGACTACCCTAAAAGGATGTTGAGAGCGAATCCAGCGGCGATATTCCAGTTCTAGGCGATCATTAAATGCGGTTCGGTTGTAGACTTTAGTTAATGGGTCAAGCAGCATTCGTTGTGATTGATCTTCCAATCGACGTCGATAATCTTGCGTGAGCTCAAATAACGCCTCCATCTGATTTTTTCCGTAGCTTAAGCGTTCTATTAACGCTTGTTCACGCTGTTCGGCGTGAGTTAGCCTTTCGGAAAGAGACTCCATTTCACTTAAAATCGGCGACATTGAATTTTTTAGATTATCGATTGAGCTAGAATCTTTGAGCAATGACTGGCTTTGACCAATCAGACCGCTCAATTCGTTGTTCATATCCTGACGATGTTCAAAATAGTGCTGGCTTTGCTCGACGTTATGTTCGCTGCTTTTTAAGTGTTTAGACAAAGACGCGTTAACTTGCTCTAAGAATTTTTCCGAGGTTTTACGCTCAAAATTCGTGCCTTCAATCACTAGCTTAAGGATCTCAAGGGTAAGCTCTAAGAGCGTCGGAGTTGAAACGCCAATCAGCAGTTTTGCGCGTATATCGACCAACAGTTCGCCTGACTCACCTTCAAAATCCAGTTCGGTGATCAAATGTTGCAGTTCATCCGATAGGCTTAATAACAGCTCTTTATCGGCGGCATTGTGCAGTTCACTGATGGCGGTGCTTGGGTTAGCGGTAATTATTTTGATGGCGCGTTCATAAATTTCAAGCAAATGCATTGCTTGATCGGCTTTTGGTTTTGGTAGAGCGTCTGAGAAACTGAGTAGATCACGCAAATCGCGCTTAATTTTCGCGGGCAGCCCGACAACGCGCAGCAAGGTTTCTCCGCTGTGCTTTATCTGGGAGTCTAAATGCGTACTCTGTTTTTCCGTAGCCAAGGTTTGTTGCTTCAACATGCGCTCCAATACAGCTAAGCGGGGAATGAGAGTACTGACATCTTTCTGTTGCTCTAAAGCAGCTCGAAGGTCAGATAAATTACGATTTAACTGACTGTCATCACCCTGACATGCCACACTTAAAGATGCGACGATCCGTTTTAGGACGGCTTGTTCTCGTTTAAACTTGAACGAAGTATCCCTTTGTGTCAAACGAACTTGTTCCAACTGAATTTTTAGTTGGTGTAATTGTGTTTGAATATCCTGTTCGAGAGCGCCCATGTACAACAAACTAAACTGCGAGGATCAATAATGATCCTATTAATTGATTTATCGATAATAACAAATTAATTGACCACGTCACGGCTTTAACGCATTGAATGTTTAGTAATTACCCATCTTTTAAGAGTTTTTTGATGCTCTCCTCATTCTTATAGGAAGAATGCACCTTAATTAACCCTTGGTTGATCGCATGTTTACAAGATTTACGAATATTGCTGGAAGCAAAGCTTGCTGCCGGAGCGTTATCAATGGCTTTTAGGTAGACCCACTGACTAACACCTTCTTTCATACTCAATTCTCGAGCAACACTAGTTGCCATTAACAGGATATCCAGTAATTCTTTATCATTAATAGCCGTATAAGCTCTAGGTAAGAATGGGTAATCTGCGATCCCCATTCGAATAATACGATTCAATCGACGTTCTGGTTGAAATTCATTAATCCAGCCTTGGAGCAGTTTAAACGCGTTTTCTGGTGGTGTGTTGCGATCAATATTGGGTTCAATATACAAAAGATTAGCATCACAAAAGTGATAGATACGAGCAGGGTCGGCTACTTTTGATTTTAAAAACTCACCAAATTGATGTTCCAGCTCTAACCCAACTGAGTAACCATGTTGCAAATACATATTACGTAGGAAGGGCACATCAACCATCACAAAGCGCAGACGATCATTGAGAGGTTCGTGGATCAACTCTCCGATATGCCACTGTTCGAAATTGCGGCTGCTTTTTTGCAGTGAAGAAGGCAGCTTGGCATTAAGCATTCGTAGGTTACGCAGTCGTGAACGTGAATGGGTAAATAAATTGCTATTTAATTCATCGATCTCTTCATCTTGACGTTGAATGATGTAGCCTCGGCGCAGTAAAAATAGAAATAGCACCACTGAGAGCATAAAGAGTACAAAGGCAATTTTTTGGAATTTTCTGTATTCTTCTTGAGTTTGTAGCAGTGCTTTTTCTTGACCGACCAAATGCAAAGTTTGTTCGATGAACTCTTTTTGTTGGCGAAAAGCTTCTTCACTGATTTGATTGAGCTTTTCTTGGCGGATTTTCGATAAGGTGTTACCGCGTTTGATATTTTCTAGTGCTTTCGTGTACTGACCATTTTTCTCATAACCGAGAGACAGTAGTTGATATGCTTTTTCTTGAATATCAGCATCTTTAATTTTATTGCCGATCTCTAATGCTTGTTGCGCATTAGAGAGCACCAACGATGCTTGATTTTGATGAAAAGCTAAGCCGGCATGCAGTAGTAAGGTGTGAGCTTTTAGTCGTGGTACATCAGAAATCGTCAGTAACTGTTCAGCGCGCGATAGGTATTGTTCGGTCAACGTAAAGTTGTACAAATTCAAGTAAGTGGCAGCCAGACTTATACGGACTTCGATAATTTTTTCCATATCATTGCGGCTATTTTCATGATCGATAACGTTAAAATAGTGAACCAGCGCTAAATTATATTTACCTTGTTGGTAGTAGATATCGCCCATGCGCTGTAAAACATCAGCCAGAACCGGTGAGTCTTTATAGTTATCATAAAAATCAGCAGCTTGAGATAAGTATGTAATCGCTTTATCAAGTACTTTTCGCTCAAAAAATAGTTGGGCGAGTCGGGTATTGGTTTTGGCAAGTAATGCGCTGGAGTTGCTTTCAATTGCGCTCCAGTAAGAGATCAACAGCTCTGACAGCGCAAGATTATAAAAACCATGATCAAGGTAGTGCCCGCCGACCACTAGGTGATACTCGATAATTGGTTTTGGAGACTGCAAAGTATCGACATAAGGTTTTAAGTCAGCGAACAGTTTATTGGCAAGTTCAATATCATAGGCTTTGGAGGCGATTTCAGCTCTGAGTAGTGTGATTTTATAGTCAATGCCTTTGGCCAGCTGGTCTGCGTTTTTTATTGAATCATACTTTGCTGTAATGCTTCTAAGGGCTTCACGTGCGGCGCTAGCATCACCACTGTTTTGCCAAATAAGGCGGGTCTTTAATATTTCTACGTCCAATTCAAGATAAGACAATTGATATTGTCGAGTCAGCAACTCGGCTTGATTGAGTGTTTGTATTGCAGCATTGAAGTTGCGCAGGTTAAATTCTGCCTGAGCCAAAATTTGTAAAGCATCGACCGTGCTGCCAGGTGTTCTTATTCTACTGTCGGTTTCGTCTCTGGAAATCGTTGACGGATTTTTTTCTGTTTTATCGGCCAATTTGCGCTGGTTTAGATACTGAGTAGTAAGGCTTTTGGCTTGATTGGGTGAAATGTCAACCAATCCATTGGCTTCATTAAGTGTCGGCGATGTGTAAATCGTCGCCTGAGTAGCCAATGGGAACAGAGCTACAAGCAAACTGAGTAAAAACTTCCAGCGCACGTTGTTCATCCTAGTGTTAATCCTTTTATTGGCGAGCCATGCGTTGGTTGTGTGCTGGCTTATCGTGTTGTGTTGAGCGATATGGGTTGATATCCAAACCGCCACGACGAGTATACCTGGCATATACGGTTAAACGGCTTGGCTTGCAGTAGTGCATGATATCGCTAAAAATCCGTTCAACACACTGTTCGTGGAACTCATTATGTTCACGAAATGAGACGATATAGCGTAGCAGAGCTTCACGATTGATTTGTTGACCCTGATACTGGATCTCCACGCTCCCCCAGTCTGGTTGGTTGGTAATCAAGCAATTAGATTTTAATAAATGGCTATGCAGTGACTCTTCAACGATGTCACCTTGAGCTGAATCTTCAAGCAAGCTCGCATCAAAATCATAACTGCTGATTTCAATATCTTGGTCATCAATGCAGTCACCTAGCATACTGACAATCGCTTGTTCAGTATAGCGTTGTACTGGGTGCAGTGTGACGCTTACCGGTTCACCTGCGCAGTTGGATAAATCATCAATCAAACGCTGTTGCACTTCTTCCCAAGTGCCAATTTTGGTTTGATTATAGCTGTTGAGATATAGCTTGAATGACTTTGATTCAATCAAATTGGCGCTCGTTGCTGGTATAGCCACATCACCAATCGCTACTTGAGGTAGCCCTTTATCATTGAGCCAAGAGAGCTCATACAAGGTCCAGATATCACAACCTTTGAAAGGTAGAGTATCTCCTAAAGCAAGATCGTTTCGGTTTAGGCTACGTGGTACTGGTTGCAATAGGCTTGGATCATATTGGTTGGCGTATTCGGTTTTTTTTCCGAGAGTTAACCCTGCTAACTCTTTCGCGTCTGAATATTTGCTCATACTTTTAAAGTCAATTCGATTAGAATAAGCGGAATTTTACGCAATCCTATGGTTTCTGTCATTAAACAAGACTGTAGAGCTCTAATAATGGAGAATTTCATGGCTCAAACTGCCGATCAAGCCTTACTCTCGTTTACTCAGCGCTATCTTGAAACCTACCAAAGCAAACATGGAGAGTTACCTCGTAGTGAGGAGTTGGTTGATTTTGATTCCCCTTGTGTTGCGGTTAAGCATGCCGATAGTGTGGCGTGGAAAGCGATTGTACGTGAACATCAAGCCGATTTTAGTAATGTTGAAGCCGCGATAGAACTGGCATTGCACGATGATATTAAAGCATTTTATGGTGTGCAGTTTTGTGCTGATATGCAGGCGGCATGGCAAGGCAATGAGCTTGCGTTACTGCAAGTGTGGAGTGAGGATGACTTTGTACGCTTACAGGAAAATATTCTCGGGCATTTAGTGACTCAGCGCCGTTTAAAGCTAAAACCAACGATATTTATTGCAGCGACAGATGCCGAATTGGATGTGATCTCGATCTGCAACTTATCGGGTAATGTAATTCTAGAGCGGTTAGGAACTGACAAGCGTGATGTACTTGCTGAAAATATTGCTGAGTTTTTAGCCAACCTTGAGCCAGTGGTGTAACCATGTACGTCGTCGAATTACAGTTTGAATGTTTTGATAACACCACGGTCTCTGCAGTGGATAAAGCCATTAATGGATTGATGGATGCGCTTCGCTACAATGGACAAGTACTTGGCCGTGAGTTTCCTATCGTAATGGGCGATGGCGAGTTTTTTGTACGAGTTGTCTGCCCAGAGGAAGACAGTCTGCACCCTAAGTATCATTCTGATTTTGTTAAGGTGTGCTTGAATCGTTTAGCTGATGCCAGTTTACTTTCCCCCAAGGCTCGCTTGTTAGGGCGAGACTTAAATTCTGAGCAGGCGGCAGAAGAGGAGTCGCCTAGCTGGCAAATTCTTTATACCACTTATGTACATACCTGCTCGCCATTACGCAGTGGTGAAACACTGTTGCCTATTCCGTTGTACCGTAACCCTCCAACCTTAAATGGTGATCATAAGGCGGTGATCAAGTGGCAAACCGAATGGCAAGCGTGTGATGAAATTCAAATGGCTGGTGGATGTAGAGCTGAGCACGCCGCTCTACATGAGATATGCGATACCGATAGTGTGTTGTTTCTACGTGGTTGGGATCTTCGTGGTCGTATTGAATATTTAACGCAAATTCCTACTTATTATTATCAATATCGTGTTGGTGGTAAAAGCTTGGCTGATGAACAAGCTCGTAAGTGTCCAAAGTGTGGGGGCGAATGGTTATTAGATGAACCCGAGCACGATATCTTCCATTTCAAATGCGATGAGTGCCGCATAGTGTCTAATATGTCTTGGGATCATATTAAGTAGCCTGAGTGATTTTATTCGTCTATTAACAACTGTCAGATATGAAAAAGCCGATACATTGTGTATCGGCTTTGGTTTTTTTTTGCGCTTAGAGCTTTCGCTCATACTGCGATTACCAACCTTTAACGGCACCGCCAGCAAAGATTTGAGATGCTGCTTGGTATACTTCATCCGTCTGGTACGCTTTGACGAAATTAGTGACATTTTCTGCCTGCGCGTTATCTTCACGAGCCACAATTAAGTTCACATATGGTGACTCTTTATCTTCAACAAATACACCATCTTTTTCTGGTGTTAAGTTGATTGAGCTGGCGTAAGTTGTGTTGATGATTGATAGCGCTACATCATCCAGTGAGCGGGGAAGTTGAGCTGCATCAAGTTCAATAATCGTGATATTTTTTGGGTTGGCAACGATGTCACGCACTGTTGCTAGAAGACCAGCACCCTCACGCAAGGTGATCAGACCTTGTTGTTGTAGTAACAGTAAAGAGCGGCCAAGGTTTGTTGGGTCGTTCGGTACAGCAATGCGTGAGCCATCTTGAATTTCATCGACGGATTTAACTTGCTTTGAGTAACCAGCAATTGGGTAAACAAAAGTATTGCCTGCAATCGCCAATTTATAACCACGGTCAGTAATTTGTTGATCTAGATATGGTTTGTGTTGGAATGCGTTGATGTCGATAGAGCCATCATCTAAAGCAGCATTGGGTGTTACATAATCAGTAAATGTTACTAGCTCAACATCTAGGTTGTATTTTTCTTTGGCGACTTTAGCTGCAACTTCAGCAACTTGAGCTTCAGCACCAGCAATAACACCCACTTTGATTTTGCTGTTATCTACCGCTTTTTCACCACAGCCAGCAAGCACAAGTGCCGAAGCCGAGATGGCGATGGTAAGTAAACCCTTAAGGCTAAATTTCATAATTAACTCCTTGTTATAAAATGAATCTGTGTTTGTTTTTAGTATGATTTATCTGTGATCGACGCGGCGAACGAAAGTGTCACCGATCGACTGAATAATTTGCACGAGCACAATCAACATCACCACAGTGACAGCCATAATGCCAACATCGTAACGGTGGAAACCATAACGAATGGCTACATCGCCTAAACCACCACCGCCAACAGTACCGGCCATGGCAGAGTAGCTAACCAAAGTCACCAGTGTGATAGTAATAGAATTAACTATGGTTGGTAGTGCTTCAGGAAGTAGCACTTTACGAATGATCTGCATTGGTGTTGCACCCATCGATTGCGCTGCCTCAACAAGGCCAGTAGGAACTTCCAACAGCGCACTTTCAATTAATCGAGCGACAAATGGAATAGCACCAATAGTGAGAGGAACAATGGCTGCGGTAGTACCAATAAAGGTGCCAACCAGTAATTTGGTGACAGGGATAATAGCAACCATCAATACCAGAAAAGGCACAGAGCGTCCGACATTCACAACCGCGCCGAGAATGCTATTCAGTTTGGTGTTCTCTAGTAGCCCACCTTTTTTACTGGTATGCAAAATTACCCCTAGCGGAATACCGACCGCAAAACCAACAATCCCTGCAACGGCTACCATGTAGAATGTTTGCCATGTCGCCATCAGTAGGAGATCGCCATTTAAGCTCAACCAATCTGTCACTGTATTAAAGGACATAACCAAGTACCTCTACTTTTACATTGTTTTCACGAAGAAACTCTAGCGCAGCATTATCGTCTGCTTCATTACCAAATAACTCAGCGACCATCATGCCGAATTTTACGCCGCCTGCGTAATCTAAGTCTGAACTCAAAATACTGACATCAATATTAAATTTGCGAGCAATTTGTGTCATCAGTGGCGCATCAACGGTAGCCCCTGTGAACTCTAAACGAACCAAAGGGTAGCTGTTTGCGACACGAGTCGATTGCAAACGCGCTTGATAATCTTCAGGAATAGAAAGATCCAACGTTGAGCGAATAAATTGGTGCGCTAAAGTTGTTTTAGGGTGAGCGAAAATTTCACCTACGGTGCCTTTTTCTACCAACTCACCATCACCGATGATCGCCACTTCATGACAAATGCTTTTAACCACATCCATTTCATGGGTGATCAGCAATATAGTGATGTTTAGCGAACGGTTGATCTCTTTTAACAACTCTAAAATTGATTGGGTAGTCGCAGGGTCTAGAGCACTGGTCGCTTCATCGCACAATAGAACCTTAGGGTCTGAAGCCAGAGCGCGAGCAATAGCAACACGCTGTTTTTGACCACCACTAAGATTCGCTGGATAAGTATCCCGTTTATCAGCCAAACCTACTAATTGCAGTAACTCAGTCACTTTATTATCGATTGCTGATTTGTCTATTCCTGCAAGCTCTAGTGGTAGAGCGACATTGGCAAATACCGTTCGAGATGAAAGTAGATTGAAATGCTGGAAAATCATCCCGATGTTTCGACGAGCTTTACTCAATTCAGACTTACTTAATTTAGTCAGATCAACACCGTCAACAATCACAGAGCCAGTTGTTGGTGCTTCTAACATGTTAACGCAACGGATCAGTGTACTTTTCCCCGCACCCGAAGAACCGATAACACCAAAAATAGTGCCTTGCTTAATGTGAAGATTGATATCTTTCAACGCATTAATTTGTTTAGTGCCTTGATAGAACACCTTATTGACTTGATTAATTTGAATCATGGGAAAACCTGTGCAGGGATAACAGAATAAAATCTTGAACTCTATCTCACTTTGTAGACGATGCTATGGCTTAATTTGATTTAAGTCAATAGATATTTTTACGTCTAGACGTCTAAATGGTTGTGACGGTTAAACCATAAAGTAATTAGGTAGTGATGAAAGAAATAAAGCGTGCAATAATTGTTGCAGATTCCCGAAATGAGAGAGTAATTTTGGCTAAACCAGCAGTGTTTTTAGATCGCGATGGCGTGATCAACGTGGACCATGGTTATGTGCATGATGAACATGACTTCGAGTTTATTGATGGTGTGTTTGAAGCAACGAAGAAGTTACAAGACATGGGCTATATGTTGGTCTTAGTTACAAACCAATCAGGCATTGCGCGTGGTAAATTCAGCGAAGATCGTTTCTTGTCGTTGACGCAATGGATGGATTGGAACTTTGTTGATCACGGGGTTGAATTTGACGGCTTTTATTACTGTCCTCACCATGCAGAACATGGTCAAGGTAAGTACAAAGAAGATTGCGACTGCCGTAAGCCAAAACCCGGTATGTTTATCTCTGCGCGAGACTTTCTCAAGATTGATATGGAGAAGTCGGTGATGGTGGGCGATAAAGCGGAAGATATGATGGCTGCAGAAGCCGCAGGTGTTGGTACCAAGATTTTAGTACGAACCGGAAAACCGGTAACTGAACAAGGCGAAGCATTAGCCTCGGTTGTACTTGATAGTATCCGAGAGGTTCCAGCTTTTTTGGCTAAGTAGCTAATTAAGGTCACTGTGTGGCCTTTTTTATTGGAGTTGATATGAAGAATGGCTTATTTGTATTTTTATCGGCAACATTATTATTAGCGGGGTGTTCACAAACGTTGACAGGTAGTGATGCTCCTTTGTTGCAGCATTATCAATGTGCTGCTGGTGGCTCGTTTGATGTTTCTTACCCGGATCAACAATCAGCGCTTTTACGGGTCGGTGGCAAACAATACACTCTGCTTCAAGTTCCTGCTGCATCGGGTGTTAAATATGTACTTGATGATAAAAGCAATCCTCAATCGGTAATGCTGCATACCAAAGGTGATGAAGCGACCCTCGAATTGAGTTCTACGTTTTATAAAGCGTGTAAAATTCAATAATTTTCTCTAATACGGTTGTGCTAACGCCGTTTTATCTTCTTCATTTAATAGGTCAGCATGAGCAGAAAACTCACTATTTTGGATATCGCAAAGCTTTCTGGTGTTGGTAAGTCAACGGTGTCTCGGGTTCTTACCAACGATCCTAAAGTGAAACCGGAAACCAGAGCTAAAGTAGAACGTGTGATTCAAGATTCTGGTTATGTCCCATCAAAGTCTGCTCAATTGATGCGCGGTGGCAGCCAGAAAGTTATCGGGGTCATTATTTCTCGTCTTGATTCTCCATCAGAGAACCGAGTTGTCGGCAACATTTTGCAATCACTTTATCAACATGGCTATGATGTAGTGATCATGGAAAGCCAATTCGATCGTTATAAAACCAATGAGCATCTTGAAGTACTGCGAAAACGCAATGTCGATGGGGTGATTGTTTTTGGGTTTACCGATCTCGATGTTGATCAATTAAGTCTATGGACCTCACGGGCAGTGGTTATCTCTATGGATACGGAATGTGTATCATCAATAAACTATGATAACGATGCAATCATTCAAGGTGCGTTGAGACATTTAAGCGAGCAGGGTATTGAGAATATTGCCTACATTGGGGTGGATCCTAGTGATAAAACCACGGGCAGTTTACGACTAGAATCTTATCTGAAATGGTGTCAACTCAACGGCCATTCTCCACATTATCGTACTGGTCGTTTACATCATGAAAGTGCCTACCAACTTGTTGATGAGGTGCTTTGTGCTGAAACTCAAGCCATTGTTTGTGCGAGTGATACTTTAGCTCTTGGGGTTATCAAGCGTCTTCAAGAGTTGGGACGCGATGACATCACAGTGACGGGAGTTGGCGGTAATGAACTGTTGTCATTCCTATTTCCTAATGTTTACAGTATCGATCCAGGTTACAGCCAAGCTGGTAAAAAAGCGGCTAATCTTCTGGTTTCTCAATTAAACGGTGAAACCGATTGTGTGCGTATCACACAATTACCTTTGATCAAGTAACTTATTCTTTAATCATGTGAATTAAAATTACTCTGTGATCACATTCAATTTATGGGACTGTTCCCATTTTAGTATTTTATTATTTATGTCAATATTTCCGTGTTGATGGGAATGTTCCCACTAAAGAGAACAATAAACAAAATTCCAATATAGGGTGGACAAGGGTATGGCCAAAATAGCGAAGCAAGATGTTGCTCGTATTATCGAGCTGGTGGGTGGAAAAGAGAATATTGCGAGTGTGAGTCACTGTTTGACTCGTTTGCGCTTTGTATTGAATGATACGGATAAAGCAGATCCAAAAGGGCTTGAGGCAATGAGCCTCGTCAAGGGCTGCTTCACTAATGCCGGTCAGTTTCAAGTGGTTATTGGGACTGAAGTAGATGATGTGTATGCGGTTTTAATCGAGTTAGCCGGTAAAGATGCATCATCCAAAGATGAAGCGAAGCAAGCTGCTCGTCAGAATATGAACTTTTTAGAGCGTGGGATCTCACACCTTGCTGAAATTTTTGTTCCCCTACTTCCTGCAATTATCACCGGTGGTTTGATCCTCGGCTTTCGTAATGTCATTGGTGACATTCGAATGTTCGATGGTAAAACTCTAGTCGAGATCAGCCAGTTTTGGGCCACGGTCCACTCTTTCTTATGGCTGATTGGCGAGGCTATTTTCTTCTTCCTACCTGTCGGTGTGTGTTGGTCGACGGTCAAGAAACTGGGGGGGACGCCAATTTTAGGTATTACGCTTGGTGTGACGCTGGTCTCTCCTCAATTGATGAATGCCTATTTAATCGGTAAGCAAGTACCAGAGGCATGGGACTTCGGGTTATTTGTTATTGAAAAAGTAGGTTATCAGGCACAAGTTATTCCTGCGATGTTGGCTGGTGTGGCATTAGCCTTTATTGAAACCAATTTGAAACGAATTGTTCCTGCTTATTTATATCTGGTGGTGGTGCCATTTGTATCGATCATTCTATCGGTGATTTTAGCGCACGCATTGATCGGGCCATTTGGTCGTGTATTGGGTAATGGCGTAGCCTTTGCGGCTAAAGCGGCAATGACCGGTGATTTTGCTGTAATCGGTTCAATGGTTTTTGGCTTCTTATACGCACCACTGGTGATTACCGGGATTCACCATACAACCAACGCCGTTGACCTACAGTTAATGCAAGAATTAGGTGGAACACCGATTTGGCCATTGATTGCACTGTCAAATATTGCACAAGCTTCTGCTGTAGTGGGCATCATTATCATCAGTAAAAAGCACGGCGAGCGTGATATTTCCGTTCCTGCCGCTATTTCTGCTTATCTTGGTGTCACTGAGCCTGCGATGTACGGGATCAACTTGAAGTATAAATTTCCGATGTTGAGCGCAATGATTGGTAGCGCTGTCGCGGCGGCTATTTGTGGTAGCGCTGGTGTGATGGCAAATGGTATCGGTGTTGGTGGATTGCCAGGCATTCTCTCTATTCAGCCACAATATTGGGGTATCTATGCAGTCGCTATGCTAGTGGCGATGATCATCCCTGCATTTTTGACGCTTTTCCTTTATAAACGCGCGCAAATGAAAGGCGAATTGGAACCTGTAGCAGCATAATTTTTTATGAGCAACGGCATTTGTTGTTGCTCATTGTCATTTTTGTAAGTGAGTTTGTTTGATGACAATCATTAATTCTTCAATGAATATCGATGCTAATTGGTGGAAAACGGCCACCATTTATCAAATTTATCCTAAAAGCTTTTGTGATAGTGGAAGTAAAGGTACGGGAGATATCCGAGGAATTATCTCTAAGCTCGATTATCTGCAAACCTTGGGCATTGATGCGATTTGGTTAACCCCAATCTACTCATCACCAATGGTAGATAACGGCTATGATATTTCTGACTACTATGATGTGAATCCAGAGTTTGGCTGCATGCAAGACTTTGATGATCTGCTCGCGCAAGCCCATCAAAAAGGTATCCGTATTATTATGGATATTGTGGTTAACCATACCTCTACTGCACATGCGTGGTTTCAGTCGGCTTTGGGGGATAAATCGAGCCCTTATCGTGACTACTACATTTGGCAAGATCCAATCGATGGTGATGTACCCAATAACTGGCAATCGAAATTCGGTGGCAGTGCTTGGGCATTGGATGACGCGACTGGTCAATACTACCTGCATTTATTTGCTAAAGAGCAAGCTGATCTCAATTGGGAAAACCCCAAAGTGCGCGATGAAGTTAAGCAGGTTATTGATTTTTGGGCGAAGAAGGGCGTCGATGGTTTTCGTTTAGATGTCATTAATCTTATCTCTAAACAGCAAGACTTTCCGAGTGACGACAGCGGTGATGGTCGTCGTTTCTATACCGATGGGCCGCGAGTTCACGAATATCTACAAGAGATAAGCCAAGCCGTGTTCCAGCAATACGGTAGTGTTACAGTTGGCGAAATGTCATCCACCACCTTAGAGCATTGCCAACAATATTCACGCTTAGATGGCAAAGAGTTATCGATGGTCTTTAACTTTCATCATCTAAAAGTGGATTATTCAAATGGTGATAAATGGACCAATGCGCCTTTTGATTTTTTGCAGCTTAAGCAGATCTTTAACCATTGGCAGGTAGGTTTGAATGGCAAAGGGTGGGGGGCGTTGTTTTGGTGTAACCATGATCAACCGCGCATTGTTAGCCGTTTGGGAAATGACAAACGCTACCGGGTCGAATCAGCCAAAATGCTCGCCGCTTCAGTACATATGATGCAAGGTACACCTTATGTTTATCAAGGTGAAGAAATTGGCATGACTAACCCTGGTTACACTTCGATTTCGCAGTATCAGGATGTCGAGAGTACCAACATGTATGACATTATGGTGCATCAACAAGGTGTCAGTCATGACGATATGATCGCTATTCTTGCGCAGAAATCGCGTGATAACTCACGAACGCCGATGCAGTGGAATGGCAAAGCGTTTGCTGGCTTTAGCTCAGTAAAACCGTGGCTAGAAGTGGCTGGGAACTACCGACAAGTCAATGCCGAGCGTGCACTCGAAGATAAGGATTCGGTTTTTTACTTCTATCAACGTTTGATTGCTTTACGAAAAGAGATCCCAGTGATCACCAGCGGCGACTACGTAGACTTACTGCCAGAACACCCTTCTATTTTTGCGTATAAGCGTCAAGACAAGAAGCAAGCGCTTATCTGCATTAACAACTATTACGACCGAGAAGAAGAGTGTGTACTGCCTGTAGAATTACCACTCGAAAAAGCGAAATATGTACTGGGTAATTACAACAGGTTCGGCTCATCAAAAGTACTCGAACATCAAATATTGCGACCTTATGAAACCAGAATCATCTTGGTTGATCTTTAATCCTGATTGAGTCCTTCCCCTATAGGGCCAATCTTCAGGCTTCAAGTTTAGTGACTTGAAGCCTTTTTTATACCAATCACAGTAAGTAAGTGATCAGAAATAGCGTAGGATAAAAGCTTGAGGACAAGGTGGGATTTTTCGATAAGTATTTGTTCTAAAATCAAAAGTTATAACGCAGTTATCGAGGTTTTTAACAAGCTAGGGTGAACAGTTATTTACTACGATTGTCATTATCATCCATCACCTATGAAAGGCAGGTATAAAAAAAGCCTGCTCATCGAGCAGGCTTGAGTAGATGGTGGAGGGGGACGGATTCGAACCATCGAAGGCGGAGCCGGCAGATTTACAGTCTGCTCCCTTTGGCCACTCGGGAACCCCTCCAGGGTGTTTTCCTATTCTTAAAATAGGCTTGATTGAAGTTTTCCCAACGATTCAATCAAGGTTTCTCTCACGAGAGAATATGGTGGAGGGGGACGGATTCGAACCATCGAAGGCGGAGCCGGCAGATTTACAGTCTGCTCCCTTTGGCCACTCGGGAACCCCTCCAGGG
>NZ_JAAZTU010000090.1 GCF_012395185.1 Vibrio aestuarianus
AAGATCTGCAATGAAATTGCACACAAATTAAATACGCGCCCACGCAAAAGACTTGGGTATAGAACACCAACGGAGTATATTCATGCGCATCTGTAGAAAGTGTCGCACTTCAAACTTGATACTAAGCTGCTAACAAACTGTTTAAGAGTGATTCGCAACGCGTGGCATTTTTACTATGCGTTGCGTTTAGTGTTTAAGGTAGTATGCGGCGGCTTCGGTATTGCGTTGCTCACACCTTAACAGGGCGTTAGGCATCACCAAGGTTTTGAGAGTAATAAAGGAAGTCAAATGGAAGTAGCAACACTTACAAGTATTTTCGGTGCAATAATAGGGGCTTTAACTGGAAATGTAGGTGCCGCTTTGTTGGGTGCAGCAATTGGTGCGGGATTATCGGCAACGTTTATCGTGATTCATGAAACAAACAGAGAGCGGAAGAATAGGGCGTTGGACTTAATTCAAGAGTATACATCTCCAGATTACATACAATTGAGGAACGATGCGGGTCAAGCACTTAGAAAAGCTTTAGAAGAACAAGCAATTCCCTCTTGGGATAATCTCTATCACAACTTACCCAGAGAAGAATGGAAGAAAATCTCCAAAATTGAGCATTTTTACAAAAAGCTCAATTTTATGATTGAGATCGGTGAGGCAGATGCAAAGTACGTAGGTAAGTACTTCGAGCAAGAGTTTTGGTATTGGCAAAAACGATATTTTAGCAAAATTAACATCGCATCAGACAAGCCAGAAATGAGGTTTTGTGCGTTAGCACCCATAGTGAAAAAGCCCCAAGATACCAGCAATAAACTCAATGAATCCAAATATGCCTAACAATCAATTTAAGAGGGATTCACAACGCTTGGTATTTTTGCTTCTACTTCAAATTTAGTGTTTATGGCACAATGCGTTAGGTTTGGGTGGAGGCGTTGTTCACCCCTTAATTGGGCGTTATGTGGTTGGAGAGAAATTATGAATCCATCAGCGGTTCTTGTTCATGTCCCAGATGTAGCGAAAGGGCTTGAATGGTACAAGAAAGCTTTTCCAGAAGCCGTTCCGGTTTACCATCCTGACTTTGATTTCACGGCGCTTGATCTAAATGGTTTCTCACTAGAAATAGTCCAAGCAGACAAAAAGGTTGGTGCTGGTAAAAGTGGTACAGTTGTTTACTGGTCAGTAGATAATTTATGTGTTGCTCTGGCTCATTTTGAAGAACTAGGTGCGTGTCTTTATCGTGGACCAATGGAAATTGAAGATGGGCTTTCAATGTGCCAAGTTGAGGACCCATTTGGAAACTTAATAGGACTACGTGGGAAAACCACATAACAAATTGTTCAAGAGGGATTCGCAACGCGTGGCATTTTTACTATGCGTTGGTTTTTGTGTTTAAGGCGGTATGCGGTTGCATCGGCATTGCGTTGCTCACCCCTTAACAAGGCGTTATGCAACTCAGGTAAATTTAGGGGTTTAATCTTTGGGATTTCTCCGGCCATTCGTTTTATGTTGTCGGCAAGTGAACATTTTCGGCTTCAAATTCGTGGTCAACTCAACCCGTAAAACAGACAAGATTCTTTGTTTGCCTCAATTGCTTTTCGCATTGGCGCGTCGTGAATTTAGCGGGCGAAAAGTGTGGAAAGGGCAAGCTAATCGAGAGTTTCGAGTTCGCTGAATATTTTGCTCGTTGAATTTTTCTGGTCCAAAAGTTGGGTTTGTTGCTGAAAGTTGAGCTTTGTTTTGGCGGCTTATTTGTCACGGTTCGGGCTTGGGCTGATTCTTGGTTCACTTAACCAACATTTTGATTGTTTTCTTTATCAAATTTAGTGTAACTTTATGTTTATCTAATTGAATTTGCTTAGTATCAAGTTTGAAGTGCGACACTTTCTACAGATGCGCATGAATATACTCCGTTGGTGTTCTATACCCAAGTCTTTTGCGTGGGCGCGTATTTAATTTGTGTGCAATTTCATTGCAGATCT
>NZ_JAAZTU010000091.1 GCF_012395185.1 Vibrio aestuarianus
ACCAGATCCAAAACTCAATTGAGGCAACCCAAGAACCTTGAAAACGATCAATCTCAGATTATTCAAGAATCCATTTCGACCAAGCCAACTTGCCGAAAACACAGAACGAATTCTCAATGAAATCGTAGCTTTGACCTAAAAACTGACCAAACACATAACGCCCAATTAAGGTGTGAAGCACACAACCACAACACTCAAATTGGACGCCGTAATCACTAAACTAGACCCAAACCCAAAATGCCAAGCGTGCTGAATCACTCTTAAATTGTTTGTTAGGCTTCTGGTTCACAGAACTTCACTTTATCACTAATAAGCGTCATATGTGATTCATGAATTACGTATGATTTTTGTAGGTTATCCATTAACTGAAATGTTTCTATATAAGACTGGAATTTTTTCCCATATGGACCAAAGCTATTGTAGTAGATAAGAATCAACTCTTGATCAGACAACTGAGCCCGTACCAGACGAGAGTAAAACTGCTTATTTTTAATTTCACTTTCATCAATAAACTTAAAGATGTTATACAAAAATCTAAAGTAGTGAGCTAATTCATGCCCATTATCATCCCAGAAACTCGAATAAGCAGCATAAAGTCGGTTTGCTTCACCCTCGAGGTCATCACCCTTTCTAACTTGAACATCGTAGTGCTCAAAGAAACGGTTAACGAAGGTTACAAAACAATCTCTACCTGCAGTCCTAACCACTCCAGCCTCTTTTCGAGTATTCACTAAGTCTATTTCATTAATGATTTGATTGTGTAATTTCAACATTTGAAAAAAAGCATTTTCAAACCCTTGGTTTTTAAGCTCATCCCTAGTGACCTTTAACTCTTCACGTTGGGAAACAATTGTCCAAACCACACCTGCAAATGCAAGACCTGAGAAAATAGAAGTAAGGGCTCCAAAACTATCTCCAAATACGCCTGATTTATTAATTGAAAATTCAGATATAGGCCAAGTTAATAGAATTAGAGACGCAGCGTAAATTAGAAATATCGCCACTACTCCGACAAACACACCCAATGCAATTTTTTCTGTTTTTTCCACGAATTTATATACCTAACTAAAATGAAGCCTAACGCCCAATTAAGGGGTGAGCAACGCTACCACCTTACCTAACGCATTGTACCGTAACCACTAAAATTGAAGTAGAAGCAAAATGTCAAGCGTTGGGAATCCCTCTTAAATTGTTTGTTATGGCGCAATTCTCAAAGAAGGCCACCTTGCTAACCACCCTTTTGAATTTACGCGATTTTCAAAGGTTTCTCGTTGCCTTTTAGGATTATGCGTGACCCGGTAACTAAATAGGGATTCAAACCCGAAAGCAGCAACACATTCATATTGGTTTAGCCCAATTTGGCGAATTGCTACAGCTGTTTCTTTTTCTGGCCAGTAACTCATCGCATCCAACGAACTTTGATAAGGTTCATCACCATTACGCTCATGCATTGTCGCTTGATTACGCACTTGCCAATTCAGCTTGGGCATGCGAGCTTTAAGAAGTACTTCGTACTCCAAGTAGGCATTGGAGTTAGATTCCGTCGGTTCAAAGTAGATTACATCGACATCATTTAAAGGAGTCGGTTCATTGAAATCATGCAATGAATCCCAAACTAAATTTCGGACGAAACCTGCTGCAATGTAGCATTGAGGCAAACCCAATTGGGACACATGATAAAGTGCCTCAACTCTGATTGGGTCTTCTTTTATTAATTCTACGATTTTGTCCATTTTCGCCCTGCGCCATAACGCCGCATTAAGTGGTGAGCAACGCTAAACACCAATATCTCGGCAAACCACTTAAATCACAAAACTGAATTTACACTAAAAACACCAAGCGTTGCGAATCCGTCTTAAATGCTTTGTTATGC
>NZ_JAAZTU010000092.1 GCF_012395185.1 Vibrio aestuarianus
TGTGAAAAAGGTGAAAGAAGGAGAGGAAGTAAGGGAAAATCGAAATAGGAGGAATAGATTAATAAAAAAGTAGCACATTAAGGACAAAGGTGTAGTGTTGATAGAGGAGGAATAGTAAAGCAGGAGTAGGTGTTTTTTTTTTAGATGTATATAAGAAGCAGCTGAAGACCTATATCCATTAGCTTATAAAAGATTTTCCTTGGCATTTGCGCACAATCACGACTTTGCTTAAGAAGGTATCGAAGTCTAAAATCATGCGCTATACGAATGCTATCAGGCCAATCGTATACTGACGGTGTAAATTCTTCACCCTTTATCATGACGTACCATGAATCGAACTGGTCACCAAGAAAAATTGGGTCATATATTGATAGCCTGTACCCTTCAGGCATATAGCGAACTATCCGATCAAATCTTTTTTTGACTCGACGAAAATCTTCATGATTCTCATCATCATCGAGTTTCTGCCACCATGCTTCCGTCGCAGCTGCTCTAAGGTCACGGATACCCATCATCTGTTTTGATTTATGCCTAATCCATCCTCCCCAAGATATCAAATAAGAAACGACTCTATTACGCTCATTAGAATGAACATACCGTCTAAGAATCCTTTGATTTAAGGTAAAGCGACTTACGTTAGCACCATAACTTTGAATTAAATATTTTTCAAATACCCTCATCCGAGAATGAATTTCGATCAGTTCATGTTTAACTGCAACATAGGGGAGCCTCGATGATTTAATGCTTTTTAAATAGTGAAGATCTTTTTTGATGATTTCTGTGTTGAACAAAATTTTTGTTCGCTTGTCCTGCTCTGGCAGTTTTGATATTACGGAACTCTCTACAGCCTCATCAGTATTCCCTAATACCGATGTTGTATCAGGAAACAGTTCTCGCTTGCGTCTATTTTTAGTCTGTAAGCCGTATTCCCTTTCAACCGAACCCTGCATACTACCGAAAGCCGCTGTTAACTCTTTTATTGGGCTAGATAATTTTTTATTATCTTCTATTTTATTAGCGTTTTCTAAAAAATGATTTTTATCTACTACTCCAACTGAGATTGGATGGTTGCTCTCATCTAAGGTGGCATCGATACTGGTTGGCATTGTATTGGTTAATTGTAAATTTTCTGAAGGAGCAACGGACTGTTTATATGCTGGTTGTAAAGGCACTTTGTTTTGTAAAGGTGCAATTAATTGCATTAATGTAAGGAATGTTATTGTCGGCCCCGATTTAAAATAACCAGTAACAGGTGGATGAGTTGTTGCTCCGTTCCTATACTTGTAATTATAGTTGGTTAGCTTCGTTTCTACCTTGCGAACACCCTTTCTCACACTTTTGCATTTCCATGCAAGTCGGTTCTCGCGATTGCCTAGTTGTTTTCTATATTCTTCGGTTTGTCTTACATCGGTGAATGATGTTGTTTTCCGCATAAATCATCTGTAATTTAGATTAGTGGTCTGGCTAGTAATTAATCCAGTATGATAATTTCATCTCACACCATAATTGAAGCACACAAGTGCTATATTCTGAACCCCACAAATATGCACCATTGAGCACATAATCATAAGCCAATCATCTCATCAACATAGTGAAAAATTCTGATATATATACCCAAACAACTTGAAGTTGCAGGTAGGCGGCAAGTGAGTTCATCCCCATGAGCATAGATCAACTATGTGATTGGGGTGATCGAACGTAACCAACACCGCTGCAACTTCAAATAGAAAGGGTATATTG
>NZ_JAAZTU010000093.1 GCF_012395185.1 Vibrio aestuarianus
AAGCCTGGCGATGTCCTACTCTCACATGGGGAAGCCCCACACTACCATCGGCGCTATTGCGTTTCACTTCTGAGTTCGGCATGGAGTCAGGTGGGTCCGCAACGCTATGGTCGCCAAGCAAATTCTTTAATTCGGAAAGCTGAATTCGTTCTTCACATTCAATGTTCTTTCATTGAGCCCACAAAACCCCTTCGGTGTTGTATGGTTAAGCCTCACGGGCAATTAGTATTGGTTAGCTCAACGCCTCGCAGCGCTTACACACCCAACCTATCAACGTTCTAGTCTCGAACAACCCTTTAGGACACTTAAAGTGCCAGGGAAGACTCATCTCAGGGCTCGCTTCCCGCTTAGATGCTTTCAGCGGTTATCGATTCCGAACTTAGCTACCGGGCAATGCTACTGGCGTAACAACCCGAACACCAGAGGTTCGTCCACTCCGGTCCTCTCGTACTAGGAGCAGCCCCCTTCAATCTTCCAACGCCCACGGCAGATAGGGACCGAACTGTCTCACGACGTTCTAAACCCAGCTCGCGTACCACTTTAAATGGCGAACAGCCATACCCTTGGGACCGACTTCAGCCCCAGGATGTGATGAGCCGACATCGAGGTGCCAAACACCGCCGTCGATATGAACTCTTGGGCGGTATCAGCCTGTTATCCCCGGAGTACCTTTTATCCGTTGAGCGATGGCCCTTCCATTCAGAACCACCGGATCACTATGACCTACTTTCGTACCTGCTCGAATTGTCATTCTCGCAGTTAAGCGGGCTTATGCCATTGCACTAACCACACGATGTCCAACCGTGTTTAGCCCACCTTCGTGCTCCTCCGTTACTCTTTGGGAGGAGACCGCCCCAGTCAAACTACCCACCAGGCACTGTCCGCAACCCCGATTAGGGGCCAACGTTAGAACATCAAAACTACAAGGGTGGTATTTCAAGGACGACTCCACGCAATCTAGCGACTGCGCTTCTAAGTCTCCCACCTATCCTACACATGTAGGTTCAATGTTCAGTGCCAAGCTGTAGTAAAGGTTCACGGGGTCTTTCCGTCTAGCCGCGGGTACACTGCATCTTCACAGCGATTTCAATTTCACTGAGTCTCGGGTGGAGACAGCGTGGCCATCATTACGCCATTCGTGCAGGTCGGAACTTACCCGACAAGGAATTTCGCTACCTTAGGACCGTTATAGTTACGGCCGCCGTTTACCGGGGCTTCGATCAAGAGCTTCGACCGAAGTCTAACCCCATCAATTAACCTTCCGGCACCGGGCAGGCGTCACACCGTATACGTCATCTTACGATTTTGCACAGTGCTGTGTTTTTAATAAACAGTTGCAGCCACCTGGTATCTGCGACTCTCAGTAGCTCCATCCGCTAGGGACTTCACCGCCAAGAGCGTACCTTCTCCCGAAGTTACGGTACCATTTTGCCTAGTTCCTTCACCCGAGTTCTCTCAAGCGCCTTGGTATTCTCTACCCGACCACCTGTGTCGGTTTGGGGTACGATTGCTTATAATCTGAAGCTTAGAGGCTTTTCCTGGAAGCATGGCATCAATGACTTCACTACCGTAGTAGCTCGACGTCGTGTCTCAGCCTAACAAGAAACCGGATTTACCTA
>NZ_JAAZTU010000094.1 GCF_012395185.1 Vibrio aestuarianus
AAGGTTAGCATGGAAATAACTAATATTCGTCCTTTTTGCCGTCTTTCTTCCACCCCGTTAGATTACACTCAAACTTGAGTATCATTACCGTACATCCAACCTGTGATGACCGTCGTGTCATAACGCCCAATTAAGGGGTGAACAACGCCACCACCCAACTTAACGCATTGTACCGTAAACACTAAATTTGAAGTAGAAGCAAAAGTGCCAAGCGTTGAGAATCCCTCTTAAATTGCTTGTTAGCTGCAAATTGTCGATATGGATTTTCGGATTACCCAAATATAGAACAACGCCAATAAGTCAATTTGAAAGAACCCCAAGTTATACTGGTTTGAATACTCTAGAAGTGAGCCACCTAAATTAAAGGATACTGATAACCAATTAAATGTATCACTAACCCAGTCTAAGGTGAGGAAAATACCGCCAATACCATAGTAATTGAAATACACACCACCAAACCCAAAGGCAAATACTTGTAGTCCAATATTCAAATATGGAAGTACGTAGTATGTTGAGGCCCTTTTGTATAGGATCAGACCCGATAATGTATTGAGGATAATTACAAAAAATGAAGCAACTACTTCAAGCATGCTCAATCCAGAGAACAAAAGAACAAGCATTACCAACGCTATTAGCGCAACCAGCAATTGATTCACGCTTATCACTGTTAGTATACGACTCCATCGTAGTTTTCTAGCGTTTGCCTGCTGCTCATAAAACTCTTGAATCTCGTGCTTTCTTGTCGCTATTTCATTGGTTAAATTTTTGTAGTTTTCAGGGTATGCCTCAGCATCAATGCTTCCTAACGCTTCAAGCAACGATTTCGCATTATACTTTGTATAGTTAATTTCCATTTATATACTCTATTTTCCAGTTTGCAACTAACGCCCAATTAAGGTGTGAAGCACGCATCCACAACACTCAATTTGAACACCTTAATCACTAAACTTAACCCAAACCAAAAATGCCAAGCGTGCTGAATCACTCTTAAATTGTTTGTTATACGCCGTGCGCTAAACGTTATTGTTACTAGAACTATTATATGAGTACATTCGAACTTCGTCCCTCGGGAACCAACCAAGCTTTTCGTAAAACTGCTGGGCGTTTACGTTTTCGTTGTACACAAACAAATGAGTTTTTGGAACCCCAACATCAGCTAACGCACTGATAGCTTGGCTTACCAGATCACGACCTAAGTTCTTGCCACGAAAGTTCGTTGATACAGCTAGGTGTTGCAGATAACCTCGCCGACCGTCAGTGCCGACTAGTACCGCGCCGACAATTTCGTTGCCTGACACTGCAACGAAACTTAGATTTGGATTGCGAATTAGGTAGTTATTGATGCTTTCTTTAGAGTCTGCATCTCGGAGGCTCATACCCTCAGTTTGTCCCCAAAGCTTGATCACGTCATCATAGTCCGCAATGTTCATTTCACGAATTTCTACCACATATCTCTCCTTGCGTATAACGCCGCATTAAGTGGTGAGCGACGCTAAACACCAATGCCTCGACAAACCACTTAAAACACAAAAACTGAATTTACACTAAAAACACCAAGCGTTGCGAATCCGTCTTAAATGCTTTGTTATGC
>NZ_JAAZTU010000095.1 GCF_012395185.1 Vibrio aestuarianus
TCTCTTAGCCTACGCACTTGAACCTGGACAACCGTCGCCAGGCCCACCTAGCCTTCTCCGTCCCCCCATCGCAATTATAAGCAGTACGGGAATATTAACCCGTTTCCCATCGACTACGCTTTTCAGCCTCGCCTTAGGGGTCGACTTACCCTGCCCCGATTAACGTTGGACAGGAACCCTTGGTCTTCCGGCGTGGGGGTTTTTCACCCCCATTATCGTTACTCATGTCAGCATTCGCACTTCTGATACCTCCAGCATGCTTTACAACACACCTTCAACGGCTTACAGAACGCTCCCCTACCCCACAATCTTACGATTGCAGCCGCAGCTTCGGTTTACTACTTAGCCCCGTTACATCTTCCGCGCAGGCCGACTCGACCAGTGAGCTATTACGCTTTCTTTAAATGATGGCTGCTTCTAAGCCAACATCCTGGCTGTCTGAGCCTTCCCACATCGTTTCCCACTTAGTAGTAATTTGGGACCTTAGCTGGCGGTCTGGGTTGTTTCCCTCTCCACGACGGACGTTAGCACCCGCCGTGTGTCTCCCGGATAGTACTTACTGGTATTCGGAGTTTGCAAAGGGTTGGTAAGTCGGGATGACCCCCTAGCCTTAACAGTGCTCTACCCCCAGTAGTATTCGTCCGAGGCGCTACCTAAATAGCTTTCGGGGAGAACCAGCTATCTCCGAGTTTGATTGGCCTTTCACCCCTAGCCACAAGTCATCCGCTAATTTTTCAACATTAGTCGGTTCGGTCCTCCAATTGATGTTACTCAATCTTCAACCTGCCCATGGCTAGATCACTCGGTTTCGGGTCTATATCCAGAGACTAAAGCGCCCAGTTAAGACTCGGTTTCCCTACGGCTCCCCTATACGGTTAACCTTGCCACTGAATATAAGTCGCTGACCCATTATACAAAAGGTACGCAGTCACAAGGCATTGCCCTGCTCCTACTGCTTGTACGTACACGGTTTCAGGTTCTATTTCACTCCCCTCACAGGGGTTCTTTTCGCCTTTCCCTCACGGTACTGGTTCACTATCGGTCAGTCAGTAGTATTTAGCCTTGGAGGATGGTCCCCCCATATTCAAACAGGATATCACGTGTCCCGCCTTACTCGTTTTCACTTAGAATGATGTGTCGGTTACGGGGCTATCACCCTTTATTGCCACGCTTTCCAGCGTGTTCACCTGCATCATTTAAAGCTTAAGGGCTAGTCCAATTTCGCTCGCCGCTACTTTCGGAATCTCAGTTGATTTCTTTTCCTTCGGGTACTTAGATGTTTCAGTTCCCCGAGTTCGCCTCGCTGCGCTATGTATTCACGCAGCGATACTAGCTTATGCTAGTGGGTTTCCCCATTCGGAAATCGTAGACTCAAGTGGCTTTTACTGCCTAATCTACGCTTATCGCAAGTTAATACGTCCTTCATCGCCTCTGACTGCCAAGGCATCCACCGTGTACGCTTAGTCACTTAACCATACAACCCGAAGAAGTTTCGTGTTGATGACAAGTCACCAAGGTTTAGTGTCTCTCTTTATTGAATGAGCGAGAGACAT
>NZ_JAAZTU010000096.1 GCF_012395185.1 Vibrio aestuarianus
TGCATAACAAAGCATTTAAGACGGATTCGCAACGCTTGGCGACTTTAGTGTAAATTCATTTTTTGTGTTTTAAGTGGTTTGTCGAGACATTGGTGTTTAGCGTCGCTCACCACTTAATGCGGCGTTAGGTGTTTATCATGAATAATTAGTCTGTTATGATATTAGGATTTTTTTGTTTTGTGAAATGGCAATGGAGCTGAAATTGGACAAAGAAAACTGGAGTGTAGTATTTTTAAACGCATATGATGCTCTTTCACTTTATGTAATAACTATCATTGTACTGGCTTATATAACATACAGAATATGTAAATACGCACTCAATAATATCGAGCGTGATTTTGTTAAAAAATGGTCAGCTAAACTTCACTCTGGTTATGGAAATTTAATTTTCATCATGGTTAGCATATTGTGGGCATCTTCTGTTTCGGTATTTGGTTCTGACATTAAAGAACAAGTTTTTGATGTTGAAGTTCCCATGTCTTGGGAAACTCTTAGCTTTTTTATAACAGTATATTGCAGTGTCGTTATCGGTATATATCATTATATAGGGCAGCAAAGAAAAAATAGAGAAGAACAATCTAGACCACCTATAAATGCAGTTAAGTTGGCAGCTAAAGACACAGTTGAACTTATGCAGGTATTAAAGACCTGTATGTTAGATTGGCAGCTGATATTAAATCAGCCAGTAAGTTCAGTAAAAGAAGAATTGGATAACTTAGCTTTATTAGATCGCTCTTTGCGTTCAGCAAAACGTTCTTGTCTAAACTCTTTATTAAATGTCGCAAGCAATTGGGATGACAGAGATAATGATAATGTTACCTATAGAGCTAACTTTTTTAACTTAGCACCAGCTAAAAGTGTTTTAGAAGAGTTTGAGAAAAGTAATATTGTAGGTCCTAAGCCAAATAATGGCGGTTATGCCTTTAATATAAATTCAGTGATTAATTCTCCATTCTTTCTGTTTAACGACAACTGGCGTTCTCGACTAGAAAAAAGTGACTATATATTGGTTAATGAGCAAGAGTTGAGTGTATCGCTGCCTAAAAAAGCAGAATCAAAAGAAGGTGTACCAATTTGCATGCCATATTCCGAAGTAGATTCAACACTGGGCGACGAAACTAAACAGCCTAATCTTCATGGCGCTCCATTGGCACGGCAGTTAAAGAGACCTGTATATATTCCTGAACTAAAGAACCAAGTTAAGTCAACAATTGAGGATCTAAAAGACCAGACTCTTATACACATCTAGAAAACAATTTCATCAAAATAACAAACCACGTATTTGGCACCGTATCTCACGTCACATATCACCTGATGCAAGAGTTACGGCATCCCAATGTGTACTTGCTGCCCCTTATACACATCTCCTATCCCACGAGACTCGCCGTAATCTCGTATGCCGCCCTCCGCGTTCACAACACCATCGA
>NZ_JAAZTU010000097.1 GCF_012395185.1 Vibrio aestuarianus
ACATTCAACTTCTTTAATGGAAGTCTGAATTTGTTGTATTAGAAGTTTTGTACTGTTAGCCTCTTTTAAAGGGCAAAGTTGGGTTTGTAATTCTTGGGCGAGAGATGATACTTCATTTAAACCCAAGATGCTCGCAGTTCCTTTTATTTTGTGTGCCAGTGCTTTTAGATCTCCGGCATTATTTTTCAGGTTGTTCATATCGTCAGATAATGAACTTGATATAATATTATAGATTTCGATCTTTTTATCACTATCATAATGAGTAAATTCATGTTCTAGCTTACTTGATAATTCTGTGGTAAATAACGGGTCTGATTGTACTAAGAATTTTGATATGCCGTTATAGATCGATTCCGTGGTCAACTTTTTTGATATTATTTCATCAAAGTAAGTAAGATTACCTAATGTATTGTGAGTTTCCTCAGTGTATCCAATAATGTTGCTATATCCGTACTGTCCAATGTTATTTTTTGTTTCTTTCGCTAATCTATAACTATCTAAGTTCTTTTTATTGAGGTTAATAAAAATCAAGTCGTATGCTCCTCTGTTATTTCTTAGCGTAATTAGCGCCTGTTGTCTGTTGTTTGAAATGTCACTAGTTAGCCCAAGCGCTGTCAAATGTTCTTTTGTTTGCTTTTGTCTGCGTGGCTCATTTTCAACTATCAATACGTGGCCGATTAATTTATTCATTGTATTCCTTTTAGTTGTGATAAAAAATTACGTTCAGCAGCTAGAACTTGTTGATTATAACCTGATATTTTAGTTGGTGTATAAGTTATTATAAATAAGGTTAGGAAAGACTTTTGAATTGTGATGACCATTCAAAACAAAGGATTGTCATTATTAGGGTGTGTTGATCTTTTGATTGTTTTTTGAACGACATGACAAGGAGGGCTTGGTTGCGTAATTCAGTGGAACTAAATCCAGAACCTACGATCTGATCAGCTACATTCACTCCCTCTCGTAGCCCTATGCCTAAACCTCGTTACAAAACAACCAACTGTGAAGCAATACAACCAATCACTCGTTAACCGTGGTTCTCTGAGCTTTTGGATTGGTGAAGAGGCGATTAGCGGGTGGGTGCAAAGCAAACAGAATAAGCGCGGGAGGCCTCGTCGGTTCAGTGATTTAGCCATCACGACAGCACTCATGGTGAAACGCGTGTTTTCTATGCCCCTGAGAGCGCTGCAAGGATTTATCGACTCGATATTTAGGTTAGCCCATGTACCGTTAAGTTGTCCGCATTACACTTGAATCAGCCGTAGAGCCAAGTAAGTTGAGGGCTCATTTAAGACTAAAACGAGAGGAGTGATACAGCACCTAGCCATTGATGCGACAGGCCTTAAAGTTTATGGCGAAGGAGAATGGAAAGTCAAAAAACACGGGACGGATGGCAGGCGCAGAGTCTGGAGAAAGCTACATT
>NZ_JAAZTU010000098.1 GCF_012395185.1 Vibrio aestuarianus
TATAGATATAGGGATGTGCTTAGACTATGTGTGGTGTTCAGGTGTATGGTACCTCGTCGGCTGTGGTCATACAAGGTACGTCTGTGCGTGTCGTATCCTGGTACTGTACGTGTACATGTTGTTTTTTTTTTTTTTTTTTTTTTTTTAGATGTGTAATAAGAGACAGTGCTTACACAATTCAACTCATACACAAAAGGTTTCTCAAAAGAAACATTAATTCAAGTTACATCACTACTTTCAAGTGGATTTATAGGTCATACCAAAGAAACACTGACAAAACCAATGACAAACGTTTTTAGAAGCGAAATTGTTGATCTTAACGGTTTGAAAATTGATTTAAAATCTGATGCATTGATCTTTAGTGAGTGTCTTAAAACACACCAACACGCAGCAATGCGCCATTCTGATGATAATGAAATAACGCTTGAATGTGGCTCTAAATCACCGATTCTAAGGGCTTGTAGCATAAAATCTAACGTTACTATCGCTGAAGTAAAAGGATTCGCTAAGAAGTTCTGTGAGAAACTTTCAACGGACAAAGAAATTACAATCACCAAGTATAATTTCAGTAAGAAAAAAACACTAAGAACACATTCATTCTCTATCTTTTCAACATTGGAGTATAACGACAAAGATAATACTCTAACGTTCAAATTTTCAGAAGGATTTATCGAATATATCAACGCTGAAGGAAAAGCATTAACGATTGTTCAGAATGATGATTTTCGTAAAGTTAAGTCTAATAAAACCGCTGGTGTATTGTTTTTACTGACACAATCAATCTCTAACATAACAAAAGATAAATTCTTTAAACAAGAGTATCTTATTGAAGCATTAGCGATTAAAAAGAATGTAAATCAGGTGCTTATCAGTGCATTTGATAATCTTCAAAAGGCTGGAATGTTGCAATATGAAAAGCTTGTTAGTGCTGAATATTATAACGGACAATGGATTAAATGCTCGCATTACACATTCTCAAGCATCAAAAAAGCTATTGTAAACCTTTTTGCCAAAGCAAAAGATTTAGGCAAAAAAATTACTGTAACAATAAGTAGTAAAAAAATGAGCAAAAAAGAAGGGATGAAGATTCTTAAAGATTCCATGAAAGACATTGAAAAAGGTAATTATGAAGGTTTGCAAGATCTTAAATTCGGTAGGTCGCTAAGATTGTAAATTATTTTTCATTGTAAGTTAAGTGAAAATACAAAGTGTAAATTTCATAGATCTTGATTTTTTTTATTCTAGTGATATGTATAAATGTATAAATGTATAAATGTATAAATGTATAAGCATTATAATATATCTATTGACATTTACATATAAATGAATTATTATTATCTTGACATTTGTTTTTATATTTAAGAGGTTCACAC
>NZ_JAAZTU010000099.1 GCF_012395185.1 Vibrio aestuarianus
TCTGTTTTACGGGTTGAGTTGACCACGAATTTGAAACCGAAAATGCTCATTTGCCGACAACATAAAACGAATGGCCGGAGAAATCCCAAAGATTAAACCCCTAAATTTACCTGAGTTGCATAACGCCCAATTAAGGTGTGAGCAACGCTACCACGGAACGAAACCATACCACCCTAAACACAAAACCCAACGATGGAATGAAAAATGCCAAGCGTTGGGAATCACTCTTAAATTGTTTGTTATACGACAGCTTGCGACAAGTCTTGCTCTACTTTTTTAAACGCTGTCAGTTCTTGCTCAGCCTTACCACTTGCTACCGTTACCCATTGCAAACCAACCTCATCTTGATGTTCAAACTCAACTTGAAGCTGATACTTTGAGCGAAAAAGAGAGAGTAATAAAACCACTGGGAATATGATGACTAGAGCTACAACTCCAGCATTGATATCAAATCCCCAAGGTGTGGCAAATGGCTCGAATAGCCATAAAATGCTTGAAGCTATAGCTGAAATAACAGACGCCTTGACTAGATGCGAACTCAGTTTGTTTTTAACTACTTTGACGCTCCTAATTTTGGAAAGCTCATAGCTATCTTCCTTGATAGATAGGCGACCATTAGCTATTGAAAAATCAGAGATATCATACATACCATTTCCTCGTTTGGGTTAAAGAGTTACAGAAAATATTCCCACAAACGATTCGACCAATATTAACCATAAGAAAATTATATGCAATAAATTTTAACACCGTACGTCGTATAACGCCGCATTAAGTGGTGAGCGACGCTAAACACCGATGCCTCGACAAACCACTTAAAGCACAAAAACTGAATTTACACTAAAAACACCAAGCGTTGCGAATCCGTCTTAAATGCTTTGTTATGCAAATTCAATAAGATAAACATAAAGTTACACCAAGTTTGATAAAGAAAACAATCAAAATATTGGTTAAGTGAACCAAGAATCAACCCAAGCTTGAACCGTGATAAATATGCCGCCAAAACAAAGCACACCTTGCAGCAACAAACCAAGCTTTTGCACCAGAAAAATTCAACGAGCAAAATTTCCAGCGAACTCGAAACTATCAATTTGCTTGCTCTTGCAACACTTTGCGCCCGCAAAATTAACAACGTGCCAACGCTAAAACCGAGTGAGGCAAACAAAGAATCTTGTCTGTTTTACGGATTGAGTTAACCACGAATTTGAAGCCGAAAATGCTGATTTGCCGACAACACAAAACAAATGGCCGGAGAAATCCAAAAAGATTAAACCCCTAAATTTACCTGAGTTGCATAACGCCCAATTAAGTGGTGAACAACGCACTGGCCAAGCCGCTGCATTGCACCGTAAAACACTTTACCTGACGCATAGTAAAACTGCCACGCGTTGAGAATCCACTTGAATTGCTTGTTATGTGAAT
>NZ_JAAZTU010000009.1 GCF_012395185.1 Vibrio aestuarianus
CTCATCTAAATAATGGTGCGGAAGGAGAGACTTGAACTCTCACACCTTGCGGCGCCAGAACCTAAATCTGGTGCGTCTACCAATTTCGCCACTTCCGCAACTTATTCTGTAGATTAACTGGAAATTGGAGATCCAATCAATCGTTGTCATGTTCAGCGTGTTAAAGCTAACCATTTAAATAATGGCAGGGCTACCTGGATTCGAACCAGGGAATGGCGGCATCAAAAGCCGCTGCCTTACCGCTTGGCGATAGCCCTGCAAGATGATTGCTCATCTAAATAATGGTGCGGAAGGAGAGACTTGAACTCTCACACCTTGCGGCGCCAGAACCTAAATCTGGTGCGTCTACCAATTTCGCCACTTCCGCAACTTATTCTGTAGATTAACTGGAAATTGGAGATCCAATCAATCGTTGTCATGTTCAGCGTGTTAAAGCTAACCATTTAAATAATGGCAGGGCTACCTGGATTCGAACCAGGGAATGGCGGCATCAAAAGCCGCTGCCTTACCGCTTGGCGATAGCCCTGCAAGATGATTACTCATCTAAATAATGGTGCGGAAGGAGAGACTTGAACTCTCACACCTTGCGGCGCCAGAACCTAAATCTGGTGCGTCTACCAATTTCGCCACTTCCGCAACTTATTCTGTAGATTAACTGGAAATTGGATATCCAATTAATCGTTGTATATGGTGGCTACGACGGGATTCGAACCTGTGACCCCATCATTATGAGTGATGTGCTCTAACCAACTGAGCTACGTAGCCATTAAAACAATGGTGCGGAAGGAGAGACTTGAACTCTCACACCTTGCGGCGCCAGAACCTAAATCTGGTGCGTCTACCAATTTCGCCACTTCCGCAACTTATTCTGTAGATTAACTGAAAATTGGAGATCCAATCAATCGTTGTCATGTTCAGCTTATAGAAGCTAACCATTTAAATAATGGCAGGGCTACCTGGATTCGAACCAGGGAATGGCGGCATCAAAAGCCGCTGCCTTACCGCTTGGCGATAGCCCTGCAAGATGATTGCTCATCTAAATAATGGTGCGGAAGGAGAGACTTGAACTCTCACACCTTGCGGCGCCAGAACCTAAATCTGGTGCGTCTACCAATTTCGCCACTTCCGCAACTTATTCTGTAGATTAACTGGAAATTGGAGATCCAACCAATCGTTGTCATGTTCAGCGTGTTAAAGCTAACCATTTAAATAATGGCAGGGCTACCTGGATTCGAACCAGGGGATGGCGGCATCAAAAGCCGCTGCCTTACCGCTTGGCGATAGCCCTGCAAGATGATTGCTCATCTAAATAATGGTGCGGAAAGAGAGACTTGAACTCTCACACCTTGCGGCGCCAGAACCTAAATCTGGTGCGTCTACCAATTTCGCCATTTCCGCAAATTATTGTTAGATAATCGAGATGGTGCGGAAGGAGAGACTTGAACTCTCACACCTTACGGCGCCAGAACCTAAATCTGGTGCGTCTACCAATTTCGCCACTTCCGCAGCTCGATATCTATAAGCTACCCGCTAACGCGAATAACTGAATTATGGTGGCTACGACGGGATTCGAACCTGTGACCCCATCATTATGAGTGATGTGCTCTAACCAACTGAGCTACGTAGCCATGTTTTTGGAGCGAGACAATATAATACAATCTCAATCCGAGTGCCAATATTTTTTCAAATACAACACTTTTGAAAATGGCAGGGCTACCTGGATTCGAACCAGGGGATGGCGGCATCAAAAGCCGCTGCCTTACCGCTTGGCGATAGCCCTGCAAGATGATAACTCATCTAAATAATGGTGCGGAAGGAGAGACTTGAACTCTCACACCTTGCGGCGCCAGAACCTAAATCTGGTGCGTCTACCAATTTCGCCACTTCCGCAACTTTCCTAAAGGTTTTCATTCTGAAAGTTCAGAAAAAACACTTAGGAAATGGTGGCTACGACGGGATTCGAACCTGTGACCCCATCATTATGAGTGATGTGCTCTAACCAACTGAGCTACGTAGCCATTTTCCTTTTTTGCTCTCTTTTTTAAGTTTTGCTTAACGTTGAGAACGGAGCGCATTATGCGGATATGGCTTAGGAGCGTCAATAGTTTTTTTGAATAAATTCTCTGAAAATAGCCGTTCGAACTTTTTTTGAACAAAGAGACGTGTTTGTGATCAAAAACAGGCACTAATACGGCAATCTTATTTGTTTTTACTAGGCCTCACGGGAAGGTCTGCTTTGTAGAAAAAACAAAAAAGCCAACACAAACTGCTGGCTTTTAAAGGGGTGTTAAACACTGATTAACGAGTTATTTACACGTTGAAACGGAAGTGGATAACATCGCCATCTTTTACGATGTAATCTTTACCTTCAAGACGCCATTTACCTGCTTCTTTTGCGCCGCTTTCACCGTTATATTGGATGAAATCATTGTAACCAACCACTTCAGCTCGAATGAAGCCGCGTTCAAAGTCGGTGTGAATTTTCCCCGCTGCTTGTGGCGCGGTTGCACCGACAGGAATTGTCCATGCTCGAACTTCTTTAACACCTGCTGTAAAGTAGGTTTGTAGAGTCAGTAGTTCATAACCAGAACGGATCACGCGGTTTAGGCCAGGTTCTTCAATGCCGAGATCTTCTAAAAATTCTTCACGATCTTCATCGTCAAGTTCAGAAAGCTCTGATTCAATGGCCGCGCATACAGCAACAACAACGTTATTCTCTTTTTCAGCAAATTCACGCACAGCATCAAGATACGGGTTGTTATCGAAACCGTCTTCACTAACGTTTGCGATGTACATGGTTGGTTTTAACGTTAGGAAATTCAGGTAACCGACCGCTACTAATTCTTCTTTTGAAAGATTAACCGTACGAGCCATGCCACCTTCAGTAAGAACTGGCAGAAGTTTTTCTAGAACAGCTAGTTCAAATTTAGCATCTTTATCACCGCCTTTAGCTTTTTTTGCTTGGCGTTGCATTGCTCGTTCGCAGCTATCTAGGTCAGCCAGTGCTAGTTCTAGGTTGATAACTTCAATATCTTCAATCGGTGAAACTTTACCTGCAACGTGCACGATGTTTTCATTCTCAAAACAACGAACAACGTGGCCGATAGCGTCAGTTTCACGGATGTTAGCCAGGAATTTATTTCCTAAGCCTTCACCTTTAGATGCACCAGCAACAAGGCCTGCGATATCTACGAATTCCATCGTGGTCGGTAGAATACGCTCAGGATTTACGATTTTTGCCAGAGCATCAAGACGAAGGTCTGGAACTGGAACCACACCGGTGTTTGGCTCGATAGTACAAAACGGGAAGTTTGCAGCTTCGATACCCGCTTTAGTAAGTGCATTAAACAATGTTGATTTGCCCACGTTTGGTAGACCAACTATGCCACATTTAAAACCCATGACTGTAACCTTATTCTGCTTTGAACGTATGTAAGCGATTTTGTGCTTTAGTTAAACCATCTTTTAGTAAAATATCGAAGCAGCGAACGGATTCATCTACTACGGCTTCTAGGCACTCTTGCTCTTTGGCTGGTGCCTTACCTAAAACATAGCCTGCTACTTTATCTTTGTGCCCCGGATGACCAATGCCGATCCGAAGACGATAGAAATCTTTGCTATTCCCCAGTTTGCTAATCGTGTCGCGAAGCCCATTGTGCCCACCATGACCACCACCCATTTTAAATTTAGCGACACCGGGCGGTAGGTCGAGTTCATCATGTGCGACCATTATTTCTTCAGGTTTGATCTGATAAAACTTAGCCACAGCAGCAACGGCTTTACCCGATAAATTCATGAAAGTTGTCGGGATAAGTAAACGTAGATCTTCACCGTTAACTAGAATACGGCCAGTAAGTCCGAAGAATTTGGCTTCATTTTTCAGTGTAACATTGTGTACTCGGGCTAACTCTTCTACTACCCAAGCGCCAGCATTGTGTCTGGTTTTGGCGTATTCAGGACCAGGATTCGCCAGTCCAACAAGGAGTTTGATTTGTTGACTCAAGGTTAGGATCTCTTAGGAATATCAAAAGCGCGGTATGATAGCACAAAATAGAGATGGTGCGAGACGCGAAAATAACAGATAAAAAAAGCACTCCATTTTGACATGAAGTGCTTAATAGATGTGTTCTGTTAGTAACTAAACGCGGTTTAGTTAAACATTGCCGAGATAGATTCTTCGTTACTAATGCGACGAATAGCTTCTGCAAGCATGCTTGATAGCGTTAGTTGTGTCACTTTACCTGTTGCTGCCATCTCTTTAGATAGAGTAATAGAGTCAGTAACGATTACTTGGTCTAACACTGAGTTCTTGATGTTTTTCGCAGCATTGCCAGAGAATACAGCGTGAGTTGCGTAAGCAAATACGCGTTTTGCTCCACGCTCTTTAAGTGCTTCTGCTGCTTTACATAGTGTACCGCCGGTGTCGATCATATCATCAACGATAACGCAGTCGCGGCCTTCAACATCCCCGATAAGGTTCATCACTTCTGAAACATTTGCACGTGGACGACGTTTATCAACAATAGCGATATCGATGTCACCAAGCGCTTTTGCTGTTGCACGAGCGCGAACCACGCCACCAAGGTCAGGTGATACGACAACTGGATCTTCTAAACCGCGAGATCTCATGTCTTCAAGCAGTACCGGGGTACCGAAGATATTGTCAACTGGTACATCGAAGAAGCCTTGGATTTGCTCTGCATGTAGGTCGATAGTGAGAACGCGGTCAACACCAACGTTAGAAAGGAAATCTGCAACAACTTTTGCAGTGATTGGTACACGGGCAGAACGCACACGGCGATCTTGACGAGCATAACCAAAATATGGGATGACAGCAGTAATACGGCCTGCTGAAGCACGGCGCATTGCATCAATCATCACTACTAATTCCATTAGGTTGTCATTAGTAGGAGCACAAGTAGATTGAATAATAAATACATCGCTACCACGAACATTTTCGTTGATTTGCACTGCAACTTCGCCGTCAGAAAAGCGAGAAACAGTAGCATCACCAAGAGAGATGTATAGACGTTCAGCAATACGTTGGGCTAGTTCAGGTGTGGCGTTACCAGCAAATAGCTTCATATCAGGCACGGTGGAAACCTCAGGGTTGCGTCCAGTTTTTAAATAGGTTGGGTTTATATCGACATTTATCATCGATATTGGGCCGATTGGTATTCAGCCAGCGTCTCTTTCAGTGGCGAAATGTTACGCCCGAGGGCGACAAACGCAGAGACGGTGTCAGGAAGTTTAGCAAGGACAGACTTAGCTTCTTTCTTGCTGGAAAATTCTGCAAAAACGCAAGACCCTGTCCCAGTCAATCTTGACGGCGCGTATTGTAGCAGCCATGAAAGTTGCTTATCAACCTCTGGGTACAGCATTCGGACAATTTTTTCGCAATCGTTTTCGTAAGGTAGTTCAAGAAGCGTTGCTAGCTCTCGCTTTGGCGTGTTTCTTATCAATTGTGGGTGAGAAAATATATCTTTGGTTGCAATGCTGACATTCGGTCGAATCACTAGGTAAACTTTTTCATCAGGTTCAGTTTGGGTCAGTTTTTCACCAACACCTTCGGCAAACGCAGCGAAGCCATGCACAAAAACGGGCACATCGGCACCAAGATGCAGGCCAATTTCGGCAAGTTCTGCATCAGTTAAATGAGTTTGCCATAGATAATTGAGCGCAACTAAAACCGTCGCGGCATTGGAAGAGCCGCCACCAATACCACCGCCCATCGGTAGTACTTTAGTTAATTGGATATCAGCACCAAATGAACAGTTAGTCTGTTTTTGTAATGCATTTGCTGCTTTCCAGATCAAATTATCCGTTAATGAGACTCCTGGAAGGTTTGGTGTTAGCGTAATTTCCCCCGATAAATTTGCCGTGATGGTGAGTTCATCGCCAAAGTCGAGAAATTGAAACAGAGTTTGAAGTTCGTGATAGCCGTTATCTCTTTGCCCTGTGATATAAAGAAATAAGTTAAGTTTTGCTGGAGAAGGCCAACGTGTTGCTTTGGTTATCATGGTGTCAATATCCATTTAGAGATAACAATGTTTAATGATGTATTTGCCTGTTTTAATTTCATTTTGCTCGGTAGTGGAATGGTTTGGTCGGCAAATTGTTGAAATTGGTATTGTTGATAATCTAAATGCCATGGTGTTGCAGCAATGGTTTTATCTAAAAATGCTAGAGTATTTGAGTCATTGAGTTGGTAGCTATCGGCTTGATTGGGCAACCCTAATAGCCAATATTGTAACTGTTCAATTGGGATTTCTAACCCCGTGAGTTGATAGACTAGCGCATCGACATTTACAGCGCTTAATACTTGGTCGTCATACGTTTCTGCGGTGGCACCTTGTGGAGTGATAGATAAATTCAGTACGGTTTGCCCAAGAAAGGTAGATAGACGTAACTGGCTGCTATCTTGCTGCTTTTGCCAGAAAAAGTTCAGAGATTGTCGCTGTTGTGGTGAGATGTAACCTAACTTGCCGGAAACTTGATATTGAGTGATTTTCTGTAACTGCTGCTGATGTGACTGCCATTCAACAGAGGTTATCTGTTCAGGTAGGCTTGAACAGCCAAAGAGAACGCCGAAAGTAAAGAAGGCGACAATAAGTCGTTTAACGTGATTCATGTATGCTCGTTATTTACGCAGTTAAAGGGTAAAAACAGCATTACTATATCATTGATCTCACGAAGTCGGGAAAACAAATCCCTGTTGCCCTTTCATTAAAACAGGGCATAAAGTAAAATTCCGCACCTATTTCTATTTCATGAATCTGAGAACCTTCTATAGATGTCCTTGCTTGCTATTGGAATTAATCACAATACAGCGTCGGTAGAACTGCGAGAAAAAGTGGCGTTTGGCCCTGATAAATTGTCAGATGCCTTACAGCAGCTGGCATCCAGTTCCAGCGTCGAAGGTAGCGTTATTTTGTCTACCTGCAACCGAACTGAAATTTATTGTGATGTGAAATCATCAAGCAAAAGTAAGGTTATTGATTGGTTATCTCAGTTTCATCAGGTGAGTCCTGAAGAGCTAAAACCGAGCTTGTACATTCATGAAGAGCAGGCGGCGATTCGCCATTTGATGCGTGTGTCCTGTGGTTTAGATTCTCTCGTTTTAGGTGAACCACAGATTTTAGGACAAGTGAAACAAGCCTATTCTGATGCGCGCGACAATAACGCGGCAGATTCTGCGATTGAAAAACTTTTCCAAAAAGCATTTTCTGTCGCGAAACGTGTGCGCACTGAAACTGAAATTGGTGGCAGCGCTGTTTCGGTTGCGTATGCCGCTTGCACGTTAGCAAAACAGATTTTTGAATCTCTTTCAGATTCAACCGTGCTGTTAGTGGGGGCTGGCGAAACTATTGAATTAGTTGCGAAACACTTGGCTGGGCATAATTGCAAACGTATGATCGTGGCTAATCGAACTCGTGAGCGAGCGATGAATTTGGCGAATCAATTTGCGGCTGAAGTGATTGCTCTTAATGAAATTCCTGACTATCTCGCGCATGCCGATATTGTGATCAGTTCCACTGCAAGCCCGCTACCGATTATCGGTAAAGGGATGGTGGAAACGGCGATCAAAGCTCGTCGTCATCAGCCTATGCTATTGATCGATATCGCGGTTCCTCGTGATATTGAATCGCAAGTGGGTGATTTGAGTGATGCGTATTTGTATACCGTTGATGACTTGCAGTCGATCGTCGACAGCAATATGCAGCAGCGTAAGGTTGAAGCGATTCAAGCTGAAGCGATAGTCAGCGAAGAAAGTGCAGCCTTTATGAGTTGGATGCGCTCCTTACAGGCTGTTGACAGCATAAGAGAATACCGTCACTCCGCGAACGAAGTTCGTGAAGAACTGCTGACCAAAAGCTTACAAGCATTGGCTGCAGGGGCAGATCCTGAAAAAGTGTTACTTGAATTTAGCAACAAGCTCACCAACAAATTAATCCATATACCAACTCGAGCACTGCAAAGTGCGGCAGAGTTAGGTGAACCGGCTAAATTGGCCATTATTAGACAAAGTTTGGGTCTAGACGACCCTCGCTAATCCGTCATTCCGAGTTAAAGAAGAAACTATGAAAGCGTCGATTTTAGTTAAGCTTGAATCCCTTGTTGAGCGTTATGAAGAAGTTCAACATCTACTTGGTGATCCAACCGTCATTGGTGACCAAAATAAATTCCGTACTTTGTCTAAAGAGTACTCTCAGCTTGAAGAAGTCACTAAGTGTTTTCAAGCCTATCAGCAAGCGCAAGAAGATCTGCTTGCTGCTGAAGAGATGACTAAAGAAGATGATGCAGAAATGCGCGAAATGGCTCAAGAAGAGATCAAGGAAGCCAAAGCCGCGATTGAAAAACTGACGGATGAATTACAAATTCTATTGTTACCAAAAGATCCAAATGATGACCGTAACTGCTTCCTTGAAATTCGTGCTGGCGCAGGTGGTGATGAAGCTGGGATTTTCGCTGGTGATCTATTCCGCATGTACAGCCGCTATGCAGAGAAAAAAGGGTGGCGTATTGAAGTGATGTCGGCCAGTGACGCTGAACATGGTGGTTATAAAGAAATGATCGCTAAAGTGAGCGGCGACGGTGCTTATGGCGTATTGAAGTTTGAGTCTGGTGGTCACCGCGTACAGCGCGTTCCTGCGACAGAATCTCAAGGTCGTGTACATACCTCTGCATGTACGGTTGCGATCATGCCTGAGATCCCAGAAGCGGAACTGCCAGAAATCAAAGCCAGTGATTTGAAAATTGATACCTTTCGCTCTTCTGGTGCGGGTGGTCAGCACGTTAACACCACCGATTCTGCTATTCGTATTACTCACTTACCAACAGGAACAGTGGTTGAGTGCCAAGATGAGCGCTCACAGCATAAGAACAAAGCGAAAGCGATGGCAGTACTTGCTGCGCGTATCGCTAAAGCCGAAGAAGCCAAGCGTGCTGCGGAAGTATCAGATACCCGTCGTAACTTATTGGGTTCTGGTGACCGTAGTGACCGTATCCGTACTTATAATTACCCACAAGGCCGTGTTTCAGACCACCGTATTAACTTAACTATTTACCGCTTAAACGAAGTGATGGAAGGTGATTTGCAAAGTTTGATTGATCCAATCATTCAAGAATTCCAAGCTGATCAACTTGCTGCGTTAGCGGACCAAAACTAATTCGATGTCTACACCTAGCATTGAAATTGCTCTGAAAGCGGCAACGACTCAACTCCAAGAAAGCGGTAGTGATTCACCTTCTGTCGATGCCGCTGTTCTGATGTGTCATGTGCTCGACAAACCACGTTCATACTTATTAACGTGGCCAGAAAAGTTATTGGCAGCAGAGCAGCAACAGCATTTCGAGCAGCTGTTGAGTCGTCGTTTTGCTGGCGAGCCTATTGCCTATATTGTCGGAGAGCGTGAGTTTTGGTCATTGCCGCTCAAGGTTGCGCCATCAACCTTAATTCCTCGCCCGGATACCGAACGTTTGGTTGAGGTGGCGTTAGCTAAAAGCAATCAGATTGATGGTGATATCCTTGACCTTGGTACCGGCACTGGGGCGATTGCGCTTGCGCTTGCCTCTGAACTGCCAGGGCGCAGAGTGGTTGGCGTTGATTTACGTCCAGAAGCACAGGCTTTGGCGACAGAGAATGCACAGTGTTTGGCTATTACTAACGTCACTTTTTTACAAGGTAGCTGGTTTGAACCTATTGAGCCCGGTACAAAGTTTGCTTTGATTGTCTCAAACCCACCCTATATCGAAGAAAATGATCCGCATTTGACTCAAGGTGATGTACGTTTCGAGCCTTTAAGTGCTTTAGTGGCCGAAGATAATGGTTTAGCTGACATCAAATACATTACCGAATATGCTCGTGGTTATTTGCAACCTCAGGCTTGGTTGGTGTTTGAACATGGCTACGATCAAGGTCAAGCCGTAAGAGAGATATTGGTATCACTGGGTTATCATAACGTAGTGACAGAAAAGGATTACGCTGGTAACGATCGAGTGACACTCGGTCAATATCGGTGTTTATAAGAGAGAATAATATGTACGAAGGATTAAAACATTTTCATCTACTCACTATTGGTATCAGTGCGTTACTGCTTTCGGTGCGTTATGGCTTGATGATGGCCAATTCAACTTGGTTACAACATCCATTTCTAAAACGTTTCCCACATATTGTTGATTCATTATTACTACTGTCAGGGATAGCTTTGGTGGTGATGTCTGGTTTCATTCCATTCACTCCAGCAGCACCTTGGATGACAACGAAATTGACCTGTGTTTTAGCCTACATTGCGTTAGGTTTCTTTGCCTTGAAATTAGGTCGCAATAAGTTACTACGTAGTTTCGCATTTTTCGGGGCTTTGGGTTGGCTTGTAATGGCTGGCAAAATTGCCGTAACCAAAACCCCTATGTTTTTCGGTTGATAGCATTAGAGCAACAGTATGTTTGAATTGTTCGACGAAGATTTTGATGCCATGGAATTGGTTGAAGGTGCACTTGCATTAAATAAAGCAGTCAACCCTGAGACAAAAGAGATATGGGCAGAGCAAGAGCTAGCGCGTCTATTGACGGATGCGAAACAGGCCTTGGCGCAAGTCTGCGATGAAAAACAGCGTTTTGAGGTATTATTGCGTCTTTTCTATCACGAGTGGGGATTTACTGGTGATCGTGACACCTACTATGAATCGCGAAATGCTTTCATTGATAAAGTGCTTGAACGACGTAAAGGTATTCCCGTGAGCCTTGGGGCGATACTGCTTTATTTTGCGAGTAAATTAGGCTTCCCACTACAGGGAATTACTTTTCCAACTCAGTTTTTATTAGAATTGCGCTGGCCTGGTGAAGCGCCGATCTACATTAATCCTTTTAGCGGTGAAACGGTGTCCTTACATACGCTAAAAGCATGGCTCATTGGTCATAAAGGCACTCGTTTTAAGCTAACTCCCAAGCACTTAGAAGTCGCAGACAACCCAACTATAATTGGCCGTTGGCTAGCATTACTTAAAAGCGCACTACTAAGGGAAGAACACTATACTTTGGCTTTGCGTTGTACAGACCTAGCATTGACGTTTGTTCCTGATGACCCTTACGAGATCCGCGATAGAGGTTTTATCTATCAACAGCTAGACTGTCATCAAATTGCGCTATCGGATTACCAATACTTTATTGATAACTGCCCAAATGATCCGGCAGCAGAATTACTAAAAAACCAAGTTGATGCATTAAGCACTAGAGCGATTACGCTGCATTAACGGCCAAATAAGAGAGAAATAAGATGGAACAAAAAATCGTCCACGTTGGTGATATTCCAGTAGCTAACGATAAACCGTTTACTCTGTTTGCTGGAATGAACGTGCTTGAATCACGTGATTTAGCAATGCAAATCTGTGAGCATTACGTAAAAGTGACTGAAAAATTAGGAATTCCTTACGTTTTTAAAGCCTCTTTTGATAAAGCGAACCGCAGTTCAGTGCATTCCTACCGTGGTCCGGGCTTAGAAGAAGGGATGAAAATCTTTCAAGAGCTAAAAGATACGTTTGGTGTGAAAATCATTACTGATGTTCATAACGAAGCTCAAGCCAAACCTGTTGCTGAGGTTGTCGATGTTATCCAACTTCCTGCGTTTCTTGCTCGTCAGACTGACTTAGTGGAAGCAATGGCTAAAACTGGTGCTGTTATTAACGTTAAAAAACCACAGTTTATGAGCCCTGGACAAGTAGGCAACATTGTTGAGAAATTTGCTGAATGTGGCAATGACAAAGTCATTCTTTGTGAACGTGGTGCTTGTCATGGTTACGATAACCTCGTTGTCGACATGCTAGGTTTTGGCGTGATGAAAAATGTGACAAACGGCAGTCCAATCATTTTTGATGTTACCCATTCATTGCAAATGCGCGATCCATCTGGTGCAGCTTCTGGAGGCCGACGTGAACAAACGGTTGAATTAGCTAAAGCTGGTCTAGCAACCGGTATTGCTGGTCTTTTCATTGAGGCTCACCCGAATCCTGATAAAGCGCGTTGTGATGGACCGTCAGCATTACCGTTGGATAAACTTGAGCCATTTTTAGCGCAAATGAAAGCGCTCGATGATTTGATCAAGAGCTTTGCACATATCGAGATTAAATAGCGCTATCGGTTATACATCGATAACGCTACATATCATGAGGCAAGTATTCAATTAGCCTATTTTTTGACCGCCATTCTGGTGGTCAATTTTTTATCTGATGTTTTCTAAGTCTGTTTATTTTGTAATACCGTTCTCATTACCTCGGTTTTTGCCCGCTATATCAGTAAAACGATTGCCTGTGATCTATTGGAATATGATGTGTAACTAGCGTGAACCGTTACACTTTTTTTATCGTTTTATAGTGATCAATTCTACATAAATATGAAATCGAGCTGTCACGTGTGACGTGTTAATTTAAACTGGTTCAAGTTTTATCGGTGCGGCTAGCCTTGACTTTTCAAGTGGTTGGTCAATGACACCTTCACATGCAGTGGTTAACTAAAGTTCAAAGGTATGACAATGAAACAACGCCTTATTCTAAAAACAGCGCTCAGCGCAGCAATTCTTGCAACCCTAGCGGGTTGTGCAACTCAACCAACTCACGAATGGCAACAGGACACGACTTACAAATTGACTGTTCTTCACACCAACGATCACCATGGCCGATTCTGGCAAAATAAATATGGTGAGTATGGTATGGCTGCACGTAAGACGCTGATTGATGATCTTCGTTCTGAAATTGAAGCTCAAGGTGGCAGTGTTCTTCTTCTCTCTGGAGGTGATATTAACACCGGTGTTCCTGAGTCGGACTTGCAAGATGCAGAGCCTGATTTTAAAGGCATGAGCAAAATTGGTTACGACGCAATGGCGTTAGGTAACCACGAATTTGATAACCCACTTGATGTGCTATTCAAGCAAAAAGAGTGGGCGAATTTCCCAATGTTGTCTGCCAATATTTACGATAAAGCGACGGGTAAGCGCTTATTCCAACCGTACCAAATGTTTGATAAGCAAGGCGTGAAAATTGCTGTTATCGGTTTGACGACGGAAGATACAGCAAAAATCGGCAACCCTGAGTTTATCGGTGGTATTGAGTTCCGTGATCCAAAAGAAGAAGCTAAGAAACTCATTGCTGAGATTGAGAAAAGTGAAAAGCCTGATCTTATTTTTGCTGTGACGCATATGGGTCACTATGAAAATGGTCAACGTGGTGTTAATGCTCCTGGTGATGTTGCATTGGCTCGCTACCTAGATGAAGGTTCACTTGACATGATCGTCGGTGGTCACTCGCAAGAGCCTGTATGTATGGAAGGCCCTAACGTTGTCAGTAAAACCTTTAAGCCTGGCGACGAATGTAAGCCAGACATGCAAAACGGGACTTATATTGTCCAAGCGCATGAATGGGGTAAATACGTAGGTCGTGCTGATTACGAATTCCGTAATGGCGAGCTAAACATGGTGAGTTATAACCTGATTCCGGTGAACTTGAAGAAGAAAGTCAAAGTGAATGGTGAAAGCCAGCGCGTCTTTATTCAAGAGCAAATCGCTGAAGATGCAGAAATGCTGAACTTCTTGCGTCCATACCAAGAGCAAGGTCAGGCGCAGTTAGGCGTGAAAATTGCTGAAACTAACGGCAAATTGGAAGGTGACCGCAATGTCGTTCGTTTCCAACAAACGAACTTAGGGCGTTTGATTGCAACGGCGCATATGGAGCGTGCAAAAGCTGATTTTGCAGTAATGAACTCAGGTGGTGTCCGTGATTCGATTGATGCAGGTAACGTAACTTATAAAGACGTTCTGAAAGTACAGCCGTTTGCTAATATTCTGACTTATACCGATATGACTGGTGCTGAAGTTCTGGATTACCTCAATGTGGTTGCAACTAAGCCGGTTGATTCTGGTGCCTACGCTCAATTTGCGGGTATCTCAATGACGGTATCAGATGGTAAAGTGTCAAACGTTGTTATTGGTGATAAGCAATTGCGCCTAGACAAAACCTACCGTTTCACTGTACCAAGCTACAATGCTGCTGGTGGTGATGGTTATCCTAAAATTTCTGGCCATCCTGGTTATGTAAACACAGGCTTTGTCGATGCTGAAGTGTTGAAAGACTACCTAGAAGCTAACAGCCCAATTGATGTAAACCAATATGCGCCAATGGGTGAAATGGTCTATAAGTAATAGCCAATAAAGAGTTTGACTCAAACTCAGCAATCATTTTAACTAAAGGCGATGTTTAGGCATCGCTTTTTTATTGCTGTTTGTTGTAATCACGAGATAACCCCATGACACCTGCTATTGATTTGGCTAAAAAGAAACAAATCCCTCACACCATCCATCAATATCAGCATGATCCAAACCACAGCAGTTATGGATTAGAAGCTGCTGAAGTATTGGGACAAGATCCAAAAAAAGTATTTAAAACCTTACTGTTTTGTTTAAACGGTGAAGCGAAGAACCTTGCCGTAGCGATCATTCCAGTCGATCATAAACTGAATCTTAAACGAGCGGCGAAAGCTGCAAAGTCGAAGAAGGCTGAGATGGCCAACCCAGATATTGCGCAGAAAACGACAGGCTATGTGGTAGGGGGAATTAGCCCGCTTGGACAAAAAAAGGCACTACCCACCTTTATTCACATCAGTGCAAAAGATCAGCCAACTATTTGTGTCAGCGCAGGAAAAAGAGGTTTAGAAATAGAATTGGCACCAAGCGATCTCGCTATGCTTACGCGGGGGGAATTTGTCGAATTGTGTCAGGAATAATTGAAAAAATAACGGCCTCGATATCGAGGCCGTATCAAAAGGAAGCTTAACCTTTTACGTCAATATCTTCTTCCATTTGAGCATTATCAACCACGTGATTTTCGCCCAAGTCATGAGGAAGAATAAGGTTCAGTACAATCGCTACGATACCACAAAGGCTAACACCTTGTAGGCTGAACTCACCAATACCAAATGCCATACCACCAATACCAAAAACCAGTGTTACCGCAACAATAACCAAGTTACGAGACTTATGCAGGTCAACGTGGTTTTTAATTAATGTATTGAGGCCTACGGTCGCAATTGATCCAAAGAGCAGAATCATAATACCGCCCATTACCGGAATAGGGATAGTCTGTAGCAGAGCACCGAGTTTACCCACCAAAGCTAATACGATAGCGGTGATAGCTGCCCATGTCATGATGACTGGGTTAAAAGCTTTGGTCAGCATCACAGCACCGGTCACTTCACTGTAAGTCGTGTTTGGTGGCGCGCCCAGCATGGAAGCTGCGATGGTAGCAATACCGTCGCCAGTAATCGTGCGATGTAGCCCTGGCTTTTTAATATAGTTTTTACCTGTAACGTTCGAAATTGCCAACATGTCACCTACGTGCTCTACCGCAGGAGCAATAGCGACAGGGATCATAAATAGAATGGCGTTGATGTTGAATTCAGGAAAAGTGAAGTTTGGCATAGAGAGCCAGGCAGCTTGTGCTACAGGCGTAAAGTCAACAACACCGAAATACAATCCTAAAAGATAGCCAGCAAAAATACCGCCACAGATAGGAAGAAGTTTTAGGAAGCCTTTAGCAAAGACACTAATGGTGATGGTCGTGATCAATGAAACGCAGGAAATCCACATTGCCACATCGGCATTAACCAATTGAACCGCACCATCGCCTGTTTTTCCAAGAGCCATGTTTACAGCAACCGGAGCAAGACCAAGCCCGATAACCATGATTACAGGGCCAACAACAACTGGTGGAAGTAGTTTGTGGATAATCTCAACGCCACGAACTTTAATGACCGCGCCCATAATGACATACACAACCCCAGCGGCAACTAAACCACCCATAGTGGCTGCCACACCCCAAGTTTGGATGCCAAACATAATTGGTGCAATAAACGCAAATGAAGACGCTAAGAAGATTGGAACTGAGCGGCGTGTAATAAGTTGGAATAAAAGAGTACCGACACCTGCGCCAAATAGTGCAACGTTAGGATCAAGCCCGGTTAATAACGGAACAAGAACTAATGCACCAAATGCGACGAAGAGCATCTGAGCGCCTTGAATGGCATTTTTCATGATGATTTCCCTGCAGCAAAATAAAAATTTGCAGGATTCTATCACTTTTGCAAACGATTGCCATGGAAACTAGATCAAAGAAAGTCATCAGCTTTGTCTGAATTATCACCGTATCCTGAAGTGGATTCCTTGCCGAGATAGAGATAGTTGCTTATCATCGACATTCACAAAACAGATCGTAGGAACAGTATGCGCTATTTAGCTATGTTGGTGATGAGCTTAATGACTCTCCCCGCTTATGCCTTGACGAAGGTCGATTTATACCATTCAGAGATCACTATTGACCAAGAGCAAACCAATGCAGACGATAAAGCTCGAGTAAAGGGTATGGAGCAAGTCATTATTCGAGCTTCCGGTGATAAAAGCTCAGTGAATAATGAGGTTATCCAAAAAGCCTTAAGGCAGCACTCTCAATATTTAGCGCAAATTAGTTATGCTCAAAACGATTCACAATCCACCATCAAAATGGGATTTAGTGCCCCACATATCCGTTCTCTATTAACACAAGCTCAGCTACCATTTTGGCCAGAAAACCGCGCTAATGTGTTGGTATGGCTTATTGAAGAGTCAGGGTACGATCGCACTATTGCTTGGGAGCACTCTGATACACCGAGGATGCAGCAACTAAAAATCGCGGCAGATAACCGAGGGTTACCGATTACGATCCCTGTTGGCGATTTTGACGATATCACGGGCGTTGAAGTGTCTGATCTTTGGGGAGGCTTTGTGCAACCTATCAGTGCAGCAAGTGAGCGTTACCCGACTGACTCTATTGTGGTTGTTCGTGTGCAAGGCAACAATGTTCGCTGGAATCTTTACGATCAACAAGCCGGGCAAATGGTGCAAATCCCTCAGGCTCCAGTTTCTGGACAAGCTTCCGGCTCTAACGCCGTTGCCGAGATGGTTGATCAGTTAAGTAATTATTATGCAGATAAAAGTTCAGTGATGGTCTCTAGTGAGTCTTCATCATCAGTATTAGCCAGCTTTAGTAATATTAATGATGCGGTTGATTTCTTCACCTTAGAAAACAAATTAAAAAGCCTAAGTTCCGTTGCTTCGCTTGATATTTTAAGAATTCAAGGGGAATCGATCGTCTTTAAAGTACACCTTCTGGCAACGGAGCAAGATTTTGAGCAGGAAGTACTACGGATGGGGACGGTCAATAAAATCGAAATGACCAACCAATTCGATGTAGTCAGTCATACAGAACAGGCTGATGTTGTCGATGCTATAGCGCCTGTCACCAGTGACTCTTCTCTTGCTGAATCAGAAGTTTCTCAACCTGATACAAGCGTAGCAAATGATAATCAAGTACTTGATTCGCAAATGTTGCAAGAGACTGAAGGGGCATCTACTTTGCAACCTACGCCTCCAGTTGAGAATACACTTTATTTTTCATGGCGTGAGTAATTCAACACAGTAATCTGATGAGATGTACAAACGAAAAGAGCCCTAATTTAAGGCTCTTTTTTGTATATAAACCACTAAAGTTTTAAGTGTTACTTTTCTGTTTGTTGGCCAAAGTTCGCTTTTTCTTGCTTTTCAACTTCAGACAGACGTTTGAGCTTCAAGCCCAGTTCTTTGCCTCGGTGACGAGCGTAAAGGATATTACCTAAAAATGCCGCAAAAGTAAGAATAAGCTCGATAACGGCCAACCAGCGTTCTCCACCATCGACGTAAATCAATGTGAGTGCGTGCAGAAAGTAGAGCATTAAAACAAAGTTAGCCCATGCATGAGTGTACGGTTTTCCAGCTAATATCCCAGGTAAAGGTAATAGCAAGGGAATGCCCCAAGCAATAGCCAAAGTGGCATTATTGAGATGTTGGTGAGGAGAGAGTGAGTACTGCCATAACACAACCCATACCAATAACGATAAGTTTCCGAGTAATGCTAACCAACGAAATTGTTTGGTGCGTGGCATCATATCTGCCGTCATAATCTATCCTTTAATCGGCTTGCAATCGTGGCCAGCCTTTGTCCTAAATGGCGTGCTAATTCACTTTCTTGAGTTGAGAGTTGAGCACTTTCTGCTGCCACATGGCTTGCGCCATAAGGTGTTCCACCAGATGTTGTAGTATGTAGTGTTGGTTCCGAATAAGGAATGCCAACAATCAACATGCCGTGGTGCATTAATGGTAATAACATACTGTGTTGCGTCGTTTCTTGACCACCATGCAGTGATGATGAAGAAGTAAAGACGCAAGCTGGTTTGTCAATTAATGCGCCACTGACCCAGAGCGGTGTGGTTTGATCCCAAAAATGTTTGAGCGGAGCGGCCATATTGCCAAACCAAACCGGACTACCAAAAGCCAAACCATCACACTCTTTGAGTTCATCAAGTGTAAGGTACGGGTCTTTGGGCTGGTGGCTATGATTTTCAATTTCGGGCACGGTTCGCAGTATGGCTTCACAGCCTGATTGCGATTCAATACCGCGAGCGATTTGCCTTGCCAGTGCCTGAGTTGAGCCGTGTCTACTGTAGTAGAGCACGACAATCTTATTACTCATAAAATTTCAAGAACTTGCTCTGGTGGGCGGCCATGGCGTGCTTTTCCATTAGCCACGACAATAGGACGTTCAATTAGCTTTGGATTGGCAACCATCGCTTCAAAAAGTTGCTCGTCGCTAAGTGATGGATTCCCAAGATCGAGTTCTTTATAAAGAGCCTCTTTGGTACGCATCATCGCTCGAACTTGCTCTATACCGAGTTGAGCATACAGTATTTTTAGTTGTTCAACAGTGAGTGTTTCATCGAGATATTTGACGATCTCTGGCTCAATATTTCGAGCTTCGAGTAGAGTGAGTGTCTCACGGCTTTTTGAGCATTTTGGGTTGTGATAAATCACGACTGACATGTTTTCTCCTAGTGATTTTGTAATTATTGGAGTGATAAGAATCGGTCACGTTGAACCATTAATTGGTCTATACGCGCATCATAGCGAGCTTGTTCTAGGCTGCCTAATTTGGCGAGTTGGCTAGCTTGGGTGTAATACTGAATAGCTTTATTCCAGTTTGCTCTTAGTGCAAGTAACTCGGCTCGCGCAGCAAGATCTTCTTGGCTATTGCCTATACTGATATTTGCTTCGGACAACAAACTCCACCCGTTGACATCGTTAGGGTTGTCGTGGGTATAACGCTGTAATACTCGCACCGCTTCTGCGAGTTTATTTTGTCTTAACAAACTATTGGCGTAGTTAATCATCAGCGTTGGATTGTTCGGTTTTTGTTGGAGCGCTTTTTCTAACAGAATTTGCGCTTTTGCCGCTTGGTTTTCAGCGATTTCAAGGTCTGCCATAGCATCAAGATAAAAGTTATTATTCGGGTCTTGGGCGATCAGCTTGCTCAAAATGGCGGCTGATTTATCCAGCTGTTTACTGTCTAAGTACACTAAAGCCTTACCATATTGAAAGGCCGATGAAAGGTCTGGCGCTGCTTTTTTCTCGGTGCGAGTAAACCAATCTAGTGCTGCTTCGGCATCAATCCCAGCATAACGGGCTACAATCCGAGATCGTGTTAAATGATAATCCAGTGATGGCTGCAAGCGTAGTGGTGGATAATGTTGTGCTCGCTCACGGCTATCAGTAATGCGGTCTTCTGGCAGAGGGTGAGTTAGAAGCATTGGTGGTGGTTTGCTCGCGTAACGATATTCATCAGCTAAGCGGCCAAAGAATCTTGGCATGGCTTGCGCTTCAAAGCCTGCTTTAGCTAAGGTTGCAATTCCAAAACGGTCTGCTTCTTTTTCATTACTCCGTGTATAATTGATTTGGCTTTGCATGCTGCCTGCCGTTGCTGCGGTAATCGCGGCAATACCCGCTTCAGGAGCGGCAATGGCTAACAATAATGAACCGGCCAGCGCCGCAATATTTGCCGGGGAGCGCCGAGCTTGTTCTTCCATGCTACGAGCCAGGTGTCGCTGCGTCACGTGGGCTATTTCGTGAGAAAGCACCGAAGCTAACTCGCTTTCAGATTGAGCATGCAAAAATAAACCCGAATGTAAGGCAACGTACCCACCAAAAAAGGCAAACGCATTAATATTGCGATCTCGGATCATAAAGAAAGTAAATGGTGTTTTGACGTCATTCGCGTTAGCGACCAACTTGTGTCCGAGGTTATCAATGTACTCGTTGATAACGGGATCGTTAACGATAGGCTGACTATTGCGAAGCATGCGCATGTAAGCATCACCATAAATCAGCTCTTGATCAATCGTTAGGGTTGAACCTGCAACGGTGCCGATATCCGGTAACTCAATGGTGTCTGCGTAACTTATTGCTGGCACATTGATTGTCGCAGCGACACAAAGACAAAGTAGAGAACGAGCGCGTTTAAACATCATATTGTTCAGTGATACTCCATAATCATCTTGTTTGTAAGACATTGAAAGTAGTGATTGGTTTCCAATTTCAAATCATGAATGTAAATGGTTACAAAACAAGATTGATCCTACCAGTTTTCGTGTTTGGATAAACACTGACGTACCAGTAAAAAACCGATACAATAGCAGGCCTATATTAAGCATTGAGCGTCAGAATGGAACCAAATATTCTGGATTTACGTCAACAGCGTTGCCCTATGGCTTTATTACTTGCGAAACGTCACACTGCTCAAATGAAGTATGGCGATGAGTTGACTATTTTGATCGCAGACTCTGGTTCTAAGCAAGATATAGAAAAGTATTTAACTAGCAATGGTTTTTCTTGCCGGATTGAAACGGTATCCTGTAATTTTTCGTTAAAAATAATGAAAGGACTTGATTAAATGCTCGAAATGGTAAGTCGTTGGTATCGAAGACGTTTTTCTGACCCTCATGCCGTTAGTCTGGTTGCCATTCTATTTTTTGGTTTCATTACTATCTATTTCTTTGGTCATCTTATTGCACCGTTGTTGGTCGCTATAGTCTTGGCGTATCTTTTGGAATGGCCAGTGATACAACTGTGCCGCTTGAATATTCCTAGAACTGTCTCGGTTATCTTAGTTATTTTACTCTTTGTCGGTTTAATGCTTCTGGCTATTTTTGGCTTAGTTCCGACGATTTGGCAGCAAGTTGGCAACCTGATCAATGACATTCCCAACATGTATGCAGGTTTGCAGAAGTTTATCGTTTCTATCCCAGAACGTTATCCTGAATTGGCTAATTTACAAATTGTTGAATCAGTGATCAGCAACGCGAAAAATCAAGCTCTAGGAATGGGTGAAAGTGTACTTAAAGGTTCTTTGGCATCCTTGGTCAGCTTAGCCACATTAGGTGTGTATCTGATTTTAGTGCCATTACTGCTATTTTTCTTGCTCAAAGATAAAAATGAGATGCTGCGAATAGCGAGTGGTTTACTGCCTCGAAACCGAAAACTAGCGACCAGAGTTTGGCAGGAGATGAACCAGCAAATCACCAACTATATCCGTGGCAAAGTATTAGAGATATTGATTGTCGGTGGGGTTAGTTACGTGACCTTTGCCATACTAGATTTACGTTATTCTGTTCTATTGGCTGTCGCGGTTGGACTATCGGTATTAATTCCTTACATTGGAGCTGCAGCGGTAACTGTACCGGTTGCGATTGTAGGCTTGTTTCAATGGGGCGTTACTCCACCGTTTTATACGTTGCTCATTGCTTATGGCATTATTCAAGCTTTAGATGGTAACGTGTTAGTTCCGGTGCTCTTTTCAGAGGCGGTCAATCTTCATCCTGTAGCTATTATTGTGGCAGTACTCGTGTTCGGTGGTTTGTGGGGCTTTTGGGGAGTGTTCTTTGCGATTCCACTAGCGACATTGGTTAAAGCGGTTTGGCATGCTTTGCCAAGCACCGATGATTCAGATCCTGACATCAAATCAACTTCAGTATGAACAATGAGTTAAATAAATAGTTTCATAAAAATTGACCCTAACTATCATTAGTTAGGGTTTTTTTTTGTTCAAATGCGATATGTTTATTAGACTCATGTAGATAAAAGGTAAAAAAAACTTCAGTTTTCATTTGGCTTGGCGATACATAACTATAACCACAATAAGAATGGCAATTAGCCACAATAATAATTGGCAACAATGAGGGATACATATGAAGTTTAGCCAAAAAATAGTCGCAGCCTCTTCTGCATTACTATTGGTTACCGTTTCTTTGCTGTCCATTCAGCAATTAAGCACTGTTCGCACAGAAGTTGAATCTCTAGTAGCAGATAGCTTAAATGAAATGGTTAAAGGGGTGAAAAATACCGTTGTTTCTGAAATGGAAAGTAAAAAGGGATTGGCTCAGTCCATGACCGAAGTGTTGGAGCTTGATCCGGATAACCGAGGTTATGTAAAAAATGTCTTAGAAAAGCCTAAGCTTAAAAAGAGCTTTTTAGCGGTCGGATTGGGTTACAACAGTGATGGTATTGTGGTTGAAAATGATGATGCTTGGGAACCGAGTGGTGATTATGACCCTCGCAAGCGTCCTTGGTTTATTGATGCTAAGTCATCGAGAAAATTAGTCGTTACAGCACCGTATGTTGATATTTCAACAAAAAATGTCATTATTTCAATTGGTACACCTGTTTTTAATAGTGGCCAATTTACCGGTGCGATGTTTTATGACCTAGAGTTGACTGGCCTTGCTGATTTGGTCAATTCAGTTAACTTATTTGATGCTGGCTACCTTTTCATTGTAACGGCTGATGGTACGACGATTGCTCACCCTGATAGCAAAAACAACGGGCAGAATATTTCTACTTACCTCCCTCAAGTCTCTGTTAAAGATGGCACTCAACGCATTGAAATGAATGGACAGGATTTCTTAGTTGATTTTACTCAGATACCGAGCGAAAACTGGTATGTCGGGGCTATCATTGATGAATCCATTGCATTTAGCACCATCACTACGCTCAGAAATAGCTCCATTATTTACACTCTCATCGGTGTGATATTGAGTGTTATTGTCTTGAGCTTCCTTATTAAAGTGTTAATGCGACCTTTAGGTATCTTGAATGAGGCGATAAAGGATGTTGCGTCTGGGCAGGGCGATCTTACCAAGCGTTTGAATACTAATACGGATAAGGAATTTGCTGAGCTAGCGCTAGGTTTTAATACTTTTACCGAAACGTTGCAAAAACAAATCACACAATCCAAAGCGATTGGTCAAGAGATCATGCGTGGTACTGAATTGACGGTACAAGGCGCTCATGAATCAGCCGATGCGATGCGTACACAGCTGGAAGAGCTAGAGCAGTTAGCCACCGCAATGCATGAGATGGCCGTGACATCGACAGAAGTTGCGAATAATGCTCAAGGTGCAGCCGCTGCAGCGAGAGAAGCCGATGAAGCTACTCTAGATGGTTCGAAAGTTGTGAATGAAACTACAATGTCGATTGATATGTTATCTGCTCGCATCGACCAAGCTGTTGAAGAAGTGAAAGGATTAGAATCTGCAACGGCGAATATTGAAACCATTCTGAAAGTAATCAATGATATCGCTGACCAAACCAACTTACTTGCATTGAATGCGGCTATTGAAGCGGCGCGTGCTGGGGAGTCTGGTCGCGGGTTTGCTGTGGTGGCTGACGAGGTGCGGACGCTTGCACAAAGAACACAGCAATCGACGACTGAGATTCGAAACATGATCGAGCAACTGCAAGTTGGTGCAAGCTCAGTATCGTCAGCGATGAATGAAAGTAAGACAACGGCGGTTGATGCGGTAGATAAAGCGAAAAGTGCTAATTCGGCACTAAATCGTATCCGCGATGCAATCCAAGCGATCTCCGATATGAATATTCAAATCGCATCGGCAGCAGAGGAGCAGAGCTTAGTTGCGGAAGAGATCAACACCAATACGGTGAAGATTAAAGATCTATCCACTCAAGTTGCACAATCTGCTGAAGAGGCGAATGTTGCGATGCAGGTGCAAACCGAGAATGTACGAGAACAAGATGCGCTGATGAATAAATTCATCGTTTAGCTCGTCGTCATAAAAAATAAAATGCCAGCCGCTTATAACGACTGGCATTTTTACGTTCATTACTATAGTGAGTGACTACTGTCCATTCAAATAAGCTAAGACTACTTCATGGTGATCTTTGGTTTTGAATTTATCGAAAACGTGCTCAATAGTGCCTTGCTCATTAATTAAGAAACTGATGCGATGTAGTCCATCGTAGACTTTTCCTATAAATTTCTTTTCTCCCCATACTCCAAATTGTTCAGCAACGGCATGGTCTTCATCTGATAGTAGTGTGAAATTCAAGTTGTCACGCTCAATAAACTTCCCTAGTCGTTTAACTGGATCAATACTCACGCCTAATACCACTACATTGTGAGCATCTAATTCAAGTTTAACATCACGAAGCCCTTGTGCTTGAACAGTGCAGCCAGGTGTCATTGCTTTGGGATAAAAATAAAACAACACTTTTTTACCTGAAAAATCCGCAAGGGATACGGTATTTCCATCTTGATCTAGAAGCGAGAAGGCTGGTGCTGGTGTGCCTGCTGTGAGCGTTTTCATTGTTCTTCCTTTTTATTTTATTGGCTATTTTTTATAAAGTTAAGAGAACCTTGTACATCAAGAGTGGTGCATAAACTGTCAAACTCTTCTTGAAGGTGCATCAAGTTACATTCTGAATCGACACTAGCAGTAATCGCAATATGAAATTGGTCATGATCGAGATGCAATTTCGACTTACTAATTGTTTGTGCGCTCAGTGATGCCATACCAATTCCACGTTCTGCAAAGAATTGGGTGAATTTTTCCGTGAGACCGACTTTATCTTCTGATTCAACAAACACTTCGAGGGTATAGGCATTATCGTGATAGTCATGGGGAGAAGTACGTTTCATCATGGTGATCAGATCATGTTGTTGGCCTAATAATGGCAGTGTTGTTTCTACACGCGTTATATTACTGGCGCTGCCAGACACCAACATGATGAGCGTAAATTCTTTGCCGAAGAGTGCAATTCTGCTATCAATGATATTACCACCTGACTGGGTGACTAATCGTACGATTTCATTACAGATTCCGGGACGGTCTGTACCTACGGCAGTGATCACTAGGTGTTGATTCATAATATCGCTTCACTTTTATCATTTTGGGCATGGTATCACACTTAAATTATAGAAAAATGGTGATTAATTGCCTTTTTAAACGTTCTTTTATTGAAAATGACCTATTGTTGACATCTGCTTATTGCGCTGCGCTATAAGGTTCGCTCTTTCAAGATGTTCTTTGCTAGACGTCTAACATCTGATAAATATTCACCCAAATGGACTGATTAAGCGTATTTAATCCCTTGTGTTTTTCAATCGCCTTACAGTACCATGCAGAAAGTAACAATTTAGGGAGATGGACATGTTTTCAGGAAGTATCGTAGCGTTAATTACACCGTTTAATCATGATGGTGAGGTAGATTTTGTTAGTCTGAAAAAGCTTGTGGATTTCCACGTAGCGGCAGGAACAGATGCGATTGTTGCTGTAGGAACAACAGGTGAATCAGCCACGCTAACCGTTGAAGAGCATGTCAAGGTTGTCGCGAAAACTGTTGAGTTTTCTGAAGGTAGAATTCCTGTGATTGCGGGCACTGGTGCTAACGCAACGCATGAATCGGTTACTTTTAGTCGTTTGCTGAATAACATTGGTATTGCTGGGTGCTTAAGCGTTACTCCTTATTACAATAAACCCACTCAAGAAGGTTTGTTTCAGCACTATAAAGCGATTTCTCAAGAAACCGATATTCCACAAATTCTTTATAATGTACCGGGTCGAACGGCTGTTGATTTGCATCCAGAAACGGTTGCTCGCCTTGCGGAAATCAGTAACATCGTTGCACTAAAAGATGCAACAGGTGATTTAAGCCGAGTCGCATTACACCGAGAGCTCTGTGGTAACGACTTCGTTTTACTAAGTGGTGATGATGCTACCGGGTTAGAATTCGTGAAACTTGGTGGTCAAGGTGTGATTTCTGTTACGAATAACATTGCAGCCGAAGATATGGCTAAAATGATACATTTGGCGTTAGCTGGTAAATTTGACGAAGCGGAAATCATTAACCAACGATTGATGCCATTACACAAAGGTTTATTTGTTGAATCAAGCCCAATTCCAGTAAAATGGGCAGCGCATAAATTAGGATTGATCACAAATGGTGATCTACGTCTACCTTTGACAGAACTGTCTGAACAAGCGCGACCAACTGTTGCCCAAGCCATGACAGAAGCTTGTATCTATTAAAACTATTCAATATTGTGCCGAGGTATTTCTCCTCGGCAGTCTAGGAGTTTGAATGAAATTTACCCATCAGCTAGTTATCAGTTCACTAGCTGTTTTTGTTTTAAGCGCATGTTCTGGTGGAGCGTCTCAGCGCCGCCAAGCTAAAGATGATTTCGAATATTTAGAAACCCCAGCGCTGAAAGAATGGCAATTACCTCAAGGTGCAACACCACAGTTTTATCCTAATTATGAGATCCCTAATGGTGATTTTTCAGGAGGGGTTGGACCTATTGTTGATATTCGTCCGCCTCAACAGGTACTAGAGTTGATCCCCGGAGCTCGCGTTGAACGCCAAAATGGTGAAGTCACCTTATGGTTGATTAGGCAAGATGAAGCGAACAAGGTGTGGCAAACAGCACTTACCATGTTGGATGAACGAAATATTGGTATCGTTTCTCAAACTGATACCGTTTTAGAGACTGATTGGGTTAGTTGGACTTCTGAAGATGAAGTGGTTGAACTGGGTAGCCGTTATCTGATTTCACGTATCGAGGCGAATAACCGTTTTGGTTTTAAAATATCACTGATTGATTGGCGTGAAGATGGCAAAGAGCTCCCTGTCAGCATGACAAATAAAGAGCGCTATAATGTCTTTATGACCAATTTGGTGACTTCTCGCTATGACACTGACCTACGTGAAGAAGCGGCGCGTAAGGCTCAAGAGTTAGTGAAACAAATCCCAATCACTATGGGGACAGACCGTAGTGGTTTCCCTGTGATTATTGCGCGTACATCCTACGATGTACTGTGGCAACGTTTGCCTGCCTTATTGCCAAAGATGGGTTTTACATTAGAAGAGCGTAATCAGTCTCAAGGTACGATTAAAGCAAAATATGCAGCGTCTGATGATGCCTTCTGGGAAAAGGTAGGGGTTAAGCCGATCGAGCTCAAAGATGGCACTTACACTTTCTTATTTGGAGATTTAGGCAACCGAACTTCGATCAATATAACTAACTCCGCCGGTAAGCCGGTAGAGGAAGCGTTACTTAAAGATATGGTACCGATGCTGTCTGCTATTGTTGAGCAGCAGTAATATCAGGAAAAAATAAAGGGATGAAAGTCCCTTTATTTTTATTTTGAATCGGTTTTTTTGTCTTTATCCATCTCATTTAATTTGTCTAAATCGCTTTTTTTATCCATCTGGCCAAACTTCATTTTGGCGGTGTATTTTAGTGCTGCAATATTGCCGACAAAAACCGCTAAGATAACAATGCTTATAACCCAAGGGTTGGTGATAAATTCCATATTAGAACTCTGGTTGGCTGATATTAGTGATGTATTGATTGTAGACCTGAGTTAAGTGTGCTTGCACTGCCTGTTTACCCAAAAGAGGGGCTTGATCGAGTTGTTTGGCTAATTGTTCGCAAGTCAGTTGTTCAAGGCAGAGTTGAGCGGTAGTTTTATGGCTAATATGCCAAGGCTCACACGCTACGCCACCTTTATCTTGTTGGTAAGGAAAAAAGAAACCAAATTCAGCGAGGTGTACTGTCAACCATTGATAAAAATGAGCTTGATGACCTGTCAAATATTCCCAAGGTTCTAATTTTAGTGTCATTCCTGTAGGTAAGGCACTGCGATCAAAGACATCAAAGTCAGTTCCCCAGTGGTGGCGACTACCACCTGGTAATGCCGACCAGCGTAAAATCGCAAATATCTTTTGCACTTCAGTTAGTGAATCTAGATTTAGCGAGGTGCTGTCGTCACTCAATACTTCAGCTTGACCTGACATTTTACGATTCCATATGTTGAGCTGACGTTCAAAATCGCGAAAGCCACTGGCAATGTTAAAATTAAAACCCGCGTCATCGGCGGCTTGCTTGAGGGCAAGCAAATCTTGGCTCACCAGAGGGTGAACCAAGAACGCTTTTTGTCCAACCGTAACACTTTCAAGATGAGTATCGGTTTGTCCCGTTAGCTGTTTGGGGGTCATCGGTTAGGCCAATATATTTTCAAGTGTCTTTTGGTACATGTCGGTGAGTTTTTCAAGGTCGGCAACACTGACGCACTCGTTTACTTTATGAATAGTCGCATTTACAGGACCAAGCTCCACCACTTGCGCACCCATTTGAGCAATAAAGCGCCCATCAGATGTACCGCCAGTCGTTAGTAGCTCTGGTGTTTTGTGGTTAACTTCATCAACCGCTTTAACCACGGCATCAAGTAGAGTCCCTGCATCGGTTAAAAACGGTTGGCCACTAAGAGTCCACTCTAACTCGTAATCTAAACCGTGCGCGTCTAAGGTTGAATGTACGCGTCGTTTAATTTCTTGATCGGTTAATTCAGTGCTAAAGCGGAAGTTAAATTGCACATCAAACTCTCCTGGGATCACATTTGATGCCCCAGTTCCGGAATGTAAATTCGGTATTTGAAAGCTGGTGGGTGGGAAATAGGCGTTACCTTCATCCCATTTCGTTGCCGCGAGTTCCGCTAATGCTGGTAACGATTGGTGGATAGGGTTATTTGCTAAATGGGGATAAGCAACATGACCTTGCGTGCCTTTAATGCGCAAGTCTCCTGTAATCGATCCACGGCGACCGTTTTTGACCACATCACCCACGCTTAATGTACTTGAAGGTTCACCCACAATACACATGTCAATTTTTTCATTACGTGCCATTAATGTATCGACCACTCGTGTGGTGCCATTGATAAATGGACCTTCTTCATCGGATGTGATCAAAAAGGCAATTGAGCCTTGATGGTCTGGATATTGAGCAATAAAGCGCTCGACAGCCACAACCATGCAGGCCAAAGAACCTTTCATATCTGCAGCGCCACGACCATGTAGGTGACCATCAATGACAGTTGGTTCAAATGGTGGCGTTCGCCATTGAGTCAGAGGACCAGCAGGAACCACATCAGTGTGACCCGCGAAGGCAAACAGTGGTGATTGAGTCCCACGGCGTGCCCAGAAATTTGTCGTGTCTTCAAACACCATCATCTCTACGGTAAAACCGAGCGCTTGGAGGCGTTCAATCATTACCTCTTGGCAGCCGGCATCTTCGGGAGTCACTGACTTACGGCTAATGAGGTCTTTTGCGAGAGCCAGTACAGGGCTATCTGTCATCCTTGAAATCCTTGTATTAAGAAAAAATAGAAGCGTATTGTTCAGCTTTAAAGCCAATATAATATTGATTATCTACCATTAAAATGGGTCGTTTAATCATGGCAGGATTTTCAACTAATAAATCAACAGCCGTTTCTGCATTAAGAGCTTCCTTTTGCAAGGCCGATAGTTGACGGAACGTCGTACCACGTTTGTTCACAACCACTTCCCAGCCCAGTGCTTGGCAAAATTGGTTCACTAATTCAGGGGTGATCCCTTGCTTGCGATAATCGTGGAACTGATAATCAATGGTGGCGTTATCTAACCATTTTTTTGCTTTTTTTATGGTGTCGCAGTTTGGGATGCCATACATGATAATGGTCATAAAAATCCTTGTTGAGCGCGTTTATTTTTGTGTTTGCCAAATCCTATCAGGAAGCGCGTTACCTTACAAAATAGAGATGGTTTTATTTCATAGCTAAAAAAAATAGTGCTTCCATCGGTGACTATTGGACAGTTATTGATCGAACGCAACATTCTTTATGCGAAAAAAGAAATAATGAAGCTGCACAGTTATAGGAGGTGTCAATGGAATTGAGTCCTGTTTTTGCAAGGCGACTGTATTTAGCTTTGTTAGTAGAAAGCCTTGAAAGACCAAATGTACCCAAACTCATCGAGAAAACGGGCTGGCCTCGACGTACTATTCAAGATGTACTGAAAGCGCTGCCGGGGATAGGGATTGAACTGATGTTCGTTCAAGATGGGAGACGTCACAACGACGGTTACTATCAACTGTCCGATTGGGGGCCGTTTGATAGTCAATGGGTGTTAGATCGTCATAGTGATATTGCGATTAGCCTTGGATTTAGTGCATAAGCCAGCGTTTGCTGGCTTTTTCTTTGGTTTACTCTCAGGTTTAGTAGCAGCGGTAGACGCTACCGAACAGAGTTACAGATGTTTGAAAATGATGAGGAACCGCGACAAAGATGGTATCTCCTCCTAATTGATAGGCACGATTTTTTAAGTCAGAGATAGCACCTGCAATAAGGATATCGTTAGGATATAGCCATGAGCTGTACCACGATCCTTCAGTGCCAGTTGCCTCGCCCAGCCATTCACATTGAGTGGCATCAAATCCAGAATCCATTCTAATATGCACCTGTTGTGCGTTATCTAGTAATTGATGGTTAGGCGTTGTGCAACCAACAATAAATGCCGCGAGCAAGGTAATCAGTAATATTCTCATCATGCATCCTAGCGAATTATATAGATAATAAAACCGAGCCAGCTAATGATCAGCAACCCCCAAGGCAACCATTTGAATGGGCCATTGACGGTTTCTGGCATGTCGCGATTTGCTACGGTAGGCGCTGGCCCAATCGATAATGATGGTTTTCGCTGTTGTGCTTTCTTTTTGGCTTTGTCGATTTGGCGATGCTTTTCCTTGTGTTGTTTTTTATATAAAGCGATACCTTTCTCAATGCCTTGAGCGATTAACTTTGTTTGTTCTTTGGTTTGTCCTGGTTTTTGAGTGGCCAAAGCAACTTTCATCGCTTCTTGTTGAGTTTGTTCTGACGGTACAATTTTTTTATTATGCATAATAGAAATAGACAAAATGGACAGACAATTAGCGTAACATTCTCACGAGCATACTTCACGTTGACGACGTGATAAATATGCATTTGTGACGGGTGGGGGTCAGCCATGGAAGAGTTGTATACCCTTCCGACTTGAAGTTGCAGCGGTGTTGGTTACGCTCGCTCACCCCAATCACATAGTTTATCTATGCTCATAGGGATGAACTCACTTTCCGCCTACCTGCAACTTCAAGTGGCTTGGGTATAGAGTAGAGCCGGAATAAAAAGAAAATCAATAAACTCGCTATTTCAAATCCATACGTTAAAGTTTGGTGATTTTGATAGAAAGCAATTTTTTAAATCCTATTTTTGTAGAGTATAGTAGTGATGCGTTACGCGTTAGACCAGTATGACCAGCATGGCTTTTTGAGAGCGCCTAAATTTATTTGGCTTGGTTGGTTATTTTTAGCCAAAGCATGGGTTGTGTTTGTGGTCGCTGGGGCCAGTAGAGAAAGTGGCTCAAAAATTTTAGATATTGTTTACCCGGATCATTCGATGCTTTATCTAGGCTTAGCAATGGGTTTACCAAGTATCATCATGATGTGGTTGGTGGGGTTGCGTAGCCCAGAGCGAGCATGGGTTAATCAGATTGTTCGTCGTGGCAAACTCATAACGTTGGTTATGATCGTACTGCAGTTTACTCAAACGTTTTATCATATCTATTTAGAGCAGGGGCTCTTCAACTGGGCAAATGCTAGCACGTTGTTAATATTATTGTGGTTTGGTTTGTACCTTATTAATAGTAAAAGTGTGCGAGACTGTTTTTCGATTCCACCATTAGACAAGCAGTGATCAACATCAATATTAAACTCAACAACTGCATTACACTGAGCAAAAAATAAGTGAGGATTTCTTATGTCACAACCTCAAACAGCGATCTTGCCTGAAGCAGGTCCGTTTGCGCTGTATAGTCTTTTAAAAATTAACCAAAATCATGCTCAAGTTCTTTCTCAACTTAAGGCGCTACCGAGTTTGGTTGATGAAATTAATCAGAACCAACCTGAAGCGGCATTAACCATTTCAATTGCATTTACTAAAGCCTTTTGGCAAAACGTAAATCAAGCCATGCCAGAAGAGTTGGACGATTTCGCAGTACTTGGTGAAGGCGATACCGTGGCGCCTAGTACAGATGTTGATGTACTGATTCATTGCCATTCTCAGCGTCACGATCTGTTGTTTTATCTGTTACGTAAATTCATGACACCAATCGCTGATAGCGTTACGGTTGTCGATGAAACTTACGGCTTTCGTTATTTAGATTCCCGTGATATGACTGATTTCATTGATGGCACAGAAAATCCGAAAGATGAGAGACGCAAAGAAGTGGCCATTATTGAGCAAGGCGAATTGGCGGGTGGTAGTTATGTCATGCTGCAACGTTTTGTTCATCGTTTGCCTGCATGGAATCGTTTGAATGTTGCTGCACAAGAGAAAGTGATTGGGCGAACTAAAGCCGACTCAGTTGAACTTGATAATGTCCCTGCGGCTTCGCATGTTGGTCGAGTCGATCTTAAAGAAGAAGGCAAAGGCTTAAAAATTGTTCGTCATAGCTTGCCATACGGTAGTGTCAGTGGTGAGCACGGTTTATTGTTCATTGCTTATTGCAATACGCTGCATAACTTTAAGGCGATGTTAGACAGTATGTATGGAGTAGCGGATGGTAAAACCGATCAGCTGCTGCGTTTTACCCAGGCAGTGACAGGCGCTTACTTCTTCGCACCTTCTGCCGATATGTTGCAGAGTCTTGAGCTGAAATAAACTCATATGCTCTTTATTTAGCCTGTCTATTTATTTAGAAAACAGAGCCACAGGCTCTGTTTTTCCTTTCCTTTCGATTAAAGAAAACCATCACTTGTCCGATAAAGAAGTAATTCTATTTCTATTGCGGACTGACTATGGCCATTACGGTTAATACCAATGTTTCAGCACTTGTTGCACAGCGTCACTTGAGCTCAGCAAGCAACCTGTTGAATCAATCTCTGGAGCGTCTCGCTTCAGGGCAGCGTATTAATAGTGCAAAAGATGACGCTGCAGGCCTACAGATATCGAACCGCCTTGAATCTCAGATGCGTGGATTAGACGTTGCTGTACGTAATGCTAATGATGGTATTTCGATCATGCAGACCGCTGAAGGCGCAATGCAAGAAACTACTAATTTGTTGCAACGCATGCGTGATCTCTCTTTGCAATCGGCCAATGGCGCAAATAGTAAAGCAGACAGACAAGCTTTACAGGAGGAAATGGGCGCTTTGAATGATGAATTGAACCGAATAGCTGAAACCACCTCTTTTGGTGGGCGAAAGTTGCTCAATGGTTCATTTGGTCAATCGGCATTTCAAATTGGTGCAAGCTCAGGTGAAGCGGTTCAAGTCTCTTTGAAAAATCTGCGTTCCGATGGAATTGAGATGGGGGGCTTTAGTTATATTGCCACTGCTAAGGCTGATAGTGATTGGAAAGTGACCCAAGGTAATAACCAACTGGTGGTGAGTTATACCGATGCACAAGGTAAGCAAGAAAGTATTCAAATTAAGGCCAATGTGGGTGACGACATTGAAGAGCTTGCCACATATATCAACGGTCAAACTGATAGCGTATCGGCATCGGTTAATGAAGAAGGGCAGTTGCAAGTTTTCATGGCTGGAAAAGAAACAGCAGGAACCATTGAATTCAAGGGAAGCCTAGCCAACCAGTTGCAACTGAACCTAACCGGGTATGAAACGGTTAATAATCTGAATATTTCTGATGTGGGCGGTGCTCAGAGAGCAGTCTCCGTGATAGACACTGCACTGCAGTACGTCGATAGCCATCGTGCGGAATTAGGAGCGTTACAAAATCGTTTTGGCCACGCCATTAATAACCTTGATAACGTGCATGAAAATCTGGCTTCATCTAATAGTCGCATTAAAGATGCCGACTATGCGAAAGAAACAACGCAAATGATAAAGCAGCAAATTCTTCAGCAAGTCAGTACATCTATTCTCGCTCAGGCTAAAAAACAGCCGAACCTAGCGCTCACCTTGCTTAGCTAAAGATAAAAAAGAAAGCTTTATCGACATTCCATCTTAAAGCTTTAGCAAAAAAATGTACTTTTCCGCATTTTTTTGTCTTTTCGTCACATTTAGCTCTTCAACGGTGTTTTTTTTCAAAAAAACAAAAAAATTACTCAAGGTTTGGAAAATAGCGCCGTTATTAATAGTAACTTTGAGAGAACTACTTGGTTTTCCGAATTATCGGAAACCGGAACTATCGGAAAATCAATTGGAGTAATTACCATGGCAGTAAATGTAAATACCAACGTATCAGCAATGACAGCACAGCGTTACCTAAACAGCGCTAGCAATGCACAACAAACATCAATGGAACGTCTATCTTCTGGCTTTAAAATCAACAGCGCGAAAGATGATGCTGCGGGCCTACAGATTTCGAACCGCTTGAATGTACAAAGTCGCGGTCTTGATGTAGCAGTACGCAATGCGAATGACGGTATTTCTATTGCACAAACTGCTGAAGGTGCAATGAATGAAACCACTAACATTCTGCAACGTATGCGTGACTTGTCACTACAATCAGCAAACGGCTCAAACTCGAAATCTGAACGTGTTGCGATTCAGGAAGAAGTAACAGCGCTAAACGATGAATTAAACCGTATCGCAGAAACTACTTCTTTTGGTGGTAACAAGCTACTAAACGGTACATTTGCAACCAAATCGTTCCAAATTGGTGCCGATAACGGTGAAGCTGTGATGCTGACGCTAAACAATATGCGCAGTGATGACCAAGCTATGGGTGGTGCAAGCTTTATTGCTGCGAATGGTAAAGATAAAGACTGGTCTGTAGACGCGACGTCAGGCAACGATATCAGTATTGCTTTAACTGACTCTGCAGGTGTTGCGCAAACTATTAATATCGTAGCAAAAGAAGGTGATGATATTGAACAGTTGGCGACTTACATCAATGGTCAAACCGATATGGTTAAAGCCTCTGTTGATGAAGACGGTAAACTGCAAGTTTTCGCTGATGGCAATGACATTGACACTTCAACGGTTGCATTTAGTGGTGCTCTAGCTACTGATATCGGTTTAACTGGAGCGACCGCGACAGCGGTAACGGTGAACAGCATTGATGTAACAACGGTTGGTGGATCACAAGAGTCAGTTGCGATTCTAGATGCAGCGCTAAAAAATGTGGATAGTCACCGCGCAGAGTTAGGTGCTTTCCAAAACCGTTTCAACCACGCAATCAATAACTTGGATAACATTAACGAGAATGTTAATGCCTCTAAGAGCCGAATCAAAGATACTGACTTTGCGAAAGAAACAACAGCACTAACTAAGTCGCAAATTCTATCACAAGCATCAAGCTCTGTATTGGCACAAGCAAAACAAGCGCCACAAGCAGCCCTAAGCCTACTAGGCTAATAAATAGAGATTTACGCTCTTGGTATAGAATGTTCACCTAATAAAAATCCAGCTTCGGCTGGATTTTTTGCGCTAGTCGCACATGTCAATTAATGCCAGTTAGAATTACCCTAGTTTTACGATATTTAGGATGCGGATCACACTTCAATATCGAATGGAATTAATTTTAAAAAAATGCCGATTTTTTTCTAAAGGATATAAATTTCTCGCCGTTAAAGGATACGAGAGAAATGAGATGTACCGAAGTGAGGTGAGAGACACTGAGGTACATCAACACAATGCCTAAGGAGATCAACATGGCAATTAATGTAAGCACCAATGTGTCTGCAATGACCGCACAGCGCTATCTTAATAGTGCTGCTGACGGAACGCAGAAATCGATGGAGCGTCTATCATCCGGCTATAAAATCAATAGTGCACGTGATGATGCGGCGGGTCTGCAAATTTCTAATCGTTTAACCGCACAAAGCCGTGGCCTTGATATGGCGGTAAAAAACGCTAATGATGGTATTTCTATTGCACAGACAGCGGAAGGTGCAATGAACGAAACAACCAACATCTTGCAACGTATGCGCGATCTATCGCTACAATCATCAAACGGTTCTAACTCTCGCTCTGAGCGTCAAGCGATTCAGGAAGAGGTATCTGCGTTAAATGATGAGCTAAATCGTATTGCAGAAACGACCTCATTTGGTGGTAATAAACTGCTTAACGGCTCATTTGGTGATAAATCCTTCCAAATCGGTGCGGATTCTGGTGAAGCGGTGATGCTTTCTATGGGTAACATGCGCTCTGATACCGCAGAGATGGGGGGGAAAAGTTATGTTGCTGTAACAGGCCAAGCGCCAGACTGGAAAGTGAGCACGGCGACCAACTTGACACTCGACTATACTGATCAACAAGGTGTGGCTCGTAACGTCAGCATTGATGCTAAAGTTGGTGATGATTTAGAAGAAGTAGCGACTTACATTAACGGCCAAAATGGTGATATCAAAGCTTCTGTTGGAGAAGAAGGCAAACTGCAATTATTTGCTTCAACGCAAAAAGTAACTGGTGATGTGACGATTGGTGGTGACCTAGGTACTGAGATCGGCTTTGGTGCAGGACAAGACGTGACAGTGAAAGACATCGATGTCACCACAGTTGGCGGTTCGCAACAAGCTGTAGCATTGATTGATGGGGCATTGAAGGCGGTTGATAGCCAACGTGCTTCTTTAGGTGCGTTCCAAAACCGTTTCGGTCATGCGATCAGCAACCTTGATAATATTAATGAAAATGTTAACGCCTCTCGTAGCCGTATCAGAGATACAGACTACGCGCGCGAAACAACCCAAATGACGAAGTCGCAAATTCTACAACAAGCGAGTACTTCGGTTTTGGCACAGGCGAAGCAGTCACCATCTGCAGCTCTTAGTCTGTTGGGTTAACCCAATGATTAAATGGAGCTTAGTAGGAATGTAGTGCTTGCACTGCTAACCTATGAGGTGGAAGGGAGATTGTTATGGAAATACCATCCTACACATCGAACATCCAGCCTTACGGCTCACAAAGTGGCATTAAATTTGCTTCAGAAAACGATGGTGCAACACGCACTTCTTCGCAAAGAAATGAGGTTAATCGTTCTGAGCAGCTAAGGGAAAGGCAAAACCAATCGGTTGAGGCTGTCATCGAGCTAGCAAAACAGCGAGAGCAGACCAACAAAGCGGAAAGAGCCAAAATGATGGAGCAGATGAATGATTTTATCTCTTCTATCAATAAGGACTTAGCGTTTAGGGTCGATGAAGAATCAGGTCGGGATGTGGTAACGATTTATGAAGCCAGTACTGGTGATATCATTCGCCAGATCCCGAACGAAGAAATGTTAGAGGTGTTGCGACGCCTTGCTAGACAAAGAGACCACAATTCTGGTCTGTTGGTTACCAAGGTGTAATCGTATTTTTTGAGGTGAATTAATGAGTCTAGGCCCGATGGGTATGAATACTGGCATGGATATCAATTCCTTGGTCAGCAAAATTGTTAATGCGGAGCGCGTACCTAAGCAGCAACGTATCGACAATGAGCTTGGCCAAATTGATGCCAGTATTAGTGCCTATGGCCGACTCAAAGAGTCGCTGGATACGATGAAAAATCTAATGACGAATTTTCGTCAGGAGAAAGCTTTTGCTCTGCGAAAAGTGGATACGACTGATGAAAATATCGTCTCAGCGACAGCAACAACGGATGCCATTGCCGGGAAATATGCTATCGATGTGTTGCAGCTTGCCCAGAGTCATAAAGTAGCGTCGGATGTATTAGACAAAGACGCAAAATTTGGCCCTGGTAAGCTGCAGATTTCGCTTGGTAACAAGAAATTTGATATTGATGTCCAAGCCAATTCTAAGCTGATTGATATTGTACGCGGCATCAATGGTAGTAAAACCAACCCGGGTGTTAGAGCGGCGATTATTAACGATGTCGAAGGCCCACGCCTGATTGTCGCTTCCAATCTCTCTGGTAAAGATAATGCCATTAAAATTAATGCGCAGTCAGAAACTGGCAACCCTCTTAAAAACCTAGAATATAAAACGCTTGAAGAGCGGGTCAAAGATCTCGAAAAAGCCCGTTCAGTCGCACAACAAATAATTTCCCCATTAACACCAGCCCAGCAAAAAATCGCGGCCAGAGTTGCGGAAAAAATTGGTGAAGCCGCACGTGAAGTTGACCAAAGTATGGTCAATGAGGTGCAGCAGGCGGCGGGTATTGCCGATGATAGTGTAGGCGAGCTGCCTGATAGCGCGGTAAAAACAGCCGCTGCGGTGGGTGTGGCAGCTAATAAATATCTCAAACCTTCCGAACGCATCCCTGGCTGGACAGAAACTGCGTCTGGTACTTTGCTTGACTCTTATTACGAACCGGAACCAGAGCTCGACGCGAAAGCGTTAGAGAAGTCTGCAGATGTTCCTGGTTGGAGTAATACTGCCTCTGGCACTTTAGTTGACTCTTACGTTACTCCTAAAGAAGCACAAGCAAAGCTTGAGCAACAACTTGCCGCTGAAAAGTCGGCCATCGCAAAGGCGATTCAAAGTGGAGAGATTTCCCCCGAACAAGCTAAACAAATGGAGCGCGCCAAGCTTGAGCCAGAAGAGCGTGCTTATTTAGAAAAAGTCGACCAAGCAGAAGCAGACCTAAAAGCGGCGCAAGATTCTTTTGATGCTTATCAAGGCATGATTCAGGTACAAGCTAACCAAGACTCGATGGTGGTTTTAGATGGTGTTGCTACGCTTTCGAGCAACAACAATGTTATCGAAGATGCGATTGAAGGAGTCGATCTCACCCTGAAAGGCAAAAGCCCTCAAGGAAAAGCACCCGCTGAAATTGGTGTAGAATATGATCGTCAGAGTGTACGTAATGATATAGAGCAATTTGTTGCAGCGTATAATCAGTTTCATCAAGTATCGCAGGACCTTGCTGGTGTAGACCCAAGAACAGGGCAAGCGGGTCCATTAGCGGGTGACAGTATTGTTCGGAGTGCTGATTCGCGGCTTCGAACTGTTTTTTCAACGAAAATAGATCAAGCACCTGAAGAGATAAAAAGTCTAACCGAGTTTGGGATTACGACCACCCGCCAAGGTACCCTCGAAATTAACTACAGCATGTTAGATCGTCAGCTCAATAATAACTTCAACAAGTTAGGTGATTTCTTTGGTGGCAATCAAGGTTTTGCTAAACGTGTTGAGGATGCTATACAAAGCATGACGGGAGTGACTGGCTCAATAAGAACTCGTGAAAAAAGTTTGGTAGAACGTAATTACCGTATCGCGGATGACCAAGCGGCACTTGATCGCCGCATGGACAGTTTAGAGAAGCGAACGCATTCCAAGTTTAGTGCGATGCAAGATGCAACAAGTAAAATGCAGAATCAACTGGCTGGTATGATGAATGCGTTAGGTGGTTGATATGGAGCAGTTACTACTCACACTAAGTGATCTAGATCACCAAATCAAAGCAATACTTGCAATTGAAGAAATAAATACTGAAGAAATTAATCATCTCGTCGATAAAAGGGAACGAATATTGCAAAACTTACTGATGTACGCGTCAGAAAATCCACAGTTTGCAAATTCGGCGCAATGGCATAATGCTATTGATGAGACCAAACACCTTGTTGAACTGATGCAGTCAAAAACGGTAGAAATCGGTAAAACGCTTCAAAAATACCGACACGGTAATAAATCCGTTCAGCAATACAAAAAGTTTTTATAAGAGGAAGACTATGCGTGGTTCTTTACAGGCTTACAAAAAGGTATCAGTGGATAGCCAGCTCAGTGCGGCCTCCCCGCATAAAGTCGTACAGATGTTAATGGCGGGTGCGATTGAGCGTCTTATTCAAGCTAAGGCCGCTATGCTGCAAGGTAACATTCCCGTGAAAGGTGAGCGTCTAGGTAAAGCGTTGGACATCATCATTAGCTTACGTAGCTGTTTGTCGATGAGCGATGGTGGTGATATTGCCTCAAATCTCGATCAACTTTATGAATTTATGATCACGCAGATCACAGAAGCGAATCATCTCAATGATCCACAGCCTTTAGATGATGTGATAGATATTATTCGTGAAATAAAATCAGCATGGGATCAGATTCCTGCTGAGTACCACAATCTCACCGCTTCGGAAGTAGGGTTATAAAACTTTAAAGAGTTATTTTTAAAAGTTTTAACTGATGTCACAGCAACTCATTGCTTGGTTGCCTTATTTTTTTTATTCCATAGAATAGAAGCCATTACTAGCTTAATGGCTTTTTTTGTTGCTGAATACCACGTATTGTCTATTGTTTAATCAAGTGTTTATGGAAAAACAAAGCTTGGTAACCATTTTCATGAGTGCGGTGACAATTTCTCTGATTTAAGGCAAATATTCTCACCTATGCAAGGTTTAGCAAAACTGCTTGTGATAGAAGACGATCCTCAGATCCGTCTTAATCTAAGTAACATTTTAGAATTTGTTGGAGAGCACTGCGAGGCGATCGAGTCTTCCCAAATCAATGATAATGATTGCTCAGGATTATGGGCAGGATGCATCATTGGATCGCTGAAAGGTGGAACGTTAACTAATGAGATGCTTCAATGGTTAACTAAAGCTAATCATATTCCATTATTAATGGCTGCCAAACAGCCCTATTCGTTAGAAGAATTTCCTCAGTATGTTGGTGAGTTAGAGTTTCCTCTTAATTATCCACAGCTCAGTGAGGCACTACGCCATTGCAAAGAATTTTTAGGACGTAAAGGCATCCAAGTGCCATCGACCTCTCGTAAAAACACCTTGTTTCGCAGCCTTGTTGGGCAAAGCCATGGCATTCAAGAAGTGCGCCATTTGATTGAGCAAGTTTCTGGTACTGAAGCAAACGTATTGATTCTTGGTGAGTCTGGCACGGGTAAAGAAGTGGTTGCGCGTAATATTCATTATCATTCAACGCGTCGTAATGGTCCATTTGTACCGATTAACTGTGGTGCTATTCCTGCGGACTTATTAGAAAGCGAACTGTTTGGCCATGAAAAAGGTGCTTTCACTGGCGCGATTACAGCTCGTAAAGGGCGTTTTGAACTTGCAGAAGGCGGAACGCTATTCCTAGATGAAATTGGCGATATGCCAATGCCGATGCAGGTGAAATTACTTCGAGTACTACAAGAACGCTGCTTTGAGCGAGTGGGCGGTAACGCTACCATCAAAGTCAACGTTCGCGTTGTCGCTGCAACGCATCGTAATCTTGACAGTATGATTGATGATCAGTCTTTCCGTGAAGATCTCTACTATCGATTGAATGTCTTTCCGATTGAAATGCCAGCACTTAAAGAGCGTAAAGACGATATACCTCTACTACTACAAGAATTAATGACACGTATGGAAGCTGAAGGCGGGCAACCTATTTGCTTTACACCTCGAGCTATCAATTCACTGATGGAGCATGATTGGCCAGGTAATGTGCGTGAGTTGGCAAACTTAGTCGAGCGTATGATCATCCTTTACCCAAATAGTCTGGTAGACGTTAATCATTTGCCGACCAAATATCGTTACAGTGATATTCCAGAGTTTCAACCTGAGCATAGCTCGTATGGATCAATAGAAGAGCAAGAGCGTGATGTACTAGCTGGTATCTTTTCTGAAGACTTCAATTTTGGTGATGCACAAGATTTACATGAAAATCTTAATGCTCCTCAATCGTTGCCACCGGAAGGTGTAAATTTGAAAGAGTTGCTGGCTGATCTTGAGGTCAATATGATCAACCAAGCCCTTGAAGCTCAAGCCGGTGTCGTTGCTCGTGCAGCCGATATGCTAGGTATGCGTCGTACCACTTTAGTTGAGAAAATGCGCAAGTATAATATGCAACGTTAATAGAGCTAAAGGTAAAACTAAACTTTAGTCAATATATTGGCGATCAGTTAATGCATTGATTTTTAATGAAAATAGCCTGGCATGTATTTTGCGTGTTAGGCTATTGTTGTTTTATAGGCAGAATATCGACATGCAGGCACCTGAAATTCCAGTTAATCAATCTCACTTGGATTCTTTAGAAGACCAAGTTGAACGTTATAAGCAGGTTCTTGATGTGATGCCTGCCGGTGTGATTTTGTTGGATACGCAAGGTGTGGTGCGGGAAGCTAACCCAGAAGCGCAACGCATATTACAAGTTCCACTGTCTGGCGAAAAATGGTATTCGATCATCCAAAGTGCGTTTGCACCAAAGGAAGATGATGGCCATGAAATATCGTTACGTAATGGCCGTAAAGTTAGGTTAGCGATTTCCGCCTCAACAACGGGACAACTGATATTAATTACTGATCTGACCGAAACGCGTTTATTGCAATCACGAATCAGCGATTTACAGCGTTTATCTTCTCTTGGGCGAATGGTGGCATCATTAGCCCACCAGGTGCGAACACCATTATCCAGTGCCATGCTTTATGCCTCAAATTTAGGTGCGCCTAATCTACCAACCGCTACAAGAGAGCGTTTTCAGTCTAAGCTAGTAGACAGGCTTCATGACTTAGAAAAACAAGTTAATGATATGCTGTTGTTTGCAAAAGGTGGCGATAACAAGGTTATCAAGCCTTTTAGTATTGATGAATTAGTTAGCGAATTTGCACCGATGATTGAAACCGCATTGAAAAATAATGCGATTGATTATCACCAAGAAGTCGAACAAGACGAAACCGTGGTGCTTGGTAATGCCAACGCCATTGCATCAGCGCTTAGTAATTTGGTGATGAATGCTATCCAAATCTCGGGTAAAGCATCGCAAATTGATGTGTTTTTTCGTCCCGTTAATGGTGAACTACGAATTTCAGTTCAAGATAATGGCCCCGGTGTGCCAGCTGAGCTGCAAAGTAAAATTATGGAACCGTTTTTTACCACACGTTCACAAGGAACGGGCTTAGGGCTGGCGGTTGTGCAGATGGTCTGTCGAGCTCATGATGGCCGATTAGAATTAATTTCTGAAGAAGGGGATGGTGCCTGCTTTACCATGTGCATCCCATTAAAGAGAGACGCCTCTTCTTCACAAACAGAGACTGGAGAATGATGATGGCTCAAAGCAAAGTCTTAATCGTTGAAGATGATGAAGGTCTACGCGAAGCATTAGTAGATACGCTGGCGCTGGCAGGTTATGAATGGCTAGAAGCCGATTGTGCTGAAGATGCGTTGATTAAACTGAAATCAAACCCCGTTGATATTGTTGTCTCTGATGTACAGATGGCCGGCATGGGAGGGTTAGCACTATTGCGAAATATCAAGCAGCATTGGCCTAACTTACCCGTACTGCTAATGACCGCCTACGCCAATATCGAAGATGCTGTTTCAGCGATGAAGGAAGGCGCCATCGACTATATGGCCAAGCCTTTTGCCCCGGAAGTGTTACTCAATATGGTCAGTCGCTACGCTCCAGTTAAATCGGATGATAATGGCGATGCGGTCGTTGCTGATGAAAAAAGCCTGCGTTTACTTGCTCTGGCAGACAAAGTGGCTAAAACCGATGCCAATGTGATGATCCTTGGTCCTAGTGGTTCGGGAAAAGAGGTGATGTCTCGCTATATCCACAATGCTTCATCACGAAAAGATGGTCCATTTGTTGCTATCAACTGCGCCGCGATTCCTGACAATATGTTAGAAGCTACCTTATTCGGTTATGAAAAAGGTGCATTTACTGGGGCGGTTCAAGCGTGTCCAGGTAAGTTTGAGCAAGCACAAGGCGGAACCATTTTACTTGATGAGATCAGTGAAATGGATTTAAACCTGCAAGCTAAATTACTGCGCGTACTACAAGAGCGCGAAGTCGAACGTCTTGGTGGTCGTAAAAGCATTAAATTAGACGTAAGGGTCTTAGCCACTAGTAACCGTGACCTAAAACAGTATGTACAAGAAGGGAATTTTCGCGATGATCTATACTATCGTTTGAACGTTTTTCCTATTTCTTGGCCGGCGCTGCGTGATAGAAAAGGTGATATAGAACCTTTAGCCAATCATTTGGTTGAGCGTCATTGTACAAAATTAGGTTTACCAGTGCCTAATATTGCTCCTGAAGCTATCGCTAAACTATTGAGTTACACTTGGCCTGGTAATGTCCGAGAACTGGATAATGTAGTCCAGCGAGCACTCATCCTTAGTGAGCAAAGTCATATTTCTGGCGAGCATATATTGCTTGAAGGCGTTGATTGGCAAGATGCGAGTAGCTTGCAGCAAATGGTGGAAAACACCGAGCTAGCAACACCGGATATTATGCCTATCGCCCAAGCTGAACCAAACAAATTATCCACCACCAATGGTGCTGCATTGGGTGATGAACTTCGAGACCAAGAATATACCATCATCATGGAAACCTTGGTTGAGTGCCAAGGACGTCGCAAAGAGATGGCGGAAAAATTAGGCGTTAGCCCACGTACATTGCGTTATAAATTAGCCAAAATGCGCGATGCAGGGATTGAAATTCCCAATTAGGTTAAACATTGGTGATGGCATATAAATTGCTCTATCCCTTTTATTCGGACATTGGTCAAAGATTTGGCGTTAGAGGTAGCAATGAGACTTGATGGTTTACACAGTGAAATGCAAACGATGATGTTGGAAGCAACCAATGCTCGTCCGGCAGCGACAGGTCAAAGTGTCAGTTCTGATTTTGGCGATATGCTGTCTAATGCGATTAACAATGTGAACGGTTTGCAAAAGGCATCAGGTAATTTGCAAACGCGCTTTGATCGTGGGGATGAAGATGTCTCATTATCGGATGTCATGATTGCACGCAACAAATCCAGCGTGGCCTTTGAAGCAACAATACAAGTGAGAAACAAACTTGTTGAAGCTTACAAAGAACTCATGAACATGCCTGTATAAATTAGGTAGTAGACAGTGGCAGATGATAAGCAAACAACCGACCTAGCCGTGAGTGGTGGTTCTGAACATGCATTAATGGCTGGTTCAGATTTAGATCTAGATACACAGAACCCAGATTTAGAAGAGAAGAGCTCTTCTAAATCGGATTTTGCAATGGGTGATTTAGACTTACTGCGTCAAGTAGTGCTTGTCTTGTCGATCTCCATCTGCGTTGCTCTCATTGTGATGCTGTTTTTCTGGGTTAAAGAGCCAGAAATGCGCCCACTCGGTGCGTATGAAACAGAAGAACTTATCCCTGTTCTAGACTACCTTGATCAGCAGAAACTCGACTACAAGCTCGATGGCAATACCATTTTAGTACCTTCCAGTGAATACAACAGTTTAAAACTGAATATGGTTCGCGCGGGCTTAAATCAAAACAAACAAGCGGGCGATGAAATTCTCATGCAAGACATGGGGTTTGGTGTTTCGCAACGTCTTGAGCAAGAGCGACTCAAACTCAGTCGTGAGCGACAACTTGCTAAAGCCATTGAAGAGATGAAACAAGTCAATAAAGCCCGAGTGTTATTGGCTTTACCAAAACAAAGTGTATTTGTTCGTCACAACCAAGAAGCCTCTGCCTCAGTGTTTCTTACCTTACGTACTGGCGCAAACCTCAAACAAGAAGAAGTCGACTCTATTGTCGATATGGTGGCCAGTGCCGTACCGGCAATGAAACCAAATCGCATTACCGTGACCGATCAACACGGTCGCTTGCTCAGTTCTGGTTCTCAAGACCCAATTTCATCAGCACGTCGTAAAGAACAAGAGCTTGAACGCAAACAAGAGCAAGCGTTACGAGACAAAATTGACTCCGTACTTATTCCTATTCTTGGTCTTGGTAATTATACCGCGCAAGTGGATATCCAATTAGACTTTAGCGCCGTTGAGCAAACCCGTAAGCGTTTTGACCCGAATACGCCTGCAACGCGCAGTGAGTACACTTTAGAAGATTACAACAATGGTAACGTGGTTGCCGGTGTTCCAGGAGCCTTGAGTAACCAACCCCCTGCCGATGCTTCTATCCCGCAAGATGTCGCACAAATGAAAGATGGCTCTTTGCTTGGGCAAGGTTCGGTTCATAAGGAAGCCACGCGCAATTTTGAATTGGATACCACCATTAGCCATGAACGAAAACAGTCCGGTGTGGTTGATCGCCAAACGGTAGCGGTTGCGATTAAGAACCGTTCTTCTGTCAATCCAGAAACCGGTGAAGTGACTTATACGCCACTTAGTGAGGGCGAAATTAATGCAATTCGTCAGGTGTTGGTTGGTACGGTAGGATTTAATGAAAATCGTGGTGATTTACTTAATGTCCTGAGCATGCAGTTTGCTGAACCTGAAATTGAAACCATTGCCGATGTACCCATTTGGGAGCATCCGAACTTTAATGACTGGATTCGTTGGTTCGCCAGTGCGTTGGTTATTGTGGTCGTGATTCTTGTTTTAGTTCGACCTGCGTTGAAAAAACTGCTTAATCCTGCTGCGGATGACGATGACCCAATGTATGGGCCTGATGGCTTACCAATTGGTGCCAACGGTGAGACAAGCCTTATTGGTAGCGATATTGATGGTGGCGATCTATTCGAGTTTGGTTCAGGGATTGATTTACCAAACTTACATAAAGATGAAGACGTGCTGAAAGCGGTGCGTGCTCTTGTAGCGAATGAACCGGAACTTGCGGCTCAAGTAGTGAAGAATTGGATGCAAAATGCCTAACGAAATCATAGCTAAAGACCAAAGTGGTGGAGAAGTGACAGAATCGACCGTTGATATTTCAGCGATTTCCGGTGATGAAAAAGCGGCTATTTTGCTGTTGAGTTTAAACGAAGAAGATGCAGCGGGAATCATTCGCCATCTTGAGCCAAAACAGGTTCAACGTGTGGGTAGTGCCATGGCTAAAGCTAAGGAGCTTAGCCAAGAGAAGGTCGGTGCAGTTCATCGCGCTTTCCTTGAAGACATCCAAAAATACACCAACATCGGTATGGGCAGCGAAGACTTTATGCGTAATGCGCTTGTCGCTGCGCTAGGTGCTGATAAAGCCAATAACCTTGTTGACCAAATTCTATTAGGGACTGGATCGAAAGGCTTAGACTCTTTGAAATGGATGGACCCACGCCAAGTGGCGAGCATTATTGTCAACGAGCACCCGCAAATTCAGACCATTGTCTTATCTTACTTAGAGCCAGATCAATCCGCAGAGATCTTGGCGCAGTTTGCAGAGCGAGACCGCTTGGATCTCTTGATGCGTATTGCCAACCTTGAAGAAGTTCAACCATCGGCACTGGCTGAATTGAACGAAATCATGGAGAAACAATTTGCAGGTCAAGCTGGTGCTCAAGCGGCGAAAATTGGTGGCTTGAAAGCTGCTGCTGACATCATGAACTACCTTGATAACAATATTGAAGGTATTCTCATGGATCAAATGCGTGAGCAAGACGAAGATATGGCTACTCAAATTGAAGACCTCATGTTTGTGTTTGAGAACTTGGTTGAAGTGGATGACCAAGGTATTCAGAAATTGCTGCGTGATGTACCACAAGATATCCTACAGAAAGCACTTAAAGGTGCTGACGATGCACTACGTGAAAAAGTCTTCAAAAACATGTCGAAGCGTGCTGCTGATATGATGAAAGATGACATTGAAGCCATGCCGCCAATCAAAGTTTCTGATGTTGAAACCGCACAGAAAGAAATTCTGGCCATTGCTCGTCGTATGGCTGACAACGGTGAAATTATGTTGTCTGGTGGTGCTGACGAATTCTTATAATCCATCCTTTACTGAATAATAGGTAGCATGATGTCTGGAGAAAGAAAGCGCGGATTTTTACGTTTAGATACAGACGCTAATGTAGAGCAACCCAAAAAATGGGGGCTGCCAGACTACGGTGCTGAGGCGAATAAAAAAGCCAAAGAAACCGCGCTGAACTATGACCCAGGTTGGATGCCTAGCTTTGACGAACCTGAAGTAGAAGAACCATTACAACTGACCGAAGAAGAGATCGAACAGATCAAGCGAGGTGCTTATCAAGATGGTCTGCATCAAGGTCAGGAAGCGGGTTTTAAGCAAGGTTACGAAAAAGGAAAAGAAGAAGGGTTAGCGGCTGGGCATGAAGAAGGACTAGCGCAAGGCAAGGAAGAAGGGATTGCTGAAGGGCAATCTTTTATTGAACAACAAGTTGAAGTATTTGTTGGCTTAGCAAATCAATTTGCTCAACCTCTTGAATTGATGAACGCCCAAGTCGAAAAACAGTTGGTTGATATGGTATTGACGTTAGTTAAAGAGGTCGTCCATGTTGAAGTCCAAACTAATCCTCAAGTCATTCTTGATACGGTGAAATCTTCCGTTGAAGCACTCCCTGTTTCAGGCCATGCCATTACCTTAAAGCTGCACCCTGAAGACGTTGAAATCATTCGTTCGGCTTATGGTGAGAAAGAACTTGATTTTCGCAATTGGACGCTGGTCGGTGAACCTGCATTGAATCGTGCTGATGTGCAAATTGAAGCGGGTGAGTCGAGCGTCAACTACCGAATGGAAGATCGCATTCGCAGTGTACTGAAAAGTTTCTGTGGCACCAATCGTCATCAACAAGGTGAACACTAGTGTTAGCGCTTGCTGAACGTCTCAGTCAATACAAGACTGAAGGGTTAACCTGTAGGCCGATTGCGTCTGGAAAATTAGTGCGTGTCGTTGGGCTAACGCTTGAAGCCACAGGGTGTAAAGCACCGATTGGTAGCTTGTGTACGGTTGAAACGATGTCTGGTGAAATGGAAGCGGAAGTGGTTGGCTTTTCAGGAGACAATCTATATTTGATGCCAAGCGAGCAGATCACCGGTGTTTTACCGGGTGCTAAAGTAACGCCGCTTACTGGTGATACGGGTTTGCCTGTTGGAATGGAATTACTCGGTCGTGTGATTGATGGCGTGGGTAATCCTCTTGATGGCCTTGGCCCTATCTATACCGAAAAGCGAGCCTCATTTAATGCTGAACCCATTAACCCTCTAGCGCGTAAGCCGATCACAGAGCCACTTGATGTGGGACTTAAAGCGATTAATGGTTTACTAACGGTTGGTAAGGGGCAGCGTATTGGTCTGTTTGCCGGCTCTGGTGTCGGTAAATCGGTTACTTTGGGCATGATGACGCGAGGCACTACCGCGCAAGTGGTCGTGGTCGGTTTGATTGGTGAGCGTGGTCGAGAAGTTAAAGAATTTATCGAAGAGATTTTAGGTCTTGATGGGCGTCAACGTTCTGTTGTAGTTGCAGCGCCTGCTGACTCATCGCCGTTAATGCGACTTAAAGGTTGTCAAACAGCCCTGGCTATTGCCGAATATTTTCGTGACCAAGGTTTAGATGTTTTACTGCTAATGGACTCCCTGACTCGTTTCGCGCAAGCGCAGCGTGAAATTGCCTTATCGGTAGGTGAACCACCTGCAACTAAAGGTTATCCGCCTTCTGTGTTTGCGAAACTACCCGCGCTTGTTGAGCGCGCTGGTAATGGTGGGCCTACACAAGGTTCCATTACCGCATTTTTCACTGTTTTAACCGAAGGTGATGATTTACAAGATCCGATAGCCGATGCCTCTCGTGCTATTCTCGATGGTCACATAGTCTTGTCGCGTGAGATGGCTGATGCTGGGCATTACCCTGCCATTGATGTTGAAAAATCAGTTAGCCGTGTTATGCCACAGATTACAACTGACGAGCACATGCTAATGTCTAAAGCAGTGCGTCAAATACTCTCTATTTGTCGTAAAAATCAAGACTTGGTTTCGATTGGAGCTTACAAACCAGGGACCGATCCTGCTATCGATAGCGCTTTCACTCTCAAACCCAAACTTGATGAATACTTACAGCAAGGTATGAAGGATTCAGTGCCTTATGATATGTGCGTTAATATGCTTAAGCATGTGTTGCAGGTTGGGTAATAGTGAATGGATAACGCATTAGAATTTTTGTTAGAACAAGCGAAAGACAAAGAAGAAAAAGCGGCCATGGCGCTTAGTAAATCGCGCAGTGAATTGGATAGTTACTACAAACAACTATCGCAGATTGAGCAATATCGCCTCGATTATTGCCAGCAGTTAGTTGATCGCGGTATGTCTGGACTTAGTGCAAGTGAATATGGTCATTTGAATCGGTTTCTTACTCAGTTAGATGAAACATTATCCAAGCAAAGAGATGCGGAACAGCACTTCAAAACACAAGTTGAGAACTGCCAAGATCATTGGCTGGAAGTGAGAAAGCAACGACGCTCTTACGAGTGGCTGATAGATAAAAAGCAGACTGAAGCACAACGTTTGCAGGAAAAGCGTGAGCAGAAACAAATGGATGAATTTTCAACATTATTGTTTAGCCGTAAGCGTTCTAACAACAACCCATTTTAACTGCCTCATTCATTCTCACATTGGCGCATTTCTTGCTTTGTTTTACTCCACTATCGGTGAAAAATGAATGAGAGGTTCGTTATCAACCTCTCATTGATTCACTTCATTCTCTGTTTCTAGTGCGAGCATCATGGATATGAATGTAAATATTACAACACCATCCGATACATCAAAAATAGCTAGTGTCAGCAAAGCAAGTACGGATTCTGCTAGTGAAGGATCTGAATCGAAAGGCTTTTTCGAAAAGCTTACTGCGATCATTACGGGTTCCGATGCAAAAGAAGCGGCAGAGGCTAAATCTACTGAAGTTAAAGCGAGCATACCCGTTGAGGTGGAAGCTGCCATTGATACTGAAGACGAGACAGAAGTTGCCCCGCTAGATTCAAAGAATGCAAATGTAGAACAAGCGGCAGGTAAAAGTAGCGATGCTTTATTAGCTCAAAAACTTGATGGTGAAGAGCTAAGTGAAGAGGCTGAAATTGCACTCGGAGCAGATAAACACTCCAAATCAAAATTGTCATCAGAGTCTGATGACGTTGCAATACAACAAAAAACAGCGCAAGTGATGAGTGATGGTGATGAAATTTTAGGTCGCCTCAACAGTGCAAATCAAGCTCTTACTGATGCGAACGGCAAAACTTTGCCACAAGAAAAAAGTCAACCACTTGAGGGGGCTAAAATCCAAATAGCCGATAGTATCGACCCTAAAATGGTGGCAGTTATTCCATCCTCTCCACTCAATGAAAATATGCATGCTAACAGCGTGATAAATGATGTTCAGCTCAGCCAGGCTGATAATCTTCAGCTTCAACAGGGTGAGCCTAAAGCAGACATTCCAGCGTCAGTCCAAAAATTCATTCAACAGCCAACCTCTGAACTCGCGCCGATAGAACAAGAATTATCACAGCGGGTACCTTTGACTGCGAGGGGAGAAGAGGAAGCGCAAAGCTATGAAGCTTCAGAGCAACATGCTATTGGTGCGCAGGCATTGATAGCCGCCTCTGCAGTTGATACTCAACAAGTGGTTCAACCTCAATCAGCAGTGACTCCTACTAATGTCTTAGAAGTACAAGGCGAAACGGTTATTGCAAGTGATGCTGTACTGGCGGCAGCCATTCCTTGGGCTGGCGCAGCGGCGATAGAAGGGCAAGTTATCCCACTCGACGGTAGCGATAGTGCTGCTACATTAAAAGGCAAAAGTCAGGCGACCCCAGTAGCGAATTCGGTTCATCAAGCCTTAGTTCAGCAGCAGTCACAAACAATGCAAGCGTCAGTTGCGGCTGATAAAGCCGCATTGGCGAACTCAACACTTTCGGCTGCAGGAAGTGATGTCACTAACGCGCAGGTGCAGCAAATGATTAACACTATGCCTATGCAGACAGCAATCACACCAGAGCAACCTATAAGTCAGGCTGCACTGAAGGCGGCGTTAGGTGCAAAAGCGCTTGCCGGGCTTGGCGACAGTGGAACAGCCCAAGAGCACAAAGATAGCTCGCTTGCTCATCAAATATCGACTGCAGCAGGCCAGCAAGGCATCACGTCAGCGCAAAATCGTCCTGAGAACTTGCAGCAAGCAGCGCCTCAACCTCCTTTGCATCTCAATAAAGAGATGGCGAGTGATCAAATGGCAGAGCGTGTGCAAATGATGATGTCGAAAAATTTAAAGCATGTTGATATTCGTCTTGATCCACCTGAGCTAGGCCGTTTGCAAATTCGCATGAATATGAATGGTGATGGCGCGACGGTGCACTTCACTGTCGCTAACCATCAAGCTCGTGATGCGATAGAACAATCTATGCCGCGACTGCGAGAAATGCTTGCCCAGCAAGGAGTGCAATTGGGTGATACTTCGGTACAACAGCAAAATGCTGGACAGCAGCAGTCACGCTATGCATCAAGTGGTGATGGCCAACCTGGTCAATTATCACGCAATGAAAACTATTTGGGCGAAGAAAACCTTGATACGGACGTCAAACTTGATTTGAATGTCGCATCAAAGCGTGATGGAATCAGTTATTACGCTTAAACTAAATTAAAAATAACGACATAGAGAATATTATGGCTGATGAAGAGTTACAAACGGATGCTCCTAAAGGGAAGAAAAAGCTGCTCATTATCATTATTGCGGTCGTTGTATTATTGTTAGGCGGTGGTGGCGCGGCTTTCTTTTTAATGGGAAGTGATGATGGTGCTACAAGTAGTGAAGAAGCATCGACGCAAGTGGTTTTACCGGTCGATCCTGTGGCCTATGTTAATATCCCTCAACCGTTCGTGTTTAATGTTACCGGCGATAAAAGAGACCGCTTAGTTCAAATTAAAGTACAACTGATGGTCAGAGGATCAGAAAACGAAAATCTAGCTCGTTATCATTCACCATTGGTTGAGAGTTCACTGTTAGCAACGTTTGCTTCCGCTACGGTTGAGCAGCTTCGCAGTGCAACTGGTCGGGTTGAACTTAGAGATAAAGCAACTGATGATATTAAATCGGCGTTGACGAAAGCGGTTGGACAACCTGTTATCGAGAAAGTGTTATTTACCGATTTTGTAATTCAATAGGTGAAGCGTGACTGACTTATTAAGCCAAGACGAAATTGATGCGCTACTGCATGGCGTAGATACGGTTGATGAAGTTGAAGAAGAATTAGATCCCTCAGAAAACAGTGCGATCAATTTTGACTTCTCTTCTCAGGACCGTATCGTTCGTGGGCGAATGCCGACGCTAGAGCTGATCAATGAGCGCTTTGCGCGTCACATGCGTATTAGTTTATTTAACATGCTGCGTAAAACGGCCGAAGTATCAATCAACGGCGTACAGATGATGAAATTTGGTGAATACCAAAATACTCTTTATGTACCAACCAGCTTGAATATGGTGCGTTTTCGTCCTCTTAAAGGAACGGCATTGGTCACAATGGAAGCACGTTTAGTGTTTATCTTGGTGGAGAACTTCTTTGGTGGTGATGGGCGTTTCCACGCTCGTATTGAAGGGCGTGAATTTACACCAACAGAACGCCGTGTTATCCAACTGCTGTTGAAAATTGTATTCGGTGATTACAAAGAAGCGTGGTCGCCTGTAATGGGTGTTGAGTTTGAATACTTAGACTCTGAAGTGAACCCAAGCATGGCGAACATTGTGAGCCCAACAGAAGTCATCGTCGTTAGCTCATTCCATATTGAAGTTGATGGGGGAGGCGGCGATTTCCACGTGGTTATGCCATATTCAATGGTAGAGCCTATTCGCGAATTGCTCGATGCTGGTGTCCAGTCCGATAAAATGGAAACGGATGTTCGCTGGAGTTCAGCTTTGCGCGAAGAAATTATGGATGTTCCGGTTAATTTCAGAGTGAACTTGTTAGAACAAGACATCTCATTGCGAGATCTCATGGATCTACAAGTGGGTGATATCATACCGATTAAAATGCCTAAACATGCCACTATGTTTGTGGAAGAACTTCCTACTTACCGCGTGAAGATGGGGCGTTCTGGGGAGAAAATGGCGGTCCAAGTATCAGAGAAAATTAAACGTCCTGATGTAGTGAAAACCGACCTTGCCTTTTTAGGTAAAGACATCATGTCTGAATTTGAAGATGATGATGGCGAACAAGACAACGAAGAATTATAAAATAGGTAACGAAGATGGAACCAAGTGACGACCAAAAACTGGCGGATGAATGGGCTGCAGCCCTTGGTGAAGACCCGTCTGCACCGAATATTGATGTTGATGAAATTCTTGCCGCGCCCCTTGATGAACTCAAAGATACGTCGCCACCGATCACTGAAGATGAGCGCCGTAAACTAGACACTATCATGGATATTCCCGTGACCATTTCGATGGAGGTCGGGCGTTCGAAAATCAGTATCCGTAACTTACTGCAATTGAACCAAGGCTCTGTTGTTGAACTTGATCGAATTGCCGGTGAGTCGTTAGATGTGATGGTTAACGGTACCTTGATTGCGCACGGAGAAGTGGTGGTCGTGAACGATAAATTTGGTATTCGTTTAACGGATGTGATCAGCCAAACTGAGCGTATTAAAAAGTTGCGTTAAACCTATGCTGTTCATCGACAAAGAAGTGTTCTGATGAAGAAACTTACCAGTTTATTACTGTTCTCTGGCCAAGCGATGGCCGCCGCTAGTGAGCAATTAGATTTAGCGACCACCTTAGGGTCGCTTTTGTTCGTTATCGCTTTAATCTTCTTTTTAGCTTGGGTGCTAAAACGCATGCGGGTTCCTACTTTTGGCAACCAAAAAGGACTGAGCATTGTGCGCCAGCTTCCGCTTGGCACCAAAGAGCGTATCGTTATTGTCCAAGCTGGTGAAGAACAATTCTTAGTCGGTGTCACGACACAGTCCATTCAACTGATCGCGAAATTAGATACTCCACTGAAACAGGAGGAGCTAGAGGCCAGTCCTTTTGCCAGTCAACTGACTCAGCTATTGAATAAAAATGATAAGAAATAATCGCATAACCTTTTCAGGTTTATCTTCTCATCCGATGCATCTGTTTATTTTGATGATGACGTTGCTGTTTGCTCCAATCGCATTTTCACAGCAAGAACTAGCAACGCCAATTCCAAATACGGCTGCTGGTGCTGAGAGTATGACCGTCACCGCGATGAGCCGAGACAGCGGTGCTTCTCAAACTACCGCGTCTGGTTTTAGTGGTGGCGGTGGAATCCCCGCATTCACTGTGACTACCAACGCCAATGGTGGCGAAGATTATTCGATTAACCTACAGATATTAGCGTTGATGACCATGCTGGGCTTTTTGCCTGCCATGGTTATTTTAATGACATCCTTTACGCGCATCGTGATTGTGATGTCGATTTTACGTCAAGCGATGGGTTTGCAACAAACTCCGTCTAACCAAGTGATCATCGGCATTGCCATTTTCTTAACCTTTTTTATTATGTCTCCGGTGATTAATCAGATAAACGAACAAGCGGTACAGCCCTATCTCAACGAGCAGATAACAGCGCGGCAAGCGTTTGATACGGCGCAAGGGCCAATTAAAGCCTTTATGCTTAAACAAACACGGGTTAAAGACTTAGAAACCTTTGTCGAAATTTCAGGCTCTCAAGCTAATAATCCTGAAGATGTATCGATGGCGGTGCTGATCCCCGCTTTTATCACTTCTGAGCTGAAAACCGCGTTCCAAATTGGTTTTATGCTATTTTTGCCATTTTTGATCATCGACTTAGTAGTGGCATCTGTGCTGATGGCAATGGGTATGATGATGCTCTCGCCGATGATTGTTTCTCTACCTTTTAAACTGATGCTGTTTGTGCTGGTGGATGGATGGAATCTCATTCTTTCCACCCTTGCCGGCAGTTTTGCTTTGTAGCGGGAGGACGTATGACTCCTGAAATATTTGTCGAACTGTTCAGATCTGCATTGTGGATGGTGCTTATCATGGTATGCGCCATCATCATTCCAAGTTTGTTGATAGGTTTAGTGGTTGCTATTTTTCAGGCGGCCACTTCAATCAACGAACAAACGTTGAGTTTTCTACCACGTTTAATTGTGACGTTGCTAGCCCTAATGCTTTTCGCACACTGGATGACACAAATGCTGATGGAATTCTTTTTTTCCATCATTGAACGGCTACCACAGGTACTGTACTAGGAGCTTGAATGGAGTATCCAACAAGCGTCATTTTAGAATGGATTGCCAATTATTTTTGGCCATACACCCGTATTTCGGCCATGTTAATGGTAATGACGGTGACTGGGGCACGTTTTGTTTCAACTCGTATTCGCTTGTATTTGGGGTTGGCAATCACTTTCGCGGTTATGCCCGCGATTCCGGCTGTTCCTGAAAACATTCAACTGCTTTCATTTCAAGGTTTTCTTACTACTCTCGAACAAATCATTATTGGTGTGGCGATGGGGATGGTCACACAATTTCTCATTCAAACCTTCGTCATGCTTGGTCAAATATTGGGTATGCAGGCGAGCTTAGGTTTCGCTTCGATGGTTGACCTGCTAATGGTCAAAATACGCCACTGCTTGGCCAATTGTTTATGTTTTTGGCTACCATGTTCTTTTTGGCCACCGATGGCCATTTGAAGATGATTCAGTTATTGGTCTTTAGCTTTAAAACATTGCCGATCGGTAGTGGTTCATTGACTACGGTTGATTTTCGAGAAATAGCGTTATGGTTAGGCACGATGTTTAAAGTGGCTTTGAGTATGTCGTTGTCAGGTATTATTGCATTATTGACGGTCAACTTATCCTTCGGGGTGATGACTCGTGCGGCACCTCAACTGAATATATTCTCGCTCGGTTTTGCTTTTGCCTTGTTGGTCGGTTTATTGCTGTGTTGGTATATTTTGGGCGGCCTGTATAGTCATTATGAACTATTCTGGTTAGAAGGTGAGCAGCAAGTTTGCCGCCTTATTCGTATGAACTGTTAGGAGGCGCGTTTGGCAGAGTCAGACGGTCAAGAACGTACCGAAGACGCCACGCCCAAACGGTTGGACGAGGCGCGAAAGAAAGGGCAGGTTGCAAGGTCTAAAGAATTAGCCTCTGTATCAGTATTGGTGATGGGGGCGATATCGTTAATGTGGTTTGGAGAATCACTGGCGAGAGCGTTGTATTCGTCAATGGGGCGCATTTTTAGTTTGAGCCGCGAAGAGGTATTTGATACTGGCAAACTATTTGATATTGCGCTCGGCTCACTCTCCTCGTTGTTATTGCCCTTAATTTTGATCTTAGTGACGCTTTTTATTGCTGCATTAATTGGCGCTGCTGGAGTGGGTGGCATTAATTTCTCGGCCGAAGCGGCAATGCCTAAGCCGTCAAAAATGAACCCCTTGAGCGGCATTAAAAGAATGTTTGGTTTGCAAAGTTGGGTTGAACTGTTTAAGTCCATCCTTAAAGTCTTGCTTGTTTCTGGGGTGGCGTTTTATTTAATTGAGGCTTCCAAAGAAGATTTATTCCAATTGAGCACGGATGTTTACCCACAAAATATTTTCCATGCGTTGGATATTTTACTCAACTTTGTGCTGCTTATCAGTTGTTCACTACTGGTGGTGGTGGCAATAGATATTCCATTTCAGATTTGGCAGCATGCTGATCAGTTGAAAATGACGAAGCAAGAGGTTAAAGACGAATACAAAGATACCGAAGGTAAGCCAGAAGTTAAGGGGCGTATTCGAATGCTGCAACGTGAGGCAGCACAGCGCCGCATGATGGCTGATGTTCCACAAGCCGATGTTATTATCACCAACCCAGAGCACTTTTCGGTTGCTTTGCGTTATAAACAAGATAAAGACAAAGCACCTATCGTAGTAGCTAAGGGTGTTGATCACATGGCAATGAAAATTCGCGAAGTGGCACGTGAGCATGATATTTACATCATCCCAGCGCCACCACTGGCTCGGGCGTTGTATCACACCACTGAGTTAGAGCAAGAGATCCCCGATGGGTTGTTCGTTGCTGTAGCTCAAGTGCTGGCCTATGTTTTTCAGCTTAAGCAGTACCGTAAGCGCGGGGGACAAAGGCCTAAACTGGAAGAGCAGAATATGCCGATACCCCCAGATTTACGCCATTAATTTTAATTGGATAAACATTTGAGACATTAGCGTGCCGTTGTATTCATCCGTCGCGAAAAATGCCACATCATAGCATGTGGCATTTTCAGTTGTGATGGTGTTATTTGTCCGGTATGGATAGCAAAACGAGTACCGCACCAGCACCACCAAATTCTAGGGGCGCTTGATGAAATGCCATCACGTCGGGATGCTGAGCCAACCAAAGCGGCACTTTTTGTTTTAGAATATGCTTACCAATACCGTGCTGAACGCAAGCACAGTGGACACTTTCTTTTACACAATAAGCAATCATAGCACCGAGTTCACGTTTTGCTTCTTGCTGTGTCATGCCATGCATGTCTAAGAAAACGTCCGGTACATAGACGCCACGCCTTAACCGCTTCACTTCGTATTTAGAGACGTCATCACGTGCATAACGTGTCGGTCCGTCTTCACTGAGTAAAGGCATAAACTCATCAGAGAAATAAAATTCTGTATCGCTAGCTTCACGCGCTACACGGCGGATTTCTTTTTGTTTGGGGTTTCTGTTTGGCTGCTGGATTATGGTATCCTGTCGCAACTTTTTGACGCCCTGTACTGCATCCCGGAACAAGTCGAAATCGTCATCGTGTTCGGTGTCTTTTTGGCTCATTGGGTCTGGTCATTTTCTAACTGATCGAAATTGGCAGTATTGTAGCGCTTTTTGGAGGCAATTTTGGATAAGATTTTTGTAGATGAGGCGGTTTCTGAACTTCACACGCTTCAAGATATGATTCGCTGGACTGTGAGTCGCTTTAACGCTGCCAACTTATTTTATGGTCATGGCACAGATAACGCGTGGGATGAAGCGGTGCAGTTAATCTTGCCAACGCTCTATCTTCCGATTGATGTTCCTCCCCACGTATTGAATTCTCGCTTAACCAGCAGTGAACGTCTGCGCATCGTTGAACGTGTAATCAAGCGTATTAATGAACGTACACCAACTGCTTACTTAACCAATAAAGCGTGGTTCTGTGGGTTAGAGTTTTATGTTGATGAGCGCGTATTAGTACCACGTTCACCAATTGGCGAGCTTATCGAAGCACAATTTCAACCTTGGCTGATCGAAGAGCCAGTGCGCATTATGGACTTGTGTACGGGCAGCGGCTGTATTGCGATTGCTTGTGCTCATGCTTTCCCGGAAGCTGAAGTGGATGCGGTTGATATTTCAGTCGATGCGCTGCAAGTTGCTGAGCAAAATATTCAGGATCACGGAATGGAGCAGCAAGTATTCCCAATTCGTTCTGATTTATTGCGTGATCTACCTAAAGAAAAATATAACTTGATCGTATCCAATCCACCTTATGTGGACCAAGAAGATATGAGCAACTTACCGAAAGAATTCACCCATGAGCCTGAACTTGGTTTGGCGGCGGGTACTGACGGTTTAAAATTAGTTCGTCGTATTTTAGCAAATGCACCGGATTACCTGACAGATGACGGTATTTTGATCTGTGAAGTGGGCAATTCGATGGTCCATATGATGGAACAATATCCAAATATTCCATTTACTTGGATCGAGTTTGCCAACGGTGGTCATGGCGTATTTATGCTGACTCGTCAGCAGTTGCTCGATTGTGCTGACGAATTCTCGCTGTACATCGATTAAATAGCGCTCAATGCTTTAAATAGAACGCCAGCTGACATGCTGGCGTTTTTTATGGACTGAAAATGCAATTGGCTTATTTTGGGGCTTTACATCATTTCGTAATAAAGCGACTATGAAAACACGAACAATTGAATGAATCGGTGCTGCTCACCCAGCCTTAGGCTAGGTATGAGAGGTATCAATATTGAGGAAGTAATGGCAGGAAACAGTATCGGACAACATTTTCGAGTGATGACATTCGGAGAAAGTCACGGTATCGCACTAGGATGTATCGTCGACGGATGCCCTCCAGGGTTGGAAATTACAGAAGCTGACTTACAGAAAGACCTAGATCGTCGCCGTCCGGGCACATCTCGTTATACCACGCAACGTCGTGAACCTGATGAAGTCAAAATTCTCTCGGGTGTATTTGAGGGTAAAACCACAGGTACATCGATTGGTCTGTTGATTGAAAATACCGACCAACGTTCAAAAGATTACTCTGAAATTAAAGATAAATTTCGCCCAGGCCATGCCGATTACACCTACCATCAGAAATATGGTATCCGTGATTATCGTGGTGGTGGTCGATCTTCTGCGCGTGAAACGGCCATGCGTGTTGCGGCAGGGGCTATTGCTAAAAAATATCTTAAACAACAATTCGGTGTTGAAGTCCGTGCCTATCTGTCACAGATGGGTGATGTATCGATTGATAAAGTCGATTGGGATGAAATCGAAAATAACGCTTTTTTCTGTCCTGATGTCGACAAAGTCGATGCCTTTGACCAACTTATCCGTGACTTGAAAAAGGAAGGGGATTCTATTGGTGCTAAGCTGCAAGTTGTTGCAACGAATGTGCCTGTTGGTCTTGGTGAGCCAGTATTTGATCGCCTAGATGCAGATATTGCTCATGCATTAATGAGTATTAATGCGGTGAAAGGGGTAGAAATTGGTGATGGTTTTGACGTTGTGCAGCAAAAAGGCAGCCAACATCGTGACCCTCTGACTCCGCAAGGTTTTGCGAGTAACCACGCTGGTGGTATTTTGGGCGGTATTTCGACTGGTCAAGAGATTGTGGCTAATATTGCACTCAAACCAACCTCAAGCATTACCGTGCCGGGCGATACTATTACCCGCGCTGGAGAGTCGACGCAACTGATTACCAAAGGCCGCCATGATCCGTGTGTTGGGATCCGAGCAGTGCCGATTGCTGAAGCAATGCTTGCCATCGTTTTAATGGATCATTTACTGCGTCATCGCGGTCAAAACTTTGGTGTGCAAACCGAAACACCTAAAATCTAAAATGCCCGGTTAAAATGCACAAATGCCCTCAATATGAGGGCATTTGTTTATCTAAAATTAATGGATTTGGCTTTCTGTATCGAGCTGGAAAGAGGGTAAGCGCCACTTAAAACGAACCGCGGCCATACGCAGTACATAACCAACCACTAGGGTAATGATGGTACTGGTCACATCATTCACGCCAAATTCCAGTAACGTCAAATACAGTCCAGATGCGACAAGCGATACAGATGCATACAACTCTTCATGCAGAACTAGCGGTGTTTGACGACAGATAAGGTCACGCAGTAACCCGCCAAACACACCGGTTACTAACGCCGCTACCATACAAATCATCGCATGATGACCCATGCTCATTGCCACTTTGGTGCCGATAATACTAAACACAATCAACCCTAATGCATCTAAGCGAATAAATAGGCCTTTTAGCTTGATGACCCATTTTGCAAGCCCGGTCGTTAAGACACCCGCTAAACAAGTAATGGCTAAAAACTCGGGGTTTTTAACCCAACCTAGTGGATAATGTCCGAGTAAAATATCTCTTACAGTACCCCCACCAATCGCGGTAGCGCTGGCCACTAACATCACACCAAACCAATCCATTTTACGGCGACCTGCACTCAATGCTCCGGTCATCGCTTCGGCGGTAATTCCAATAATATATAAAACGCTGAGCAACATACGTGTGATACCCCGGCAAACGTAAATAGCACCCATATTGCATATGGGGATGAAAATGAAGGCGCAAGTGTAGTGGGAAATGCTACAGCTGACGAATGAGTTTTTATAACGAGAAACCGTTTGCTCGATAAATAAAACTAATCACATGCAAGGCGAAACCAGCACATTGATGCGGGTTAGGCTTTACCTAAAAGTGAAAAAACGCGAGAATGTGCAGCGAAAATTATTTGATACTTAAATTCACTATGACCCACCACTATTCAGACCTTATCTCTATCTTCAACCTGACTTTTTTTGAGCCGTTTAATACGCGTTTAGAACTAGGTGGTGATGAGCCTATTTATCTTCCTGCTGATGAGCATACCGATTACCACCGTATTATTTTTGCTCATGGTTTCTTTGCGTCCGCATTACATGAGATAGCACATTGGTGTGTCGCCGGGCCAAAACGTCGCTTATTGGAAGACTTCGGTTATTGGTATGAGCCAGATGGTCGCACCGCGCAAGTTCAAGCTGAGTTTGAAAAAGTGGAAATTCGTCCACAAGCGTATGAATGGATTTTGTCTGTGAGTGCAGGCTTTCCTTTTAGTGTCAGTTGTGACAACCTACACGGCGATTTTGAGCCTGATCGCATCGTGTTTATGACTAAAGTACACCAAGAAGTGATGTCGATTTTGCCGCTCGGCTTACCACCGCGAGTAAAAATGTTGTCTGATGCATTGCGTGCTTTTTATGGTACGCCAGAGTTAACTTCAGAACTTTTTATCGTCAAATAACTCGCCAAATAACAAGATAAAAATAGAGAGAAATGAGAAGGTTATGATTATTGAATTTGAAGAAAAATTGCTAGAAATGATTGATGTACGTATTGCAACGGCATCGGATGATGAATTATTTGCTGGCGGTTATTTACGTGGTCATATTTCTCTTTCTGCGGCTTCTTGCGAAGAGGAAGGTATCGATGATGTTACGATTTTCAAAGCACGTATAGAACAGAGCCTAGAACAAGCTCGTTCTGAATTGAGCCCTGCTGACCGTGTAATTGTGTTTGATCTGTGGACAGAGCTACATAACCAAGCGTAACGCCTCACTGCGCTATGAGGCGTTTTACTGGTGTCTTGTATGATGGCTATTCGGTAATCGCCTTTCCTTTTCTCAGCTTTCTTACCCACATGCGACTTGGGTGAAGCATTTCTAGAACGTCAACCGGTAAAGGCAGAGGATCGCCACTTATCTGTGAAGCTAATAATTCAGCCATCAGCGGCGCAGAACTCAGCCCACGAGAACCTAAACCTAACAAGCAATACAAATTAGGGTATTGAGCGACAGGCTCGACATCTTGCTTGCTTTGATTATGCAGCTGTTGATAATTAGTTTTAATTTGTTCAAAGTCTCCCACCGCGCCGACAAAGGGAAGATGATCTCGGCTGACACAACGAACCCCTTGGCGAGCTTGATTGCCTGATGTATCGACATCCTTCGGCCAGTTTTGGTTTGCAATGCAATTTATTAAACGCTGACCATTTTCTTGTTGCGCGATTGGGTCAAACATTTGATTAATTTGGCTTCGGTCATAGCTCGCCCCGATACAATGCTGTTGATTAAGCGGGTTGTGTGGTGTCATATAGCCGTCATAGCACAATACGCTGCTGAGTTTTTGCAAGTTATCCGTGGTAGGAATATGGCTGACTTGTCCTTTCACTTTGCCTAATGGTACATAACGAGTTTGGTCGAACTGGTCGAATTGATGACCATTAGCAATAATGATGGATTGATGATGCTTTTCTATGCCATTGATACTTAATATCCACTGTTGCTGTGTTTCATCCCAACGTAATTTTTCCACTCGGTGATTAAAGTAGGCGTTAAAGGAATCGTTTTTTTCTAAAGTCTCAATTAGCCCTTGAGTAAGCTGAGCAGGGCATAGCCATCCACCTAATGGGTAGTAAATACTTTCCATTGTATTAGGCAGTCCGATATTGAGTTCAGTTTGTTGTGGATTACAGTGGTGCATCAGTTGTGAGTTAAAGCTCCCATCAAGCATGGCGTTTTGCTTTTTGGTTGATTTTTCATCCCACATGAGCTGAGTGACACCGCACCAGTCGTGATCAAATGCGGTTTGTGTAGCCATCTGCTCAACAAATTGTCGAGCGAATAAAAAAGCCGGAGCAAAGACACGAGAAACTCCAGAGTGGTTGCCATTAAGCAGTGGGTATATTGCCCCTTGACGATTTCCTGATGCTCCTTGAGCAGGCTTTTCGTCTGCACAATACAAGCTGACATTAATACCGCGGCGAGTGAGCGTTTTTGCTAAGGTGGCACTGGCAATTCCGCCACCAATGATCGCTACGTCGGTTACATGGTTTGATGACGTGGTTGCAAACCAAGGTTTGATGTTGCTATAAGGCTGCTTACTGTCCAGTTTGCCGGCGATCATCTCTCGTTTAGTACCAAAACCTTTGACTTTTTGCATGGCAAAACCGGCATCAATTAGCCCTCGGCGTACAAAGCCTGCTGCGGTAAAGGTAGCACAAGTGCAATCTTGCTTGGCGAGCTTAGCCATGCCATCAAATAGGGTTTGATTCCACATTTCTGGGTTTTTGCTCGGTGCAAAACCATCTAAAAACCAAGCGTCAATTAAGCCATGTTCAGGGGTCGGAACTTGGGGCATGCAATCTTTGATATCACCAAACCAAAGATCAAGGGTGACCGCACCATCATCCAAAACAATACGATGACATTCAGGGACTGCAATCGGATAGTGTGCATGAAGTTTTCTTGCATATTCAGCTAATTCTGGCCAAGCTTGGTGGGCTTTTATTAAGTCTTGTTGGTTGAGCGGATACTTTTCGAAACTGATAAAATGCAGTGTTTGCAAAGTGGCGTCTGGGTTTTGCTGTTTAAATGCATCAAACCATTGCCAAACAGCAAGAAAGTTTAAGCCTGTACCAAAACCAGTTTCTGCTATCACAAAACGTTTTTGGTCATAGGTATGCCATCTTTGAGGGAGATGATTCTGTTTAAGAAACACGTAACGTGTCTCTTCGAGACCATTTACGTTAGAGAAATAGACATCATCAAATTGGTCAGAAACAGGCGTACCAGCTTCATTCCAACCGAGTTCTGCGTTGGTAATGGTAGTCATAATGTTTGAATTCTGTGAAATCAGGCGATATATAGGGTTAGATTGTACGAATTTCTGGGAAAGCTGACCACTTTTGTTATCCTTCTTAGTTATCATCTAGCGGAATTTTGAATTATAGGAATGTCACATGAAACGAGTCGTAATCACCGGTATGGGTATTGTTTCAAGTATCGGTAACAACGTCGAAGAAGTTTTAGCGTCTTTAAAAGCAGGAAAGTCGGGTATCACAGCTTCTGAGCAGTTCAAAGAGAACGGTTTGCGCTCTCAAGTTTGGGGTAACCTAAAAATGAACCCTGCCGACCATATCGATCGCAAACAAATGCGCTTTATGGGTGATGCGGCAGCGTTTGCATACCTATCGATGGAACAAGCGATTGCTGATTCTGGCCTAGCACCAGAGCAAGTCTCTAACGATCGTACTGGCATTGTCGCTGGTTCAGGCGGCGCTTCGTCTTATAACCAAGTGATTGCTGTTGATACATTACGCACAAAAGGCGTGAAGCGTGTTGGCCCTTATATGGTTCCACGTACTATGTCTTCAACTGTGTCTGCATGTCTTGCAACGCCGTTTAAAATCCGTGGCGTAAACTACACCATGAGCTCAGCGTGTGCGACTTCTGCACACTGTATTGGTCATGCGATGGAGCTTATCCAACTAGGTAAGCAAGATGTTGTATTTGCTGGTGGTGGTGAAGAGCTAGATTGGTCACTGACCATGATGTTTGATGCCATGGGTGCACTCTCTACTAAATACAATGAAACACCAGAGAAAGCATCACGTACTTACGATGCTGATCGTGATGGTTTCGTCATTTCAGGTGGCGGCGGTATGGTTGTTGTCGAAGAACTTGAGCATGCTTTGGCTCGCGGCGCAAAAATCTACGGTGAAATTGTTGGTTACGGTGCGACATCCGATGGCTACGACATGGTTGCTCCATCAGGTGAAGGCGCAGTACGTTGTATGAAGATGGCAATGCAAAGCGTAGAAAGTGTTGATTATGTGAATACTCACGGTACTTCAACCCCGGTTGGTGATGTGAAAGAGCTAGGTGCAATCCAAGAAGTCTTTGGTGGTAACAGCCCTGCAATTTCTGCAACTAAAGCGATGACAGGTCACGCATTAGGCGCGGCGGGCGTACACGAAGCTATCTATTCCACTTTAATGCTTCACCATGGCTTTATCGCACCGAGCATCAATATTGATAATCTAGATGCAGCGGCAGAAGGTCTTGATATTGTTACTGAAGGTCGCGAGCAGGAATTGACTACTGTAATGTCGAATAGCTTTGGTTTTGGTGGTACTAACGCAACATTAGTCATCAAAAAATACCAAGCCTAATCACATCAGGTATTCAGTACCTTACGTGTGATAGGTTTCAGGTTTCCAGAGCGGATCAGCCTAGCTGATCCACAGACGCAGACTTTGTCCCCTGGAGAGCGGGACAAGATCCTTTTGTTCTGGATGTTTGCCCGGTTTCCAATAGGAGCCGGGCATTTTTATTGAAAGCGGGATTTCTTCTCGACAGCTAGTGCGCTTTTCTGCACAATCCCTTCAATTTCCAATAATGTGAACTCCGCTATGAAAATCCTTATTGATGAAAACATGCCTTACGCTGAAGCGCTGTTTAGCCAGCTTGGTGAGGTGGTGTTGAAACCGGGTAGAACCTTAACGGCTGATGATCTGATTGATGTTGATGCGTTAATGATTCGTTCTGTGACGAAAGTGAACCATGCACTACTCACTAAGGCAAACAAACTTAAGTTTGTCGGAACAGCTACGGCTGGTATGGATCACGTTGATCAGCCACTATTGGCTGAAAAAGGCATCTTTTTTACCGCCGCCCCGGGTTGTAATAAGGTCGGGGTCGCAGAATATGTATTCAGTGTTTTGATGGTGTTAGCGCAGCAACACGGTTTTTCTGCTTTAGATAAAACCGTCGGTATTATTGGCGCGGGCCAAGTGGGTAGTTACCTCGCTGATTGTTTAACTGGCATTGGTATCAAAGTATTGATCAATGATCCACCTAAGCAAGCACAAGGTGATAGCCGTCAATTTACTCATCTTGATGTGTTATTAGAGCAGGCGGATGTTATAACCCTTCATACGCCAATCACGACAGAAGGTGAATGGCCAACCCATCATCTAATCAATGCACAACGTTTAACGGCACTGCGAAGTGATCAAATTTTGATTAATGCCGCACGGGGGCCGGTTGTTGATAATCAAGCACTAAAAGAAAGGTTATTGGAAAAAGACGGCTTTACTGCAGCGTTAGATGTTTTTGAATTTGAGCCTCAAGTTGACATGGAGTTGCTGCCGTTACTCGCTTTTGCTACGCCACATGTGGCTGGCTACGGCTTAGAGGGCAAAGCGCGCGGAACTACGATGATTTTTAATAGTTTTTGCGAATACCTCGACAATGAACATTGTGCCAATGCAAGCAGTTTATTACCGGCAGCCCCTATTCCTGAGTTGTATTTAGAACGTGAGTGGGATGAAGCCACCCTGCATAGCCTGACACAATTAATTTATGATGTGCGTAAAGATGATGCTGTATTTCGTCGCGAAATTAGTACCCCAGGCGCTTTTGATCATATGCGTAAAGTGTATTGGGATAGAAGAGAGTACAGCGCGATAACCATTAAAGGGAGTGAGTCATGTAACCTCGCTCCATTAGCCAAATTAGGTTTTAAAACAGAGGTAACAAATGAGCCAAGAATTTAATATCGCCATCTTTGGCGCAACCGGCGCTGTTGGCGAAACCATGCTAGAAGTATTAAATGAGCGTAATTTCCCAGTCGGCGAGCTGTATTTGCTTGCCAGTGAACGCAGTGAAGGTAAAGCCTATCGCTTTAACGGCAAAACGGTACAAGTGCAAAATGTAGAAGATTTCGATTGGTCATTAGCTCACATCGCGCTGTTTTCAGCCGGTGGTGAACTTTCCGCGAAATGGGCTCCTATCGCGGCTGAAGAAGGCGTAGTGGTGATCGACAATACCTCTCACTTCCGTTATGAATACGACATTCCATTGGTTGTGCCTGAAGTTAACCCAGAGGCGATTGCTGATTTTCGTAATCGTAACATCATTGCTAACCCAAACTGTTCGACTATCCAAATGTTGGTCGCGCTTAAACCGATCCATGATGCGGTGGGCATTGAGCGTATTAATGTTTCGACTTACCAATCAGTTTCTGGTGCAGGAAAGTCAGGTATTGATGAGCTAGCTGGTCAAACAGCAAGACTTCTCAACGGTATGCCTGCAGAAGCTGAAGCGTTCAGCCAGCAAATTGCTTTTAACTGTATTCCACAAATTGATCAGTTTATGGATAACGGATACACCAAAGAAGAAATGAAGATGGTGTGGGAAACACAAAAAATCTTTAATGACTCAACTATCATGGTTAACCCGACTTGTGTTCGTGTGCCGGTATTTTATGGTCATGCTGAATCATTACATATCGAAACCCGTGCCCCTATCGATGCTGAGCAGGTAGTTGAATTGCTTGAACAAACGGCCGGAATTACGGTTTTCCAAGGTACAGATTTCCCAACTCAAGTTCGTGACGCTGGCGGTAAAGATGACGTATTGGTTGGACGTATCCGTAATGATATCAGCCACCACAGTGGGATTAATATGTGGGTAGTTGCTGACAACGTTCGTAAAGGTGCAGCAACGAACGCAGTGCAAATTGCAGAAGTACTGATTCGTGACTACTTCTAATACCATATGTGGTATTAGTTGCGAATGAATAAAAAAACCACCGAGATTTCGGTGGTTTTTTTGCTATTTATTTGGCTTGTGCGCGCCAGGGTTTTGTTTGCAGTTACCATCCGCACATTTCCCATAAAGGTAAAGGCTGTGGTTGGTGAGTTTAACGTTATACTTTGCTGCGATTTCTTTTTGACGCAATTCAATAACGTCATCAGAGAACTCAATCACTTCACCGCAGTCAAGACAGACTAGGTGGTCATGGTGATGTTGTGTTGAAAGCTCAAATACGGATTTCCCACCTTCAAAGTGGTGGCGAGTGACAATACCTGCATCATCAAATTGGTTTAATACTCGATAAACCGTCGCAAGACCGATTTCTTCACCAAGATCAATCAATTTCTTATACAGCTCTTCAGCACTGATATGTTGGCAATCAGGCTGCTGTAATACTTCTAAAATTTTTAGCCTTGGAAGGGTAACTTTAAGGCCTGCATCCTTCAGCGCTTGGTTATTATCTGACATATACTTTCCTGTTGATGATCTGCAGCAGTTAACAGAATACATAATTCTGAGCATTATAGGGCACTGACCGCTAACAATAAACCACGAACTTCAAAGGGTTACTCTGTATTTTCCATAAAGTCGCTCAATATCACTGATATTACAGCTCTGACCAGTTACAATTGTGTAACATTTATTAGGGCGTGCCGACTTTTAGAGGTTAACACGTCCTCGTAGTTAAGTAGATATACCTTTCCTACTTGAAGTTGCAGCGGTGTTGGCTACGTTTGCTTATCCCAATCACATAGTTTATCTATGCTTATGGGGATTTACTCACTGGTCGCCTAGCTGCAACTCCAAATAGTTTGGGTATAGATTGGAAAGGCGAACAAGGAATGAATCAGTCTTTAGCGAAGTTTTATAAACCAAATATAGTCAAATGGGCATTAAATAGCTGGCCACCATTTTGGGGGGCTGGGATCCGCATTGATGAAATTAGTGACGATTTTCGCCAGGTTAAAATGCGCTTGAAGTTAAGATGGTGGAATAAAAACGCTAATCGCACCCAGTATGGTGGCAGTATTTTTTCGTTAACCGATCCCGTTTATTCTTTAATGTTGATGGGTATTTTGGGTGAGAAATACTACGTATGGGATAAAGAAGCGAGCATCAATTTTATCAAACCTGGCCAGTCAGATCTCTATGCGGACTTTGAGATCACCCAAGACCAGCTTGATACAATATTGGCCAGTACAGTGAATGGAGATAAGTGTTTTCCTGAGTTCATCATACACGTGAAAAATGCTCAAGGAGATGTTGTGTCGGAAGTGCAGCGAAAATTGTATGTGCGTAAAAAGCCTAAGTACCGCGCAGCGCTGGACTCTGAGCAGGATATGACATTCTCTGACTAAGACTAAGACTAAGACTAAGACTAAGGCTTAGCTCGATATTGCTTACATAGGTTAATCCATGCGTCGGCAGTGCGAGATACATAACGTTCAGCGTGCCAAATAACGCCTAAGTGCCAATCAATATTTGGCGTTATTGGTTTCACTAAAACGCCTTGGCTTTGAATTTTCTGGCAAAGTGGTTCGGGAAGAAATGCAACGCCGACACCACTTTTAACCAGTGCGACTAAAAAATCCCATTGACTACTACGTGCAGCAACTTGTGGAGTAAAGCCATGTTGTTTACAAAGTGAGCCAATATAGTCACTCAGGGTAAACTCCTGTGTATAAAGATAAAATGGCTCATGTTGTAGCTCAGACCAAGTGATATTTTTACCACTACGCCAAGGCTCGGTATCTGGTAATACGGCATAAATTAAATAGCAGTCTAAAGACAAAGAGATCAGGCTGTCGCTAGTGTGTGGTGTGAGCATGGTTATTGCCACATCAATTTCTCCATTGAGCACGGCCTGTTCTATTTTTCTCCCGCCATATTCGACTATGGTCAGTTCTACGTTTGGGTGGGCTTGGCGATATTGACGAATAAGTCCCGCGTATAAGTGACCAACCATCGGTGGGATACCAAGACGTAAATGCCCACGTTCAAGCGTGTTTAAGTCGATTAATTCAGCTTCTAACTGCGCCATTTGTGCAAGAATATCTAGCCCTCTTTGGTAGACAACTTCTCCCGCATCCGTTAACCAGAAACGTCTTCCTTCACGTTGTATTAGCGGTTGATTTATCTCTTGCTCAAGGCTGCGAATCATTTTACTGATGGTCGGTTGTGTAACGAAAAGTTTTTCGGATGCACGAGTAAAGCTCTGCTGATTAATTAATTCGACGAAGTAACGCAATGCTTTTATATTCATACTCACTCCATACCTCTCAATTTCATTCCATTTTGGCATAAATTTGATAATAAAAATTCATTTTGTGATGGTTTTGCAATAGATTATAGTGTGACTCAATTCACAAAATTACAGCAAAACCATCATGAAAAAAGTAAGCACTGTCGCTTTAACTCTGTTGCAAATCGTTATACTGTCATTAATTTGGTTTGCAGCTCAGTATCTGGTTACGACTTTTCACCTACCTTTACCGGCAAATTTGACTGGAATGCTCTTGCTGCTTGCTCTGATTGTGCTACGCGTAGTTCGTGTTGACTGGTTACGTAAAGGCGCAACATGGCTACTGGCGGAAATGCTATTATTCTTTGTACCTGCGGTGGTTGCTGTGGTTAATTACCAGGACATTGTGCAGCAAGATGGGCTGAGAATTCTGGCGGTATTAATAGCAAGTACTATGGTCGTGATTGCCGTTACGGCGTGGGTTGTCGACAAAGTATATCGAATAGAATTAAAGTTGGCTCGTCGTAAAAGCAATCAAAGAAATCGTCTTGCTAGAGTGGGGTCTTAATTCATGGCCACTATTTTCACTTCATCACAGCTTGGACTGCTTTGTTTAGTATTAACACTAGCATTTTATTACTTTAGTAAGTTTCTTTATCAGCGTAAACGTTCAATTTTCTTAATGCCGTTGTTACTTGCTCCACTATTGTTGGTAGCCGTTGTGATGGGTTTTCACATTCCATACCCTGCTTATATGGAAGAGTCTCATTGGTTATTGTGGATGTTAGGTCCGTCAACGGTTGCCTTTGCGATACCGGTTTATGATAACCGGGTGTTGATTAGACGGCATTGGTTGTCCTTATCGGTAGGGGTGCTAGTATCAGTCGTTACTGCTGTTGGTAGTTCAGTTCTGATGGCTCGTTGGCTTGATCTCCCTGAGATATTACAACGTAGTTTAGCCATGCGCTCGATTACCACTCCATTTGCTGTTGAAGCGACCAAATCGATCGGTGGTCAAAGTGACCTTACGGCGCTATTTGTTGTATTAACTGGGGTTATCGGCATGGCGATTGGTGAAGTGGTTTTGACAACATTGTCTATCCGCTCGCGGTTAGGAAGGGGAGCCAGTCTCGGTGCATCGGCTCACGGTGCCGGTACGGCTAAGGCTTATCAAATTGGCAATTCTGAAGGGGTTGTGTCAAGCGTGGTGATGATGCTAGCAGGTATGGTAACGGTATTGTTAGCACCTTTCATCGGCCATCTACTTTGGTAAGTATTATATCGGTTGATATAAAAAGACCCCCTGTTCTCGCAGGGGGGCTTTTTTAGTCTTCAAGCTCAGCTAAGCACATTTCATCGTAAATTTGCTTAACCCATTTGCTGACGCGTTCGTCGGTCAACTCAGGCTGGCGGTCTTCATCAATGCACAGACCGACAAAGTGGTCGTTATCACCGGCTACCAATGCTTTTGATGCTTCAAATTCATAACCTTCGGTTGGCCAATGACCAATGATGGTTGCGCCTTTGCTTTCGATAATGTCGCGCACGGTACCCATTGCATCGCAGAAATACTCTGCGTAATCTTCTTGGTCACCACAACCGAAAATAGCAACCAGCTTGGTTGAGAAGTCGATCGCTTCTAATTCAGGGAAGAAATCATCCCAGTCACACTGTGCTTCACCGTAGTACCAAGTTGGAATACCAAGAAGCAATAAGTCGAAATTATCAATATCTTCTTTGCTGCTTTTAGCAATATCTTGAACGTGAACGAGCTGCTTACCCAGTTGCTTTTGAATCATCTTCGCAACCGCTTCAGTATTACCGGTATCGCTACCAAAGAAGAGACCTACACTTGCCATAGAATCATTACCTTTAATTTGTCATTTTCTGGCGGATGAAGCTGATCTTTATCCAAGACCGGTGCCTTCCCAACTGAGTTGGATTAGCCCTTTAGTGATAAAGCCAGCACACCCTAAAAACAGAACCAGCCATACAATACGACGTCCAAATGGTGGAACATTACCCTGCTTAAGGACATCTTTGATCGCCATACCAATAAGAAAGAATATAGCTGCAAAAAGAAGATCGAGTCCAATCGACTCAAGCATGTTCATGTAGTCGTACAGCATGGGAATCCTTTATGCCAATTTGCTTGCGCGCACTATACCACTGTTATTCATCAAAGTTAATGCGTGCATGAGTACCTATTTCACACTTGTTTCAACAACAAACGATGCTTAATCGATGAACTTGCGGATAGCTCGTAACACTTCTACCGGCTTCTCAGCGTGTAACCAGTGGCCAGTATTAGCAATGACGTGGGCTTTCGCTTGGCTAAATTGTTGCTGAATCAAGGGCTGATGCTCAGCCATTAAATAATCTGACTCACTGCCTTTAATGAATAGTGTTGGGATATCGGTGGTCGCAATAGGCTGCCAGCCTAAGATATGCCAATAATTGCTCTCAATACTTGCGACATTGAAACGCCATGTCATGACGTTATCATTACCTTTTGCGATTGATTTACTCAAAAACTGTCGTACACCTTCGAGTTCAATATGCTCGGCTAGAATCGACATCACTTTAGCACGAGAGCTTGGTTGTTGTTCGATAACCGCCTTAAGCCCTGCGAGCACATTGTCATGTCGTCGTTGGTGGTAGCTCACCGGTGCCATATCTAACACAATAAGTTTGCTCATTTTCTTCGGTGCAATTTCAGTCAGCTTCATGGCGACTTTACCGCCCATTGAATGTCCGATGACTATCGCTGAGTCAACGGCTAGATGCTCGAGTAGATTGGCGACATCTTGAGCCATACCGGTGTAATCATGCTGCTGTGAGTGGAATGATTGACCGTGGTTACGCAGGTCAATACTTAGGACTTGATGGTCGGTTTTAAGATCTCGGGCGAGTAAGCCTAAATTGTCGAGATTACCAAATAACCCATGGATCAAAACAACGGTGTGACCTTCACCTTCGAGTTTGTAATTAAGAAGTGCTGACATTTTATCTTATTAGTGATTGGTTTAACGTAGAGTATCAGTGAAGATCTCGCTATAATCCCCCAGAGTTTAAACATTGAGATTGTGAAAAGCGAATGAAAACAATTGAGGTTGATGAGGATCTATACCGTTACATTGCAAGTCAAACCCAGCATATTGGTGAAAGCGCGTCTGACATTTTACGTCGTTTGCTGAACGTTGATGGTAAGGTTTCTGCTGCAACGGTAATGACACAAGTAAACGTTGAACCTAAAGGCATTGTTGTGAGTAAAGATGCCGTTCGAGATACACAGATTGATAGCGTAAAAGAGATGCGTTCTTTGCTGATTTCTGATGAATTTGCGGGTCTGAAAAAAGCGATTGATCGCTTTATGTTGGTGCTTTCAACTTTATACCGCATTGATCCTGCAAGTTTTTCTGAAGCGACATTAGTGAACAAAGGGCGTAAACGTGTTTACTTTGCAGATAATGAGCAAACTTTACTTGAAAGTGGTCAAACAACCAAACCAAAAGCGATTCCAAATACGCCGTTTTGGGTGATCACTAACAATAATACCAGCCGTAAGCAGCAGATGATTGAACAATTGATGGCGCTGATGAATTTCCCATCAGACATCATTGAGAAAGTAACAAACGCTATCTAACATTCTCTTTAGCTTGTTATTCAAAGATAAAAATCTGATTTAAGCCTCATACTGCGAGAAATAAATTTCGTATTATGAGGCTTTTTGTTTCGTCGTTATTTCAAGAAAGGATGTCAAAAATGGCTATGCACCCACGCGCAGGACAGAAAGCGCTTCAGGAAGATCTACATAATATCCCTGCGCTTGTCGCAAACTATTTCTTACTTCAACCCGATCCTACTTGCCCTGAGCATAAAGTGCAGTTCGGTACTTCAGGTCATCGCGGTAGCGCAGATAAATCAACCTTCAACGAAAATCATATCTTAGCGATTACTCAGGCACTGGCCGAAGTGCGTGCAGAACAAGGTACTCAAGGTCCTATTTTTGTTGGAAAAGATACGCATGCGTTATCGGAACCTGCATTTTCTAGCGTTGTTGAAGTGCTGATTGCCAATGGCATTGAAGTGATTGTGCAACAGAATAATGGCTATACACCAACGCCAGGTATCTCACACGCGATTCTGACTTATAACTTAACTCATCAACAGAAAGCCGATGGTATTGTAATTACACCATCGCACAATCCGCCACAAGACGGTGGAATTAAGTACAACCCAACACACGGTGGTCCAGCTGAAGGTGAATTAACGCAAGCGATAGAAGACCGAGCGAATGTCATTATTGCAGAGGGCATGCAAGGTGTTAAACGCGTAGCGATTACGCAAGCCAAGCAGTCACCACTGTTTAAAGAGGTTGATCTCGTGAAACCGTATATTGATGACTTGGTCAATGTTATTGATATGCAAGCTATCCAAAAAGCTAACCTTAAACTGGGTGTTGATCCATTGGGCGGTAGTGGCATCGATTATTGGCGTCAAATTGCTAAAGCTTATAAGCTGAATTTAACGCTAGTCAGTGAGGCGGTTGATCCTACTTTCCAATTCATGTCATTGGATAAAGATGGTGTGGTGCGTATGGACTGTTCTTCACCTTATGCGATGGCAGGGCTGCTGGCACTAAAAGATGAGTATGACTTAGCTTTTGGTAATGATCCTGATTATGACCGCCACGGTATTGTGACACCGAAAGGTTTGATGAACCCGAACCATTTCTTAGCGGTATGTATTGACTACCTATATCGTCATCGTCAGCAATGGCGTCAAGACGTGGCTGTTGGCAAAACATTGGTATCAAGTGCTCTTATTGATCGTGTTGTCGCTGACCTTGGCCGTGAATTGTGTGAAGTACCGGTTGGCTTTAAATGGTTTGTTGATGGTTTATACAGCGGTCAATTTGGTTTTGGCGGTGAAGAAAGCGCCGGGGCATCTTTCCTGCGTAAAGACGGTACGCCATGGTCAACAGATAAAGACGGCATTATTCTTTGTTTACTGGCAGCAGAAATTACCGCAGTGACAGGCAAAAACCCGCAACAATACTATGAAGAGCTTGCAGCAAAACATGGCGAGTCAAAGTACAGCCGTATCCAAGCGGTCGCTAATGGCCCGCAAAAAGCTGTACTTAGCAAGCTGTCACCAGAAATGGTATCAGCGCAAACATTGGCAGGTGACGCAATCACCGCACGTTTGACGCATGCTCCGGGTAATGGCGCGGCAATCGGTGGCCTTAAAGTGACTACCGATTTTGGTTGGTTTGCAGCTCGTCCTTCAGGTACGGAAGATATTTACAAAATTTATTGTGAAAGCTTTAAAGGTGAAGAGCACTTAAAGCAGATTGAATCTGAAGCTCAGGATATTGTTAATCAAGTATTTGCTGACGCGGGTTTATAATACAAATCATCAATGTAAACGGGCGACCATGTTGGTCGCCCGTTTTGTTTCCATCATCGCTTAAATGGCATATCAAAACAGTAATGCACAGTTCAAACGCTGTGATGTGGCCATTGCTCTGGCACGATAAACCAAAATCGACCACTCTCAATTTGGCAATGCACAAAACCTTGTTCTGGGGCTGAGGCAAAAACTGGGCTTGTAGTACTTTTTCCGCTTATCCATTGTGGTTTGTCAAGTAAGAATAGCGTTTCGTTTATTTGCTCTGTTTGGCTTTGATAGCACCAATACCCAGCAATTTGTGATGAATTAATTGTGTAACCTAAACATTGTTCTGGAACCGTTTCATTGGCAAAGGGGTTGATATACAAACGGCCTTGCATTAACAAGTGGTGGCTGATGTCACGCCATAGTGGGTAGGTGGTTTGAAATGATTCGGACTGAGATAGCGTTAGTTGCTGATTGAGCATGTGGTCGAGCTTTATATCAAGACGATCTTGTGAGTTTGGTCCGTACCAGAGCTCTTGATGGAGAAGGTAAAATTTAATCGCCACTTCCCAGTGTTCATAGCGTTGCTGCCGCTTATTTTTCACAACGAAATCAAGTGAACCCAGTGTCGTTCCCGCATCATTTAATTGAATTTCTTCAGATACAGCTGAATACGTTGGATCGAGTCTAAATAGTAGAGAGCATAGATGCTGATAGATAAAGCCTAATCTTGGGTTACCAGCATAACTTTCTTTAAGCTGCGGAATATCCCGCATAAAGGGATGATGCGCGGCAACAACACCTTTGTCATGAAATAATGCAGGAGTGGTTGATACCCAATTAGCCAGTGAGTTTAGGTCTATCTTCATTGATATTTCTCTTCTTCATTTTTCGACATCTTAGCTCGGAATTGCTATAACCACGCTAGTTAAAAATACAATCTTGGGATGAATAATGGATAATTTACAACTTGAAGCTTTAATTAATCAAAAGCTTACTCCTCAGTTAATTAAAGACTATTGCCCGAATGGATTACAAGTCGAAGGTCGATCTAAAATCAAAAAGATTGTTACGGGTGTTACCGCCTCTCAAGCGCTCATTGACAAGGCTGTCGAACTTAAAGCCGATGCTTTACTGGTTCACCATGGCTATTTTTGGAAAGGTGAACCTGAACCGATTCGAGGCATGAAGGGCAAACGAATTCGAACTTTAATTAAAAATGATATCAACCTATTTGGTTACCACTTACCACTAGATATCCATCCAGAGTTAGGGAATAACGCCGAGCTTGCGCGTTTACTCGATATTGAAGTCGAAGGTGGAATGGAAGGTCACCCTCAATCTGTTGCCATGTTTGGGCGTCTTAACAAACCGATGTCAGGTGCTGAGTTGGCGAGCAAAATCAATCAAGTTCTCAACCGTCAGCCTTTGCATATTGCGCCAGAACAGACGGAAAAAATGATTGAAACCGTTGGTTGGTGTACGGGCGGGGGGCAAGATTACATCGAACTTGCGGTGCAACAGGGACTTGATGCCTTTATTTCTGGTGAAATATCAGAACGAACCACCTATTCGGCAAGAGAGCAGGGTATTCATTATTTTTCAGCCGGGCATCATGCAACAGAGCGTTATGGTATTAAGGCTTTAGGAGAATGGTTAGCGAGAGAATATGGTTTTGAGGTTGAGTTTATCGATATCGATAATCCTGTGTAGTCAGCTTGTTGCGTGGTTGCATAAAATAAAAAAGAGCGAGTGGATACTCGCTCTTTTCAATTAAGTCATACTGACTAGATCTGTTATTCGCGTTCGTGCAATGGTTTGAAATCACGCATTTTTTGACCTGTGTAAAGTTGGCGAGGACGGCCAATTTTATTGTCAGGGTCGCTGTGCATTTCGTTCCAGTGTGCAATCCAACCAATAGTACGAGACATGGCGAAGATAACGGTAAACATAGAAACTGGGATACCGATAGCTTTTAGGATAATGCCTGAGTAGAAATCAACGTTCGGGTAGAGTTTTTTCTCAACAAAATATTCGTCAGAAAGTGCGATGCGTTCAAGCTCCATCGCCACATCCAATAGTGGGTCTTGGATGTTCAACTCTTTTAGAACTTCATGACAAGCTTCACGCATTACCGTCGCTCGTGGATCATAGTTTTTATACACTCGGTGACCAAAGCCCATTAAGCGGAATGGATCATCCTTATCTTTTGCTCTCACCACATACTCAGGAATGTTATCTACGCTGCCAATTTCTTCAAGCATGCGCAAACAAGCTTCGTTTGCACCACCATGAGCTGGTCCCCATAAAGAAGCAATACCAGCGGCAATACACGCAAATGGGTTAGCACCTGAAGAACCCGCTAGACGTACGGTCGATGTAGACGCATTTTGCTCGTGATCAGCGTGCAGGGTAAATATTTTATCCATCGCACGAGCCACTACAGGGTTGACTTCATATTCTTCACATGGCGTTGCAAACATCATGTGCAGGAAGTTTTCCGCATAGTTTAGATCATTCCGTGGGTAAATAAACGGTTGACCAGTTGAGTACTTGTAACACATGGCTGCAAGTGTTGGCATTTTAGAAAGCAGGCGGTAAGCCGCTATCTCACGGTGTGTATCATTATTAATGTCGAGTGAATCGTGGTAGAACGCCGCAAGCGCTCCAACCACACCGCACATAACAGCCATTGGGTGAGCGTCACGGCGGAAACCGTGAAAGAAACTCGCAATTTGTTCATGAACCATCGTATGGCGAGTAACGATCTTTTTAAACTCTTCGTATTGTTCACGATTTGGAGCTTCACCATAAAGAAGAATGTAACAAACTTCTAAGTAATCGGCGTTATTGGCTAACTGATCGATAGGGAAACCACGGTGCAATAACACCCCTTTACCACCATCAATATAAGTGATTTGAGATTCACAAGATGCAGTGGCAAGGAAACCAGGATCAAAAGTGAAGTATCCGTTGGACCCCAGTTTACGAACGTCGATTACTTGAGGACCTACTGTCCCATCCATAATCGGCAGTTCGATTGGCGCTTTGCCTTCGATATGAAGGGTAGCTTTCTTATCTGCCATAACAATCTCCTTTGTTTATTATTTAATCCGTCCAGGATGTTTGTGTGACATTTTTTTACGTGTGTTCGGGGTTAAAGTCAATTTTTCTCCTCTGATGTGTGCACTTGTTTAGATTTTTTGGACATATAAAGTTAAAAATCTGTTCTGTGTAGCAAAAATTGTTACATCAATTGTATTAGAATGTTGCCAGCCGTATAGTGGCACTGCAAATTTTGGTGAAAACCTTATAAATTCAAGGCTAAAAACAATTGTGAGGTAGTGTGTTTAGTCTTGTTGTTAACAATGTTTTTACATTTAACCGTGCTGATTCCGCGGCTTGTTGTTAAATTAATGTTAACTTTTGTGGGTTTGGAACCAAATTTCATCTATAACTATAAATGCTCAATGGAGCTGAGTGAGCAAGCCCGTGAAAGAAAGAAAGTCAAGACCTGTTAATTTAGATTTACAGACCATCCACTTTCCGATCAGCGCAATCGCATCTATCCTACATCGTGTGTCTGGGGTGATCATGTTTGTTGCAGTCGGAATTTTGTTGTGGTTACTCTCCCTCTCGTTAGCCTCCCCTGTAGGTTTTATGGAAGCCAGCAACATTGTTAACGGCTTTTTTGTGAAATTTATCTTGTGGGGAATATTAACTGCACTGTCATACCACATTGCTGGTGGTATTCGCCATTTGCTGATGGACCTCGGCCATTTTGAAGAGCTAGAGTCTGGTGCAATGAGTGCAAAAGTTACGTTTATCGTAACCGCAGTGTTGTCAGTTTTAGCGGGGGTTTTGGTATGGTAAAACACGTTTCTTCAGTTGGTCGCAACGGGGTGCATGATTACCTACTCATCCGTGCCTCTGCGATCATCATGACGCTTTATACTATCTACCTAGTGAGCTTTTGTGCTTTCTCAGGAGATATTTCTTACGTCTCTTGGACGCAGTTCTTTGGTGGTACATTTACTAAAGTCTTCACAATGCTAGCGTTAGTCTCAGTCCTAATCCATGGCTGGATAGGCCTATGGCAAGTACTAACGGATTATATCAAGTGTTCTAAGTTACGCGGTGGTTTACAGCTTGTGGTTATCGCCGTGCTATTTGGATACTTCTTCTCTGGCTTATTTGTATTGTGGGGTGCGTAAGTGACTATTCCAGTTCGTGAATTTGATGCCGTTGTAATCGGTGCAGGTGGTGCTGGCATGCGTGCCGCACTGCAAATTTCAGAGCAAGGCCTATCATGTGCTTTGCTGTCAAAAGTTTTCCCAACTCGTTCTCATACGGTATCAGCTCAAGGTGGCATTACTGTAGCGCTAGGTAATGCGCATGAAGATCACTGGGAACAACATATGTACGATACAGTGAAAGGCTCGGATTATATCGGAGACCAAGATGCTATCGAATACATGTGTAAAAATGGTCCAGAATCAGTTATCGAACTTGAGAAAATGGGACTACCTTTTTCTCGTTTTGATAATGGTACTATTTATCAACGTCCGTTTGGTGGCCAGTCGAAGAATTTCGGTGGTGAACAAGCGGCTCGTACTGCCGCTGCGGCTGACCGTACTGGCCACGCTTTGCTCCATACTCTATACCAACAAAATATCAAACATAAAACGACCATTTTCTCTGAATGGTACGCCCTTGATTTGGTGAAAAATGAAGATGGTGCAGTGCTTGGCTGTACAGCACTGTGTATGGAAACGGGTGAAGTTTGCTACTTTAAAGCAAAAGCGACAGTTCTTGCGACAGGCGGTGCTGGCCGTATTTATGCGTCAACAACTAACGCGCACATCAACACCGGTGACGGTGTGGGTATGGCGATCCGTGCTGGCGTGCCAATGCAAGATATTGAAATGTGGCAATTCCACCCGACAGGTATCGCAGGTGCAGGTGTGCTTGTAACTGAAGGCTGTCGTGGTGAGGGTGGTTACCTGCTAAATAAAGATGGTGAACGTTTTATGGAGCGTTATGCACCAAATGCTAAAGATTTGGCTGGTCGTGATGTTGTTGCTCGTTCAATGATGATTGAGATCCGTGAAGGTCGTGGTTGCGATGGCCCATGGGGACCACATATCAAATTGAAACTCGATCACTTAGGCAAAGAAACGTTAGAGTCTCGCTTACCTGGTGTTTGTGAATTATCACGCACTTTTGCTCACGTTGATCCGGTCAAAGAACCAATCCCAGTCATCCCAACTTGTCATTACATGATGGGGGGGGTTCCGACTCAAGTTTCAGGTCAAGCTATCAAACAAGACGCTAATGGCGCAGATGTAGAAGTTCAAGGTCTGTTTGCGTGTGGCGAGATTGCTTCTGTTTCTGTTCATGGTGCGAACCGTTTAGGTGGTAACTCGTTACTTGATTTAGTGGTTTTTGGTCGAGCGACAGGCTTACATTTGGGTGAAACGCTTAAGAAACAAGCTGACGCAAAACCTGCTACTGAAGCTGATATTCAAAAATCTCTTGAACGCTATAATCGTTGGGAAAATAGTACTGGTGGTGAAGACCCTGCACAAATTCGTAAAGATCTTCAACAATGTATGCAGAATAACTTCTCAGTATTCCGTGAAGGTGAAGCGATGGCAAAAGGTTTAGAAGAGCTTAAAGTCATTCGCGAACGATTAAATAATGCGTACCTTTCTGATAAGTCAACCGAGTTCAACACTCAGCGTATTGAGTGTTTAGAGCTAGAAAACTTAATGGAGACGGCATTCGCTACTGCGGTTGCTGCCAACTATCGTACTGAAAGCCGTGGTGCTCATGCGCGTTTCGATTACCCAGATCGTGATGACCAAAATTGGTTGTGCCATTCAATTTACAATCCTGAGACAGAAACTATGTCGAAGCGTAATGTAAATATGGAACCCATTTACCGTGATGCATTTCCACCTAAAGCACGTACGTACTAAGGAGAGGGCGTTATTATGAAATTGAAATTCTCTATATACCGCTACAATCCAGATGTCGATCAGAAGCCATACATGAAGGATTACGTGCTGGAAGTGGAAGAAGGCTCTGACATGATGGTGTTGGATGCGTTGATCTTACTGAAAGAGCAAGACCCAACCATCGCTTTCCGCCGTTCATGCCGTGAAGGGGTTTGTGGTTCTGATGGTTTGAATATGAATGGTAAAAATGGTTTGGCTTGTATTACTCCGCTGTCGGCGTTGTTAAACAAAGACACCATTGTCATTCGTCCTCTGCCTGGTTTACCAGTAGTACGTGACCTGATTGTCGATATGGCTCAGTTCTATGAGAACTATGAAAAAGTTAAGCCATATTTAGTGACGGATGGAAACTTACCGCCTGCACGCGAGAATCTTCAGTCACCAGACGAACGTGCCCACCTAGATGGTTTGTACGAATGCATCATGTGTGCATGCTGTACAACATCGTGCCCATCTTTTTGGTGGAACCCGGATAAATTTATCGGCCCTGCTGGTTTGCTTGCGGCGTATCGTTGGTTAATTGATAGTCGAGATACTGCAACAGATGAACGTTTATCTAATCTTGATGATGCATTTAGCGTTTTTCGTTGCCATGGCATCATGAATTGTGTAAGTGTTTGTCCTAAGGGATTAAACCCGACGAAAGCAATTGGGCATATCAAATCTATGCTTGTTAATCGCTCGGTTTAAAATGAATAAAATTGCAGGTCTTCGGACCTGCCTTTAATAGCTCGGCATAGACCGAAGCAAACGTGAAAACTACTGGTTAAGGGAAAATATGCACAACGGCGTGATGAAGGCATGGCTCGAGTCTTCACACTTGGCTGGCGCCAATGCAACTTACGTAGAGGACCTCTACGAACTGTATCTAAGTGATCCCGATCTGGTAAGTGAGGAGTGGAAACGTGTTTTTGATGGATTGCCTGCGCAATCTGACAATGTGGTAGAACAACCACATTCACGTGTCCGTGACTACTTCCGACGACTCGCTAAAGAAACAAAGCATTACAATGTCCAAGTTAGTGATCCTGATGTCGATGCAAAGCAAGTAAAAGTCTTGCAGCTAATTAATGCTTACCGCTTCCGCGGTCATGAAGCTGCCCAGCTTGATCCCCTCGGTCTTTGGCAACGTCCACCTGTTGCTGAATTAGACCCGTCATTTCATAATCTCAACGAAGATGATCTCGAAGAAACTTTCAACGTCGGTTCTTTTGCTATTGGGCAAGAAACCATGAAGTTGAAAGATATTCATCAAGCCCTGAATAAAACCTATTGCGGATCTATCGGTGCAGAATATATGCACATGACAGATACTGAGCAAAAACGTTGGATTCAGCAGCGTTTAGAGTCTGTGGTTGGTCAGCCATCCTTTACTCAAGATGAAAAACGAGTATTCCTTGAAGAACTTACAGCGGCTGAAGGGCTTGAGCGTTATCTTGGTGCGAAATTCCCCGGTGCTAAGCGTTTCTCACTCGAAGGTGGTGATGCGTTAATTCCAATGATGAAAGAACTGATTCGACATGCTGGCGGTAATGGCATGAGGGAAGTTGTGATTGGAATGGCTCACCGTGGTCGTTTGAATATGCTAGTCAATGTCCTGGGTAAAAAACCTCAAGATTTATTCGATGAATTTGCTGGTAAGCATGATGAAACGTGGGGGACGGGTGATGTTAAATATCACCAAGGTTTCTCGGCTGATTTTGCCACTCCAGGTGGTGATGTGCATTTAGCACTAGCATTCAACCCATCTCACCTTGAGATCGTTAACCCTGTTGTTATTGGTTCTGTTAGAGCTCGTCAAGATCGCTTAGGTGATGAGGATGGCTCAGCGGTGTTACCGATTTCAATTCATGGAGATTCTGCGGTCGCAGGACAAGGTGTCGTTGCTGAAACCTTTAATATGTCTTTGGCGCGTGGTTACTGCGTTGGTGGTACGGTACGTATCGTCATTAATAACCAAGTTGGTTTTACGACTTCGAACCCTCGTGATACGCGTTCGACTATGTACTGTACTGACATCGCAAAAATGGTCCAAGCACCTATTTTCCATGTGAATGCTGATGACCCTGAAGCCGTTGCTTTTGTTACGCGCATTGCGCTTGATTATCGCAATGAGTTTAAACGTGATGTGGTTATTGACTTAGTCTGTTACCGACGCCATGGCCATAACGAAGCTGATGAACCTAATGCAACGCAGCCTTTGATGTACCAAAAGATCAAGAAGCATCCAACACCACGTAAGCTTTATGCTGATGTGTTAATTGAACGCGGTGAATTCGATATAGAAACGGCTACTCAATTAGTCAATGAATATCGTGATGCTCTTGATCATGGCGAAGTGGTCGTGAAAGAGTGGCGTCCAATGGCGCTGCATTCGGTTGATTGGTCACCGTATATTGGCCATGAATGGGATATGCCTTGGGATAGCCAAATTGACCTGGGGCGTTTAAAAGAGCTAGGCAACAGAATTTGTCAGTATCCAGAAAGCCATAAGCTGCAAAGCCGTGTTGATAAAATATACAACGATCGTCAAGCGATGGTAAACGGTGAAAAGCTGCTGGACTGGGGTATGGCTGAAACACTTGCTTATGCAACATTAGTCGATGATGGCAAGCGCATTCGTATTTCTGGGCAAGACTCTGGGCGTGGTACTTTCTTCCATCGCCATTCGGTATTGCATAATCAAAGCGATGCAAGCACCTATATTCCTTTAGCCAATATTCATGACAAGCAAGGCCCGTTTGAAGTGCTCGATTCTGTTCTTTCTGAAGAAGCGGTATTGGCATTTGAGTATGGCTATGCAACAGCAGAACCAAGCGGCCTAACGATTTGGGAAGCGCAGTTTGGTGACTTTGCTAATGGTGCTCAAGTTGTTATCGACCAGTTTATTTCTTCTGGTGAACAAAAATGGGCGCGCTTGTGTGGCTTAACTATGCTTCTGCCTCATGGTTATGAAGGCCAAGGTCCAGAGCACTCATCAGCCCGTTTAGAACGTTACTTGCAGCTATGTGCAGAACAAAATATGCAGGTTATTGTTCCATCAACGCCAGCTCAGGTTTACCACATGCTACGTCGTCAAGTGGTTCGTCCGATGCGTCGACCGTTGATTGTAATGTCGCCGAAATCTTTGCTACGTCATCCGCTATGTACATCAACGCTTGAAGATTTAGCCGAAGGTTCATTCTTACCAGCAATTGGTGAAATTGATAACCTTGATGCAGCTAAAGTGAAACGTGTGGTGTTCTGTTCAGGTAAAGTTTACTACGACTTACTTGAGCAACGTCGTAACAACGAACAAGATGATGTTGCGATCGTGCGGATAGAACAGTTGTATCCATTCCCTAAAGAGGAAGTGGAAGCAGCCATTGCTCAGTACACTAATGTTGTTGATTACGTATGGTGCCAAGAAGAGCCACAAAACCAAGGTGCTTGGTACAGTAGCCAACATAACTTCCGTTCTGCCATTCCAGCAGGTGCTGATCTGAAATATGCAGGGCGTCCAGCATCTGCTTCACCAGCGGTTGGTTATATGTCAGTACACTTGAAACAACAAAAAGCGTTGGTTGAAGACGCTCTGACCCTAGCTTAAAGAACTAGAAGTAAAAGGAAGATACAGATATGACAATTGAAATTCTGGTTCCAGATCTACCTGAATCAGTTGCAGATGCAACCGTAGCAACATGGCACAAAAAGCCAGGCGAAGCGGTTGAACGTGATGAAGTTATTGTTGAAATTGAAACTGATAAAGTTGTGCTTGAAGTTCCCGCTCCTGAAGCTGGTGTACTTGAAGTCATTGTTGAAGAAGAAGGTGCAACAGTACTTTCTAAGCAGTTGTTAGCTAAGTTGAAACCAGGCGCAGTCGCTGGTGAACCAACAAAAGATACAACGAGTGATACAGAGCCTTCACCTGATAAGCGCCACAAAGCAACGTTAACCGAAGAGAGCAATGACGCTCTAAGCCCTGCAGTTCGCCGCTTGCTTGCTGAGCATGGTTTGGAAGCTAGTCAGGTTAAAGGTAGCGGGGTTGGCGGACGTATCACTCGTGAAGATATTGATGCTCACCTAGCGAATGCGAAAAAGACAGCTCCAATGGTTGAAGTTGCTCCAGTGCAAGCTGCCGCACGTAGCCAAAAACGCGTGCCTATGACTCGTTTGCGTAAGCGTGTTGCTGAGCGCTTATTGGAAGCGAAAAATAGCACCGCGATGTTAACGACATTCAACGAAGTGAACATGAAACCGATCATGGATCTTCGCAAGCAGTATCAAGGCTTGTTTGAAGAGAAGCATGGTATTCGTCTTGGCTTTATGTCGTTTTATGTCAAAGCGGTGACTGAAGCGCTCAAGCGTTACCCTGAAGTGAATGCTTCTATTGATGGTGAAGAAATTGTTTATCATAACTATTTCGATATCAGCATGGCTGTTTCTACACCACGTGGTCTTGTGACGCCAGTCTTAAAAGATTGTGATACATTGAGCCTTGCTGAAATTGAAAAAGGCATCAAAGAGCTTGCAATCAAAGGTCGTGACGGCAAGTTAACGGTTGAAGAATTGACTGGTGGTAATTTTACTATCACGAATGGCGGTGTGTTTGGCTCGTTGATGTCGACGCCAATCATTAACCCGCCACAAGCTGCAATTCTTGGTATGCACAAAATCCAAGATCGTCCTATGGCTGTCGATGGTAAAGTAGAAATTTTGCCAATGATGTACCTAGCTCTATCTTACGATCACCGTCTTATCGATGGACGTGAATCGGTTGGTTTCCTTGTGACAATCAAAGAACTACTTGAAGATCCAGCTCGTCTATTACTAGACGTTTAAGTTGAGTTTTCAACACTGGCGGCTGTAACAGTCGCCAGTAACCTTAAGGCTAAGCATGCTCACGTTTAGCCTTCATTTAAGCAAGAGTACCAATACCTTCGCTTAATTTGAGAAGCACCCTACAGACGTACAGCACAGCAGAGGCTGTCGCTTTATGGAAATAATAAATCCCTTAAGGGATAAACAAACGGAATAACATAATGAATTTGCATGAATATCAAGCCAAACAGCTGTTTGCAGAATTCGGTTTGCCTGTACCAGAAGGTTACGCCTGTGATACGCCACAAGAAGCTTTTGAAGCTGCGGGTCGTATTAGTACAGCCAAAAAAGTCGTCAAATGTCAGGTACACGCTGGTGGTCGCGGTAAAGCGGGCGGCGTTGAGTTGCATGACACCAAAGATGGTGTTAAAGATTTTGCCCAGAAATGGCTAGGCAAGAATCTTGTCACTTACCAAACAGATGCAAATGGTCAGCCTGTATCTAAAATTTTGGTAGAAGAAGCTTCAAACATAGCGAACGAACTTTACCTTGGAGCGGTTGTCGACCGTTCATCTCGTCGTATCGTATTCATGGCATCTACGGAAGGTGGTGTCGAGATTGAAAAAGTGGCAGAAGAGACACCTGAACTGATTCATAAAGCCGCGATTGATCCACTTGTAGGACCGCAGGCTTACCAAGGCCGTGAACTGGCATTCAAACTTGGGCTTGAAGGTGATCAAATCAAGCAATTTGTAAAAATCTTCATGGGTCTTGGCAATATGTTTGCACAATATGACCTTGCCCTGCTTGAGATTAACCCGCTTGTTATTACCGCTGAAGGTAATCTGCTTTGTCTAGATGGTAAAATTAACATCGACTCTAACGCGATGTACCGCCAGCCAAAATTACGTGAAATGCATGATCCATCGCAAGAAGATGAACGTGAAGCTCATGCAGCTCAGTGGGAACTTAACTATGTCGCTCTTGAAGGCAACATTGGTTGTATGGTCAATGGCGCCGGTCTTGCGATGGGAACGATGGACATCGTTAACCTGCATGGCGGCAAACCGGCAAACTTCCTAGATGTTGGTGGTGGCGCAACAAAAGAGCGTGTAACAGAAGCATTTAAGATCATTCTTTCTGATTCAAACGTTAAAGCCGTGCTTGTTAATATCTTCGGTGGCATCGTTCGTTGTGACCTGATTGCTGACGGTATCATTGGCGCTGTAGAAGAAGTGGGTGTTACGGTTCCTGTCGTTGTGCGCCTTGAAGGTAACAACGCGCCGCTAGGCTCTCAAAAGCTGGCGGAAAGTGGTCTAAACATCATTGCTGCGACTTCTCTAACTGAAGCTGCGGAAAAAGTAGTTGCTGCGGCGGAGGGCAAATAATGTCGGTACTAATTAATAAAGATACAAAAGTTATCTGCCAAGGGTTTACTGGTGGACAAGGTACGTTCCACTCAGAACAAGCGATTGCCTACGGCACTCAAATGGTCGGTGGCGTTTCTCCTGGCAAAGGTGGCCAAACCCATTTAGGTCTTCCAGTATTTAATACAGTACGTGAAGCTGTTGAAACAACTGGCGCGACAGCCTCTGTTATCTATGTTCCCGCTGCTTTTTGTAAAGATGCGATCCTAGAAGCGATTGATGCAGGCATCAAACTGATTGTTACTATCACGGAAGGTATCCCAACTCTTGATCTTCTCGATGTAAAAGTACGTCTGGACGAATCTGGCGTACGAATGATCGGCCCTAACTGCCCAGGTGTTATTACACCGGATGAATGTAAAATTGGTATTATGCCAGGCCATATTCATAAGAAAGGTAAAGTCGGTATTGTATCTCGCTCAGGTACTTTGACTTATGAAGCAGTAAAGCAAACCACGGATGAAGGCTTTGGCCAATCAACCTGTGTTGGTATTGGTGGTGACCCAATTCCAGGCTCTAACTTTATTGATATTCTTAAACTGTTTGAAGAAGATCCGGAAACTGAAGCGATTGTTATGATCGGCGAAATTGGTGGTACCGCGGAAGAAGAAGCGGCGGCATTTATTAAAGATAATGTGACTAAACCGGTTGTTTCTTATATCGCTGGTGTAACGGCTCCTCCAGGTAAACGCATGGGCCATGCGGGGGCGATTATTTCTGGTGGTAAAGGTACGGCAGAAGATAAATTTGCGGCTCTTGAAGCGGCTGGCGTTAAAACAGTAAAAAGTTTGGCGGATATCGGTAAAGCACTTCGTGAAGTGACTGGCTGGTAGGTCTCTAACCACTGACTGAAAAATAAACCCCAGATAAAATCTGGGGTTTATTTTTTTTATAGGTAAGGGTTTTAGCGTTTTACAAATTGACTACACATAAACATACAGCTTGCACTGATCACAACGGAAGGACCAGCTGGTGTATCAAAATGCCATGAAAGAGTTAAACCACCTAGTACAGCTAATGCTCCAATAACGGAAGCAATGAAAGCCATTTGTTCTGGAGTGGTGGACAAACGTCTGGCGGTTGCTGCAGGTATAATCAGTAGCGATGTCATGATCAAGGCACCAACAAATTTCATACCTAAAGCGATAACAACACCAATCAGCAGCATTAAAATGAGCCGCATCAGATCGACGTTGATGCCTTCAACAAAGGCCAGCTCTTCATTCACTGTGGTTGAAAGTAAGGGTCGCCAAAAAATCAATAATAAAATACTGACAGCAATGACACCTGACCAAATAAACATGAGGTCTGTGGTATTAACCGAGAGTAAGTCACCAAATAGATAACTCATTAGATCAATGCGTACATTATCAAGAAAACTCACGGCAATTAAGCCAACAGATAATGAGCTGTGTGCCAAAATACCAAGTAATGTATCAGTGGCCACCAACTGCTGTTTTTGCATCGTAACAAGAATGATGGCAAGGCCAAGGCAGCAAACGAGTAACGCTAGATAAAGGTTTATATCTAATAAAAAGCCAAGCGCCAGTCCCATTAAAGAGGCGTGTGCTAATGTATCGCCAAAGTAGGCCATCTTGCGCCAAACAACGAAAGAACCTAGCGGTCCTGCAAGAATGGCAATACCGATACCCGCAAGTATTGATGGGAGAAGAAATTCAATCATGATGGTGACCGTGTGAATGATTATGGCAGCAAGTCGCATCGCCCTTTACTGGTTGACCGGCTAAGTCATGGTGATGATGCTCATGCTGATGGTGGTAAAACGCAAGCGTTTCACGGTTACTTGTACCAAACAGAGCTATGTAGCTTGGGTGCTGCGTGATCGCTGCAGGAGAGCCAGAGCAGCAAATATGATGATGTAAGCATATGACATCATCAGTTTTAGCCATCACTAAATGTAAATCGTGTGAAACCATAAACACACTGCAACCAAAGCGGTGGCGTATAGCATCAATGAGGTCATAGAGATCGATCTGGCCTTGAACATCAACGCCTTGGGCTGGTTCATCCAAAATTAGCATATCAGGTCGTTGTAAAAGGGCGCGAGAAATTAAAACTCGCTGAGTTTCTCCCCCGGATAACTTATGCATATCGTTATTTAGTAAATGTTCAGCGCCAACCAGTCTCAGCGCATCTAATAACTCTTGCTTACTGAAATTGCCCGCTAAGCTTAAAAAACGTTTAACTGGTAAGGGTAACGAGTCATTGAGCTTTAGTTTTTGTGGAACATAGCCAATTTTAAGTTTTTTTGCCCGAGTAATCGTACCGCTGTTTTGTTTTTGCAGCCCTAATAAAACTTTGACGAGTGTTGATTTACCTGCACCATTGGGACCGATCAACGTTGTAATTTTGCCTTTTTCCAGACTAATGCTGATATTGTCTAAAACACGACGATCATTAAAGTCTACGCAAATATCTTGCAGTTGAATTAAGCTGGACATGAATGGAACTTATTTGCAATTAGGAAGTGTTATAATGTAACATTTCGCTCTCTTTAACGCTATATACCGAATGGAAAAACCACCATGTTGCGTCAAATCGCCTACTGTTTATGCTTAGCAACCTTATCACCACTGGTTTGGGCTAATACCGTTTTGACAAGTATTAAACCGATTCAAATGATCACCTTTGAACTGACTAAAGGCGTCACAGAACCAACGGTATTACTTGGTTCCAACACATCACCTCATGATTACGCAATGCGCCCGTCTGATGTAAAAAAGATAAGAGCAGCCGATTTAGTGATTTGGTATGGCGAAGATTTAGAGCCATTTTTAAGTAAAACCTTACAAGCACATCATAACGTCTTAACCATTAGTCAAATACCTGAACTAAAGTTAAGAGAATTCTCTGGTGATCACCATGACCATGATGGACATAACCATGGAACTCATGATCCTCATTTTTGGCTTGGGGTTGAGCAAGCTAAACAGGTCGCTAGTGCAATCACTGAGCGCTTAAAGAGCACTGATGTAGATAATGCGCTGCTATACCAAGCTAACTTAGAAAATTTCTTAAATGAAATAGCTATCACTAACCGAAATATTGTTCAGCAGTTGAGTTCGGTTAAACATAAAGGTTATTACGTTTTTCATGATGCTTATGGATATTTTGAGCAACAATATCAGTTAAATAATATAGGTCACTTTACCGTTAGCCCAGATAGAAAACCTGGGGCTAAGACCCTGATCAACATCAAAAATTCACTTGCGAAAAATGAAGCTAAATGTGTTTTTTCAGAGCCACAGTTTACTCCAGCTGTTATCGATACCGTGACTCGAGGTAGCCAAGTGAATAGCGGTGTGCTCGACCCGTTGGGTATGGATATAGATGTGAAAAGTGGCAGCTATTTTGAGTTGCTGAACCAGTTGAGTAATAGCATTTATGGCTGCTTGTCTGAATAGATGCACGCTGTATTGTTTGTTGTACATTTACTTGTGGTCATTTTCACTAAATATTATTGTTTTATTTGTTCCGTAACTTCAAAAAGTTATAAGTTTAGCTAGAATAGTTGATAATTATCGTCGCAAAAAAACGTTTAATGATTAGGCGTATCATCGATTAAGGCTCTGCTGTTGAAAGGAACATTTTTGTATTCCAAATATTTGAGTCAGGTTTTGTGCTTACTACTTCTGTTATTGGCGTGGTATGCACAAGCCCTGGACAAAGCCCCTTCGATTTTTTACCCCTTGCCAACCCAAGCTCAAGGCAAAGTCTTTGTTGCCCAAAACTTATTCTTGGGTGATGAAGGGGGGATATGGATACACGATGTTCATGGTAAAGTGGTGTTCTTTGATGGACAAAATATCCTTCCTCGTCGCGGTTCAGTACTGGCACAAGACAGCGGTCACATTGCTTATTTCGATAATGCTTTTTGGTCTTACGTTGAGAATGAAGTTTATCGTACTTACCCAGCCCAACACCGAGAGCTTGTTTTCAGCCTCACAGCCGGTTCAGTTATAAAAAATATAGGTGCTTCTAACGGTTTTATTTGGTTAACCGATGACGCACATTTTTACACCTATAATATCCAGACAAAAAGAATTGATACTTATCCGTTGTCGGATATGTATCAATTCAACCAAGTCAGTCAATTGACAATCAATGATGCTAAATTTCTATTGTCAAAGTGGGTGCTAGCAACCAATGCTGGTGTTTATTTATCTGATGGCGAAAGCTTTTCTCATGTATTGAGCTCGAAGAAGCATTTTATTGAAAAGCTTTATTTTTCTGCAAAAAACAGAGAGCTTATCGTCGGTACGCTGAACGGAGCACTCATTATTGATATAAAAAATCCAAATTCCCAACAACCAAAACGGATTGGATATTCACACGTATTATCATTGGCTGAAACCGACAACGAATATTGGGTTGGCACCGAAGATGGTCTATTCGTCTACTCATTTCTGACCAACAATGTAGTTAAATTGGAAAGTAATGATCAAGACAGCAATGGTTTGCCAGGTAATCAAATTTACTCTTTAGTCAATGATTTGCAAGGCGGTATTTGGATAGCAACGGATAAAGGAATTCGCTATTTTTCGCTTTTTGGGTTTCGTTTCGAACGCAACCAGCAACCACAGTTAATTCATAATCAAATTAAGAAAATTATTCCGCGGTTAGATAAGAAAGGCTATTGGGTATTAACCAATCAAGGTCTCTACCAATTCGATAGCAATTGGAACAAGATTAAGCTTTTGTTCAACCTGCCAATAAATGATTTTGTGCAATTGAGTAACACATCGTTATGGCTTGCCACCCATGAAGGTCTTGTTGTCTATAACTTAGAAACTGAGGCGGAGGAATCTTCTCATTTGCCCTTTAATCTACGCACGGCAGGTATCCTACACCTAACCCTTGATAATAACGGTTTATTATGGGGAGCGAATGAGAACCAACTGTGGTCCTATGATGTTGGTGCTAATACGTTGACTAATTACGGTATCGATTGGTTTGTTGACGCCTTTCTACCGGCTAAAGTGACCTTATTAAAAGCGACTCAGCGTGGTCTGTTTATCGGGACAGACCATGGTGTTTATACCTTAAATCAAGGTAAGATCGTTTTTCGACGGCCAACAAGTGGTTATGGGCGCAGTGTCAATATACTTGAAGGGAGCAATGGGGATATCTGGTTTGCGAGTAGTTACGGTTTGTTTAACCTTTCTCATGACAGGAATGAATTTAATTCAATCCCTTTGGCCGAGGATAATATCAGCCCTAAATGCTTAGCCGAATCACAAGAAGGAATATGGCTGACTTCATCGAATGGTATCTCTCTTTATAATCAACAAGGCGATATAAAAAAACACTATGCTGCACCTCACGGTCTTATTCATAATGAATTTCAAAGTGGGGTTTGTACATCAAGTATTATTGATAATAAAGCGTGGTTGTTGTCTGGTTCCCGTTTTGGTCTGCTTAGGGTCTCACCGGGTAAACTTGTTACGGCTACCCCCCCAAATACGTCGATTATTTTTAGCCAAATAAGTATCGATCATACGCCAGTGATGATTGGTCGTAGCCGTTTTCACCCTCTAGAACTGAAATATGGTAGCTCGATTAGTTTTTTATTTGGTTCTTTACCTGAATCCCGAACCCAATCGCTTGAATTTCGTATTGAAGGCGATGGCCAGTGGCAACCGCTAGAGGGTTCGCAATTAACGCTGGATCATTTACTTCCTGGTGACTACCGAATTTTAGTTAGAGACAACACTCAATATCCACAAAACAGCACAATGAACAGCTTATCATTTGTTGTTGCTAAGCCGTGGTATCTTTCATCATGGGCAATCTTGTTTTACAGCATTATAGTATTGGGCTGTGTTGCTGTAGCCTCTTTATGGCGTTCGCATTGGGTGGCGAAAGCGAACAGAGAATTGAAATCACAAGTGGCATTGAAGACGGAACAATTACGCCATCAAAGTAAAATTGTACTCACTAACAACCACCAATTACGTAAGCAGCTACAAATTCGACATGTTTTTGTGGAACAGATGCTAGATTCAATTTCACCTACTCTAGATCAGTTGATTTATCGTACCCAACTCAATCAACTTGGTCGTTTAGAACGTCTTGCACAAAAAGTGAAACGAGAACTTACGCTATTACGGAATGTGAGAAGTGATAAAGCTTCCACTCAGCAAATTTATGATTTATCGATCATTCTTAACTCATCAATCGACAGTTGGCGAGATGAATTCGATAAAGCCGAAATCACATTAGTCGTAAATAATGAGCTCAAGCAATCTTATATTGAATCTGAAAGCTTTAATTTTGATTTAATTTTCAATACGTTACTGTCTGATGCTGTTAATCGTCTATATCGCAATCAATCATTACAGATCCACTGCTATGAGCGTGAAAGACGTTTATTTGTTGTTATTATTGATAGTGGTGATCAAATGATGAACTCAAGCGTTGACGGCTCTACTTCCGGTTTTGAACAAGAAGAGTTACATCAATTAATGCGATCTTCAGGTGGTGAAATCCATATTTTTTCTTCTTCAGAGCGAAACTTGACAGAGCTTTCTTGGCCTAGTGTGGATTTATTAACAGAAGAGTCTGAAGCCATTGAACTGGAAGATGCCGCAGAGAAGGTAACGATTGAGCCGCTGGAGAAAGAGTGGCTCAAAAAAGTTGAACTGCTGATACAGCAATACTATTCCGACCCTGACTTCAGTACATCATCGGCCGCTAAGCTCTTATTTGTTTCAGAGAGAAGCCTTCAGCGACGTTTTAAAGCTGTTACTGGAAAAACCTTCAAAGAGTATTTGAATGAGGTTCGCTTAGAAAAAGCATGTCAGCGTTTATTAGCTGGTGAAAAAATATCTCAAGTTGCTTTCGGCAGTGGCTTTAATGATCCCTCCTACTTTAGCCAAAGATTCAAATATCACTTTGGTTTATCTCCGACTCAGTTTATTGATGACAACGAGTAAAAACTAACTCCATAAGCTATAGCGAGCTCAAGAACGTTTTGTAGCGAATATTATGATCGAAGATAGATATCGATATGCCTAACAGTGTGTTGATGGAATTGTCGTCTTCGAAGAGGGCTTTGATGTGATGATGAAAAAAAATATCGTGGTATAGCCGGGGGGACTATACCACGGGCACCAAAGGTGCCTTCGCTTGCTGCCGGAGTGATATGAGTTAGCCTCACATCACCTCTGGATTCATATCAAAGGAGAAGTTTCCTTTCGATGGGTTCACTATATGGCTAGTTACTTATTTCACTTATAAAATTAACGACAAGATGGCATAAGAAAAGCGACAATGTTCGATGTTTTTATAACATCATGATTTTAAATATAAAATTATCGACTCTTAACTATTGGCTCTTTTTTTTGTTGATTTGTTATTTTGTGAAAAGGTCAATTTAACGTTTTTGACGTGATAGGTTTTAACGAAAGCAACGTTTTGATTTGCGCAATCTTTGATTTCACTCAAGAACATTAGTCGTATGAACGTGTATTATTCATGTTAATAAAAATATTTCTCATTACCACTACCATTGAGAGTGCTATAAATGAAACTATCTCAATTAAAGGAAGGGGAAAGCGCAAATATTACGGCGTTTTACCAACTTCCAAACGATGTTCGCAAAAAATTGATGGTGATGGGATTGTTGCCTCAAACTGCGGTGACTTTAGTTCGACGAGCTCCAATGGGAGACCCACTTCAAATTGAAGTAAGAGGAGTGTCATTAGCTGTGCGTGAAAAAATCGCAGCTTGTATTGAGGTGGAGAAAGCTTAATGCAATATCAAATTCTAACCGTTGGTAACCCCAATAGTGGAAAAACAACACTATTTAACGGCTTGACAGGTGCCAAACAACAAGTCGGTAACTGGGCTGGTGTAACCGTAGAGAAAAAAACAGGCCACTATTCTCACTCTGGCGATGAATTTAAATTAACCGATCTGCCGGGTATCTACGCTTTAGATAGTGGTAATGACAGTAATAGTATCGATGAGTCTATTGCCTCTAGAGCGGTATTGACTCATCCAGCGGATCTCATTATCAATGTTGTCGACGCGACTTGCCTTGAACGTAGCTTATACATGACGCTGCAACTTCGTGAATTAGGGCGCCCGATGATTGTCGTTTTGAATAAAATGGATGCTTTGAAGCGAGAGCGACAACGCCTTGATATTAAAAGACTTGAAAAGATATTGGGTTGCCCGGTATTCATGCTGTCGGCTACCAGTACAGAGCAGGTCAATAGCTTCAAAGAGAAATTGCACAAATTATTACTGCAAGGTGTTGCTCTTAAAGAACTGGTACTTGACTATGGTTTGGCATTTGAACGATCAATTGAAAAATTATCGACAGCTTTTCAGCATCAAGAAGTGGTTGCGCGTGCATTGGCTATTCGTGCTTTAGAAAATGATCTGTTGGTGATTAATAGTTTACCTGAGTCACAGCGTGCTCTTGTTCGTAGAGAGCAAACATCAAGTGGTTTAGATATCGACCTACATGTTGCTGATACCAAATACACTTTTTTACATGAGCAATGTAAAAAAATCCGTCAAACGGAAGGAAAATTAAGCCATAACTTCACTGAAAAAGCCGATAAATTCATTTTAAATAAATGGATTGGTGTACCATTTTTCTTTGTAGTCATGTATCTAATGTTTATGTTCTCTATCAACATTGGTAGCGCATTCATTGACTTTTTTGATATTGGCGTTGGTGCACTGTTGGTTGATGGTGGGCATTATCTACTGGATGACCATTTACCAATTTGGTTAGTTACTGTGCTTGCTGATGGTTTAGGTGGTGGTATTCAAACGGTTGCCACCTTTATTCCTGTCATTGCTTGTTTATATCTTTTCTTGGCTATTTTGGAGAGCTCGGGCTATATGTCTCGCGCCGCATTTGTGCTAGATAAAGTAATGCAGCGTATCGGTTTACCAGGAAAAGCTTTTGTGCCGTTAGTCCTAGGCTTTGGTTGTAATGTTCCTGCGATTATGGCAACCAGAACATTAGATCAAGAGCGCGAGCGTAAATTGGCCGCGTCAATGGCACCGTTTATGTCTTGTGGTGCACGCTTACCTGTATATGCATTATTTGCCGCAGCCTTCTTCCCTGAAAGCGGGCAGAATGTGGTCTTTGCGCTTTATTTATTGGGTATCTTGGCGGCAGTTTTCACTGGACTTATTTTGAAGCACACACTTTTTCCAGGTTCCAGTGATAGTTTAGTGATGGAAATGCCTGACTATGAGATCCCTACCGTGCAAAACGTGCTGATCAAAACGTGGCAAAAATTAAAGCGTTTTGTTTTAGGCGCAGGGAAAACCATTGTTGTGGTCGTGACCATTTTGAGTTTCTTAAACTCAATTGGTATCGATGGTAGCTTTGGCAATGAAGACAGTGACAATTCAGTATTGTCTAAAGCGGCGCAAGTTGTGACTCCAGTATTTGCACCTATAGGTGTTAATCAAGACAACTGGCCTGCAACGGTAGGTATTATCACTGGTATTTTTGCCAAGGAAGCGGTAGTCGGTACTTTGAATAACTTGTACACATCAGCCGCCAGCGATGAGGGTGAGTATGACCTTGTAGCAAGTCTGCAAGAAGCCGTAATGTCGATACCTGAAAACTTAATGGGGTTAAGTTTTTCTGATCCACTAGGTATTGAAGTTGGTGACTTAACGGACAGTAACGCTATTGCAGAAGATCAAGCGGTAGATGCATCAATCTTTGGCAACCTAAAGCACCATTTTGTGACTGGCCATGCTGCTTTTGCTTATTTGATTTTCATCTTACTTTATACGCCTTGTGTTGCGGCAATGGGCGCTTATGTTCGAGAATTTGGTATGAAATATGCCCGTTTTATTGCGATCTGGACTATGGGGTTAGCCTACGGTGGTGCAACATTGTATTACCAAGCAAGCCACCTTATACAGCAACCGGTGAAAAGTTCACTTTGGATCGGTGCAATAGTCATCACTGGGCTTCTGATTTACCAAACATTGAAGATTCGTGGGCGTAAATTGCAGTCGTTACTGGAGATACAAGCCGCATGATCTTGACTGAGTTAAAAGGTTACATCGAAGAGAATGGTATCGTCAGCCGCGCAGATCTCGCTAAGAAATTTTCAATGAGTGAAGATGGGGTAGACGCAATGCTGAGTGTCTGGATTAAAAAAGGGATTATTTCACGCACTATCGATACCAACAAAGCACATCATGTGACAAGAGTGCGTTATGCACTTAACCGCAATGATGGCTTATCACTGACGGTAACTTTGTAACTTTTTTAACGGTTCGATTTAAAAAAAGCCGCTGAATTTTCAGCGGCTTTTTAATTTATGCTTTATTAAAAATTGAACTTAATGAAAGTACATTCTGTATTCTGCTCAATAGTTCGTGCTGTTCTTGCTCTGTGCGTGTTACGCCTTGAGTATTTCCCCAAATAGGACCAGGCCAAGCAATATCACTTTTGAAGCGAGCGATATGGTGAATATGAAGTTGAGGCACCATATTACCTAGTGCACCTAGGTTTAATTTGTCGGGGCAAAATGTTGCTTCAAGTGCTTGGCTAACCGCCTGTGATTCAAGCAAAAATTGCTGTTGTTCGTGCATGGGTAAGTGGTGTAATTCTTTTAAGTTTGCTCGTTTAGGGACGAGAATAACCCACGGAACCGCGTTATCTTTGTGTAATAAAGCTAAGCAAAGAGGAAACTGACCTATTAACGAAGTATCTTTAGTCAGTTGAGGGTGAAGTTCAAAATCCATAGCGCTATCCAATATAAGTCGTGTTTTACTAGATAAAATAAAAGGCTGGCGTTTGCCAACCTTTTATATTTGTCACATCAAATAATTACATACGATCTAGCGTATCTATACCTAGCAGTGATAAGCCTTGCTTGATGGTTTTCGCAGTAAGCGCAGCCAATTTTAGACGGCTTTGTTTGATGCTCTCATCTTCTGCTACAAGGATCGGGCAGGCTTCATAGAAGCTAGAGAATTGACCCGCAAGTTCGAATAGGTAGCTACACATAACATGTGGCTGACCTTCACGAGCAACGGTTTGTACCGCTTCTTCAAATTGAAGTAGTTTAGCAATGAGGGCTTTCTCTTTTTCTTCAGTAACTTTGATTTCGCCAGTCAGGTTATCCATTGATACCCCAGCTTTTGCAAAAATAGATGCAACGCGAGTGTAGGCATATTGCATGTATGGTGCAGTATTCCCTTCAAACGCTAACATGTTATCCCAGTCAAATACGTAGTCAGTGGTACGGTGTTTAGACAAATCGGCATATTTTACAGAGGCCATCGCAACTGTATTTGCGATATTGGCTTTCTCATCTGCGGCGAGATCTGGGTTTTTCGATTCAATTAGTTTTGCAGCGCGCTCTTGTGCTTCATCGAGAAGATCAGCAAGGCGTACTGTACCGCCCGCACGAGTCTTAAATGGACGGCCATCTTTACCTAGCATCATACCGAATGCGTGGTGCTCTAGAGTGACTTCTTCAGGAACATAACCCGCTTTGCGAACAATGGTCCAAGCTTGCATTAGGTGCTGATGTTGACGAGAGTCGATGAAGTACAAGACGCGATCAGCGCCCAAGGTTTCGTAACGGTACTTAGCACAAGCGATATCGGTTGTGGTGTATAGGAAACCACCATCACGCTTCTGAACGATAACGCCCATTGGTTCGCCATCTTTATTTTTGTATTCATCTAAGAATACAACTTGTGCACCATCGTCTTCTTTAGCTAAGCCTTTCTCTTTCAGATCGGCAACGATAGTTGGTAGCATGTCGTTGTACATACTTTCACCCATGACATCATCACGAGTTAAAGATACATTCAAGCGGTCATAGTTGCGCTGGTTTTGGATCATTGTGACATCAACCAGTTTCTTCCACATTTCTGCACAGTACGTATCGCCACCTTGCAGTTTTACCACATAGCTACGCGCTTTAGCTGCGAACGCTTCATCTTCGTCGTACAGTTTTTTCGATTCGCGATAGAAGGCTTCAAGATCAGACAGTTCCATTGATACTTCGCCTGACTCTTGCTGTACTCGTTCAAGGTTGGCGATAAGCATACCAAACTGAGTACCCCAGTCACCGATATGGTTAGCGCGGATCACTTTATGACCGAGAAACTCTAATGTACGAACCACAGCGTCACCGATGATGGTAGAACGTAAATGACCAACGTGCATTTCTTTCGCAACGTTTGGTGCAGAGTAATCTGCAACGATGATTTGCGTTTCAGCGGTTGCTACACCAAGGCGAGAATCAGCCAATGCTGCGTCTGCTTGTTTTGCTAGGAAAGCTTCATCTAGGAAGATGTTTAGGAAACCCGGACCTGCGATTTCAACTTTAGAAGCGATACCGTCTAGGTTTAGAACGTCCAATACTTTCTGAGCAAATTCTCGAGGGTTAGTGCCTAGTCGTTTAGCAACGCCCATAACGCCGTTTGCTTGGTAGTCACCAAATTGTGGTTTTGCAGATTGGCGAACAGCTGCAGGGCTGCCTGCAGGTGCGCCAGCGGCTTCAAGAGCCTGAGATACTTTGTCATTAATAAGTGCTTGGATATTCACACGCGTGTCCTTCAATTCTGGGAATTGCAAAGGTATGCATTTTATTCACCGCATTGGGTGAATGCATATCTCGATTTTGTTCATAATTTGGCGCACATAATACCAATTTTATTAAGGCGCTTACAGGGACTAAATTAGGAAATTTTCTACTTTTCAAACCGATCTTGGTACTATTGGGCGAAAATCATTATTTTGGACCGTTTAAATGCTTGAACCTCTCATTGATGCACAACTTCACCCTGAGCAGTTAAAACAAAATATCATTCAATTTATGCATAAAATTCAAGACTTAACTGAAATTTTGCATATTGATTTATCAAGCAATAAAGCCGACCACATTGCGTTGCGTATTAATGATCCTGACTTAGCAATATTGGCACATAAAGCTTGGCTTAATGAAGGAAGAGAGATTTCGAACGCTGAAATTAACGGGCGTCCTATTATTGTGCTTGAATTTTCATCACCACTGCAGGTGTTAGGTTGGTCAATTGAGTGTCTAGAACTGCCTTATCCGGCTCCTGGAAAAATTTACCCACAGCAAACTTGGGAACACATCGAGTTTGTTGTGCCATCCAATGTACAAACTGCTCAAGAATATCTGCATGACATACAGTCGCGTTATCCATCTCTGCAAGAGCAGTGGAATAAGCTTGAGTCAAAAGGGGTTAAAGTAAAATTATCGAGCCCAAAAGGAGAGGGGGAGCGGTTGAATAACCCGACAGTTGCTTTTAAGTGGCAGGGGGTATGTATTAAGTTACACCCGCATTCATTGAAAGATATCGTAGCGTCAGAGCAAGCTTAACTCGCTCTGACTATTTTTCTGCTAACAATATTAACCTAAATCGCAATCTTTAGGACGAAGCTGAAATTCTTCAATTGAGCCGATTTCTTGGCCTAAATTCAGTGTTTCAGCGTCGTGATGAGCATTCCCTTGAGAGTGCATAATCAAGCGATTTGCTGTTCTTGGTTTTAATTCATTAACAATAAAACGAATCATATCACTGCGAGCGAGTAATTTAAGCTCTTCCAAGACCTGTTCTCTTTGATCAAAACCTGCATCTTTATTACCAATAGCGACCCACAACCTTTGTGCTCGGCTACGTAGTGTCGGGTCTGGCGCTGAAATCTGATTCCACAGCCCGCGTTTACTGCTGTGCCATTGGTATTCATTAAGTTCAAGAAGCACCATGTAAAAAGCATTCAGAAATTCATCGACAGCGGTGATTAACTCGCTAGGAGCCGCATTAGGCGATTGTACATAAAGTACAATGCCAGGGTGTCGGTTGAGTGGCATATTGCCAGTGCCGACCATATAGCCAAGTTGTTGCTTGGTACGGATCTCATGGAAGAAAGTCGCTGACATCAGATGGTTTGCCAGTGAATATAAGGCGATATTACGTGCTGAGATATCATCACATTGGTAGTACACTACTACCGCTGAGTCTTCTTGATCGCAATGAACTTCTCTTTGAAATGTCCCATTTTTCCCGAGCATGATCAGTGGGCGTAGTGACTCTTCATATTGTTGATCTTTGACTCGCAACGCATTCTTCAATGTTTCGGCCATCGCTTGTGCATCTTTTCGTAGCCAGTCACCATAAACGAACATCTCAACATGCAGCTGAGCCAAAATTTGATCAACAAAGTCACGTAGCTCTTCTAACTTGATGTCTTTTAACGCCTCGAGTAGTACATGATAAGGAGGGTTGTTGGGCTGCAAAATTCCTGTCATGGCATTAAAAATCTGCGATATTGGACGATCTTTAGTCGTATTGCGCCAATTTCGCAAAAGCTGTTGTTTAATGGTTTTAAAACGACTCTCGCTGAAATCACGTTTGGCGAAGCGTTCTAAAATCATTTCCATCAACTGAGGTTGTTTTTGACTGAACCCTGAAATAGTTAATGTAACGCCACCTTGGTGTGCGTACATGTTGTAGTTCATGCCGGCGATTTCGGCTTGGTAAGTCTCTTTGGCAAGAGAGTCTAAAAACATTTCAACGCATAGACGTGTTTTGACGATATTACTTGGGTTCGCGACCGAAATCGGGCTATCAATGGCGATGTAAATCACCCCTTTAGGCACCCTAAATTCCCTATCTTGCAAATGCCACAAACGAAAACCTGGTAATTCTTCAATAATTTCAGGATATTCTGATTGTGATGGTTCCAAATCTTTTGGGTCTAAGTGGTAACAAATGAATGGATTTTTTGGTGGTAGTGAGGTCGCTATATCAATAGGTGTTGAAAATAGTGCGAGTTGTGAGCTGGAAAAAGGCGTCACAGAATAGGGAGTTGAATACCACTTTACGTGTTTGTCATAAACACCACCTTTGGCAACTAAAGTAGCCCGTAGGTTGCGAGGCGTTAGATACGCAAGCATTTTTCGTAGAAGTTGTTCATCGTAACCCGCCATCATGTAGTCACCATAGATGGTGTCTTGCGGTTTGTAATGCTGCATGTTCACCACTAAATGGCTCACCATATCTAATGGTCGAGTGGTTTCTTGAAAGCGAAACGCCGATTCAAGCACCGCTCTTTTTTCGTCATAGCGCCACTCATCTAGCCCTTGCTCGGTGATTAGTTTGATTTGGCTAAAGAGCGCTTGGATGATCGTTTCAACATGATCTAGTCCTGCGCGGGTGAGGCTAAAACTGACCGAAAACTCGCGATAGTTACTACCGCTAGCGCCTCCTCCTGCGGATAAAGAGGTGATCCAACCTTTTTCTTTTAGGGCTAGCATCAAGCTCCCTTCACCCTCATAACCGAGTAAATGAGCGAAGTAAGACAATGGTTTCACTTCATAAAAATCATCCATGCTTGGCGCTGGGAAGCTTAGTATAAGTTTACGAAGTTCCTTTAATGGCTCGATTTGGATAAATACCCCGGTATGCTCTTCCAACACAAAAGGTTCCGAGACAGATTTATGCCCAAGCTGCTGATTCAATATTGAAGAGAACTTTTCTTCTGCTAGCTGCTCAAGTTCATCTAGACTATGTGGGCCCGATAAAGCAAGCGTCATTAAATCGGCAGAGTAGTGTTGATTATGGAACTGGACGATTTCTTCGCGAATAGAAACATCATTTCTGTCACACAGAGTATCTAAATTACCCACCGAGAATTTCGCAAAGGGGTGCGCAGGGTTGATGGTTTCTTTTTGCACCTGGTACAAGCGGCGAGAGTCGTCGTTGAGTTTGAGTTTAAATTCAGAATCGACGGCTTGTCTTTCTTTATCTAAGGCTTCTTCATTAAACAGGGGAGCACAGAAAAATTGGCTGAAGCGGTCGAGGGCTTTTTCGAATGTATTCGGGCTGACATCGAAGAAGAAACAAGTATGTTCTGCTCCTGTCCAGGCATTATTGCTGCCACCATGTTGACTAATAAAACTTTGAAATTCGCCTACTTTCGGGTATTTTTCTGTGCCCAAAAACAACATGTGTTCGAGGTAGTGTGCAAGGCCTTCTCTATCTGATGGATCATCAAAATGGCCGACATTGACCGCTAAGGCCGCCGCTGATTTTTGCGCATCATCGGCTTGAATTAGTAACGTTCTCAACCCGTTGGTCAACGTTACATAGCGATAATGGTGAGTGTCGTTTGGGCTTAAATGCACGGTGAATCTCCACAGAAAATGCTATTCTAATTATGGCGTTGAAACAGTTTGGTGCAAACAGTAAGCAACGATTTTATGAACAAAATGTCATTTTAAGTCTTTGATCAACTTTAATAGACTGTTAACAAGGTCGAAGTCTTTGCTAGGTCTCCTGATATAATTGAAAATAATGCAGCGTAGACTGCCAACATGATAATCACTAGGAATGAGTAATGAAGATTTTTATTATGCGCCATGGAGAAGCTGAGCATTATGCCGCGAGTGACGCAGAAAGAGCCTTAACCGAAAGAGGGCAGCGCGAGTCAGTAGCTGTGGCCGTTGCTTGTGAGAAACAAGGTCTTCGTCACTTTGACAAGGTGCTTGTTAGCCCTTACCTAAGGGCGCAACAAACATGGGCATCTATCGCGTCATATTTTGAATCTGACGATGTGGTTACTTATGATGATATTACGCCCTATGGACAAGCCGATACGGTCTTTGACTATGTTTCAGCGTTAGTCGATATCGAGCAGTTAGAGTCAGTTTTATTGGTCTCTCACTTACCATTAGTCGGTTATTTGGCCGCAGAATTTGTCACCGATCTTGTACCACCGATGTTTCCGACCTCGGGACTGATCGGCATCGACTATGATCCGCACACTATGCAAGGAAAGCAGATGTGGAGTATCTACCCTTAATGAGGGCGGGTAAAAAACTCCCATAAGATGAATAACTAGGCTACGTTTGATCAATGAGAGTAACATTTATCATATGTAGCCATTATTTTGACTTTGTTGCTGGACTGAAAATTGCATCACAATGCTAATTCATTGTCATATATATCAATATTCATCAATAGATTGCTTGCTAGCCTATGAAATTCACACTCCCATTTGCGGATAGATTACCGTCAATACCACAACGTAGTATGCCTGCTATCGGTGCGCCGATTATGGTTTTGGCGACGTTGGCGATGGTTGTATTACCGATCCCCGCATTTTTGTTGGATCTGTTTTTCACGTTTAACATTGCCCTATCTATGGTGGTGCTATTGGTGACGGTTTATACCCGTAGGCCATTAGATTTTGCTGCGTTTCCTTCGGTGCTTCTTATTGCCACTTTGTTGAGACTAGCACTGAACGTTGCTTCCACTCGAGTCGTTTTACTGTACGGTCATGAAGGCCCAGGCGCGGCGGGTAATGTGATTGAAGCATTTGGTAATGTGGTTATTGGTGGTAATTATGCGGTTGGCCTAGTTGTCTTCTTAATTCTGATGATCATCAACTTTATGGTGGTGACTAAAGGTGCGGGCCGTATTTCAGAAGTAAGTGCTCGCTTTACCTTAGATGCATTGCCAGGTAAGCAAATGGCAATAGACGCTGACTTGAATGCGGGGTTAATCGATCAAGAGCAAGCTCGTGTACGCCGTTTTGAAGTCACCAAAGAAGCTGACTTCTACGGTTCGATGGATGGTGCGTCAAAGTTTGTTAAAGGGGATGCGATTGCTGGTATCCTTATCTTATTTATTAACATTATTGGTGGGTTATCCATCGGTATGGCTCAGTATGGTCTGGGCTTTAAAGAAGCCATTGAAATTTATACCTTGTTGACTATTGGTGATGGTTTGGTTGCACAAATCCCATCGTTACTATTGTCGATCGGGGCTGCCATCATGGTGACTCGTCAAAATACTGATGAGGATATGGGTGAGCAGGTTATTTTCCAGCTGTTCGACAACCCTAAAGCTTTGACCATCACCGCCGGTATTTTGGGTGTGATGGGTATTGTCCCGGGAATGCCACACTTTGCATTTTTACTATTGGCAGCTTTGGCTGGTGGCGGTGCCTATTTAATGCAGCGTAAACAGAAGAAAGCGGCAGAAGAGAAACAATTGCCCGCCAAAGTTGACAGCGATACGCCGACACAGAAAGAGCTGTCGTGGGATGATGTTCAACCCGTTGATGTGATTGGTTTAGAAGTCGGTTACCGTTTGATCCCTCTGGTCGACAGAGACCAAGGTGGCGAGTTGTTAGAGCGAGTCAAAGGTGTCCGTAAAAAGCTATCTCAGGACTTTGGTTTTTTGATCCCAGCAGTGCATATTCGCGATAACTTAGAGTTAACGCCAAACAGCTATCGGATAACGTTGATGGGCGTAGCCGTTGGCGAAGCAGAAATTCGTCCCGATCAAGAGCTTGCGATCAACCCTGGGCAAGTTTATGGCGTCATTGATGGCGAGCGTACGGTTGACCCTGCTTTTGGACTAGAAGCCGTGTGGATCAGAGAAGATCAACGCGAACATGCTCAAGCGTTAGGTTACACCGTTGTTGACTCATCAACCGTACTCGCTACACACCTTAGCCAACTTCTCACAAATAATGCTTCACAGCTTATTGGTCATGAGGAAGTGCAAAATCTCATCGAAATGCTTGGTCGATCAGCGCCGCGATTGGTGGAAAACTTTGTTCCTGACCAACTGCCACTTGGTACCGTCGTTAAAGTGCTGCAAAACTTACTTAATGAAGCCATTCCTATCCGAGATATCAGAACCATCATACAAACATTGGCTGAGTACTCAGGTAAGAGTCAAGAACCTGACATATTAACCGCAGCGGTTCGAATCTCATTAAAACGTTTAATTGTCCAAGAAATCAATGGAATAGAGCCTGAGTTGCCAGTTATTACACTCATTCCTGAGCTGGAACAAATATTGCATCAGACAATGCAAGCATCGGGCGGAGAGTCTGCGGGTATTGAACCTGGTTTAGCGGAACGTTTACAAGCTGCACTCAGCCACGCAACGCAAGAGCAAGAATTAAAAGGTGAACCTGCGGTGTTACTAACTTCAGGCGTACTTCGTTCTACATTGGCGAAGTTTGTGAAAAACACAATACCGAATTTGCGAGTGCTCTCTTACCAAGAAATACCTGATGAGAAACAAATTCGAATTGTTCAAGCCGTCGGAAATTAACGGAACTGCGGCCAACTGATACATAAGGCTTTGCCCCTTAAACACGGATATCTGCTTTGAAAATAAAACGATTTTTTGCCAAAGACATGCGTACTGCACTGCTGCAAGTGAAAGAAGAACTTGGTGCAGAAGCGGTGATCATGTCGAATAAAAAAGTCGCGGGTGGTGTAGAAATTGTCGCCGCTGTTGATGGTGAGCAGCCAACTCAACAAAACAGTAACAAGCGTTACAGTTCTCAGCCTAGACAGCAGGGATATACCCAGGTCACCCCGTCATTGAATAATGCTACTACATCTCGCGAGCTCGATGATGATCGCGTCAGCCTGCAAAATAGCGCAGATACTGGACGCTCAATGACCAAGCGTTTCGCGAACATGCTTAAGCAATACAGTACCCCGGGAAGTTCTGATTCTGAATATCGTTCAGAGAATGAAGATTCCTTGTCGGCATTGTTGCAACGCCAGTCGGGTTCTAAGCATTCTAATACAGGTCGAAATAGCCCAGAACTGAATGCTGACTCACCGTTGGCAAAATTAATTGCTGAAGACAGAAGAACGGCATCTCGACCTGCACCAAAATTAGACCCATCCCGCTATGATCGCCAACAAGTTAAGGAGCAGAATGCTGCAAACCCTGAGCTTGAAAATATGCGTGAAGAAATGACGTCGATTCGACGCTTATTGGAGCATCAAGTGTCCGGTCTCATGTGGCAAGAAGTTGAACGTCGTGAACCACTGCGAGCAATGTTGATAAAAAGACTCGAGCGAATGGGAGTTTCACAAGAGCTAGCGGATCAACTGGCTTGTTATATCCCAGAAGATACGCCACCACCCAAAGCATGGAAAGCGTTACTTGGCTTAGTTGCGGACCAAGTTCCTGTTTCTAAACAAGATATTCTAAAGCGTGGTGGTGTGGTCGCGTTGCTCGGTCCTACCGGGGTAGGTAAAACCACCACGATTGCAAAACTGGCGGCTCGCGCTGCGATGGAATATGGAGCAGACAATGTAGCACTCGTTACTACGGACACTTACCGTATAGGCGCACATGAGCAACTTTCTATTTATGGCAGAATCATGGGTTGTCCTGTAAGAGTTGCTAAAGATTCCAATGAGTTAGCCGATGTAATATATCAGCTACGTAATCGTCGCCTAATTTTAGTCGATACCGCTGGTATGGGGCAACGTGATGTTCGATTATCCGAACAGCTCGATACTTTAATGCAAGAGAGTAGCGAAGTGATTCATAGCTATCTTGTATTGCCGGCTACAGCTCAAAGAAAAGTACTACAAGAAACCATTGAGCACTTCAGAAGGATACCTCTTTCCGGGTGCATTATGACTAAACTGGATGAATCATTGAGTTTGGGTGAATTTGTGAGTGTTGTCGTTCAAAATGCGTTACCCGTCGCTTATATCGCGAATGGTCAACGTGTACCCGAAGATATTGTGATTGCACAGCCGAAATACATGGTCGCAAAGGCAAATGAATTGCTCGAGAAGTCGACAGAAAATGAACCTCATTACTGGAGCAGTGACTCCGAGAGATTCTAGGCGGCGGACAGATATGGCGAATAATATGATATATGACCAAGCGAGCGGTTTACGCCGCTTAACTCAACCGTCACTTACCAAAGTCATCTCCGTGACGGGTGGTAAAGGTGGTGTTGGTAAATCTCACGTGACACTCGGTATGGCGATCTGTATGGCTCGTCAGGGCAAGAAGGTCATGGTTTTGGATGCTGACTTAGGTCTTGCTAATGTGGATGTTATGCTCGGTATCCGACCGAAGCGAAACTTAGGGCATGTACTTGCGGGTGAGTGTGAATTAAAAGATGCCATTGTTGAGGGCCCTTTTGGTATTCGAATTATCCCTGCGACATCGGGTACTCAAGCAATGACAGAGTTGTCACATGCGCAACATGTTGGTTTAATACGCGCCTTTGGCAGCTTAGAAGATGAGATGGATATCTTACTCATTGATACGGCAGCCGGTATTTCTGATATGGTGGTGAGTTTCTCTCGTGCAGCGCAAGATGTGGTTATTGTGGTGTGTGATGAGCCAACTTCTATCACAGATGCATATGCACTGATCAAACTTTTGAGCAGAGAGCACCAAGTTCAACGCTTTAAGATTGTCGCTAACATGGTCAGAAGCTATCGTGAAGGTAGGGAATTGTTTGCTAAATTAACTTTAGTGACAGAAAGATTCCTAAATGTGAGCCTTGAGCTTGTCGCTTGTATACCTTTAGATGATAAAGTACGCCAAGCCGTTAAAAGACAAAAGATTGTCGTCGATGCATATCCACGCTCGCCAGCGGCACTTGCAATTAGCTCACTGGCGAACAAAGCATTAACTTGGCCGATTCCTAGAACACCAAGTGGACATCTAGAGTTTTTTGTAGAGCGTTTACTCAATAGAACAGAAAGTGTAGGGGAACCATTCGGTGAATAAAGCGCTTACTTATGACCAACACGGAAACCTTAATAGCCAACAAGCATTTTTGGAAAAATACTCTGTATTGGTAAAGCGTATTGCACACCACCTGATTGGACGCCTGCCGCCCAACGTATTAGTCGAAGACTTGATACAAGCGGGTATGATCGGCCTACTTGAAGCACAGAAAAATTATGATGGGACCAAAGGTGCAAGCTTTGAAACCTATGCAGGGATTCGAATTCGTGGGGCAATGCTTGACGATATTCGACGTGGTGATTGGGTACCACGCTCGGTTCATAAACACAATCGAGAAATTACCCAAGCTATTTCAGTACTGGAAGGTGAGCTGAATCGAGAGCCATCTGATACCGAAGTTGCAAAGTTTTTGGGCATGTCATTAGATCAGTACCATACTGTATTGACTGATATTAATTGCTCACGAATTGTCGGTATTGAAGACTTAGGCATTTCAGATGATGCAATTTCCCCTTTAGATGACGATGAAGATAACTCGCCATTTAAGGGAGTTGCAGATGAATCGTTTCGTAAAGCATTGGTTGAATCAATAAAATCACTTCCAGAACGTGAAGCTTTAGTACTTTCGCTCTATTATGATGAAGAGCTAAACTTAAAAGAAATTGGTGAAGTACTTGGGGTTAGCGAATCTCGCGTTAGCCAAATACTAAGCCAATCTATGCAGCGACTAAGAGTAAAGTTAAGTTCTTGGACGCAAAATGACTAATATCACTGATTTCGAGCTCAGTGGAGGCAATTTTGAATAAAAACATGAAGATCCTTATTGTTGACGACTTTTCAACAATGCGCCGTATTGTTAAGAATCTACTTCGAGATTTGGGCTTCAATAATACCCAAGAAGCAGACGATGGCCTGACAGCGTTGCCTATGCTTAAGAAAGGTGATTTTGACTTTGTTGTTACTGACTGGAATATGCCAGGTATGCAAGGCATCGATTTGCTGAAAAACATTCGAGCAGATGCAGAGCTAAAGCATTTACCTGTACTTATGATTACGGCAGAAGCAAAACGTGAACAGATCATCGAGGCTGCGCAAGCTGGTGTTAATGGCTATATCGTAAAACCATTTACGGCTGCTACGCTTAAAGAAAAACTAGATAAAATTTTCGAGCGTTTATAAAGCTTTTTTGCCATAGGCAAAAGGTATTCTATTCATTTTACGCGCGAAAAGGCCAATCGGATGATTTCATTAGAACAAGCAAAAGAGCTCGTTCAGCTACTAGAAAATGAACAGCAAGAACAGGCAGATCTGCTACTTAAAGACATCTATGACAATGCAAGCAATCCAATGCTGCAAGAAATAGGGGCTTTAACTAGGGAACTGCATGATTCTTTGAAACAGTTCAGTATTGATGAGCGAATGACGCAAATTGCCAATGACGAAATCCCAGATGCAAGGGACCGCCTTCAATACGTCATTGATAAAACAGAAGTGGCTGCGAATAAGACAATGGATGCAGTGGACAGATGCATGCCGATAGCCGACAACCTCCATGAAGGGTTGCTTCAAGTTCGTCCTCAGTGGAACGAATTAATGCATGGACGCATTGATCTCAACGAGTTCAAAGCGCTTTGCCACCGTATTGATGCATTGTTGTCACAAGTTGAAGGCAACAGCAGCGAATTACGTGGTCAGCTAACTGAGATTTTGATGGCGCAAGATTTTCAAGATCTGACAGGTCAAATAATTAGACGTGTAATTACTTTGGTTAATGAGGTTGAGGGTCGTCTTGTTGAAATCCTCACAGCCTTTGGTACTAACCAAATAGAACAAGAATCGGATAAGAAGAAGAACGCTTCAATCGATCCTGAAGGTCCAATACTGAACCCTCACGAAAGAGAAGACGCGGTTTCATCTCAAGACGAAGTCGATGACTTGTTATCGAGTCTTGGTTTTTAGGGGTAACGTATGAGCTACGAATTAGACGAAGACATTCTTCAAGACTTTTTGGTTGAAGCGGGTGAAATTCTAGAATTGCTGTCAGAGCAATTGGTTGAACTTGAAAACAACCCTGAAGACAAAGATTTATTAAATGCAATTTTCCGCGGCTTTCATACCGTGAAAGGGGGCGCAGGGTTTCTTGCTTTAACGGAGTTGGTTGAAACTTGCCACGGTGCTGAAAACGTATTTGATATCTTGCGTAATGGCCAAAGAAGTGTGACATCTAGCTTAATGGATACGATGTTGCGTGCTTTGGATACCGTTAATGCACAGTTCAGTGCTGTTCAAGAAGGGGAACCCCTTGAAGCCGCAGATCCTGTTTTACTCGATGAACAGCACAAACTTTGCCGACCTGAATCTGAAGATGAAGTCGAACAAGTCGTAGCTGATGCTGTTGTTGAAGATGAGCCCGTCATTGAAGAGTCACAGCCGGAAGCCACTGCTTCAGCCAATATTGTCGATTCAAATTCTATCGATGAAATTACTCAAGACGAATTTGAGAAATTACTGGATGAATTACATGGTAAGGGCACGGCACCTAACGCAGTTAGCTCTGCTCCGGCAGCAATACCTGAAGTAAAAACACCAAGTGTAAGCACGGCAAGCGGTGACATCACCGATGATGAGTTTGAGAAATTGCTTGATGAGCTGCACGGTGCAGGAAAAGGGCCATCGGTAGATGAGCCTAAAACCGTTTCTGAAACCCCAGTAACTCCTACAACACCAGCTGCCAAGCCAACGCAAGGCGCTAGTGATGATTTGATGAGCGATGCAGAGTTTGAAAAACTACTCGATGAGCTACATGGTTCTGGTAAAGGGCCTTCTGTGGAAGAGCTGGAAATGGCGACCAAGCCTGCCGCTGCGAATGTGCAGCCTGCAGAGCCTGTAAAACCAAAAGCACAAGTTGCAAAACCAGCCGTAGAGCCAGCACCTAAAGTTACCGCAGAACCTGCGAAAGCTGCAACTGCTGTCGTTACAGATAAAAAAGAAGTCGCACCGGCCGCTGCTAAAAAAGCGCAACAAGCGGAAGCGACTGTCCGAGTTGATACCTCGACACTTGATATCATCATGAACATGGTTGGTGAGTTAGTATTAGTTCGTAACCGTTTGCTTAGCCTTGGCCTGAACAGTAATGATGAAGAAATGGCCAAAGCCGTCTCTAATCTTGATGTTGTGACTGCTGATCTACAAGGTGCGGTAATGAAGACCCGCATGCAGCCAATCAAAAAAGTGTTTGGTCGTTTTCCTCGAGTTGTTCGAGACTTAGCACGTAGTTTAAACAAAGACATCGTGTTGGAAATGCGAGGAGAAGAAACGGATCTCGATAAAAATTTAGTTGAAGCGCTTGCCGATCCATTGATCCACTTAGTGCGTAACTCGGTTGACCACGGCGTTGAAATGCCAGACGATCGTGTAAAAGCTGGTAAATCTCGTACTGGTAAGGTTATTTTGTCTGCTTCTCAAGAGGGTGACCATATCGAACTCGCTATCGTTGATGATGGTGGTGGTATGAACCCAGACGTTCTACGTGGTATAGCGGTGAAACGCGGTATGATGGATGAGGATGCCGCATCTCGCTTATCAAATAAAGAGTGTTTCAACCTTATCTTCATGCCTGGTTTCTCAAGCAAAGAAAAAATTTCAGATATTTCTGGGCGTGGTGTGGGTATGGATGTTGTTAAAACAGCAATCAATACACTAAACGGCTCCATTGATATCGATTCTGAAATGGGCAAAGGCACAAAGATCACCATTAAAGTTCCTCTGACGTTAGCGATTCTGCCGACTCTAATGGTGGGTGTTGCTGGGCATCCGTTTGCACTTCCTTTGGCGAGCGTTAATGAAATCTTCCATTTAGATCTTAGCCGTACCAATATTGTTGATGGTCAATTAACTATCATTGTGCGTGAAAAATCGATACCACTTTTCTATCTGCAAAACTGGTTAGCTCCTCAAGCCGGTAAAGTCGAATTACGTAAAGGTCATGGCCATGTTGTTATTGTACAAATTGGCAGCCAACGAGTCGGCTTTGTTGTTGATGCACTAATTGGTCAAGAAGAAGTGGTCATTAAGCCCTTAGATAAGTTGCTTCAAGGTACGCCAGGTATGGCGGGAGCCACGATCACTAGCGATGGTCATATTGCACTGATATTAGATGTGCCAGATTTGCTTAAGCAATATGCGGCGGCTTCGCGGATATAATTTGAGCACTCAAGAATAAGGATACCCATGGCGATTAGAGTATTAGTCGTTGATGATTCAAGCTTTTTTAGACGTCGAGTGAGTGAGATTATTAACTCAGAAACTCGTCTTGAAGTCATTGATGTCGCTACCAACGGTAAAGAAGCTGTTGAAAAGGCGAGAAGCTTAAAGCCAGATGTCATCACAATGGATATTGAGATGCCGATCATGGATGGCATCACTGCTGTTCGTGAAATAATGGCACAGAACCCAATTCCAATTTTGATGTTTTCTTCACTCACTCATGATGGGGCGAAAGCCACTCTGGATGCGTTAGATGCGGGTGCATTAGATTTCTTACCGAAAAAATTTGAAGACATCGCACGCAATAGAGATGAAGCAGTTGCTCTGTTACAGCAGCGTGTTATCCAAATTGCATCTAAAAAAGGGTTGTTAAGAAGACCGCTGGTTTCACGTCCAGCAGTGTCAGCGGCGACACCTTTATCGAGTAGATCTCCAGTACCAACAACGTCTCATACGCCAAAATCAACGAGTGCACTGGCTCGTTTTAAAGCGTCAGGTAAAAAATATCAATTGACAGCGATTGGTACGTCTACCGGTGGTCCTGTTGCATTACAAAAAATTCTCACTAAGTTACCCGCTAATTACCCACACCCAATTGTGCTTATTCAACACATGCCAGCTACGTTTACTGCCGCTTTTGCAAGTCGGTTGAACTCTTTGTGTAAAATTGAAGTGAAAGAAGCGCAAGATGGCGATGCATTAAAACCTGGAGTTGCCTATTTGGCTCCTGGTGGTAAGCAAATGATGATCGAAGGACGCCCGGGTGCGGCAAAGCTGCGTATTCTTGATGGTGGTGAACGGATGAATTATAAGCCTTGTGTTGATGTAACCTTCGGTTCTGCCGCGAAGATCTACGCTGATAAAGTGTTATCGATGGTATTAACTGGTATGGGGGCTGATGGTCGTGAAGGTGCTCGTATGTTGAAAAGTGCTGGTGCGACAATCTGGGCTCAGGATGAAGAAAGTTGTGTGGTGTATGGTATGCCACAAGCGGTTGCTAAAGCAGGGATTTCGACTGAGGACTTACCGTTAGAGCGTATTGCTGAACGTATGTTGGTTGAAGTTGGTCTTGCATAAAGGAAGTTCAATGATTGTATGGAGCGTTGCAAATCAAAAGGGCGGTGTGGGTAAAACAACCACAACGATTACGCTTGCCGGTTTGCTGAGTCAGCAAGGAAAAAGAGTGTTGCTGGTTGATACCGATCCTCATGCCTCGCTTACCACATACTTAGGGTATGACTCTGACGATGTACCTGCCAGTTTATTCGATCTATTTCAACAACGTGAACTTACCGAGAAGAGTGTTACCCCTCTGATACTGAAGACTGATATTGAAGGCATTGATATTATTCCTGCGCATATGTCTTTAGCGACACTTGATCGCGTGATGGGTAATCGTAGTGGCATGGGCTTGATTTTAAAGCGCGCGCTTCTCGCGTTACGCGATAATTATGATTATGTGCTAATAGACTGCCCACCAATTTTAGGCGTGATGATGGTCAATGCGCTAGCCGCGAGTGATCGTATCCTTATTCCCGTTCAAACTGAGTTTCTGGCGATGAAGGGGCTTGAGCGGATGATTCGCACTTTGGCCATCATGCAAAAATCACGCAGCCGTTTATTCAAAGTGACGATAGTGCCAACCATGTACGACAAGCGGACTCGAGCTTCTCTGCAAACCTTGAATCAGTTGAAAAAAGATTATCCAGAACAGGTATGGAGCTCTGCGGTACCGATTGACACTAAATTCCGTGACGCAAGTTTGAAACGCTTACCCGCTTCTCATTTTGCAGAAGGAAGTCGCGGTGTGTTTGCTTACAAACAGTTGCTAATATATTTAGAGAGGCTAGCTATAGATGAGTAGTGGGCCATTATTATCGAGCGAGCAAGCACTTGATGACTACTTTACCGCTTTGCTAGATGAAGAAGCTGTAGAGCTTGATGTACAAGATTTACAGCAAGAAGAGCCGGTAAGCATCGAAATTGAACCTGAATTATCGACATCGATTCAATCTGTGCCTGAAAAAAGTCATTTTCACTCTGAAGTTGCAGAATTTGAATTACCAAATTTAGATGATGTACAGCGCTTACTGAGCCAGCTTGAATCTAGTAACCCTGTAGCAGAATTAGATCTTGAAGAAATTATGGAGCAAAACACCGCACAAATTTCTTTGAAAACTGAGCCTGTTATTGTCGAGCCAGTGGTAGAACCCATAGAAGAAATTCAAGAATGGGATACTGTGGATACCGAGAGTGCGAAACCTGATATTAATCTTGAACTCGAATCTTCAGCTATTGATGCTGTTCAGCCAAATAATACCACTGAGCATGAGCTAGCGTTAGAGACACAAACAGGGGCCGATGGTGTGGCTGCGTGGCAAAGTACGCAGAGAACACAAGACTTTCAAGTACTTTATTTTGAAGTCAATGGTGTCACATTTGCCGTTCCACTTGATGAGCTTGGTGGCATTCACCGCATGGGCTCGTTGAATCATCTTATCGGACGACCGGCTTGGTATTTAGGATTACAAACCAATAAAGATAACCAACTAGATGTTGTTGACACTGCAAAGTGGGTGATGGCAGAAAAACTGCATGACGATTCTTATAAAGAGGGTTATCAATATATTGTGATGCTTGGTGAAAGTATGTGGGGATTAGCAAGTACTCAGCTTATGGGTACTGAGTTGCTGAGCACGGAAAAGGTTCGCTGGCGAGAATTAGCGGGGAAACGCCCGTGGCTTGCTGGAATGGTAAAAGAAAAAATGTGCGCTTTGATCCATGTTGAAGCATTGATAGCTATGCTTAATGCAGGACTTGATGTAAAAGCACTAGAGAAATAATACATTTATGTCGGAATCGACTTAGAGAGGAAAAGGTATGTCTCAGACTAACGAAGTGGAAGTAAGAAAAGATAAGTCTAATGACGAAGTGCTTCAGTGGGTGACGTTCCAACTAGAAGAGGAAACATATGGAATTAATGTAATGCAAGTACGTGAAGTACTTCGCTATACAGAAATTGCTCCTGTTCCTGGAGCTCCAGATTATGTTCTCGGTATCATTAACCTACGAGGTAACGTTGTTACCGTTATCGATACTCGCTCTCGCTTTGGCTTAATGCAAGGTGAGATCACCGATAATACACGTATCATCGTGATTGAGTCTGAGCGTCAAGTGATTGGTATTTTGGTTGATAGCGTTGCTGAAGTTGTTTATCTACGTTCTTCTGAAATCGATACTACGCCAAGCGTTGGTACTGACGAAAGTGCGAAGTTTATTCAAGGTGTGAGTAACCGCGATGGCAAACTGCTGATTCTCGTTGATCTGAATAAACTGCTAACAGAAGACGAGTGGGATGAGATGGCTCATCTATAATGAATGAAGCGATGCTGTTCAGTGCACCTATTTTAGCGGGTGGTGCGGTATTAGTTATTTTGCTGCTGTTGCTTGTGGTCATGCGAGTAAAGTACAGTCTTACTCGGCAAATAGAGCATCAGAGGCAGCATGCCCGTTCTTTAGAGAAAGAATTACAAAAAGGTAACAAACAGCTGTTAGAGGTTCGTTCTGTTGTGCTTGGTCTTGGTCAGAGAGTGACAGAGCAACAAGATGTTATCCAGCACTTAAATGAGCGCATTATTGAGTTAGAGCACGTTGATACCGATGGGCGTTTATACAGCCGAGCCACAAAAATGGTGCAGCTTGGTGCTGATATTAACGAGCTAATTGAGCAGTGTGAATTACCAAAAGCTGAAGCTGAACTGATGATGTCGCTACAAAAGAAATTGGCAGGGCAAGAAAGTATTCCACCACTCAGCCGTTCTCCTGAAGGTAGGCGACCTGTTCGCAATGAAAAGCGTACTGTACGTAAATAGTCGACAGTAAAAACTAAAGAAGGAAGCCATTGGCTTCCTTCTTTAGTTTTTACTACACAAGATTTTCGATAAATCAAAATGTAGCCATAAAGTAGTAAATGAGACAAAAAATAATTAAAAATTAACAGTTTCTTACTTAGATTCGTGATTCGTAATGGTCTTATTGTATTTTGTCTTTTGCGCTGTGTGGTAATATAGCGACTCAAATTTTTTGACATAGATGCACATGCTTGAAGTAAATGACCTAACTGCCATTCGAGATGACAGAGTTCTATTTGAAACACTGAGCTTTGTTATTGATGCAGGAGAACTGGTACAAATTGAAGGTCGCAACGGTACGGGGAAAACGACATTGTTGCGCATTATTGCTGGTTTAGGTGATAGGGATGAAGGCTCTATTTTATGGAATGGCGAGCATATTGAATCGGCTCGTGATGAGTACCATCAAGATCTACTTTTCCTTGGTCACCAAACGGGCGTTAAACGCGATCTCACCGCGTTTGAAAACCTTCATTTTTATCAATCAATACATTCTTCAAAAGCAGAAAAAAATGATATTTATCAGGCGTTAGCCCAAGTGGGTTTAGCCGGTCGCGAAGATGTTGTGGTTGCCCAACTCTCTGCGGGACAACAACGCCGTGTTGCACTAGCTCGTTTATGGTTAAGTGAACAAAAGTTATGGATTTTAGATGAACCATTAACAGCGATTGATAAGCAAGGCGTTAAGGTGCTAGAAACATTATTCCTAACGCATGCGCAGCAAGGCGGAATAGTGATTTTAACGACTCACCAAGATATGTTTTCAGACTACCCGCAATTACGCAAAATTAAGTTGGGAGATTAACCGTGATCTCAGCCATAGGTATGGTCGTTCGTCGAGAGTTACTGATAGCGTTTCGTCGCCAAGCGGATATCTTTAATCCACTGTGGTTCTTCATTATCGTGATTACATTATTTCCGTTGAGTATTGGACCTGAACCCAGCTTATTGGCACGCATTGCTGCTGGTATCGTATGGGTGGCAGCGTTGTTATCTGCACTGTTATCGCTAGAACGGCTGTTTCGAGATGATTTTCAGGACGGCTCACTAGAGCAAATGATGTTACTGCCAGTTCCTCTGCCTATTGTTGTCATAGCAAAAGTGGTGGCTCATTGGCTATTAACAGGTCTGCCATTAATTTTGATCAGTCCATTGCTTGCGGTGCTACTTTCACTGGACTTTAATACTTGGCTTGCTGTTGTCATGACCTTGGTCATAGGCACACCCACGTTAAGTTTTATTGGGGCTATTGGTGTAGCTTTAACGGTCGGCCTGCAAAAAGGTGGGGTTTTACTAAGCTTACTGGTTCTACCGCTGTATATCCCAATTTTGATCTTTGCTACATCGGCGATTGATGCCGCTTCGTTAGGAATGACGTATAACGGTCAACTTGCGATTTTAGGAGCAATGCTGATGGGGGCAATAACACTTACTCCTTTTGCCATCAGCGCTGCATTAAGAGTCAGCGTCAACTAATTTTATCTGAGTTAACCATATCTGGGCCAATTTCAGCTCAGTGTACAAACAATAAACTGAGCAGACACATGTTCAGGAGCAATGAAGTGAGAGTGAGATAACAATGTGGAAATGGCTACATCCCTACGCTAAGCCTGAATCTGCTTACCAACTTTGCGGTAAGTTACTACCTTGGTTTGCGATAAGTGCGTTGATATGTTTAGTGGTCGGTAATGTTTTAGGCTTAGCTTATGCCCCTGCTGATTATCAACAAGGTGACAGTTTTAGGATCATTTATATCCATGTTCCTGCTGCTATTTGGTCTATGGGCATCTATATGTCGATGGCAATTGCGGCGTTTATCGGCCTTGTTTGGCAATTGAAACTGTCTAATATGGCGGCTGCTGCCATGGCTCCGATTGGTGCAGTGTTTACCTTTATCGCTCTGATTACTGGTGCGGTGTGGGGAAAACCAATGTGGGGGACGTGGTGGGTATGGGATGCACGTCTGACTTCAGAGCTTATCCTTCTATTTCTCTACCTAGGTGTTATCGCGCTCTATCACGCGTTTGATGATCAAAAAACTGCTGCGAAAGCCGCCGGTTTATTGGCGATTGTTGGTGTTATTAACTTACCAATCATCCACTTTTCTGTGGAATGGTGGAATACGTTGCATCAAGGTGCAACCATTACCAAATTTGAAAAACCGTCAATATCCAATGACATGTTGTGGCCATTGTTACTCAATATCTTTGGTTTCGCTTTCTTTTTTGCCGCCGTTACTATGATTCGTTTGCGTAACGAAATCATTAGCAAAGAAAGTCATCGCCCGTGGGTTATCGAACTCGCAACCAGCAAAATTAAGAAAGGTATTTAATATGCATTTTGATTCATTTAGTGATTTCTTAGCGATGGGTGGTTACGCCGGTTACGTTTGGAGTGCTTTTGGTATCACTTTTTTATCGATGCTAATTCTATTAGCCGTTAGCATGAAACGTGAAAAAACCTTATTACAAGACGTTCAAGCAAAAGTGGATCGTCAAGCAAGAATTGATGCCGCTAAGCATATGGAGAATACACTATGACCCCAAGACGTAAAAAAAGGCTAACGATTATTTTGGCACTATTCATCGGGGTTGGCGCCACTATTGGCTTAATGCTGTACGCACTAAATCAAAATATGGATCTTTTCTATACGCCAACAGAGCTAGTTCAAGGTAAACCGGACGGCACGAAACCTGAAGTCGGTCAACGTTTACGCATTGGTGGCATGGTTGTCGTGGGGTCAGTGACTCGTGACCCTGAATCATTAAGAGTGAGTTTTCAGTTGCACGATGTTGGACCGAATGTAACGGTCGAATATGAAGGCATTTTGCCTGATTTATTCCGTGAAGGTCAGGGGATTGTTGCTCAAGGTGTGCTTAAAGATCCAACCACAGTCGAAGCTTTTGAAGTGCTAGCAAAGCATGACGAAAATTACATGCCACCAGAAATAGCAGAAGCGATGAAAAAGACACATCAGCCGCTAGACTATACGGCGGAACAGAAACAAGGAAGCGCTCAATGATTGTTGAAATTGGACATTTTGCCCTTATTGTCTCTCTAGGGCTTGCAATTTTATTGAGTATCTTGCCTTTGGTTGGTGCGTCTCGCAGCAATACCATGCTGATGAATACTGCGCGTCCACTAGCGTGGGGTATGTTCCTATTACTGCTGCTTTCGTTTGCTGTCTTATTGTGGGCATTTTATGTCAATGATTTCACCGTGCAATATGTGGCCAGTAATTCAAATAGCCAGTTACCGTGGTATTACCGATTAACTGCAGTATGGGGAGCCCATGAAGGTTCGTTGTTACTTTGGGTATTAATCCAAGCAATTTGGACGGTAGCCGTGGCTTCTTTCAGCCGTGGTATGCCACAAGAATCGGTTGCACGGGTACTTGCTGTCATGGGCTTGATCAGTGTTGGCTTCTTACTGTTCATTATTGTTACCTCGAACCCGTTTTTACGCACACTGCCTTACTTTCCTGTTGATGGGCGCGATCTCAACCCATTATTACAAGACCCTGGGTTGATTATCCATCCACCGATGCTTTACATGGGTTATGTTGGGTTCTCGGTTGCATTCTCATTTGCTATTGCTTCATTAATGACTGGACGCCTTGATACAGCGTGGGCTCGTTGGTCTCGCCCATGGACAACCGCTGCATGGTTATTTCTAACACTTGGCATCGCTCTTGGTTCATGGTGGGCTTACTATGAACTTGGCTGGGGCGGCTGGTGGTTCTGGGATCCTGTAGAAAACGCATCGTTTATGCCATGGTTAGCAGGTACGGCTTTAATGCACTCTTTAGCGGTGACAGAAAAACGTGGCACGTTTAAAGCATGGACCGTTTTACTGGCTATTTCCGCATTTTCACTCAGTTTGCTCGGCACTTTTTTAGTACGTTCCGGCATCTTAGTGTCGGTACACGCTTTTGCCTCCGATCCTTCTCGTGGGCTATTTATTCTTGGGTTCTTAGTCTTTGTTATCGGCGGCTCACTGTTGTTATTTGCATTGAAAGGCGCATCAGTGCGGGTTCGCGGCAACTTCGAATTGGTCTCGCGCGAAAATGCATTACTTTCTAACAACATCCTCTTGATAGCTGCACTGGTTGTGGTGCTTGTGGGAACATTGCTGCCATTGGTGCATAAACAGATTGGTCTTGGTTCGGTTTCTATCGGCGCGCCTTTCTTTAATATGTTGTTTGCGTGGTTAATGGTGCCATTTGCTTTCTTACTGGGGATTGGCCCTCTTATCCGTTGGAAGCGAGATAATTTCTCGAAGCTATTAAAGCCAATGTTGCTGTGTGGAACCGCTGCACTCGTTATTTCGGCTGCTATGGTTTATCTATTGTCCGAGCACTTTAGCCTAATGGCGTTTATGGGTTGGGTGATGGCGCTGTGGATTATTTTGCTACATGGTGTAGAGCTGTATGAGCGAGCGACACATCGCCATACTTTCTGGGACGGTGTGAAGAAGTTGCAACGCAGTCACTGGGCAATGATGCTAGGACATATTGGCTTGGCTGTTACCGTCATTGGTATTGCGATGGTACAAAACTACAGTATTGAACGTGATGTGCGTCTTGCTCCGGGGGAGTCATTTAAAATTCAGCAATACGATTTTTATTTTGAGGGTTTAAGAGATAAAGATGGCCCGAACTATGATGGTTATATTGCAGACTTTGAAATCACTCAAGATGGCAAATATGTCAATACATTGCACGCTGAAAAGCGTTTCTACAGAACTGCTAAATCGATGATGACAGAAGCAGCCATCGATCGTGGTGTTACTCGCGACCTTTACATAGCAATGGGTGAAAGATTAGAAGATGGCCATTCTTGGGCAATTCGAATCTACTATAAGCCGTTTGTTCGTTGGATTTGGGCTGGAGCATTGTTGATGTCTTTTGGTGGCGCGATTGCGATCAGTGATAAACGTTACCGCTTTAGAAAAAATACCCAGCAGGAGGCCTAAGTGAACAAAAAGATTTTATTTATTCCACTGCTTGCTTTTCTTGGTTTGGTTGCGGTGTTCACCACCCAATTAGTGAAAAATACCGAAGGGGATGATCCAACCAAATTGGAGTCAGTCCTGATTGGTAAGCAGATACCAGAATTTCGTTTGGAAGATCTGGCCGAACCAGGCAAACTTTATGATCAGTCCGTTTTTAAAGGTGAGCCACTGCTACTTAACGTCTGGGCGACTTGGTGTCCAACTTGTTATGCCGAGCATCAATACCTTAACAAGTTAGCCAGTGATGGTGTAAAAATCATCGGTTTGAACTATAAGGATCAACGTGACAAAGCGGTTAAATGGTTAAATGAGCTGGGCAATCCTTACTTGATTAGTTTATTTGATGGTAATGGTATGTTAGGGCTCGATCTTGGCGTATATGGTGCACCGGAAACGTTCTTAATTGACTCTGATGGTGTGATTCGTTACCGCCATGTGGGTGATGTTAACCCAACCAACTGGAAAGATACCTTGCAGCCGATGTATCAAAAACTGCTTGAGGAGGCAAAATGATGAAGCGCTTTGTTCTATCAATCCTTGCCAGTTTAGCCTTGGTCTTATCCGTTCAAGCTGCGATTGAGGTGTATGAATTTGATAATACGCAGCAAGAGCAGCAGTTTAAAGACCTAAGCAACACGTTACGTTGCCCTAAATGCCAAAATAATACGATTGGCGACTCGAATGCCGCGCTTGCTCAGGACTTGCGCCATAAAGTGTACGAAATGACAAAACAAGGCAAATCAGAGCAGGAAATCGTTGATTATATGATCGCACGCTACGGCAATTTTGTGACATATAATCCACCATTCACGGTAGCAACCTCTATTTTGTGGTTGGGGCCATTGGCCGTGGTGGTGTTTGGTTTTGGGTTTATCGTCTTAAGAACCCGTCGCAGTAAAGCTTCTGTCACAGAGCAAGCTGAAAATTGGGATGCCCAAAAGGAAGCGAGACTAAAGCAGTTACTAGAAAATGAAGCTCTTGATGAGAAGAATGGAGACAAGCAATAATGGCGTTTTTTTGGTTATCGACCCTCATTCTTACCTTCATCGGTTGTGTGTTTATCATATTGCCTATTATCAAACAAAAATCTAATGATGATGTGGCATTGCGCGATGAACTGAACAAAGCTCTTTTTAAAGATCGCCTATCTGAGCTGCAAGTAGAAACTGAAGAAGGGCTTGTGGATAATGAACAAGAACTGATTTCAGATCTAAAACAGTCCTTGCTTGATGATATTCCGGCTGAGTCTAAAGTGAATGGTTCTTCTTATATCTCACCAGCGTTGGTACTCATTCCATCAATTTTACTGGTGGTGGTGCTAAGTTACGCTGTTTATATAAAATTAGGTGCTGCTGATCAGGTCGAGCAGTGGCAGCAAGTGAATGCTAACTTACCTGCATTATCGAAAAAGCTAATGTCACCCAATGGGGAAGCGTTAACTGATGATGAAATGGAAGATCTAACGTTGGCTCTGCGCACACGTCTCCATTATCAACCAGATGATGCAACCGGTTGGTTGCTGCTTGGGCGTATTGCATTGGCAAATAGAGATATCGAAACCGCGATTGGTTCAATGAAAAAAGCGTATCGTTTAGAGCCTAAAGACGCCGATGTGAAGCTAGGTTATGCGCAAGCATTGATGTTGTCTCAAGATGAAATTGATCAAAATCAGGCTCGATCAATACTCACAGGGCTAGTTCAGCAAGACTACGTTGATTTGCGAGTCTTTTCATTACTTGCATTTGATGCCTTTGAGCGTCAGGATTACCCAGCAGCGATCAAATACTGGAGCTTAATGCAGAAAATGATCGGTCCCCAAGATAGTCGTTATGAAATGTTGGCGCGCAGTATTGAAAGTGCTCAAGGCAAAATGCAGCAACCTGATACTGATGGTGTTTCCGTGCCAGTCACTATTGCATTGGACAGTTCAGTAACCTTGCCGCAAAATGCTGTCTTAATTGTTTCAGTACATAGTGCTGATGGCGCACCTATGCCAGTTGCCGCTGCACGTTATCCTCTTTCGCAATTTCCACTTAAAGTGGCGTTGGATAATCGTAACAGCATGGTGCAAGGACGTCAGTTGTCCGATTTAGCACAATTTATTGTTCGAGTTCGTGTTGATAGCGACGGTAATGTCAGCACAAAAACTGGCGATTGGTTTGGCGAGAGTGCAGTTGTTGAGATGGGTCAGTCCGTCGAAGTTGTAATTAATAAGCAATATTAACTACAACCGAATATACTTAGAACAGGATAGGCCGATGCAGTCATCGGCCTTTTTACATGGAAATTGAATATGATAAGCCGAATAGGCCGAGCCACATATCTTACTCTACTATTTTTCCTTCTTGTAGGATGTACTAGTGCACCAGATTCAAATTCACCGCAATTAAGTGAATCCAGCCTTGAAGATCCATTCGAAAGTTTTAATCGTTCAATGTGGACTATTAACTACGATTACCTCGATCCTTACATAGTTCGTCCGATCTCCATTGCTTATGTCGGTTACATTCCGGTGCCAATAAGGAATGTCATTGCCAACGTGTTATCTAACCTTGATGAGCCATCAAGCGTTATCAATAATTTACTAATGGGTAATGGTGAAAAAGCCGTTGACCACTTAAATCGTTTTTGGCTGAACAGTACACTTGGCCTACTTGGTATGATAGATATCGCTTCTGAAGCAGGCATCATCAAACATAATGAGAAAGCATTCAGTGACGCAGTAGGGCACTATGGAGTAGGGAATGGTCCCTATGTAATGATACCTGCTTATGGTCCCTATACTATCCGTGAAGTAACGGATGTCGTAGACGGTATGTATGTCCCGTTATCCTATCTGAATATATGGGCAAGCTTAGGCAAATGGGCATTTGAGGGAATGGAAAAACGGGCGTTGCTCGTATCACAAGAATCGACACTTGAGAATTCACCAGATCCATACTCGTTGACACGTGATGTCTATCTACAAAGACAAGATTTCAAAGCCGAGATTGACAACCAAACCTTTGATGAATCAGAAGAAGATTACCTTGATGATTATTTAGAAGAAGGTTTTTGATTGTCCGTATATTCGATGTCGGTATGGCATACAACCATACAACTATGCCGACATCACTCTACCGCTGAAATATTCATTAGCAACAATATATTCTGTATTACGAATTAATTCGTCTTGCATTTCAGCCCAATGAATTTGCTCACCAAGATCGCTATTTGATGTGGCTACCACGCCTCCAACTCTTATGTTGAACGGGGTTAGCTCTTTGGCCCAACTTTGAGTAAAGCCAGACACCATTGAATTCGCATTTTCAATCCCCGACAAGTCATACTCTTCATTTTGTGAAACCACATTAACAATTACCCCATGCTTATTGCTTTGGCGCATTCGCTCAGCACTGACTTGACCAAAGATAAACAGCGTTGATGCCATCATGGCCAGTTTTTGGATGAACAGCTCGGCATGCTGTTCCCCTATCAGAGATGGTAAAGGGGCATTTGGCCAGTTATTGACCAGAACATCTGGTGCACTTTGGTACGTATCATTAATATAATCAAGAAGTTGATTGATGCTATCTAAGGAGTAGTCCGGCGTATGATAGTAATGCACATCATTCGATATCGCATGGCAACGAGTGAATGTTTCCATTAGCCCATTTTCATCTTGGTCACATAAAATAATTTTTGCACCTAAATGGGCAAAATGAACAGCCAGAGTACTGCCTAGTATTGAGCTCGCTGAAGTGATTAATACAATTGCACTTTTTATATCCATTGGGTGCCTCACCCTATTATTTGTGTTGTCGTTCTCGATGGATTTCGTCTGTATAGGATGGTTGATTAGTTATGGTCGCGATGTGAATAGCATCAAATAACGCGCTCTGAAGAGGCATGGTGTGCTGTTTTTTTGCTCGGTCTCACATTCTGCAATGGATAATGTCGTTTGGTATTGTATCTAAGACACTAAACTTGAGTACGGATCTGATCGTGTCGATGTGCGACCGCTAATTGGACATATAAATCTGCAGCAAGCAATTCAGTTTTAGGTGCTGATAGATGACGCCGTTCATGCCCAGACAAGTTCAAATAAACCTCTTCCGGGAAATTATGTGTATCTTCAGGTAAATAAGTGAGCACTTCAGGCTTTAAGTAATGACTCAGCTTAGCACTTGCTAGTCCACCGTGATGAAACAATTCGGCTTGTCTGGCGGAAACCGCGTATGACGTCGAGTCAGAACGCAAGGCTTGAGGATCGCAGAGCTCAAACCTTTTACGTAGTAATTCATCGCTAGTCGGTGGGTTCTCTATGCGTTCCACTGGGGTATTATCACGAACATCGTTAGAGAACATTGACAAGATGAGAGCAAAATCAGCCCGACGCCCTTGCTGTACGGCATGACTGAGGCCTGTGCCGAACTGAAGCTCGTTAATAATACTGGCTTTATCTAATGTATGTACTTGCATTTGCCTCTCCAACCGATGCACTTTTAACGGCTAGGATGCAGATAACTTTAGATTAAATAATAAAAAAGCCTGCGGGGAAGCAGGCTTATCATATGACTAAATGTAAATCCTAGGGGAAAGGATTATTTTGCTAGGTTTTCTGCTACGAATGCCCAGTTTACCAGTGCCCAGAAACCGTTCATGTAATCAGGACGTAGGTTGCGGTAATCAATGTAGTAGGCGTGTTCCCATAGGTCAACCGTCAGCAGTGGTGTTACACCTTCTTCAGTTAGCGGTGTCGCTGCGTTTGAAGTGTTAACGATATCTAGAGAACCATCTGCTTTTTTAACCAACCAAGTCCAAGAAGAACCAAAGTTGTTGATTGCAGAGTCTGTGAATTTTGTTTTGAATGCTTCAAAAGAACCAAATGCAGCATTAATTGCGTCAGCAACAGCGCCAGTTGGTTCACCGCCTGCGTTTGGCGCTAGACAGTGCCAATAGAAAGTGTGGTTCCAGATTTGAGCTGCGTTATTGAAAACACCACCAGTAGAAGTTTTGATGATTTCTTCTAGAGATTTGCCTTCGAATTCAGTTCCAGGAATAAGACCATTTAGCTTAACAACGTAAGTGTTATGGTGCTTACCGTGGTGGAAATCTAGAGTTTCAGCTGAGATATGTGGTTCTAGAGCGTCTTTAGCGTAAGGAAGAGCTGGTAATTCAAATGCCATTGCTCGATTCTCCATAGTGGTAGAAAGAGTTTTCTCTTTCGGTTGCTTCCAATGTTATTGTGATATTCGTCGATATGACTGACTTGCAAATCATTTTAGCAACTTTTTACTTTATTAAAACCCTAATTTTTAAAAATTGTTGCATTATCGTGAGTATAAAAGTTTTGCGTCACGGTTAAGTTGCTATTGATAGTTTTCATATTTTTAAGTTTGGCTTATGAGCAAAACTGGTGAATGTGGCTATTTCAACGAAAATACCCCACATATCCACAAATAATATGTGCTTTATATTCTCCACTAATGATTTAGAATGGCGTAAAGACAATCTCCATTCATGAAGAGGAAGCAATGGAAACTATCGACAAAATTAAACAGCAACTTGAAGAAAATACTATCCTTCTGTATATGAAAGGTTCTCCAAAATTACCAAGTTGTGGATTTTCTTCTCAAGCGGCACAAGCTTTAATGGCGTGTGGCGAAAAGTTTGCTTATGTAGATATTCTACAAAACCCAGATATCCGTGCTGAACTTCCTGTATATGCACAGTGGCCAACGTTTCCACAGTTGTGGATCGAAGGCGAGCTTATCGGTGGTTGTGACATCATTCTAGAGATGTTCCAAAAAGGCGAATTGCAGCCATTGATCAAAGAAGCAGCAGCACGTGCAGGAAATGAAGAATAACACTGTACAAAATCACAGTTTTTCTTGATTTTTTAAGGCCACATTGGTTAATGTGGCCTTAATTGTATTTGCCGAATGTGTTTATGACTCGTTTATTTATTGCCGAAAAGCCAAGCTTAGGGCGAGCGATTGCTGATGCCCTGCCTAAGCCGCATAAAAAAGATCAAGGTTTTATTCGTTGCGCCAATGGCGATATCGTAACTTGGTGCATCGGGCATTTACTAGAACAAGTTGAGCCAGACGCTTACGATCAACGCTTCAAAAAATGGAATATGCTCGATCTACCGATTATTCCGGCACAATGGCAACTTCGGCCGCGTAAAACATCGAGCAAACAACTGACGGTTATTCGTAAACTGCTAAAAGATGCTACACAAATCATTCATGCCGGTGACCCAGATAGAGAAGGGCAGCTACTGGTTGATGAGGTGATTGACTATTGTAAAGTCAGCCAAACCAAGAAAGACCAAGCATTACGCTTGCTTATCAGTGACTTAAACCTACCAGCCGTGCAACGTGCTTTGAACCAGATGCGCAGCAATCGAGATTTTATCCCACTTTCGGTTTCAGCTCTGGCTCGTTCACGAGCTGACTGGCTGTACGGCATGAACATGTCTCGCGCTTATACACTACTTGGGCAAAAAGCGGGTTATCAAGGTGTATTATCGGTTGGGCGAGTGCAGACGCCGGTACTTGGCCTGGTAGTGAGAAGAGATGAAGAGATCGAAAATTTTATTCCTCGTGACTACTTTACTCTTGATGCTCTTATTCCGTATCTAGACGGACAGGCGGCTTTTGACATTCGTGCTCGTTGGAAGCCCAGTGAAGCTTGCCTGCCATGGCAAGATGAAGATGGACGAATTTTAAATCGCAAACTTGTCGAAAATGTGGCTAACCGAATAGCAGGACAATCGGCCAAAGTGATTGAGTCTGAGCAAAAGCAAACTAAGCAAGCTCCACCTTTACCGTACTCGCTCTCTGCACTGCAAATTGATGCGGCAAAACGTTTCTCCATGAGTGCTCAGCAGGTGCTAGATACGTGTCAGTCATTGTACGAAAAGCATAAATTAATCACTTATCCGCGCTCTGATTGCCGATATTTACCATTGGAGCATTATGCTCAGGCATCCTCAGTCACTCAAGCGATTACTAATAATGCCAAAGACCTTACTACCGCCGTAAATGGTGCAAATTTATCGCTGAAATCGAAAGCATGGAATGATAAAAAAGTGGAGGCTCACCATGCGATTATCCCCACCCCAAAACAGGCATCTGTGAATGCATTGTCGAGCTATGAGATGAATGTCTACCAGCTTATCGCACGTCAGTATTTAATGCAGTTTTACCCAGCAGCGATTTATGCAGAAGCTAAATTGGTATTTGATATTGCTGGTGGGATCTTCATTGCGAAAGGGCGGCAACTGATATCTACAGGCTGGAAAATACTTTTAGGCAAAGTGGAAGAAGATGAAGGTGGTGTGGATAGCGTCCCTCCCTTAAATGAAGGCAGTGTTCTTACATGTCGAGAGGGAGAGGTTAAAGATCGGAAAACCGAGCCACCGCGTTATTTTACAGAAGCGACATTGCTGCAAGCCATGACCGGTATTGCTCGTTATGTCGAAGACAGCGAACTAAAGAAAATTCTGCGTGAAACCGATGGCTTAGGCACAGAGGCAACCAGAGCGGGTATTCTAGATACATTATTTAAGCGTCAGCTATTAACACGACAAAATAAGTTGATCATGAGCTCCGCAGCTGGCCGAGGGTTAATTCATGCATTGCCTAATGAATCGACTTACCCTGATATGACTGCCCATTGGGAGCATCAACTGCATGCGATGGCAGAACGAGGCCAAGCCTATCAGCCGTTTATGCAAGTGCTGCAAGAACGCATTACTCATATCATGGAACAGGCTAAATCAGGGCCTGTGCCGGAATCACTGCGTTCCTTACCAAAAGTAGAACGCCCAGCTTTTAAGCGCAGCCGTGCAAGTCGTAAATCTAAGGCTGTCTCCAAATGACGACCTCCAAAGCTGCTATTGTATTATCTAACTAATACCCTTTGCCCGGTTAAATGTTCTGCTGACATCCCTACAATATTCATAATGCCAATTAAATTATTGACGGTTTGGGCTGAAAATACAGGTTAATTTTTATCACTAAGCATCCACAAAAAGTTGAGCGATATTATCTGCTAGCGATTTTTGTGCAGATTTATATATTGGGCATTAATTAATTTGTAGCTTCAGATGCACCGGTTACAGTCGCGTGAAATGCTGCAAGAGTTGCCAATTATACAAGCGTTTCGTTTTACTCCTTTATTTTGAGTTGTTATTTATTATCAATGGAAAATTTATTGTTTGTAATAAGTTTTTAATAAGCTACTACTTATGTAGTAAAAATTCATTGCTAATGAAGAGTCTTTACTTTTCTGACATAATTTAATTACTCAATGTTTTTAGGCATTTTTCTAGTTTTCCCTTCTCGTGGGATTATTGAAATGGCGATATGCTCGTCCAAAATCAGCAGCTAGTGGCGAACCAGGGAATCTATGAGCGTAACGACCAAGTCCCATTTCACCAGTAAACATGTCTTCTTTAAACTCTTGCCCAGCAATAATAACGACACTTCCTTCTTCCTTTTGAATAATACACAGTTTAGGATTGGTACTCACTGGGTTAGGATTGTTTAATCTTCGTGCAATCTTTTCGATGCAATTTATCTTTTTATTTTTTTTATCAAACTTTCTAGAGTTTTGCTTTGACAAAATCTCCTTGATATCCCTGATACAATTCCCTATTTTTTCAGCATTTTGATTACGGGGCGCATTCTTTAATTTTTTTATTGTCTTATCAAGCTTTCCCATGTGGACTTTATTATTCGTTCTAGAGTCTTGAGCCAGCTCGTTGATTAGTTGTTGTATTGATGATGCAGTGTACATAGACGCTCCATTGGATTGAATAATGATGTTTGGTTACAAAAAATCCTCCACTGCAGTAACGGAAAATGGTTTATTGATTTACTCGTTTAACACAGATGGAGATACCTAGACTAACTCATAGTGGGTAGCGGTAAAATAGTCGCAGTATATTTATCACTTTAATTCAGCTTGCACAGGCACGATTCAGCCGTTTATGCAAGAACGCATTACTCATATCATGGAACAGGCTAAATCAGGGCCTGTGCCGGAATCGCTGCGTTCTTTACCAAAAGTAGAACGCCCTGCTTTTAAGCGCAGCCGTGCAAGTCGTAAAGGTAAGGCTGCCTCCAAATTATGAGGCTGTATGCAGCATCCACCTATCTTTTCGACCTAAACAACTTCAGACGATAAATAGTGGCTTGGCAGTTTGTGGATCGCGATTTTTAGCGCATTGAAACAACGTTCATCAATGGCTGTATGTAAATTTTCTTCCATGATCTGTAGGGTTTTAGGAATGGGAATCGCTCCACGATAGGGTCTTTCTGCAGTAATGGCATCGAAAATATCGGCAGTGGTAATGATACGTGTCATAAGCGATATTTCGTCACCACTGAGCCTTTTCGGATAGCCAGTACCATCGAGCTTTTCATGATGTGCACCTGCGATTTTCGCTAGTGATTGGAAAGGGGAGATCTGCAATAAAATTTGTTCAGTTAAAGCGGAATGAGTTTTTACCGCTTCCCATTCTTCATCATTAAGCTTATCTGGCTTGTCCAAGATGGTATTGCTAATACCGAGCTTGCCTAGGTCATGTAATAAAGCCGCTCGTTTTAGCCATTTGCGTTCATTTTCTTCGATGCCTAGCTCTTCGGCAATCAGGTCAGTATAAACCGCAACGCGTTCGCTATGACCTGCGGTATAAGGGCTTTTAGAGTCAACTATTTTTCCAAATGCGGTAACGATGCAGTCAAAATATTCGTCATTTACCGAAATGCTGACTTGTGCGGGGGCTAGGTTCATGACTCTTTGGCAAATATCATTTGCATTGAGTCCCTGGCAAAACGCCAGTTGTTGTGAGACAGAGACAAAAGCATCGACTAGCCGCGGATCAAACCACTTTCCGCTGCGGGATTTCACTTCGTCCAATGCGGTACTCAAATCATGCTCAAATTGGAATACATCGACCACTTGTGCTAAAAGAGCGATGCGCGAATAAAGCGGAATTTGCTCGTGTTTTAATTGCTCTGGTTTACCACTTCCATCCCAATGTTCATCTAAACTGTGCACACCTTGAGCAACATCTTCACTGAAGCGAAGTTCTCGCGCCACTTCTGCACCGCGAGTGCAGCGTGTTTCAATCAATTCTTGTGCGTAGTTAGTACCATTTTTCAGGATATCGATTGTAGTTGAAATCCGAGTCATCCAGCTTTGTCCTGCTCCCGCATTTTTCACGACAAAATTAATGGCGCTAGATAAGCTTGTACCGACAGTTTTATAATTACGTTTAAATGTAAGGTCATCAGCCAGATAGAGTTCACAAATGCGTGCGGCATTACTACTACATCCAGCATCTTTAAGCAGTAGAGTGAAGAATAGATCATAGAGCTGTTGTTCCGTTAACCCAATCTCTTCACCAATGTGCATGCCTATCCAACAGCATCGAATGCAGTGCTCAGGGGGTTGCCCTTCCGTCATATCCAATGCCATGGTTAGCGCGAGCATCAACTCTGATAGCGGCATTACGGGGTCAATAGTCGTTTGCATGCTTATCCTTAGATCGGTAAGAGATTCATTTTATCTTTAGATCGATTATGTTTTGGCTTTTAATGATTATTGATGAAGAGTCACCATTTGTGAACAAACTTTAGTTTAGCACTAAAGTTTGACTCACTTTTCCAAGGATATGAAATGAAAAGCCCTGTAGGTCATAATCTTGATAAGTAGGGGGTAATGATTCAGATAATTCCGCATTTTTTAGATAATCTATGAACGTATGACGAAAGCCATACGGAGTCGGTCTAGAACCAGCTTTCATCCCTATCTTGCACAAACTTAAGGAAGCCATTTTTGACTATATCTGGATGGAGAGGGTTCTGGCGGACGGAGTGTTCATTCTTGAGGTGCTGTTTACATCTCTTAATTCAGAGAGTTTCTGATATCAGGTTTCTTTGATGTCATTGTAGTTGAATGAGTCATCTGAAAGCGCAGTCTCGAAACTCTGCTTCACTGCTAGAGATACATAGATATTGCGCTCTAAAGCAATTTGATGATCTTTGGTGAGTAGAGAAAGGCGAACTTCATTTGGAAAGCCGCGCTCACGCAGTGAAACATGAACAGGAGAACGGTGGTAGTAAACGCTAGAAGGGAGTTTTAACAGATACACATGTATCACCTTTATGTAGTAGGTGACTCTTTCATGCATCAGATATGAAAAAAGCCGCTGATAATCAGCGGCTTAGTCCAATAAAAGTGGCGGAGAGATAGGGATTTGAACCCTAGAACCGCTATTAACGGTTGCCGGTTTTCAAGTTTGATTAACCATTCAATATTTAGTATAACTTTCAATAATTTAAATGTGGTAGTTAGTGCCTAACAA